>NZ_JBYFBS010000010.1:0-242105 GCF_057652315.1 Prosthecobacter sp. Pr1 | reverse complement strand
TTACTGAGGTCGGGTTTTTCGGCCCGTCCAGAGGAGGGGCTGATGCGTTCTATCGGCGTGTACGGTTATTCTCGTTTTCGAGAATAACGTCAAAGGCAAAAAACTTACTTTCTGCGGAGTATGAATTGGCATAAATATCATTGTATCTGACCTGAATCAGAACCCTGAAACCGCATTCATTGTGGAAAGTCCAGAATCGCCATTACCAAATTTGCAACCGTCCGCGTCTGGACTGCCTCCTGCTTTGCCGCAGGGGGAGAGCCTGAATCCGTTTGCGGATGATGTCTGCGCGGGGCCATTTGGCGTGGCGGAAAATCGCTCGGTGCCGGGTTTGAACGGGGACATTTTAGGGCAGTTGACGACGACGATTGATGAGCGTCAAAGCAGCGCGGGTCGTACCGGCGGGCAGCCTTTGCTGCTGCTGACGGCGCCGCGTGCGGGCTATGGCAAGACGCACCTGCTGGGGCGCCTTGCGGCTGCGGCAAACGGGCAGGTGGTGCTGGTGCCGCTGGCGTTTCGACTTGAGGATACGATCGGTATTTCGGCGGTGGCGGTGCGCGGGCTGGAGTCGATGGCACGGGCGGAGGCTTCGCGTGAGGGCTGGACGAAGCTGCGTGAGGCCTGCGCGGGTGTGTGCGCGACTTTGGTGCGGCGTTTGATCGAGAACGGCACGCTGCCGTGTGCGAATCCGGAGCAGGCGCTGCGCGTGCTGGGCGGTGATCCGATTGAGGTGTTTGACGAGAAGGGCAGTGCGCGATTGATCGGCGACTGGGTGCGGCGCTTTGAAGGGCAGCTGCGCAGGCCGATGACGGAGCAGGCGATGAAGCGCGTGCCGGCGATCCCGACGGCGCTGGAGTCGTGGGTGAATGCGATGCTGAACCACGCGCTGGATGGCGGCATGTCCCACATGGCGGTGCTGCGCATGCTGGCGGCGGATGAATCGAATGAAGGCCCGGTGACGTGGCTGCGACTGCTGGGGCTGTGGAGGCCGGTGGTGCTGCTGGTGGATCACCTGGATGCGTATTATCGCAATCCGGAGGCGGGGCTGCGCATTGCCTCGCTGCTGCTGGACATGTCTGAGATGGATGGCGTGCACGTGGTGCTGAGCCTGAACCAGGATGTGTGGCAGGCGACGTTTGGGCATCACCTCCCGAGTGCGATGGAAGACCGGCTGACGGCTTCGCAGATGCTGCTGCGCGGCATTGGCGAGGGCGAGGCGGCGACGCTGCTGCGCCTGCGCCTGCAGCATGCGGGCATCCCGATAGATGCGGGACGTGAGTTCACGAATTTCCTGGATGTGAAGCGCTACTTCCTGGGGCGGCCGCTGGGCTCGGTCTCGGCGCGTACCTTTCTGCGCCATGCGGCCAAGCAGTGGGACTTTTTCCAGCAGACGCTTTCGGCTCCGGTGATGCAGGGCGGCGTCTCTCTGCATACTCTGACTGCGGATGAGGGTGTGCTGCCGCTGATGAGCGAGGAGGTGGCTGAAAGCACGGAGGAAAACCAGACATCTGCGGGTGAGTATCCGATTTTTGATTCGAGCACGACGGCGCAGATGAAGCTGATGGCGGAGGGACTGGCGGAACCCACGCCGGCGCTGCCGCAGCAGAATGAAGCACCACTGATGCCACCGCCTGCGGGCCTGAATGGGAAGCATCTGCCGCCGCCAAGCGCGGTGGTGAATGCGGACACGAGCGAGGCGGATGAAGCACCTTCGCAGTTCTCGCCGAGTTCGGCGGGTGCTTTTGAAAATCTGCGCGAGATGCTCGGCAAGCTCAGGCAGCCGAGTGCGCCGCATGCGACTGAGAGCAATGGCTCTCATTCCGTGGCCGAACGTCTGGCGGATGTGCTGGGTGCTGCGGCAACGCCCGCGCCAGCCGTGGCTGCGGTGGAACTGCCTGCTCCGTCTGCTGCGGTGGCCATGCCACCGGCGTTTGTACCCTCATCCCGGCCTGCGGTGACGGCTGCGCCCCCTGCGCAGAATGCGGAGCGTGATGCGCTGCTGGGTCGCTACGAGGCGCTGCGCCTGCAAATGGCTGCGGAGGCGGTGTCTCTGCCGCTGGATTTTACGAAGCTGGCGGATCTGATCCGGCTGGCGGGCAGGCGTTTCCCCCTGGTGCGCTTCAGCGAGCATGAGCTGCCGGGCATGACGGGCCGTTATGCGATGTGCTGGTCGCTGCAAGGATTGGAAGTGGTGTTTGGCCTGGCGAATTTCGCGGACGGCTCCTACTGGCGCACGCTGGCGGGTTTTGCCGCCGGCAGGCTGGCAGAGCTGAACCAGGATGCGCATTCCACGGGCACCTCGGTGCCACGGCTGAAGATCACCACGTTCAAGACGGACCGCGAGCAGCAGAGCTGGGCGATCCTGCAGCAAAGTGCCGCCTTCCCAGAGGTGTTGAAGACGAATGTGGACTCGATCCACCTGGACACTCAGAACGTCGCGGCGCTGTATGCGATGCAGCGCATCATCAAAGAAGCGGAAAGCGGTGCTCTGGAAGCCACGCCTGCGCAGGTGATGAGCGTGCTGGCACGTGAGCTGGATTTCTTCTGGAAGCGGGTGACGCGTGCGGCGTGAAGAGGAAAGGATGAGCCGGGCGCAGCGAACCGGAGCGCAGCGCGGACAGCCGAAGGCCAACGGACGGACGAAGTGAGCCCGAAGGGTGGGCGAAGCGAATCAATGACGAAATCTGAATGACAAAGCGGCCGGAGGAGGTAGGCGTTTTTGATGAGTGATGAACGAGGAGATGAGCCGGCGCTGCCGCTTTTCACGGCGCGGTCCTGGGCGGTGGCGGGCCGGTTTGGTGTGCCTGAGGCAGAGCGTGGCGTGACGCCGGAGATCACCGAGGGGCTGGCTCTTTTTGAGGCGGCGCCTGCGGCGGAAGCGGATGGCTACACAGCGTGGAAGTCGGAGATGGCTGCGGAGAAGGCGGCTGAAGAAGCACGACGCCGGAACAAGGAACTGCCAGTACATACCAGCGAGGAGGGCTTTGCCCGCTGGAAGGAGGAGGCGGAGAATGAGAAGCGCGCCTTTGAGAAACGCTGGGGCGTGCCGCTGGGCAAGCTGGTGCGTGTGCAGCTGCGCGGGGAGGCCCGGGAGAGGGAAGGGCTGCTGCGTGTGGTGGAGGCGCCTGCGGGAAGCTCCGCCAAGGCGCTGAGACTGACGCTGGGCGGCCATGCGTTTGCGGCTGCGCAGATCGAGAGTCTGGTGAGGGTGTAGGGCGGGGAAGAAATAGGTCGTATAGGGCCTGTAGGACCTATCAGGGGCGGCGTTGCGCGGAAGCACCAGAAACGAAAAAACCGCACGCCACACGCGCGGGGCGGTGGGGTGCGGTGATTTGAGAGAGGTGGGCGGGTCTAGAACTTGTAGCCGAAGCGGACGCTGCCGAAGTGGGCTTCCATGTTGTTGCGGAAGATCTGGGTCTGGTAGCCGAGCATCATGCTGAAGTCGGGGGTGAACTGGAAGTTCACGCCGGTGCCGATGACCAGGTAGTCCTGGCCGGGGGGTTGATTGCCGCCAGCGGCGGTGAAGGGGGCATTGATGAGGCTGACGCTGGTGCCGTTGTTGTGCAGGTTCTGGCGCTCGTAGCTGAGGCGGAACTGCGGGGTGATGGTCGCCCAGTTGGTGGAGATCTTCTTGGAGGTAGACCAGCCGACGCGAGTGACGAGGGACTCAAAGGTCTGACGAGCGAAGGCGAGGGCTGCGAGACCGCCGCCGGTTTCACTGTAGCCGTCGATGGAGCCGTGGAGGTAATCAGCACCGATGAATGGGCCGGTGACGAGGGTGTTGTTCTGGAAGCGGAAGTTGTAACCGGTGTTGAACTGCACTGAGTTGGTGTAGGCAGTGGTGCTGCCGGAGGCGCCGGTGAAGCCGAAGCCGGGATTGCGGGAGGTGCCCATGTCGTAGTCGCCAAAGGAGTAGAGCAGGCTGGCCCAGACGTTTTTACGTGCGTAGGCGAGGTAGGTGGAGAGGGCCGGGCCTTCGAGGTTCACGCTGCCGAGGCCGCCGGTGTAGGTCTGCTGGCTCTGGAGGAAGGAGAGAGCGAAGCCGAGGGTGAGGCCACGGGAGAGATGGCGCTCGATGCCGACACCGGAGGCCCAGGAGTCGATCTGGACGCCGGCCTGGCTGCTGATGGGGCTGAGCTTGACGTTGCCATAGTTGACGGTGGCGAAGGCTTCCCACTGGCGGCTGCGCTGGATGCGCTGGGCGATGGGGTTCTTCCCGGGGCCGTCTCCCTGGCCGGTGACGACGCCTTCATCCATGGAGGAGGCGAGGCTGTCGGCGGCGTCTTCTTCTCCGCGGCCGGCGCGGAGCATGAAGAGGTGATTGTTGACGTCGTTGGTGACGGTCTGGTTCGCCGCGAGGACGCCCTGATTTTCTGCATTGGCGAAGGCGAGGCCGAAGATCTGCGCGGAGGGCCGCGAAAGGTCATCGACGACATCAAAGAGCGTGCTCGATGGGACAATTTCGTCAGCGCTATTGGCAGTTCCCAGGCCCAGAATGTAGGTGCCTGAAGTCGGCAGGGTGAAGGTATTGATCTGGACTCCTGCAAGCCCGTTTGAGCCTACCAAGGTGATGTTATTGGTGCCAGGACCTGTGAGCGTGGCGAAGCCGCCATCAAGGCCACCATCGGTGTTGTTGAAAAACGAATGGATGGTAATGACTTCGCCTGCATAGCCGGTGAAGGATTGATAAAGGAAGGATGCATCTGTGACTCCTCCTGAAAGGGAAAAGCCTGAAAGGCTGCCAGCTGTGAGGCCCAGGGAGACCTCCAATGGAGCGAGAGCATTGAGGGAGGTGCCATGTTCGTTTGAAATCAAAGTCTGGAAGCTGCCAACGATGTTGGCACCGGTGCCGACGATGCTGGCATTGCCGCCGAGGTTGGTCCAGCCGGTGAGGTCCCCTGTTTCAAATCCGGGATTGACCAGCTGTGCGGGGGCAAAGCCTGCGGAGAGGGCGAGGAGGAGAGCTGTCTTAAGGAGTGATTTCATTCGTGGTGTGTCTTGCTAGGTTTTTTTCGGGGAGAGTTTTTTCGTGGCGAAGAGAAGAGGAAAAGAGGGCCGTGCTCGGCGGTGAAAGCGGCTGAAATGGCGTGGTCGTGGTGCCTTGCGCAGCAGCGTGACGGTGGGAGACGCCCTCAACTATCTAGGACCGAAATGACCTGCAGGTCATAGGTATGCAGGTGGGTGTCCATCGTTAGGTAACATTGCGGAATCTAAGCAAAAAATGCATCAATGAAAGATATATGGTGTTTTTATTTTGAGGTATTGTTTTCAACCGGTTGAAGTGGTGGGCATTACAGGCGGTTAAAAGTGAAGAAGTCGGGGGGCTGGAAGCCCACGCCGGTGCCGATGACCCAGTAGTCCTGCTCGGGCGTTTGATGGCCGCCGCTGGCGCTGAATGGGGCGTTGATGAGGCTGGCACTGCAGCGCTCAAGAGTCTGGACTGACTACGGAGCAGCCGGGGCCGGCACAATGATCTCGTGCTCGCCGGGAGCGAAGGTGGGGCGCTGGGTCCATTTGAGGCCTTTTTTGCCAAACAGGTAATCGACGGCGTCGTCGGGGGCCCAGGTCCAGGTGTAGATGCCCTGGTCGTTCGCCTGGTCGGGGATTTTGCTGTAGGGGACGTTCGAGTGACGCCAGTTGAAGAGGGTCTCTTTGCCGCGCCAGCCGGTGATGTTGACCGAGACCTTGGGCACGGGTTTGCCTGCGGCATCGACGAACTTGAAGGTGATGGTCTTGCCGGGCTGGAGCTGGACGTTTTCCACCTGAGGAGTGGCCGTGAGCTGGATCTCTTTGAGCAAGGGGGCATGGCCCGGGGCGATGACGGTGAGCAGGGTCTTGCCGGGCAGGAGCGGGGGAAAGCGGAAGTTGCCTGAGTCATCGGCGAAGGTTTCCTGCACGTTGCTGTTGTGGTAGGGTTTGTCGCCCCAGATGACGAGGGCCTTGGGCACGGGCTTGCCATCCGGCCCGGTGACGGTGCCGGTGACGCGCACGCCGGTCTGCATGACGGTGATGGCGGTTTGATCGCGGAACTGCTGGAGGGAGAAGGGCGGGCCCTGCATGCCGCGCCATTCCTGATCGCCCACATGGTCGGGGTGCTGGAGGCGGAGGCCGATGCGCCAGTCCGGGCCGGCGGGGACGTTGCTGAGGGCCCAGAAGCCGTGTTCGTCGGTGACGCAGGCGTCCTCTGCCTCCGCCAGCCAGTGGTTCACCACCGCCTCACCTCTGCCGCCCCGGCCGAGCTCGCGGGAATCGACGCTGACTTCGACTTTGGCGCCGGGGATGGGCGCGCCGATGTCGTCGTGAATGAAGCCGCCGATGGTGGTGCCCTGCGCGAGGGTGAAGGTGAAGTCCTTGGGTGCGGGATCGCCACCGAACTTGCTGGCATTGAGGTTGGCAAACATGGGGACGTGGCCTTTGGCGCTGGCCCAGAGACGGAGGATATCCACCTGCGCGGGGAGCTGGAAGGTGACGGAGCCCTGGGCGTCGGTGGTATAGTCCGAGTTGGGCGGGAACTTGGCGTTCGTCCAGACTCCACAGTGGATCTTTGCGCCTGGGATGGGCGCGCCGGATTCATCGATGACGCGCACGGTGAGGGGACGGGTGGCGGTGGCGGATGCCTCCTCGGCAGCTGCGGTAGGGGGCAGCAGGTGCGCCATGGTGATGAGGATGGCGATTAAGAGGCAGTCTTTTTTCACGCAGGTTATTTTAAGTGGGTGGCGTGGGAAAAGCGAGGATGAAATAGCCCAGACGAGGGCGGTGGGGATAATGGTGCCGCGTGCCAGAGAGACGGGGAGTTGTCTTCGCCATTGATGCAATGGGGCCAAGGGCCATGAGGGCCAAAATAGGGTCATTTGGCCCTCATGGCCCTTCGCGGGTTCAGGTTCACAGGTTCACTACCTATATATAGGTAGTGAACCTGTGAACCTGAACCCTACCTCTCCGATAGGATTTGACACTCCACTGATCTCACCCCGCCGGAGCGTTGACGGGGCGTGTGGACCCGGTTGCGATCTGCCGGGGAAAGGGGGGCTAGGAGAAGTGCTTGTGCGAGCCATCGCAGGTGGGCATCTTTTGGGAGTGGCCGCAGATGCAGTCGTGGATGCCTTTGCCAGCGAGGATGCGGGGCATGCAGGCCTCAATGCGGGAGGTGCGGGTGGCGGACTGCTTGGCGGCGTTGAAGTGCAGCAGGTAGGCGCGCTGGCGGCCGGGGGTGAGGGCGGCGAAGGCTTCGTCCAAGGCGGGGTTTTTGTTGAGCTTTTGTTGCAGCTCTTCCGGGATGGGCTCGGGGGTGGTTTTGTAGACGGGTTTGACGCCGGCTTTTTCGTTTTCGATGGCGGCGTGGAGGAAGGATTTCAGCTCGGGCTCCAGCGCTTTGATTTCAGCCACACGGGTGAAGGGGATGAAGCGTCCGGCCTGGGTGTGCTCGCCGGGTTTTTGGAGGAGGCTGCGGGGATCGCTGAGCAGGGAGCCGTTGCAGAACATGAGCCTGCAGTGGTCCTTGAAGCCGCCGATGAGGACGACGTTGTGGCCGTCGTGGGTGTAGCAGGGCTGGTCCCACTTGAGCTCTTCGGTGAGTCCAGTGTCGAGGATGATGCGGCGCAGGGACTTCATCTCCGGCTGCCATTTTGGGGCGTTGGCGATGTGTTCATCGATGGCGGGGTTCTTGCGGCTCATGGGGGATGAATCGGATTGAAGCGGGTGGTTGCGTGTCTGCCAATGGCTTCGTGGAGTGGGGATGCGGGGATGGCGCGGTTTTTTCTTCGCGTAGATACCATGTGGGCGGAGTCACCGAAGCGGATCGGTGATAAGAAGGAAGTGTTGAGCAACCCTGAACACACCACTCACATGGCCAAGCAAACCACCCAAAGCATCAAGACAAACAAGAGCGGCCAAGCGGCGAAGGCGACAATGAGCAGTGCAGCACCTGATGCAGCAACCGCCGCGCCCGCACTGGAAACATCGGCCGCGCAGTCTGCGCCAGCACGTGGTCTGCCGCAAGACCGACGCCGCCACCGTGCAGCGCATGAAGCCGCAGGAACTGGTGGCGCAAGGGCGCGTGGAGTGCGCTGAGCAAGCACGCGAAGTGACTCATCCCCAAACCCGAGCCAACTCATCGCGACATCAAGCCCCAAGACACAGCCACCACCAACACAGCCCCCCTTTCCCCCGAGCCCCCTTTGGAACGGCGCGGCGCGCTCGACACCCAGCCTGTGCGGTGCGCTCAAGCCTGCCCGAAAGATCGGAGGCTCAAGAGGCTTGCTTCACGCTCATGGATGGACGGGCTGGCGCCAGGTCCATCCTACTTCCTAGCATGAAGCGTCGGGCCTGATCCTCTGCTTGGAAAGCATGCCTTTTCCTTCAGACTCATTTTCAACTGTCCGTGGTAGAAGAGGCGGGCGCGCCTGCCTCTACCTTTCAGTAGGCTCCCTCATGAGCTGCAGCAGGCGTGTTCGGTCCACCGCTGGTGCCGGTTTGGCCGGTGCAGACGGGGCAGCTTTTGGCTTGGAGGACTCGGCGACCTTGGCCTTGGGCTTGGATGCAGTGGAAGACTTCTTCTGAGAAGTGGAGGTGGTCTTGGCTTTGACCGGGGGCTCATCGGCACTGCTGGCCTGTGCTTTGGCCTTTTCGGCTTTGGCGTAAGCCGCTGCTTTCATGTCGGCGTCCGCCTTGGCTTTCGCGTTCTCCGCCGCAGCCTGTGCCGCGGCTTCTTCCCGGGCCTTTGCCTTGTCAGCAAGGGCTTTTGCCGCAGCGGCTTCTTTGGCCTCCGCTATGGCCATGGCATCGGCTTTCTCCTTCGCTTTAGCCTCGGCTCTGGCTGCCGCCTTCGCCTCTGCTTCGGCCTCTTTCTTGGCTTTGGCTTCGGCATCTGCCAGGGCTTTGTCCGCTTTCGCCTTGGCCCTGGCTTCTGCCTTCGCTTGGGCGTCGGCTTCTTCCTTGGCCTTGGCTTCAGCGTCTGCCACAGCCTTGGCCTCTGCTTCGGCTTTCGCCTTGGCTGCGGCTTCATCAGCCTCCTTTTGGGCCTGCACTTCTGCCATGGCCTTCGCTTCTTCTTCAGCTTTCACCCTGGCCTCTTCCTTGGCCCTGGCTTTGGCTTCCGCTTTGGCCTTGGCTTCTGCGGCAGCGGCTTCATCCGCAATTTTGCTGACGGTCACAGCGCCCTCAGGAACGATGGCACCGCCGTCGATGCGGATCTTCGCGGAGTCGTTCTGGCCAATGTAGAGGCGGTCGTTCTTTTTGACTGTCGCTTTACCGAGCGCCTCGGAGAACTCCGGCGTGATGGAGATGCCGGGAGCCAGCACCCAGATGGGGGACGAGGTGTCCTTGACCATCACGGCACCGCCGCTGGCCACATGGGTTTCACGGCCCCATGCGTCCTTGGTGGTGTCAATCTTCTGCGCATAGAGCCGCACGGAGCCGGTTTTACGCGCGGCTGGATACTTGCTGCCAAGGGCTTCAGCCGAAAGTTTGAACTCAGGAGGCTCTGGCGCGGTGGAACTGCAACTGCTAAGACTGATGGCGGCGGCGAGGACGCCGAGGCGAAAAAAGGTCATGATTCAATAAAAGGGGGGGCTTGGGGGACTCTGGCTTTCGCAGCATCCGCAGGTCCAATGATCGCGATTATTTGCCGGTGCGCAAATATGCGACGATATCGGCCACATCTTGGGCATTAAGACCCAGCTGGGTGGCACTGAGCATCATGCTGTGGTCGAGCTTCCGGCGGCTCTTGATCCGTGACCTTGCGACGTATTGATTTTGGCCGCCCATGCTCCGAATGATCATGATGTCACCTTCGGTCAGGATCATGCCATGGATGGTCACGCCGTCCTTGGTGACGATTTCCTGCCCATCGTAGCCGTGCGCGATGTCCTTGCTCGGATCAATGAGCGCCTGCGCGATGATGTCTCCAGGCTGGCTTCTGCCCCAGCCTTCCAGACTCGGGCCAAACTCGACTCCCTGGCCGTTGATTTGATGGCACATCACGCAGCGCGTGACGAGCTGCGCGCCGTTTTTGGCGTTGCCCTTCAGCTTGAGCACTTCATCCAGCTTCACGTTGCTTGGGATGGCCGGTGGCGTGACGATGGTCACCAGCTTGGCGCTTTCAGAATCAAAGATGCCTTCCTTCTTTAAGGCCTCAGCGATGCCAAAAGTCGACCAGTCATCGGTGCTGCGCTTGATGAGCCACCACATGACATCGGCCTGGATGGGGGACTCTTTGTCCTTGGCCAGTTCGAGCACGGCTTTGGCCGCGCTGGCCTCCGGGATGAAGGCGAGGGTGTCGAGCGCGAGTTTCCGCTGCTCCGCCGAGAGCTTGCCATCGGCGGCCCTTTTTGCCAAATCCGACACAGCCGCGGCGGGATGAAGACGCCAGGTGATGTGCGCAAAATCATCATCCCACGCTCCCTCGGGTTTGAGTGCGGTCCATACCGCCTCTTCCTTGCCAGTGCAGCCAATGCCCCAGGCTTCGAGCAGGGAACGGTCACCCCCATCAATGTGATGCGAAAGCTTGCACAGCAGTGCCACGCTTTGCGCTGCCGGAACATCCCGCAGCGCCACCGCCACCTCACTCCGCACCATGGGCGAAAGATCCGTGGTCAGGTTGCTGAGAATATCAATGGCATCACTGCTCGCGGCGCGGATTGCCCGCAGTGCCACCAGGCGCTTTGTGGCATCCTCAGATTCCAGCCAGATCCTTGCCGAAATAAGCCCCGGTTCTCCAAGCTGTGCCAAAAGCCACACCGCACGCGCGGCGATGTAAGGATTCGCATGGTCACGCAGCTTGAGGACGGCTGGCATGTTCATATCACCGGCAGCTCTCAGACGGGTGAATGCCACATGGCGTACATTGGTTGCAGGCGATTGCAGCGCAGCGATCTGCCCGATGACACTGTCCAGCTTGAGATTGGGAACCTTGGGCTTGAACCCTTTAGGAGCGATGCGGTAGATCGTGCCGCTGCAGGTTTCATCCGTGTCCTGATGGCCGCCGGTGCGTTTGTCGAACCAGTCACTGATGTAAATCGCGCCATCGGCACCCACGCACACATCCGAAGGTCGGAAAAGCGTGTGCCGTTCGTCGGAGAGATTGTTGGCACCGCCGACGAAGTCGCTGCCCTTGAACACGCCGGTGGTGTTGGTTGTGCAGAAGTCGAAACGCTCCAGTTTGAAGCCGGCCCCGTCTGGTTTTGGCAGGTAGCCAAACACCACGTTGCGTCCGGTTTCACAGCTTAGCAGCAGGCCGTTCCATTTTTCACCGAGCGCGCCGTTTTCATAGAAGCACATGCCGGTGGGCGCACCGCCGCCATAGACGTCACCGGCAGGAATGCTGCCGGGATCTTCCTGCCGCCACTCTGCGGTCGGAATGCTCTGCCCGGGGCGTTTGTCGGCGCGCCACTGGCGTTTGCCATCGCGGGAGAAGAAGCCAAAGCTGCCGCCTTCGATGAGATGGCTCACGCGGCAGGCGGGTGGGTCGTCGTTGTCATTGAGGAACATGTCCCCGTAGCTGTTGCGCACGCCTTCAAAGCTGTTCCGATAATTGTAGCCGAGGATGCGCGCATTGTGCCCGTTTTCATCAATGCTGGCGGTGAATCCGCCGACATAGACATGACCGTCGTCGCTCTTGGCTCCGGTATAGGTATTGTTCAGGTAGGCACCACCGATGCGGAAGGTGTTGCCGCTCTTGTCACTGAACTGCGCACCGCAGTTGCCGTTGCTGAAGTACAGGCGACCGTCGGGTCCGGCATACACGCTGTGCAGGCTGTGGTCATGCTGCGGCTGCTCAAAGCCGCTGAGGAAGATCTCGCGTTTGTCGACGGCGGGATCGAATTTCAAGTCGCGGTTCACATCCGTGTACTTGATGATGTTCGGTGCGTTGGAGACGAAGATGATGTTGTCAAAAACGGCGACGCCCAGCGGGCATTCGAGTTCCTTTTCGCGCACGAAGACGTGGCTGCGGTCGCATTTGCCGTCGCCATCGGTGTCCTGCAGCACACGCACGCAGTCGCC
This sequence comes from Prosthecobacter sp. Pr1, assembly GCF_057652315.1. Classification (NCBI taxonomy): domain Bacteria; kingdom Pseudomonadati; phylum Verrucomicrobiota; class Verrucomicrobiia; order Verrucomicrobiales; family Verrucomicrobiaceae; genus Prosthecobacter; species Prosthecobacter sp. Pr1. The sequence goes on along the minus strand of NZ_JBYFBS010000010.1, from coordinate 230,105 downwards.
TTCACGACTGCGGCCGGAGTGGCGGCGGTAGTTCACGCCTTCCGTGACCCAGATGCGGCCCGCGTGATCGATGTCCATGTTCGCGGGATTGAACAACTGTGGCGAGGTGGCCCAGACGGTGATTTCCAAACCCTCGGGCACTTTGAAGGCGCTGGGTTCGAGATGATCAGGCGTCACTTTCGAGGCATCGAAGACCGGAATGGTGGGGTCGGGGACGAAGGCGGGTTTTCCTGCGACGAAAGGCCCCTTGTCTTTTTTGCCCTTGGCGGGCTTGTCCGGGCTTGCGGACATGAGAGCAAACGGCGCGACCAAGGCGAGAACGACGAGGAGGTTTTGGCGGTTGGGCATGATTGGGGGTCGTAAGGAACGGACGTAATCCGATGATCTTACGTCCAGACCTCGCCGCTGCGCTGACCAACTTTTGAATCTCGCCTGAACCGCCTCAGTTCTGGCGGTAAATGACCACCACATCCGAGGATGGGCCGCTGGGGGAGAAGTCATTGCCAAAGCCCACGGTCTGCAGGCTGGCGGCTTCGAGTCCGAGCTCGATCAGGCGCTGCCGCACCGCCAAGGAGCGACGTTCGGAGAGTGAGCGGGCATGATCCGCTGGCAGGTTGGGCGCCGTGTAGCCTGCGACCAGCAGGCGGGCCTTTTTGTTCTTGGTCATCTCCTGTGCCAGGCTGTTCAAGGCCTGCTGATGAGCAGAGGTGAGCTGGAAGTTCGCGTTCTCAAACACCAGGGCAGGGCAGGCCGGTTTGAGGCTGCCATTCAGCGGGGAGGTGAAGCCTTCCCGGGGGCCGAGCGCATAGACGACCGCCTCAGAGGCGGGATTGCGCAAAAACGAAGGCATGGGAATGCTGCTGCATGAGGCCAGCAGAAGGCAGCCCGCAAGGGTGCTCGAAAGAATGGCGGCAGGGCGTTTCATCATGGGCAGGGCGGCATTCATCAGGGCTCAGCGCATCCAGCGCGGTTCGGAGATGTGGCCATAACCGCGCAGGATGGAACGACGGTTGCCGCTGCGCAGATCATGCACAAAGAGTTCGCCGTGCTGGACGTAGGTGATGAAATGGCCGTTGGGGCTCCATGACGGATGTTCCGCACCGCCCGCCTGCACCACACGCACGCCCCCATTGGGATAGGGCTTGATGGCGACGGTCCATTCACCGCTGGTGCGGGTGGTGAAGGCGATGTGCTTGCCATCGGGCGACCACTCGGGATCCGTGCAAAAATGGTAGCCGGTGCGCCAGCGAAACAGACGCGAGGATTCACCCTCCTTCTGCGGCACTTCGACGACGTAGAGCTTGGGACCATCTCCATCATCACTGGAAAACACCAGCTGACGACCGTCAGGATGCCAGGAAGGGCTGGAGGGCGCGCCGACGGAATCACTCACGCAGGCGGCGGTGTTTGTGTTGAGATCACTGACGAAGATTTCCGGATTGCCGATGAAGCTCATCACGGCGGCGAGGTGCGTACCATCCGGCGAGAAGGCCGAGCCAAAGCTGCTGCCGGGAGTGTCAGTCACGCCGCGTTCCCAGCCGACATTCAGGTCCAGCAGCCGGATGATGGGAAAGCCGGTGCGATAGCTGGTGAAGGCGATCATGGATGAATCCGGCGAGAGGGATGGGGCCACTGCCGCATGCTTGTCATGCGTGACCTGATGCACCTCGCCGCCCTCAGCATCGCAGATGTAGATCTGGCGCTTGCCGCTCACATCACTCACAAAGACGATGCGGCTGGTGGCCAGTCCCGGTCTGCCGGTGATGGTGTAGATGATGTCGTCGGTGAGGGCCTTGAGGTTTTCATCCAGCCCCGGCGCGGCATAGCTGCGCTGAAAGAGATCCTTGCCTTTGGCATCCTTCAGCTTGCCGGTGACACGCCCGCCTGAGGAAGTGCCTTCCACAAGAAAGTCGGCTTTTTCATCCGCCCCAGCGACGAAGAACTCACGTGAATCCAGCAGTTCCTGATACAAGGTCTGCTGCGCGCTGGCACCTGTGCCGCCGGAGAAGGATCCCACGCGGATGCGAGGCATGGTTTTTCTGTGTTCCTCGGTTTTGCTTTTGCCGCCACCCAAGCTGAACAAGCCGCGCAGTCTCTCCATGACGCCAGCCTCCGCCCGTGTGCCATGGGACACGACGAGGGTGAGAATGAGAAGCAGCGCGCGGGCGTTCATGTGGGGGTCAGGGCAGCAGAAGGAAGTTCAGTTCCAGATCGTAGCTGTCTTTGGTGTAATTAGAAGGCAGCGTTGTGGAAATTTTTTTCACCTTTGCAGCGGCCTCGAGAATGGACTGATCCAGAACGTGCGAGCCGGAGAATTTGTTCATTTGCGCCTTCAAGATCGTGCCGTCCTTGCCGATGGAAATATTCAGCCGCCCTTCGCGCTGGCCTTCCGGCACGCTTTCGATGGGGGGGGCAGTCCAGCCGATGAGGAATGCCGCATTAACGGCTTCATCGACGGCATCCAAATCCACTTCCTCTGTGGCCGGGGTGGCACGGTCGGAGGGTGGAATCGCCGATGGACGCAGGGTGTTAAGTCGGGCGATGTCCATCAGCGTCGGGCTGGTCATCGGCGGAACGGGGGCCCCGAACAGGGTGGTCTCGGCACGCTTTTCGGGGGCTCTGCGCAGCGTGATGCTGCGATTGGCGGAGGGTTTTGAAGTTGTGGCGGCAGAGCCTGCGAACAAGGGCGCGCCCGTGGGGTTTGGCACAGGTTCCATCTGATGCTGCTGGGGCGGCGCGGCGATCAGAGTGGCTTTCTGCACCGGGGGCTCTGCCGCTGGCTTGGGTGGGGCCGCCGGGGGCTTTTTGTCAGCCTTGGGGGAGGAGGCCATCGATTTGGTCCGAGGCACAGCGGAGGACGCTGTCACCTGGGATTTGAAATCACCGGGATTCATCCAGGCGAGCTGGGAGATTCTGGCGTCGCGCTTGAGGCTGCCGACATTCTGCCACCACCACCAGACACCAAAGGCAGCACCCAGATGCAGCGAAACGATGACAAACACCGCTGCTGAAATGGGCTCCAGCGTCGTGGGACGTTTACGGTTCGTCTTCAATCAGGGGGCCTCGGCATGAGTCGTGACGGCGGTCTTCTGGATGCCCGCTGCTTCAAGCAGCTGCATCGTTTCCACCAGCTGCTGGACCGGCAGGTCGCGATGCATGCGCACCTCGATGCCGATGCCGGGTTTGCGCTGGGCGAGTTGTTTCAAAGAGACGGGCAGATCCGCACGCGCGAGCATGGCTCCGTTCAGCGTGACGGACTGGTCGCTGTTCACCAGCAGCGTGATGGTTTCAGTCGGAGCAGAAGCGCTGGCGGGGGCGGGCGCAGGTGTGGGGGCTGTCGCGGTCAGCATGGTCTTGTCTGCCTTGAGCAGGGGAGCTGCCAGCAGAAAGACAAACAGCAGCACCAGCACCAAATCCATCAGCGGAGTGAGGCTGATTTCGGTGATGAGGCGGAGCTGATGCCTGTTGGAGTGGCGTTTCATGCGCGGGCGTGGAAGGCGTGCATCGACGAGGGCAGGGGGGAGGAGCTGCCGCTGAAGGCGGGCATGGACGGACTGCCGAGGGCGCTCATGCTGGGCAGGGCTTCATTGGTGAAACGATGGTCCACAAAGGTGCGGTCAAAGCCCGCGTTGAGCTCACTGGCGAAGTTGTCCAGCCGCACCACCATGCCGCGGATGCGGTTCACCAGCGCATTGTAACCGATCATGCTCGGGATGGCGACCAGCAGGCCCAGCACGGTGGTGACCAGCGCGGTGGTGATGCCCGGTGCCAGGGTGGCGAGAGTGGCGGTGCTGCTGGCAGACGTCATCGTGCTGAAGGTGTCCAGAATGCCCCACACGGTGCCCAGCAGTCCGAGAAACGGAGCGCTGCTCAGGGTGGTGGCCACCCAGCTCATGCGCGCTTCGAGACGCAGCGCCGCCTCGGCCACGCTGCGTTCCATGGCCACCTGCACTGCATTCATCTGGGAAGGCGTGATGCGGCCCGCGCCTTGCAGCCGTGCGGCAAAGGTGGTGCCAGGCTCGTCCTCACCCAGAAGGTACCAGGACATCTCGCGGCAGGCTGCGTGGTAGATGTGGTAGAAGGAGGAAAACTCATGGGGCTCGCGCTGTTGATACAGTTCCAGGGCATGATTGCTCTCGCGGTATTCGCGCAGAAAAGACAGGTTGGCCTTGTGCACCCGGGAGAGCAGGAAGTGCTTGCTGAGGATCACCGCCCAGCTGGTAATGGAGAAAAGCGCGAGGAAGCCGCAGATGATCCAGCAGGTCAGAGTGCTGTGTTCGAGGCCGTATTGCAGGCCGGGCGAGAGAAAGGATTCCATGGGCGGCATTGCGTAGAAGGAGTTGCTGCTAGTTAAAAGACCTTAATAGTCGGGCGTCAACCGGGGAGTGAGAGGAGAATGGCGGGGAATCAGCTGCAAGAACGTGGGGGGCCCAGGCCTGATCTTCTATTTCGTGCGCCAGTGTCCTCCCGGCGGTCCCAAGTGTACATCGGCGGGAAGCCTGCTGACAGCCGTCTCAGTTCGCATCCAGGCGAATGAGGATGGGAACCATCAGCTAAGCTCGCTCCTCGGCCACCCCCGCCAGATATGAAGCGCTTCTTGCACCCGGCCCGTTTCTTGCTTCCCTCAACCTCTCAACTCAAAAACACACTCCTAAGATGCCCGTAGCCACACCCGCCCAGTACCGTGCCATGCTTGATGCCGCCCAGAAGGGTGGTTATGCCTATCCGGCGATCAACGTCACCTCCATTACGACCATCAACGGCGCGCTGAAGGCCTTCGCAGAGTCCAAGTCTGACGGCATCATCCAGGTTTCCACGGGCGGCGGTGAATTCGCCTCCGGCACCGCTCTCAAAGATCAGGCCTTTGGTGCCATCGTCCTCGCTGAGGCCGCGCACCGTCTGGCAGAAAAGTACAACATCCTCGTCGGTCTGCACACTGACCACTGCCAGCCGAAGAAGGTGGACAGCTTCCTCAAGCCCCTCATCGCCGAAACCGCCAAGCGCCGTGCCGCCGGTCTGAACAACCTTTTCCAGAGCCACATGCTCGACGCCTCGGAACTGCCGCTGGCTGAAAACATGCGCCTCTCCAAGGAGCTCCTGGCCGAGTGCGTGAAGCACGAGATCATCCTCGAAGTTGAAGCCGGCGTCGTCGGTGGTGAAGAAGACGGCCACGACACCAGCGGTGTCGCCGCCGACAAGCTCTACACCACCCCCGAAGACATGGTGGAAGTGTACGAGACCCTCAGCGGCATCGGCCGCTTCATGTTCGCCGCCACCTTTGGCAACGTGCATGGCAGCTACAAGCCCGGCGCTGTGAAGCTCAAGCCCACCATCCTGCGTGATGGTCAGGCCGCAGTGACCGCCAAGCATGGCGCCAAGGCTGAGATGGATCTCGTCTTCCACGGCGGTTCTGGCTCCCTCCTTGAAGAAATCCGCGAAACCCTCGGCTACGGCGTGGTGAAGATGAACATCGACACCGACACCCAGTATGCCTTCACCCGTCCGATCGTGGACCACATGATGAAGAACTACGCCGGCGTCCTCAAGATCGACGGCGAAGTGGGCGACAAGAAGACCTACGACCCGCGCTCCTACCTCAAGAAGGGCGAACAGGGCCTCTGCGACCGCATGAAGGAAGCCTGCAATGATTTGCTGAGCACTGGGAAGACGATTTTTGGGACGGTGTAAGACGGACATTTTTATCCGTCCGTTCAGCAATCACTGAATCTCCATGAGGGCCATGCGATGCATGGCCCTTTTTTCGATCCTGAAAGGGCGCATGGCATGGTTGCCTGATGTGTGTCACGAAGTTTTCAGGGTGCCGTTTTCGCTGAGTTCCTTGAGATGTTTTCAAACTGACGCTTTCGCCGGATGCCATTTCCCCTTCCAAGGCAGCTTCAATCCCTGGCATCTGGCGCAAACACCCGCCGCCGAAAACTCTTGGCATAGCGCGCGGCGGAACTATGCTCAGGCGCATCTCCAATCCGCCATCAACCGCGCATTGAGCTGCCATCATCGCCCGGGATGGCCGTTTGCAAGACATCCCGGTGCATTTTCTTTCTTCCCGCCGCGGTCATCATTCCATCTTTGATCGCCGTTCTCTCCCAGCCCCCCCCTCCACCGCTCCTGCCGATGCGCTTCGTGACATTTCGCTCCTGCCTCGGTCTCCTTTTCGGCCTGCTCGCCGCTTTCTTTCCCCACGCCGCCCGTGCCACCGCACCGGGGCAGGTCGTGGCCTGGGGCAGCAACAACGCCGGACAGATCAGTGTACCTGTCAGCGCGACGGATGGTGTGATCGCCATTGCCGCAGGTGATTCTTTTTCCGCCGCACTGAAGGACAATGGCACCGTTGTCACATGGGGGGACAGCTATAACCCCGCCGAGATCGCGGTTCCGTCAGGCGTGAACAATATCACCGCCATCGCTGCTGGCGTCGAGCACATCGTGGCTCTCCGGAGCGATGGCAAGGTTGCCGCCTGGGGCTACAACATTGGCGGAGAGGTGACGGGCATGCCCGGGGGAGGGATTACCTCGGCGAATCCTGTCACTCTCGGCGGGCAAGTCCTGAGCAATGTCGTCGGCGTTGCGTGTGGAACAGTCCACTCGATTGCGGTCAAGAACGATGGCACTGTCGTTGTGTGGGGCAGCAACTACTTCGGCCAGCTCAACGTGCCCGCCGGGCTGACGGACGTTGTTGCAGCCGCAGGCGGCATGTATCACAGCCTCGCCTTGAAGTCTGACGGGACCGTTGTGGCTTGGGGCGGACAGAACACCTACGGGGAAATTAACGTGCCGGCCGGCCTGACCGACGTGGTGCAGGTGTCGGCGGGCGAGTATTACTCGATGGCGCTGAAGAGCGACGGCACCGTCGTGGCGTGGGGTGACAACAGTCAGGGCCAGCTCAACGTGCCCGCCGGTCTGAACGATGCAGTCCAAATCGCGGCTGCCAGACACCACGCGCTTGCCCTGAAAAGCGATGCCACGATCGTCGCCTGGGGCAGCAACTCAGACGGTCAGACCACCATTTCCACGTCCGCACAGAGCTGTGTGCTGGCCGTCGGCGGTGGCTTGCGCCATTCGCTGGCGGTGGTCACCGTTCCGCCCACCGTTCTCATCCCGCCCGCCGACCAGACGCGCCTCACCAGCCAGACTGCGGCCTTCACCGTCTCCGCCTCTGGCACTCCACCCTACAGCTATCAATGGTACAAGGACGGAGTTCTTCTTGCCAATGGTGTCCGAATCTCCGGCGTCACTACCGCCACGCTCACGGTGTCCAGCCTCACTGTGGCCGACGCTGGAGACTACACGGTCGAGCTGGGCAACTGTACTGACATGACATTGAGCGCCCCCGGCCACCTCACCGTCACCCCGGTGATACCTCCCGGTGTGGTGATCGCCTGGGGCGATGACACTTTCGGCCAATCCAACGTGCCACAGGCCGCCAAAAGCGGCGTGATCGCCATTGCCGCTGGTCAGGGACATACCCTTGCGCTGAAAACCAATGGCTCCGTTCTCGCCTGGGGTTGGAATACCTCCGGCCAGACCACCGTCCCGGCTGATGCCGGCTCCGGAGTCATCGGCATCTCGGCCGGTCAGGGGCATAGCCTCGCATTGAAGTCAGACGGCACGGTGCTCGCCTGGGGCAACGGTGCCGACGGCCAGACCAATCTCCCCGTCGGCCTCTCCGGCGTCGTCGCCATCGCCGGAGGCGGGGCTCAAAGCCTGGCCCTCAAAAACGATGGAACCGTCGTGGTCTGGGGCAACAACAGTTCGAGCCTGCCCTCTGGGCTGACGGGCGTCACTGCGATCGCCGCCGGCATGTACCACGCCCTTGCTCTCAAAAGCGATGGCACCGTCGCCACCTGGGGGGATGACAGTCACGGTCAGTCCACGGTCCCGGCGGGTCTCACCGATGTGATTGCCATCGCGGCAGGCTTTTACCACAGCATTGCTGTGAAGGCCGACGGCACCGTGATTGCCTGGGGTGACGACAGCTACGGCCAGTCGAGCGTTCCCTCCGGCCTCTCGGATACCGTTGCCGCCGCCGGTGGCCGCTACCACACCGTGGTCAGAAAAAACGACAAGACCCTGGTCGCCTGGGGCGACGACAGCGTCGGGCAGTCCACCATCCCCACCACCGTGCAGGGCCGCACACTCGCGCTCGCTGCGGGCTGGATGCACACTGTGGTCATCGCCGGCCGGCCGGCCATCATCCTCGGCGGCCCTTACAGTGCCTACACCAACCTGAACCACGATGTGATCTTCCATGTCGATGTGGATGGCACCGGGCCCATCAGCCTCCAATGGAGACGGCAGTCCGTCGCCGGCAGCAGCGATATCAGCGGAGCCACTGACAGCACGCTCACATTGCGCAGTGTGCAGGCCTCCGACAGTGGCAGCTACGCGGTGGTCGTGAGCAATGCGTTTGGCACCGCCACCGGCTATGCCAATCTCACGGTTTTGCCCGCCACCACCTTCACCCTTTGGCAGCAAAACCGTTTCACCGAAACGGAACTGGCCGACCCCGGCGTCGCCGGCCCGCTGGCCGACCCCACCGGCAAAGGTACGCCCAACCTGATCAAATACGCCCTCAATCTCGAACCGGTGGCCAGCGCTGGAGGCCCTTCGATTCCGAGTTCTCCATGGCCGCTGCAGCCCACATTCTCCGGCGGCACTTTAATGATGACCTTCCGCGCGCTGCGCACTGACGTCAGCTACATGGTCGAGGCCAGCACCGATCTCAAGACGTGGAGCGGTACCGGAGTCACCACGAAGTACAACGGCATCGACTGCACCGCCACCTGCACGCCCACCGCCTCCAATCAGGTTTTCCTGCGTCTAAGGGTGTCGATGCCCGGCGGATGATGCGGCGGACCTAGCTGAAATGGAATGCGCCGCCCGCCTGCACGCGCCCTCTGACGCCCCTTCCTTTTTCCTGGCTTGCGGCCACCTGCGGACTGCATCATAGACGGTTTGTGAAATCTCATCTTCCGAATCATCCCATGCAGATCTATCTCATCCGCCACGGCGAGGTGGAGGAGAAGTATCACAAGGTGTTTGGCGGCTCGCGCATCGACATGGGGCTTTCACCTCTGGGCTTGAAGCATGGAGAGGCGGTGGCGGCGTGGCTGAAGGACACGAAGATCGATGCGCTGTATGCCAGCCCCATGCTGCGGGTGCAGCAGACGCTGGCACCGCTGGCCAGACAGCGCGGCCTGCAGGCGGAACTGCTGCCCGGACTGCGCGAGATCGACTTTGGCGACTGGACTGGACACCGCTGGGACGAGGTGCAGTCGAATTTTGGTCAGAGCGCCTTTGACTGGCTGGAGATCATCGAGAACAACGGCATCATGAACGGCGAGAGCATCGACGCTTTGATGTCACGCGTGCGCGAGTGCCTGCTGCAGATCATCCATGCGCACCCACATCAGCAGGTGGCCATCTACTGCCACGGCGGCATCATCCGCGCGATCATCGCGCTCCTGCTGGACATGCCGCTGAAGCACATGGCCTTTTTCAACATCGAGTACGGCAGCATCAGCCTGGTGGAACTGCTGCCGGAGCGGAAGCACGCGGTGGAGATCGAGCTGCTGAACTTTCAGCCGCCGGTTGCTTGAATGGAAGCTACGCGGAGCGCGGAATTTATTCCGCAGCACTCCGCGGACACCCCAAGTGCCGATGTTGTTCTGCCGTTTTCTTGAAACCCAAGATTCTCTCTGATTGCGACCCTCAGCGTGGATTACCCACGCCGAGCACGAGCGACGTGCTGCGGAATAAATTCCGCGCTCCATTGCCGAGCCGTTAGTAATTCAACGGCTTCAGCTCGGGCAGGAGGAACTTGCCGTCTTTGCGGATGACTTTGCCGTCGAAGCGGATTTCGCCGCCGCCGTATTCCGGGCGCTGGATGTTGACGAGGTCCCAGTGCACCTGGCTGCGGTTGCCGTTGTCGGCGACGCCTTCGTAGGCCTGGCCGGGGGTGAAGTGGAAGCTGCCGGCGATTTTTTCGTCGAACAGGATGTCGCGCATCGGCTCTTTGATTTCGCGGTTAAAGCCAATGGCGAACTCGCCGATGTAGCGGGCGCCTTCGTCGCTGTCGAGGATCTTGTTGATGGCAGGGGTGTTGTTGGCGGTGGCGTTGACGATTTTGCCCTTGTTGAACTCGAGCTTCACGGTGTCGAAGGCGATGCCCTGGTAGATCGTGGGGGCGTTGTAGCTGATGACGCCTTCGACGCTGTCTTTGACGGGGGCGCTGAAGACCTCGCCGTCGGGGATGTTGTGATTGCCGCCGCAGGCGATGGCCTTGAGGCCTTTGAGGCTGAAGCTGAGATCGGTGCCAGGCCCGGTGATGTGGACGTGCTTGGTTTTGTCCATGAGCTGCTTCAAGGCTTTCATGGCCGGCAGCAGGGCGGCGTAGTCCAGCAGGCAGACGCGGAAGAAGAAGTCTTCAAAGGCCTGGGTGCTCATGCCCGCCTGCTGGGCCATGGAGGCGGTGGGCCAGCGCAGGACGACCCAGCGGCTGTTGTTGACGCGTTCGTTTTGCACGGGGCGCAGCTTGGCCATGACGAGCTTCATTTTCTCCGGCGGAACGTCGGCGGCTTCGGTGATGTTGTGGCTGCCGCGCACGGCGATGTAGCAGTCGGTCTGCTTCATCAAGGCGAGGTTGTTTTCCGCGATGATGTCGTACTGCTTTTCATTGGCATGAATCATCTGCTCGCGGGTGAGCACGGCGTCATTGATGCGCACCATGGGCAGACCGCCGACGGCGACGACCTCACGGATGAGGCTCTGGCCGACGGTGTTCGGCACGTCGAAGAGGTCGATCCAGACCAGGTCACCTTTTTTAACCTTGGTGGAGTAGCGGACAAGCTGGCGTGAGAGGGCGTCAATTCGGGGGTCGTGCATGATGAGGGGACTGTGGCGGAAAAGACACAGACTGGCAAAAGGGAAAATTGAGGGAATAGTGGGCGCATGCGCTTTCTACTCGTTTTCCTCCTGGGTGTGCTGAGCCATTCTATGACCTGTGCGCAGACGCCGGAGTGGGTCAAAGAGCTGACGCCTGGCACGGCAGGAACTCACAGGAAGGTGCCGCCCTGCAAGCTGACTTTTGACATCGGCTGGAGCCATGTGATGACGGCGGGACAGGCCACGCTGACCGTGCGTGAAGCGGGTGAGTACTGGCGTGCCGATGCCTCCGCCGCGAGCACAGGGCTGGCCCGCACGCTATGGAAGTACGACTGTGAGATGTCCTCCATCATGCATCGGGGGGATCTGCGGGCGCACTTTCTACAGCATCGTGAGACGGACAGTGAAGAGACCTGCCGCTACCGCGTGGCATTTGAGCGGCACCGTGTGATCACGCAGACGCAGGTGCAGCCGGTGAAGGGATCCCCGTCCACCTCCACCGCCGTGTGCGCCTATGGCCCCATGGATGACATTCTTTCCGTGATCCTGTATGTGCGCAGCCTGGAACTGAAGAACGGGCAAAAAATCACACGGGTGGTGCAGCCCTGGGATACGCCCTACCTGACCACCTTTGAGGTGCAGGGACGCGAGACCATCACATATGGCGGGCAGAAGCGCCCCTGCATCAAGCTGGGGCTGAAGATTCGAAAAATCGACCGCACCACGCTGGCCCTCAGCGCCTACAAGAAGATGAAGACGGCGACCATCTGGGTTTCCGATGATGAGCTGCGCATTCCCATTGAGATGAATGCCAGCGTCTTTGTCGGCTTCATGTTTGCCCGGCTGACGAAGTTCGAAACGCTCAGCGGCAAAGAAGCGACGGCTTCATTGCCTCACCGAATCACGGTCAAAGCACCGCCTGCGCCTTAAGGAGCGGCGGCAGCTGCTTCGACGCTGATTTTGATGTCGTCAAAGAACACGGGCTCGCCTGAAAAGGGGGTGGCCCAGATGGCGCATTTGCCCTGGCCTTTGAGCTTGGTGTCCTCGTGCTTGATGAGGGGCTCGGCAGGCTCTGCGGCATCGGCAGGCCAGGCTTTGCCGGTGATGGTCCAGGCGTCTCCAGCGCCTTTTTTGGCTTCGAGTTTGACCTTTACCCAAGCTTCGCTGGTCCAGGCAAAGGGGACGGTGACAAGCGTCTGGTCGCCTTTGACGAGATCGAGAGATTTTTTGGCGGGATTGACGATGAGCCGGTGGCCGCTCATGCCATGCACGCTGACGCCGAAGCGCGGAGTGCTGCGGCCACGCTTGATGGCGAGGATTTTGGCTTCGATGCTGGCATTGCCGCTGGCGGAGACGGCCAGCTGGGCGCTGGCGTCGGTGACGGGATTGGGATCGATGACGATGGCCTTGCTGCCATCGCGCGCGGCGATCTTGATGGTGCCATCCACGATGAAGACTTCCTTTGGCGGCTCGCCATCGGCCCAGTCGTCAGCCTTGATCTCGAAAGATTGCAGCTGCTGGGCGTGAAGAGAGCAGGTGGCGAACAGGCTGGCGGCAAGAAGCAGTCGTTTCATGGCGGGGAAAACGAAACTGACTCAGCGCACCGGTTCTTTCAGCAGTGCGAGGGCTTCAAGCGCGGAGGCGTCTTCATGCACGACGGCCGCGATGCTGCGGGCGATGGCGGCAGGGTTTTTGTGCTGCCAGACGTTCCGGCCGATCGCCACGCCGGCGGCACCGGCATCCATGGCGTCTTCGACCATCTTCAGGAGGCCGGCGTCGTCTCCCATGGCGGCACCGCCGAGGATGATGACAGGGACGAAGCTCTGGCCGATGATGCGGCGGAAGTCGTCCACCGTGCCATTGGTCGGGTACGGGCACTTCACGACATCCGAGCCGAGTTCGGCTGCGAGGCGGACTGCGAAGCTGACATTTTCCACGGTGTATTTTTCCGGAGCGCCCAGTGCGTAGGGCAGGGATTCCAGGATGACGGGAATGTCTGTGTCGAGGCTGAGGCGGATGAGGTCGGCGCACTCCTGGAAATTGGCCTTCTCATAGGCGGAGAAGGGGTAGAGCATGTTCATGACGGCATTGGCGCCGACCATTTCCGCTTCTTCGACGCCGAAGACGCCGATGCTGCCGGCGCCTTCACCTGTGGTGCGTGTGTTGTAGACGTCCGTGCGGAGGATGATGCCCTTGCCGGCGAGGCTGTCGGCAGCGCGCAGGGCGACACCGAGGTTCATGACGTAGCCATCGACGAATTCATTGACCTGATCGATGAGCTGAAAGGGGTTTTCCAAGCCAGGCACTGGAATGGCGCAACCGTGGTCAATGGGAAGGATGACGGTCTTGCCGTTGCGAAAGAGGGATTCGAGATTTTCCTGGCGGTTCATGGGGTCGGGATGGGGAATGAGACGTTTCTTCGCAGCGATGCACGCCCCGTGCAAACCAAAATCCACCCCATCAGGCCGGCCGCATCCTCAGCGGGCAATTCTCTGAGGCTGACTTTTGACCTTCTCAATTTCTCGGTTGGAGCTCTCCTCTGCGCGCTCAAAGCGTGTTTTGTCACGTTTGTGATCCCGCACCAAGTCGACCGTCCAGAAGGCTCCGCTGAGGCCGGTGGAGAGCAGGAGCAGGAACAGCGTGAAGCAGATGAAGGACATCTGGCGCTCCTGGCTGCGCCGCTGATCCCGATTGGAATCCACATCGAGCACTCCGAGCAAATCCATCCACCAGAGTCGCCAGACGCTCGGGTCACGTGCGATGTTCAATGCCCAGAAACTGACGAACAACGCAAGAATGGAGGCGATGGCGAGACCGATGGGCATACTGTATCAAACTTTGCCCGGAAACACGCAAGATGTCGTTTTCAGAAGAAGCAGCCGCCGCAATTTACCAGTTTTTGATCCATTTTGCGGACACGGTTGGGTCCGTCAAAGTGCTGATGCTTTGCTTGGTGGTGTTTTGCTCATCTTCTGAGTATGACCAGAGATCATACGTTGTGTTGATGGTGGTGGGAGTGGTGGTGCTGCCCCCGCTTCCAGCACCGGTCGTCGTGGTGGTGGGGATGGCTGCTTTGAGGTACTGAAAGGGGTGGCCAAAGCCGTCAATCAGCATGTAAGTGCTGCCTTTTCGGGTGTAGATGGTCTGTGGGATTTCGACGAACATCTTGTTTTTGAGTTCGGCCGCGCCTTCCACTTTGCCATCTGACGTGCCGCCTGATCCGCCTCCTGCAGGATCGCCAGTGACCCCTTTGATTTGGTCGTAACCGTCACCTGTCAGCGCTTGATAGAGGCATGAAGCCCCGGAGGTGTCATAGGTGGCCAGGCCGGGAGGAAACTGCACCATTTGATTGCTGTTGGCCGGCTCCGGGTATTCACCAAATTCCGTGTTGTAGCGTTCAAGCGCGAGTTTGATCGCCTCAAACGTTCCTGTGGTCAGGCGCCGTTTCGAGGAGCGCATGGCAAAGGTGTACCCGCCCATGGTCAGGGCGGCAAGCAGCGAGATGATGGTGACCACGATGAGCATCTCCACCAGGGTGAAGGCACGCGTACGTGAATGGAATGACAAGCGGGTTGATTTCATGACTCCAAGGTTGGTTGGGGGTGGTGTCCTGTCCTAGCCGCCAGCGCCGCTGAGGTTTTTGATCACGTCGATGAGTGGGAGGAAGAGGGCCATGACGATCACACCCACGACGAGGGCGAGCACGACGATCATCAGGGGCTCCAGCATGGAGGTGAGGGCGGAGACGGAATTGTCCACTTCGTCTTCATAGACGTCAGCGATTTTGAGAAGCATCTCAGGAAGCTGGCCGGTTTCCTCACCCACGTCGACCATGGAGATCACCATCGGGGGGAAGACTCCGCTGGACTCCAGAGGCGCCACCATGGACTCACCTTCTTTCACTGCGTCATGCACCTTGGTGATGGCGTCGGAAATGATTGTGTTGCCGGCGGTGTCGCGGGTGATGTTCAGGGCCTGCAAGATGGGCACGCCGGAGGTCACCAGCGTTCCCAGAGTGCGGGTAAAACGTGAGATGGCGGTTTTGCTCTGCACATCGCCGAAGAGCGGGAGCTTGAGCTTGGTACGGTCAATCCACCGGCGTCCGCCTTTGGTGGCGGCCATCATGCGCCAGCCGGCGATGATCGCTGCCAGACCGGCCACCTGATACCAGATGTAGTCGTACATGGTGCGGCTGAAGCCGATGACGAATTTCGTCAACGCCGGCAGCTTTTCTTTGCCGCCAGGGATCATGTCATCAAAGATGGACTCAAATCGTGGAACGATGACCAGCATGAGGAAGACCATGATGGCTGCGGCAATGAACATGACGATGATCGGGTAAACCATCGCCGCGACAATCTTGTTCTTGAGCTTCTGGGCCTTTTCCTGGTACTCGGCCAGACGGTTGAGCACGAGCTCAAGCACACCGCCGAGTTCACCGGCTTTCACCATGTTGATGTAGAGCTTGTTGAAGATGCGCGGGTACTGCTGGAGGCTTTCGGAGAAGGTGCTGCCGGTCTGAACATTGTCCGCCAGCGTGGTGATCGTTCCTTTCATCACCAGATTGGGCTCCTGACGGCCCAGCACGGTGAGACCGCGCAGCAGGGGGAGGCCGGAATCGATGAGCGTGGCGAGCTGACGTGTGAAAATCATCAGGCTCTTGCTCTTGACCTTGGCGTTTGCGCCGACTTTGACGGTCTTTGCCTTGCCCTTGGAGGTGGATTTGACGCGTTTCTTGATGGCAGCCGCCTGGCCCTGGCCTTCGGCGGCGACGCTGGTCGGATAGAGGCCGGTCTGGCGCAGTTGATTGATGGCATCTGCCTCGGAGGCAGCGTCAAGATCTCCGGCGGTTTCCTGTCCGTTCTGATCCAGGGCGATGTAATGAAACGTGGGCATAGGGGCGTATCGTGGCGGCGTTTGTTCAGGGTAATTTTAGAATACCGGGACGGCGGGTGTTCTGTCCATCAAATAATGTACAGGGTTGCACTCGGCAGGGGGCGCCGTCTGGCGTTGCGGAGATCAGGTGTATTTCAGCACTTCCTCGATGGTCGTTGATCCATCGTAAATGCCGCGCAGACCGTCTTCACGCAGGGTGACCATGCCGAGTTCGATGGCTTTCTGCTTCAAGACAATGGAGGGCGCGCGGCCGGTGATGAGCTCGCGGATGGGATCGGTGACATCCAGCAGCTCGTAGAGGCCCTTTCGGCCTTTGTAGCCGCTGTTGCCGCAGACAGAGCAGCCCGAGCCGGTGTAGAACTGCTTGCCACCGAGATCTTCCGGTGTGAGGCCCAGCTGATTGAGAATGCTCAGGCTCGGTTCATACGGTGAACGGCAGCTTTTGCAGATGGTACGCAGAAGGCGCTGGGCGAGCACTCCCTCCAGCGTGGCAGAGACGAGGAAGGGCTCCACCCCCATGTCCACCAGACGGGTGACGGCCCCGGCGGAGTCGTTGGTGTGCAGGGTGCTGAGCACCAAGTGGCCGGTGAGGGAGGCCTGGATCGCGATCTGGGCGGTTTCAAGGTCACGCATTTCTCCCACCATGATGCGGTCAGGGTCCTGACGCAGGAAGGAGCGCAGGGCCTTGGCAAAGGTCAGACCCACCGCGTCATTGATCGGCACCTGCATGACGCCGTCGAGTTCGTATTCCACCGGGTCTTCGGCGGTGATCAGCTTGCAGTCGATGGTGTTGATCTTGCGCAGGCAGGCGTAGAGGGTGGTGGTCTTGCCAGCGCCGGTCGGACCGGTGACGATGAAGATGCCGTTGGGCTTGTGAATGGTCTCGACGATGTAGTCTTGAAGGAAGGGCTGCATGCCCAGCGCATCGAGCTCGATGTTGATCGAGGAGCGGTCAAGAACACGAAGCACCACAGACTCACCGTGCTGCGTGGGCAGGGAATTGACGCGCATGTCCACCGGCTTGCCGCCGACGTTGGTCATGATGCGTCCGTCCTGCGGGATGCGGCGCTCGGCGATGTTCATGTTCGACATCACCTTGATACGGGAGATGATCGAAGTGGCCAGGTGAATGGGCGGCGGCGCCATTTCATACAGCGCGCCGTCCACACGATAGCGGATTTTAAACTCGCGCTCAAAGGGCTCGAAGTGAATGTCGCTCGCTCGCTCCTTGATGGCCTGCTGCATCACCAGGTCGACGAACTTGACGATGGGCGCGGAATTCGCTTCTGCTTCAGCGGTGATGCCGTCTTTGCCGCTCTTGCCGAGCTGGCCGAAGATTTCCTCAATGCTGGGTGCGCCAGCGCCATAAAACTTCTCGATCAAGGTCAGCACCTGGCTGCGGCGGGCGACCACCGGCACAATCGTTTTTTCGAGTCCAAAGCGCAGGTCTTCCACCAGCTGGGGATTGAGCGGATCGGTGAAGGCGACGTGCAGTCCCTGCGCATCCAGCGTGATCGGAAACGCGCCGTAGAGACGTGCCATGCCTGCCGGAATCAACGCGATGACGGAGGGCGGTGGTTCGAAATTGTCGAGGTCGAAGTGGTCGGCGCCGAGTTCATCGGCCACCTGCGCCCAGAATTCATCCTCATTGGTGTAGATGCCGTAGGCCAGCAGCACCTGGACAATGTCTTTGCCGTTTTGCACGGAATCCTGCTCGATGTCGTAGGCGAGACCTTTGTCGATCACGCCCCGGCTTTTGAGCATCTCTACCACATTATGGGGAGTCATAGTCGTCTGTAAGAAATGAAGTTCGTTGGGGAAGTCTGGGAGTGAGGATCAATCGGCGTCAGACATGGTGGCTTCGATCACTTCGTCGGCGGTGGTCAGGCCGGAAAGCACCTTGCGGATGCCGTCTTCACGCAGGGTGCGCATGCCCAGTTCGCGTGCTCGTTTGCGCAGCTGGGGAGTGGTGAGCTGCTGGTTGATCATGCTGCGCACTTCGTCGTTGATTTTGAAAATCTCCACAAGGGACATACGACCGCGGAAGCCGCGCTGGCGGCATTTGGAGCAGCCGACGGCGCTCATGATGGTGGCTTCCGCCATCTGGGCGGCTTCGAGGCCGAGGGAGCGCAGTTCGTGATTGGAGAGTTTGCCGGGTTGTTTGCAGTCAGGGCAGAGCTTGCGGACGAGTCGCTGAGCTTCGATCGCGCGAACGGCGGAGGCGGTGAGGAAGGGCTTGACCCCGATGTCCGTGAGACGAGCCACGGCGCTCGGTGCGTCGTTGGTATGCAGCGTACTGAAGACCAAGTGACCCGTGAGTGATGCCTGGATGGCGATGGAGGCCGTCTCCAAATCTCGAATTTCCCCCAGCATGATGATGTTGGGCGCCTGACGCAGCATGGCGCGCAGTGCAGCGGCGAAAGTCATGCCGACATCTTCCTTCACCATGACCTGGTTGATCCCCGCGAGTTCGTATTCGACCGGGTCTTCCACTGTGATGATCTTGCGGTCAGGACGGTTGATGAAATTGAGGCAGGCGTACAGTGTGGTCGTTTTGCCGGAGCCCGTGGGGCCGGTCACCAGAATGATGCCGTCAGGCAGGGTGATGAGCTGCTCAAAGGAGGCCTGGTCATCACTCAGGAATCCCAAGTCCACGAGGCCGAGCTTCAGGCTGCTCTTGTCGAGCACACGCATGACGACGCTTTCGCCATTGTTGGTGGGGATGATCGACACACGCATGTCGATCTCCTTGTCATTGAAGTTCATCTGGATGCGGCCGTCCTGCGGGATGCGCTTTTCATCCAGCTGCATGGAGCCGGTCATGATTTTGAGACGCCCGATGATCGCGGAATGCAGGCGTTTGGGGTGATGCTCCACGTCCACGAGGACACCATCCATGCGGTAGCGGATGCGGATGTCCTTCTCCAGCGGCTCCACGTGAATATCAGACGCCTTCTGCTTGAAGGCCTCCATCAGCATGTTCTGCACCAGCCTGATGACCGGGGCGTCAGCGTCTGAGGAAGTGCCAGCGTCTGCACCCTTCGTTTCAATGCCAAGAATGGCTTCATTGCCATAGATATTGGACTGCACTGTCTTGATCAGACCCGGGGTGGAGCAGTAGTATTCGATGTCCGGCTGCAGCACATGTGGCAGAGCATCCAGCGTTTCGAAGTCAAACGGGTCGGATACTGCAATCTGCAAGGTGCTCCCGTTTATCCCCAGCGGCGCAATTTTATATTTCTTGGCCACATCCACAGGAACGAGTCCCTTCAGGCCTGGATGGGCTTCAAAGCCATTCAAATCGACGTATTCCATGCCGGAGCTGACGGCAACCGTGCGTGCGATCTGCTCGTCTGTGATCGTGCCTGTTTTAACCAGGATGGCAACGGCGCTCTCTCCAGGCTTCAGACCTGTTTTTGCATGCTGGATGTCACGCTCGGACAGCTGGCCGGTTTCCAGGAGCTGTTCGAGGAGGTATGCTTCATTGGAGTACATGAATTCGGATCTGCTTGGCGGGTGATGCGTGAAAACGGTATTTTACGATAATCATCAGACTACAACCTCGCGCAGGAAAGTGTCAACGTCTCGGCGCTCGCAACGTGAAAAATGATGACAATGAATGACAAACCTCTCCCAGAATGAGCGTTCGACTTGCCCTGCCAACCAATCAAGACGACTCACAACCACCATCATGCACCTCGCTCAGCGCCTTTCTGTCCCGTTTCTCGGCATCTGCCTTGCCCTTTCTAGCTTCACTCCCAGCAAGGTGGGGGCGCACGATGCGGGCACGCAGATGTCCGCCATTGCCAAGGTCTTTCTGGCTGCGCTGACTCCGGAACAAAAAGCGAAGGCTTGCTTCGAGTTTGCCGCCGAGGAGCGCGAAAACTGGCACTTCATCCCGCGTGAGCGCAAGGGGCTGCCCCTCAAGGAAATGACGCCGCAGCAGCGCCTTCTCGCCCATGCTCTCTTAAATACCGGTCTCAGCTTCCGTGGCTCCGCCAAGGCGGTGACGATCATGAGTCTCGAAGAAGTGCTCTATCAGATGGAAGGTGCCGATGAATCCAAGCGCGCCGCCGTCCGCGAAAAACGCGATCCAGAAAAATACTTTGTCTCAATTTTCGGTGAACCCGCTGACAAGGGTGCCTGGGGCTGGCGTGTGGAAGGACATCACCTGTCCTTGAATTTCACCATCAAAGACGGCCAGATGCTCCGTGCCACTCCCGCTTTCATGGGCACGAATCCAGGTGAAATCCGCCAGGGGCCGCTCACCGGACTGCGTGTGCTGGGAGTCGAGGAAGAACTGGGCCGTGAACTGGTCAAGTCGCTGACGCCTGAGCAGTTCAAGACGGCCTTTGTCGCCACGGAAGCCCCCAAGGAAATGATCACTGCAGCGGAGCACAAGGTGAACCCGCTGTCACCTGCCGGTCTTGTTGATTCGGAACTCAACGCGAAGCAGAAGGACATGCTCACGCGCATCATTTCGGAGTACATTGACCGGATGCGTCCCGAAATTGCTGAAGCCGCCCGCGCCGAGTTTAAAGAGAGCGGTCCGATTTATTTCGCCTGGGCTGGTGGCAAGGAGCGCGGCGAACCGCACTACTACCGTGTGCAGGGCAAGACCTTCCTGCTCGAGTATGACAACACCCAGAACGATGCCAACCATGTGCATAGTGTCTGGCGCAGCTTTGACGGCGACTTTGGCCGTGATCTCCTCGGCGAGCATGTGAAGAAGGCTCATTGATGCCGGCTTGCTCCATGCGGGAATGATCTTTTCCCGCATGAGATCAGGCACGCATTTTGTGTGCCTGTTTTGGTTGCGCACAGCTATTCGCAAACTGTTCACAGCTTGTTCGCTGCTGTTTGCACAGATCTTCACATTTTAATGCAAATTAATTTTGAATGTTTTGTTCGTTTGGATGGAAACTTCAAAAAATATATCGAAGAAGAGCTTGTTTCATGTGTCGGTTTCGACATACAAAGCATGGTCGTTTAAAAAGATATTCGATGGCCTCCTGATTGTTCCCAATTGAATACCTGCCGACGCATCTTACCAACCTAATCCCGACCTCATTCTCCCAGAAACACTCATCATGGCGCGCAACGATGAAAACTCGAATCACTCTTCCCTCAATGGCTCGGCTCACCATGCACACACCGAATTGTTCACACCTGTTCCCACGGTTTGGGACCAGGTCTGCGAAGTTTTGGTGAAGCGTCTGGGCGGGGATAATTTTCAGCGCTGCTTCAGCGGCACCTCGGGTCGTCTGGCAGATGACGGCAGGTTCATCATCACCGTGCCGAATCCGATCCATCAGCTCTGGATCGAGAGCAATCACACGGTGGCCGTTGCCGATGCCGTGGCTGAAGTCACTGGAGTGCCTGCAGTCATTGAGTTTCATGTGGCGACGGAACCGACCCCCGTTTCCTACGCGCCCATGCCCGAACTCAAGGCGGCGCGTGTCAACGCCGGTGACCAGGCTCCGATCCGTTTCTTCAGCGAAGCGGGACTGAACGCCAAGTTTAACTTCGACAGCTACGTCATCGGCCCCAACAGCAGCTACTCCGTGGCTGTTGCCAAGGCGGTGGCTGAAAAGCCGGGCCGCATCTACAATCCGCTGTTCTTCTACGGCCCCACGGGGCTTGGAAAGACGCACCTTCTTCAGGCCATCGGCCAGGAAGTGCTGGCGCGCAAACCACGTGCGAACGTGCGCTACGTCACCTCCGAGCAGTTCACCAACGAGTTCGTGGACGCCATCAAGCGCCAGACCTTCAGCCAGTTCCGCCAGAAATACCGCAAGGTGGATGTGCTGCTCATCGACGACGTGCATTTCTTCGAGGGCAAGGACAGCACGCAGGAGGAGTTCTTCCACACCTTCAACGAGCTCTTCAACAACGCGAAGCAGATCGTCCTGGCCAGCGACCGCCCGCCGAGCGAGATCAAAAATCTCGAAAGCCGCCTCGTCTCACGCTTTGAGTGGGGCCTTGCCACGCAGATCCAGGTGCCGGACTTTGAAACCCGCATCGCCATCCTGCGCCGCAAGCAGAGCGACTTCAATGTGTCTCTCGACCCATGGATCCTCGACTTCATGGCGCAGCGCATCCGTGTGAACGTGCGCAAGCTGGAAGGCGCGCTCATGCGCGTCGCCGCTCATGTCTCGCTCGAAGGCACCGTCCCCACAGAATCTGCGCTCGCGACGATGCTGCATGATGTGATCGATGAAGATCCGTCAAAGACCGTCACCGTGGACCGTATCCAGCGCATCATCGCCACGCATTACGATCTGCGGGTGAGCGACCTTACCGGCCCGCGTCGTCCGAAAAACATCGCCGAAGCCCGCCAGGTGGCCATGTATCTGACGCGCACCCTGACCAAGCTTCCGCTGGTGCAGATTGGCGATGAATTCGGTGGTCGTGACCACGGCACCGTCATTCACGCCTGCAAAGTCGTCACGAACCTCGTCAATGGTTCCAACGACTTCAAGCGTACGCTGGATTCACTCGCCGGGAAAATCCGCGAGAGCTGAACCACGCTTCCATGCGTGGTCTGGAGCCTCAAGAACGCGCCAGCGTCTTGGAGTGCTCCAGTCCTCTGGAGCCTTGCGTGGGCCGGTGGACGTTCGAAACCGCAATCGCCGGAGAACCGGCGCATTTCTAAACATTGGCGCGTTGAAGGCTGATGCCGCTTGAACTGGTGATTACAGCTTGGGGTTTCATGCGTCTTTTACCTCGAAGCCGATCTGGCAGCCCCTTGGTCAAGACGTTGTGAACGGATCAAGGACAGCCAGCCCTGGAAAATCTGCGACATTCCGCGTGACTATGGTCAGTCCATACGCGCGAGAGCCGTGGCGGCAATCAGACTGTCAATCACGGTCACCGAATGGCCGTCATCTTTGGCTCGTTTGCACTAACGAGCCCATTCCCAGGCTGAAGCATCGTCAAAAGGCAGAATGGCATCCGCGAAATCTTCCTGCATGAAGCGGAGCCGTCGCAGCAGCTCGTTTTTCCGTTTTCCATCAACTGCCCACTCTGCTCCTCGGGCCAGTTCTGCAAGCGTTAGTGCGCTGATGGCTGATTGTTCCTGATGGGCATCCAGCCACTCGATAACCTTAACGTCAGGTTGTGGGCGCATGCCTTCGGACAGGACATTCGTGTCCAGCAGGTAGGTCATAGATCAGCAGGCGGGCCGAGAGGTTCGCGGTTCGGAGGAAGCTCCAGCCCTTGCAGTCCACGCAAGTGTTCCACAAGAGATTTTCGGCGCGGCTGGTTGGGTCTCAGGATCATTGCGCCTGAAGGCGTTACGCTCACGCGAAATTCCATGCCGTCCTTGAATCGTCCTTGGGCAAGAACGTCTTCAGAGAGAGAGAGCTTGTGATCGGCTTCCAAGGTTGCTGTCATGGGGGGAGTTTAATGGATGGCGGATCATTGACAACCATGTTGATGTCCACCTCCCACGGACATTCCATCTCGTCCGTGGGGCATTAACCAACTGCTGAATCAAGTTCGCTGCCTCACTTCGCCACGCTCAGCGTTCCCCACATCAGAACGGCATGGCCGGGGAAGGTGCAGACGAATTCGTAGTCGCCGGGTTGTGAGGGGGCTTTGAGTTTGATGGTTTCTTTCTGGCCGGGTTCGAGGAGCTTGGTGGCGGCGAGAATTTGCTTCTCAAAGGCGGCGGGCATGAAGGCGCGGCCTTGCTTGTCGAGCTTGTCGGGCGTCATGGTCATGGCGGCAGTGCCGATTTCCATGTGCTTGCCGGGAGGGACAATGACGAAATTGTGCGGCATGACGTCGTCGTTTTCAAAGATGACTTCAAACTGCTTGCCGGCGGTGACTTCGATCCGGGTGGTGTCAAAGCGGAGCTGCTCGTGCACAGTGTGGACGACGAAGACATCGACACTGATGGTCTTCAGTTCGGCGAGGGTGGCTTTGCCAGCGTCTCCCTGCAGCGCGGCCATTTCTTTGGCGGCGGCGATGATCTCGACATACTCGGGCTTGCTGCGGTCGGCGGGTTTCACCGTCTTGCCGTAGGCGAGGACGGCGTCGGTGACGGGTTTCGCTTTGGCGGCGTCCCAGCTGGCTTTCGGGAATTTCATGAGGGCCTTGGCGGCGGCGTTGCGCTCTTTGCCGTCGATGAGGTGCTGTGCCACGATCTGGAAGTTCGCGGCAGCATTGTCTGCACCCATGAGGGGCAGGGCGGTGAGCACGGCGCGAAGGCGGCCGCCATCGAGCTTGGCATCTCCCAAAAGGGCGGTGAGGTGCGGCTGGAACTTGGCGCGCAGGGCGGCTTCGTTGGCGGGGATGAGGGCGATGGCTTCGATGAGATAGTTGCGCTCGCCGCCGTCGGTGACGGCCTTCCAGAGGTTGTCCGGCGTTTTGTCTCCGACGATGTAGGCGGCGTAGCAGGCGCGTTTCACCGGGGCCTGTTTCGCATCTTGGGCCAGGGTCTTGATGAGCGTGCCGTGACGGGCCAGCATACCGGGGGATTGGGCGAGCAGGAGCTTGCCGAGGTCGTCTGCGGTGGCGTTGAGTTTGCCGTCGGCGGCTTCGATGCGCTTGAGCATGTTCACGAGCACGACGGGCGCGTCGTCACCACTGGTCTTGGCGAGTTCTTCGAGAGCTTTCGCGCGGACGTCGGCGGTGAGTTTTGGCCGCGTGAGTTTTTCGATGAGCACGGGTTCCAGATCGGGCAGGCCCTTCAAGTCGGCATCGGTGGTCTTGGAGATGAACTCGGCCAGCGCTCCGGGATCTTTCGGCAGGACCTTGGTCTTGAGTACGGACTGCAGGCCTTTGCTGCATTCGCTGAAGACGTGGTCGATGTAATAGTCGGTGGGCTGTTTGAGCACGTCGTAGGCGATTTCGAGGGCCTTTTCCGCATCGGGCGTGGGCTGGTAGAAGCTGAGAGCACGGACGGCGTGCATGCGCACCGGCATGGCAGGGTCGTTGACGGCAACCTTGAGCAGATCAAGCGCGCCTGGAACGCGGTCCTTCCAGTAGCAAAGCACACGCGTTGCAGCGGCACGGGCGCGAGGCTCGGGAGATTTCAAAACGGCTTTGAGCAGATCCACATCGACGACATCGACCCACTGGTGCGTCCACAGCGCTTCAAGACGATGGTGCTCGTACTCTTTGTCGCTCGTATCGAGCTTTGCGGCCCAGGCTTTTGCTGCAGCGGCGACCTTGGCGGGATCATGCTTGGCCAGTTCGATCTTGCTGCGCATGCGCACGTTGTCCTCCCACGCTTTGAGGTTTTCGAGCAGGTGCTCAATGCTCTCACCATAGATTTTGGCCGGCTTGAGCAGCGCACGGCCTTCATAGGTCAGCTTGTAGATGCGGCCGTGCAGGTGGTCGCGGTTCGGATCACGCAGGTGGTGCTGCATGTGGCCGATGATGGCATTGGACCAGTCGCAGAAATACAGCGCGCCATCCGGGCCCACGCTGACAGCGCTCGGGCGGAAGGTGGGATACACGGCGGGATCGACCTTGACGAGTTCGTTGCTGACTTCGCCCTTCAAGGCAGAGCCGTCCGGCATGAGCGGCACGCGCCAGATGCCCTGGAAGCTGATGACATTGCAGTTGAGGAAATTGTTCTGCCAGTCGTCCGGAAAGTGGCGGCTGGAAATGAGGTTGTTGCCAGCGGCGGGGCGTGCGGGGCGTTTCCAAAACTCCTGCAGTTTGGCGCTGCCGCCGCCTTCGCGTGGCAGGTAGCAGGAGGAGGCTTCGGCAAAGGTGTTCACGTTGCCGGTGGCGTCGGTGAAGAAGGCGTTGCCCCAGCGGTCCCAAACTTTGCCGTGGGGATTCACTGTGGCGTCTGTGGTGAAGCGCTCCAGCGTGCGGCGGTTGAGGTCAAAGCGGTAGATGCAGCCATTCGTATTGCGCACGGGGCCGTAGAGTGTTTCAACCTGAGTGCGGTGGAAGACGCCGTCACTCGGATACAGGGCGCCGCCGCAGTCGTAGCTCAGCGCATTCGTTTCATGGTGGGAGTCGGCGGCGCAGAGGCCCATCAGCAGGATGGTGCGCTTGTCGCTTTTGCCGTCGCCATCGGTGTCTTCGAGATACACGAGATTGGGCGACTGCATGACGATGACACCGTTCTTGTAGAAATTGAATCCGGTGGGGCAGTTCAGATTGTCGGCAAACTCGGTCATCTTGTCCGCTGCCCCGTCACCGTCCGTGTCTTCAAAAACCAGCAGGCTGTCGCCCTTGGTGCTGGTGGGGGTGCGCTCGGGGTAGTTCCGCCAGGCGCTGATCCACAGGCGGCCGCGGGTGTCCCAGGCCATCTGCACCGGCTTGGCGAGTTCGGGGAATTTCTTTTCATCCGCAAAGAGCGTGATCTTGAGTCCGGCTTCGACCTGGATGTTTTTCATTGCCTCCTTGGCGTCAGGGAAAGCTACAAGCCCTTCGGGCGTGAAGGTCATGCCGGTCATCGGCACCTTGTTGAACTCCTTGCCCTCCTTCGGGTTGGGCATGTTGGTGGGGACTTTTTCCACGGGCGGCAGGTTGTCGTCTTTGACTTCGAGATCGCCACCTTTGGCGATGGCGTGGACGCGCTTGTCGCGGTTGGCCGTCTTCACATCGCGCTGGGCCATTTCCTCCATCATCACCTGGTAATTGGAAATGTAGGGCTTCTCGGGATTGCGCTCGTTCTGTTTGAAACCACCCACTCCAGCGGCGTAGGCGAGGCCGGAGCGGCCGCCATAGACGTTGTAGCCGTCCACGGTGCGGTAGCGCTGGTGCCATTCCCAGTTTTTGTCGTTGATGGCCTTGCGCAGTTTTTCATTCACCTGCGGTGCATCCTTGCCGGTGAGGGATTTGAAGGCGGCTTCCGCGATGGCCTTTTCCCCGCTGTCGGTAATGTAGAGGCCGTCGAGTGTGGAGCCCTCTGGCAGGCCCTTGGCGCTGGGCTGGAAGAGATCCACAAACGTCACGCCTTTCGCGGTGGCGACTTCATTCATCGCGGCGGCGTAGTTTTGGATGTTGGTGTTCTTTTCCTCCACCGGCGGGAGGCTTGGATTGGCCAGCTTTTGCAGGGCGATGGGCGAAAACAGCACGATGCGCGGCGCGCCTTTGCCGCTGTAGTTCTGCGCCTTCGCGTCGTCGATGAACTTGGCGAGGTTCTTTTTGAAGTCTTCAATGCCCTCGTAGCCCTTGAAGGATTCATTGTAGCCGTAAAAGGCGAAAATGACGTCAGCCTTCACCTTCGTGAGCCATTCGTCGCGTGTGCCGAAGTTGTCGATGCGGTGCCAGGTCTGCACCTCATCGCCGGAAAAGGCCAGATTGCGGAAGGTGAGGTCCTTGCCGGCATTGGCCTGGGTCAGCATCGTCTCCAGCCAGCCGGAATATTGCGAGCGGTCAGGCAGTGCGTTGCCGAGAATGGCGATGCTGTCGCCCTGCTTGAGTTCGATCTCAGCCTGGAGCGAGACGGTGAGGGCGAGGAGGATGGTGAGCAGTTTCTTCATGTGGGTTGGAAACGGAAGGGCAGTGGAATACGGGCCTGCAGCGGCAATGTTTGCCAGACAAAGCACAAGTTTCGCCCCGGGCCGAGGGCATCATATATGTTTACTCTCACAGGCGGTTGTGATAAAAACAACAAATGCCCGTGAAATCCCGTCTGATTTTTGCCTTCGCCGCCACCCTCTTGCTGAGCAATTGTGGTTTGATCGGCACGGCATTGCGTCTGGCTCCTTATGCCCTGATGTTAGCTGACGAGAATGGCAAGGGGACGACTGCCAGCAAGACGCTGGAGATGCGCGGACGCGAGGTGCAGGCCAGGGGAGATCGCCAAATCCGTCCAGCGGCTGCTAGCTCCAGTTCCCACATGGCTTTCAAGCCATGAGCATCTTTTGTTTACAGAATCGCAACGTCATGATAAACACGAAGTTAATGAAATTCGCCCGTCTCAGTTTTCTCATTTTGCTTTCTACCGGTCTGACCAGTTGCCAAACGTGGGAAGCTTTAAAGAACTGCGCTCCCGTGAAAGCGTTTGATCAAACCGGAGCCTCCATGCTGAACATGCTGGGCGAGAACAATCTGCCAGCAGACGGCAAACCTGGTTCATTGCAAGATCGTGCGAGAAAGGTCGAAAGCCGCGGCATCTACGCAGCCCGCAAGGCGGCCCCCGTCAGCGTTACGACTCGACAGAGTGTGGTGGCACGCTAGTGTCTGGGTCGGAAGACATGGACTGGCACCGCATACGCTCTGATTTCCCCATCCTTGATCAGCAGGTGAATGGTCACCCGCTTGTCTATCTGGACAGTGCGGCCAGCAGCCAGAAGCCGCGTGCGGTCATCCAGACGCTCTCGCGTTACTACGAGCGTGACAACGCGAACGTCCACCGCGCCCTGCACGAACTGAGCAACCGTGCCACCGAGGCCTTTGAGGCGTCGCGGAAAAAAGTGGCACGTTTCATCGGCGCGGCGTCGGAGGACGAGATCATTTTCACCCGTGGCACCACCGAGGGCATCAACCTCGTCGCGAACACCTGGGGCACTCAGAATCTGAGGGCAGGGGATGTCATCCTCATCACCGGCATGGAGCATCACAGCAACATCGTCCCGTGGCAGCTGCTCGCCCAGCGCACGGGCGCGACGCTCAAATACATCCCGGTGCTGGATGACGGCACGCTTGATTCCGCCGCCATCGAAACCTTGCTCACAGAGCAGGTGAAGCTCTTCGCCTTCGTTCATATTTCCAATTCTCTCGGCACCATCAATCCCGCCAAGGAACTCCTTGCCAGGGCCAAGGCCCTCGGCGCGGTGACGCTGCTGGATGGCGCGCAAAGTGCGGGGCACATGCCCATCGATGTGAAAGATCTGGGCTGCGACTTCTTCGTTTTCTCCGGTCACAAGATGTGCGGCCCCACCGGCATCGGTGTGCTGTATGGCCGCATGGCCCTTCTGGAAACCATGCCGCCCTGGCATGGCGGTGGCGAGATGATTCTGGCGGTCACCATGGAGAGCAGCACCTACAAGGCGCCGCCGCATCGTTTCGAGGCGGGCACACCCGACATTTCCGGGGTCATCGGTCTCGGTGCCGCCATTGATTATCTGGAGGCCATCGGCCTCGAAAACATCCAGCGCCACGACCACAATCTGGCCAACTACGCCGTGCAGCGCATGAGCGAAGTGCCCGGCATCCGCATCCTCGGCCCGCAGAACGGCCACCGTGGCGCGCTCGTTGCCTTCCATCTCGATTTTGCGCATCCGCACGACCTTGTCGAGTTCGCCAACAGCCACGGCGTGGCCATGCGCGGCGGGCATCACTGCACCCAGCCGCTGATGAAGCGCTTCAAGGTGCCCGGCACCACCCGCGCCAGCTTTTATTTTTACAACACGCTCGAAGAGATCAATCGCCTCGTCGAAGTACTGCTCCTCGCGCGTAAGTTCTTCACCTGACCATGCTCTCTGACGACCTCCGCGACCTCTACCAGCAGGTGATCCTTGATCACTCCCGGAATCCGCGCAATCACGGCGAACTCCCGCCGCCCTGCCTGCACGCCCATGGCGACAATCCCTCCTGCGGCGACGAGATCGACGTCTGGGTGCGGGTGGCCGACAACGGCAACATCGACGACCTCAAATTCACCGGCCAGGGCTGCGCCATCAGCCAGGCCAGCGCCTCGATGATGACGCAGAAGATCAAAGGCAAGTCCAAGGACGAAGCCGCCGCCGTGCGCGAAGACTTCCGCCGCGTGGTCATGGGTGACGGCACCCCTGCCAATGAAGACGCCCTCGGCGAACTCATCCTCCTCGAAGGCGTGCAAAAATTTCCGCAGCGTGTGAAGTGCGCGATGCTGGCGTGGCGTGCGCTGGAGCAGGCGCTGGAAAGCAAATAGGCCATGCCTGAACTCCCCGAAGTTGAAACCGCTCTGCGCGGGGTGTCGCCGTACGTGATCGGCAAACGGGTTCGGGAGGTGATCGTGCGGGACAAGCGGTTGCGCTGGCCGGTGCCGGACACGATTCATGAGCTGGAAGGATGCCGGATTGAGACGGGCACGCGCCGGGCGAAGTACCTGCTGTTTGGCACCGCCAAAGGCACGCTGCTGCTGCATTTGGGCATGTCGGGAAATCTGCGGGTGCTGCCGGCGGACACGCCGTTTAAAAAGCACGATCATCTGGCCATCACGCTGGAGGGCGGCAAGCAACTGCGCCTGCATGATCCGCGTCGTTTTGGGGCCGCGCTCTGGATTGAGGGGGATCCCATGGAGCATCCGCTGCTTAAAGACCTCGGTCCTGAACCACTGGGGGATGAATTCACGGCAGAGCATTTGCAGGCTGCCTGCAAGGGCAAGACGGCTGCGATCAAGCAGGTCATCATGGATGCGCATGTCGTGGTGGGCGTGGGCAACATCTACGCCAGCGAGGCCTTGTTCATGGCCGGCATCAATCCACGGCAGGCAGCCGGAAAGGTGACGAAGCCGAAGCTTGGGAAACTCGTGAAGGCCATCCGCGAGGTGCTGGCGGCTTCCATCGAAATGGGAGGCACCACGCTGCGGGACTTTGTGAACGAGAGCGGCGAGCCCGGCTACTTCAAGCTGACGCTGCGCGTCTATGATCGGGCGGGCGAGCCCTGCCGCGTCTGCAAAACGGAGATCAAGCGCATCGTCCAGGGGCAGCGCTCGACGTTCTTCTGCCCGAAATGCCAAAAGGGATCGTGACTTTTTGCGGCCTTCTGGCATTGCTGCCTTACCACCAGCCATGTCCACGTCCTTACCACCGCTGCGCAGCACTCACGATCTGGAACGCATCCTCGAATTTGAATTCGTGCGTGCCACGGAAAACGCGGCCCTGCAGGCCATTCACTGGCTTGGCCGGGGTGAAAAAGAGCTCGCGGACGGGGCCGCCTGCAGCGCGATCTATGGCGTCTTCGACATCCTCGACATTCGTGGCGAGGTGGTGATCGGAGAGGGGATCAAGGACAATGCGCCCGGCATCTTCGTTGGCGAACACCTGGGCACCTGGCGCGATGGCACACCGCGCTTCAACATCGCCCTCGATCCCATCGACGGCACCAGCAACATCGCCAAAGGCCTGCCGAACAGCATTTCCGTCATCGCAGCGGCGCAGATTCCTGACGGTGCGCCGTGCGCCATGAAAAGCATTCCGAGCTTCTACAGCCACAAAATCGCCTACGGGCCGGCGGTGAAGAAGGCGCTGGAGGGCGGCGGAGACCGCTGCTTCCTCGACATGCCGCTGCATGAGGTCATCAGCTTTGTGGCCCAGGCCTTGGGCAAGCGTGAACGCGACCTTGTCGTTTCCACCATGGATCGTCCGCGTCATCATGAGATCGTCGAGGAGATCCGCCGCTCAGGCGCTGCATTGAGAATGGTGACGGATGGTGACATTGCTGCGGCGGTCGCGCCCTCGATGCCGGAATCCAACTGTGATCTCTACGTGGGCATGGGCGGTTCTCCCGAAGGCATTCTGGCCGCTGCCGCGCTGAAATGCCTCGGTGGCGACATGCAGCTGCGCATGTGGTTTCACGATGAAGCCCACCGCGCCGAAGTCGCCGCGTACACGCCTGCCGCTGAGATGGAGCAGGTCTTCCGCGTGCATGAACTCATCGTGGGAGAGAGCGCCTTGTTTTGCGCCACAGGCATCAGCGACAGCCCTTTGCTACCCGGCTGCCGTCTCGTCGGGCACCGCGTGGAAACGCATTCCATTTTGATGCGCTCACGCAGCGGCACGGTGCGCCGCATTCACGCCACGCATGATCTGGACCGCAAGGTGGTGCCGCTCCGCGCTTAACCGGCGCAGATGCAAATCTCCCGGCGGTTGCCAGCAAGCTGCGTGGCAAACACGGGAGCCGGGGCGAAGTCGCGGATGGTGTCAATGAACTCGTGGGCGCGGTCTTCGAGGGCAGGGGTGTTGAGCTTGATCGTGAGGATCAGCCGCCGTGCCTGCACCGCGTCTTGAATGCGTTGAATCTCGGGAATGACCAGCGGCGGGGCGAGATTGATGTCGCACAGCAGCAGGGCCACTTCGCGTGGCAGGGCGGTGAGATTGAGCCGGCCTGCGGCGGTGCGCCAGTGGTCGAACCGGACGCCTTTGGCCTTGGCCAGATCGAGCACGCGCGGGTCCATTTCACCGGTATCAATGCCGAGGACGTTCATGCCGCGCTGGATCAGCGCATAGGTGGCGCCGCCGGGAGCGCAGCCGAGATCGAGGGCGGTCTGCCCGCTCAGATCAAGCTGATCCCAGCCACGCCAGGCGAGGGCTTGTTCGAGCTTGAGCCAGGCGCGTGAGGGGACATCGGCAGGCAGCGCGATGCGGGGCAGCCCGCCGGGATGCGTGTGCATGCCGGGCTGGTGCTCGTGGCAGCCGAGGAAAAGAGGTTCTTCCGGAGTCTCGCCAACGATGACATCGAGAATCAGATCGCCTTGAGCGATGGCAGGGGCGGTTTCGAGGGCGATGCCTGCTTGTGCAAGTGCGGCGGTGATTTCAGCGGTGAGTGCGTCGATGCGCTGCCAGGTGGCGGCTTCCACGCCGTCCTCCGCCGTGATGCGCGGGAAGACGTGCAGGCGCAGGGGCTTGCTGCCGGGGCTGCGGGCGTGCTCGACCAGTTCGGCCAGCGTTTTGCACAGGCCGAGGGAGATGCCGCTGACGCGCGCAAAGTGGCTCAGGTTCTTGGGCGGGCTGAAGCCTGGATGCTTCACCTTCCAAGTGATGAACTGCGGCTTCATGAACGCAGGCGTGAGTTCACCGACGAAGTGGCTGGCGATGTCTCGCTTGAGCGTGGCTTCAGATCCGGCCCGGCAGGTGGTGAAACGAAAAGGTGTGTTCATGAATGGGAAAAAGAAAGGCGGAGCCAAGGCTCCGCCCTTCGTGGTGAGATGTGGTGACTAAAATTTACTCAACGCCTTTCCAAGCTCCGAAGCTGGCACCTTCGGTGATCCACTTCTTGATGAGGTCGATGTTGGCCGGAGTGACACGATCGCCTTTGCCTTCAGGAGGCATGGCCATGTCGTCGGTGTCAGGGAGGGCCATGGTCTTCACCAGCCAGCTGGCGTCAGGCTTGCCGGCCACGACGTTTTCATCCGGGTATTCTTTGCCGCCTTTGATGATGGCTGCAGCGCTGTCGAGGCGAAGGCCGCCTTTGGGCTTCTTGATCTTGCCATTGTCTTCATGCTCCTTCTCATGGCACTTGAAGCAGCTCTCCTTCAGGATGGGGAGGATTTGCTTTTCAAAGTCCACTTTGCCGGCGTCCTGGGCGCTGGTGGTGGAGGTGACGGAGACGCCGAGGGCAAGCACGGCGGCAAGGGTGAGGGCGAGGGTGTTTTTCATGATTGTGGTGTGACGTAGCAACGGACAAAGATGTTCGCGGGATTTTTTGCGGTCAAGCAGCAACCCGGAATGGATCGAAGCCGATTCACAAAAGTGAGGCAAGGTAAATATTTCGGTAGCCTTAAATAATTTCGTCTGCCACAATTACCAGATTGTTGTCATGAGTCGTGCCGCTGCTGCCTCCCGCCCCCCTCGCGCCCGATCTACGGACGAGAAGGAAAGCCCGTGGAATGATGTTTTCGGCATCCTGTT
Organism: Prosthecobacter sp. Pr1; assembly: GCF_057652315.1. Taxonomy (NCBI): domain Bacteria; kingdom Pseudomonadati; phylum Verrucomicrobiota; class Verrucomicrobiia; order Verrucomicrobiales; family Verrucomicrobiaceae; genus Prosthecobacter; species Prosthecobacter sp. Pr1. The sequence goes on along the minus strand of NZ_JBYFBS010000010.1, from coordinate 196,776 downwards.
GCTGATGCTGGCGGCCATGCTGCTGCTGGCTCTGATCTCGTATGATCCACGCGACATGCCGTCCTGGTCCTTCCTCGCGCTGTCGGAATCTTCCGGGGACACGACGCATAATTTTGTCGGCCGCATTGGCGCGCTGGTGGCGGGGCACATGCTCTGGCTCATGGGCTTTTCGGCCTATCTGCTGCCCTTCAGCATGACGTGGTTTGGCGTGTGCAAACTGCACTCCAAGATGAAGATCACCCGCGCCGCCTGGCTGGGCGTGGCCGTCATGATCATCAGCGGTGCCGCGCTGCTGGAAGTGCAGAGCCTGCTCAGTGAGCGGGATCATTTCACCCCATTGGGCGGTTCGGGCGGGCTGGGCTATGTCATCGGCGGCACCTTCCTGAAGCATCTGCTTGGCAAAGTGGGGGCCACCTTGGTTCTCGGCACCGTTTACATGGGCGGACTCTTCCTTGTGACCGGCCAGCATCCGCTGACGGTGATCCAGAACATTCGTTTGGAACTGACACGCTGGAAGGCTGAGCGTGAGGCGCAGCGCCTGATCCAGGAAAAGCTGGCAGAGGAAGCGGCGAACACCATTCCTGGCACCGTGACGCCCGTGCCGGAAGGGCTGCGCCGGAAGAAAAAGGACAAGGGTACGGAGCTGCGCGGGGACACTCCTGCAACTGCGGCCACCAACATGGAGCTGCCGCTCAAGTTTGATCCGCCACCGCCGAAAATCATCGACTCCTCCGTGTCCCGTGCGCATGAGGACCGCAGCGACAAGCCGAAGCTGGCCGAGGTGTGGGAGCAGAAGCGTGCGCAGAAGATGGAGCAGGCGCCGCATGGCTCGCTGGGAAATCTCACCAAGCTGTTCAAGGACTACAAGCTGCCCTCCATGGAGCTGCTGAAATGGCCTGAGGAGACGCACCGTGCTCCCACGGACAAGAGCGAGCTGCTTGGCATCCAGGCCACCATCGTCAAAGCGCTGGCGAGTTTCGGCATCAGCGTGGAGCCGGGGGACATCACCCGTGGCCCGGCCATCACCCGCTACGAAGTGCGTCCCGTCGATGGTCTGCGCGTGAGCCGCATTGCGAATCTGGATGCGGACATCGCCCGTGCCACACGCGCCGAGCGCATCAACATCCTCGCGCCAATTCCTGGCAAAGACACCGTGGGCATCGAGCTGGCCAACTCGGAGAAGACCATCGTGCCGCTGCGCGAACTGCTGGAGGACGATGTGTTCGTCAACGGCAAGTCCAAGCTGCCCGTCGCCCTTGGCAAGGACGTGTATGGCAAGACGATCATCGGCGATCTCGCGGCCATGCCGCATCTGCTCGTCGCAGGTGCCACGGGCAGTGGTAAGAGCGTGTGCATCAACAGCATCATCACCAGCCTGATCTGCCGCTTTGCGCCGGATGAGCTGCGCTTCATCATGATCGACCCGAAGGTCGTGGAAATGCAGAACTACGAGGAGCTGCCCCATCTGGCGCTGCCGGTGGTGACAGATCCCAAGAAGGCGCTGCTGGCCCTGCGCTGGGTGGTCAAGGAGATGGAGAACCGCTACCAGATCTTTGCACAGGAAGGCTGCCGTAACTTCGAAGCCTTCAACAACCGCAATATCAAACGCAAGGCCGAGGCAGACGCCGCCCGTGCCGCGCGCAATGCCGCTGCCGCCGCAGCTCCACCTGCAGCCACCGTTTCTGCCAAGGCGAAGACCAAGGCCGGAGTGGATGACGCCCGTGTCTCCGCTGCTTTCGCCGAGGAGGCTGCGCAGGAAAACGAAGCGCCGAAGACCGCTGAGGTCGGTACCGTGGACGGAGATAACGAGAACAACGAATTGCGCGATGCCAGCGGCACCTGGCTGGGTGACTCCCAGGCGCCACCGCCGCGCAAGCAGGAGGTCATCATTCCTGACACCATGCCCTACATCGTCGTCATCGTGGACGAGCTGGCAGATTTGATGCAGACCGCGCCTGCGGACATCGAAGTGGCCATCGCCCGCATCACCCAGATGGCGCGTGCCGCCGGCATTCACCTCATCGTCGCCACACAGACACCGCGTGCGGACGTCATCACCGGCGTTATCAAGGCGAACATCCCGACTCGTATCGCGTTCCAGGTGTCCTCGGCGCTGGACAGCCGCGTCATTCTTGACCGCAAAGGCGCGGAGAATCTCGTGGGTAAAGGGGACATGCTTTACGTGCCGCCCGGCGGTGCGCAGCCGATCCGCAGCCAGGGCGCGCTCGTCACGGATGATGAAATTCACGCGCTGGTGCAGCATTGCGTCGCGCAGGGCAAGCCGGTCTTCGATGTCAAAGTCGATGACGAAAGCGGCGAATTTGGTGATGACGATGACATGGGTGAAGACGGCGTCAGCTCCGACGAACAGGAATGCCTGGAGAAGTGCCTGGAAGTCATCCGTCAGGAAAAGAAAGCCAGCACCAGCCTGCTGCAGCGCCGCCTGCGCCTCGGCTACGGCAAAGCCGCGCGCATGATCGACATCCTCGAAGACCGCGGCATCATCGGCCCCGGTGAAGGTGCCAAGCCGCGTGAGATTCTGGTGCAGATGGACTGAGGCCGGAGTGCCTCAATGACTGTGGGGTGGCGGTGGGTGGATTCGGGCGAATTTTGGACAGGATTAACGGGATTTCAGAATTTCAGGATTAACCCAATCCGCTGCATCGGCTAAACGACTCGGCTTTGAGGACGCGATCTCGAATCACGGCGCCTTAATCCTGTCTCATTCTGTTCATCTTGTTAATCCTGTCTGAATCGGCCGACATGGCTACAGGCCAATCTTTTCGCCCATCGCGCGAACCACCCTTGCGCAATCCGGGCCGCTGGCGAGAATCGACCCATGCCTGACCACGCAGACTTCCGCACCCTGTTCACCAGCCTCAAGGCCGAGATGCAAAAAGCCATCGTCGGCTACGATGAACTCCTCAGCGATGTGCTGGTCGCCATCTTCTCCGGTGGGCATGTGCTGCTGGAAGGCGTTCCGGGTCTCGGCAAAACCTACCTCGTGCGTACGCTCTCGCAGGTGGTCGGCTTGGAGCCCGGTCGTGTGCAATGCACGCCCGACCTGATGCCGGCGGACATTCTCGGCACTCACATCGTCGGTGAAGACGAGAAGGGCCGCCGCACGCTGCGGTATGAAAAAGGCCCGGTGTTCAAGAACCTGCTGCTGGTGGATGAAATCAATCGTGCCACACCCAAGACGCAGGCCGCGCTGCTGGAGGTGATGCAGGAGCGCTGCGTGACGACGGGTGGCGAGCGCCATCTGGTGCCGGAGCCTTTCCTGGTGCTGGCCACGCAAAACCCCATGGAGATGGAAGGGACCTACCCGCTGCCCGAAGCGCAGCTCGACCGCTTCATGTTCAAGATCAAGGTGCCGTTTCCAGATCTCGATTCGCTCGTCGAAATCTCCCGCCGCACCACCGGCTTCACCGAGCCGAAGCTGGCGACGATGACCGACGGGCCGAAGCTCATCGAACTGCAGCAGATGCTCTCCAAGATTCCTGTGGCCGATCCTGTGGCCCATTACGCTTCGCGGTTGATTTTGAGCAGCCATCCCGAGCAGCCCGATGCGCTTCCTGAAGTGAAGCGCTATGTCTCCTACGGAGCCAGCCCGCGCGGTCTGCAGGCCCTCATTCGTGGAGCCCGCGTCTGGGCCGCCATCCAAGGCGCCACCGCCGTCTCCACGGACGATATCCGCGCCATCGCCCACGTCTCACTGCGCCACCGCATCATCCTGAACTTCGAAGGCGAAGCCGGTCAGGTGAAGGTGGACGACATCATCACCAAGCTGCTCGATCAGGTGAAGACACCGGCTCAGCAGGCAGCGTGAGGAAGGCGGGTTGTCACTGTTGCGATCTTTGTTGGCGGTAGAACGCCCGCCGCCTGCGCCAGCGCCACAGGGCGTCACTCATCGCGCTGCACAGCATGACAAACCAGATCAGCAGACCTGCGCCCACCATGCAGACATTCACCGTGAAATTGGGGGCCTCACCGTCATTCAAAATCACAAAATCCTCGGCCAGATTCATGTTCAGCTTGGCCAGTCGGGCCCGCATGAAAAGGTCGTAGAGGATGCCGTAGCGGGTCAGGCCGGTGATGTCCTGCCGCATGAACAGTTTGTCCGCCTGCTGTGAAGCGACATCGACTTTCTTCTTTATCGGGGCCGCCGACTTGCTCAGGGCCTTCAAGGCGGACGCGACGGCTTGATCCTCCGTGGACAGGAGGATGTGGACCGGTGCATCCCTGGATTCTCCGATGGGCCGTATGGGAATAAAAACTTCAGCGACTCTTCCCAGCCGTGCCTTGTAGGCCGCCTCCACCAGACTTATCTGCGCGTCTTTCAGCGTCATCCATTCGGCATTGGGCTTCTTGGCAAGGTAGTCGGCCACCGTGATCTCCAGCGGTTCTGGGTTCTTCAGCGCCACATAGACACCCTGGCCGCCGATGATCAGCAGGGCCAGGATGGCCATGTAACCGAGGAAGCCCAGGCTGGTGAAGCCCGCCGGGCGGTGCAGAGAGCGGATTTTCATGCAGGTATCTGCTTTCCAAAATAATCTTAGACAGTGCAAGGGATATTCTTGTCATGCCTGAAAAAATCTGCTTCAAGATTGCTGCTGTATTTCTCATGAACACCTCCTCATCAGCGCCCGCGACGGCCAATGACTGGACTCAAGCAGACAGCAATCACTACCTCAGCCAGCCATTGCTCGACAAAGGACGCCCGATGTCTGGGACGGAAGGCATGAGCATCCAGCAGATCGAGGACGATGTGCTGCGCGGAGGCGCTTCAGAATCTTCCGCTACAATTTTTCCATTATCATCATGATGACATTCTGCTGTGGTTGCTGCGTATTTTTGTCCTGTTGATTCCGTTGAGTATCTTTGCAGCAATCGCGAGCGTGGAGCACACTTCTCGTTAAGATTGCCTGATCTGATCCCTCGAATGCCCGACACCCTCGACCGCGAAGACTTGTTTGATGCCTCCTTTCTGGACCGGCTGAGGGTGCTGGCGCTGCGCCTGCGCAAACGGCGGCAGTTGATGCGGCGGGGTTCGCAATCGACCTCCGCCACGGGCTTCACGCGGGAGTTCAAGGACTACCGCCACTACACGCCGCGTGAGGACTACAGGGCCATCGACTGGCGTTTGTATGCGCGGCTCGACAAGCTCTTTGTGCGTCTCTACGAAGAAACGCAGGAGCTGAACCTGCACATCATGCTGGACACCAGCACCTCCATGGCGCAGCCGTTTCCGGAGAAGCGGCGGCAGGCGCTGCGCTTCGCGGTGGCGCTGGCCTATCTGGCGCTGAGTGCGCAGCAGCGCGTGAGCTTGTACTCGATGAGCAGCGGTGTGCATCAGGAACTGCCGCCTCTGCGCGGGCAGGGGAACATTGAAAAAGTGATCCAGGCGGTGCTGAAGCTGAAGTTTGACGGCCTCACCGACATGAAGCGCTGCTTTGAGGAATTCCGCCCCAGCAAGCAGCGCTACGGCATTATCTTCATCATCAGCGACTTCTTTGGCCGCGAGATCGGCAGCGCCACGGAGGCTGTAGCCCGCGTGGCGGCATGGCCGGGGGAAAACCACTTTCTGCAGATCGTGCACCCCGATGAAAGGCAGCCGGGGATCGAGGGCGAACTGGAGCTGACCGAGGTCGAAACCGGCGAGCGCCGCCGCTTCTGGCTGACCAAGCGCGATGTGCAGCGCTATGTGGAAACTTTTGACGCCTTCGTGGGCAACCTCGCCAGTGAATGCGCCAGCCACAGTGTGGATTTCATGCAGGTGACGAGTGACGAGGCCTTTGAGGAGCGCTTCCTGGACCTGCTCGTGCGTGGTTCGGCGCTGGCGGGCGGGGCGTGATCGCATGGATGGAGGATAGGCCTCTGGCCTGTCAATGGATCGAGGCGTCCCGCCTTTGATTCAGATCAGAACTGAGGCGAGACGCCCCAGGCCGTAGTCAGGCCGGAGGCCTATCCTCCCGCGCTTGGCAACCGTCATTCCTATGCTCTCATGCACGCATGAACTGGCCTGTGATCAAAGCGGTGGGACTCCTGGTGGGGTCGAATATTTTCATGACTTTTGCCTGGTATGCGCACCTGCGGGATTTGAAGGCCAAGCCCTGGTTCATCGCCGCCTTCATCAGCTGGGGCATCGCGTTTTTTGAATACATGCTCCAGGTGCCTGCGAATCGCATCGGCAGCACGGCGCTGACGCTGCCGCAGCTCAAGATCATGCAGGAGGTGATCACGCTGATGGTATTTGTACCCTTTGTGGTGTTTTACATGAAGGAGTCCCTCAAGTGGGATTACCTCTGGGCGGCCCTCTGCATGTGCGGGGCGGTGTACTTCATTTTCCGCAAGTGACCCGCTTCACGGAGAGCTTTTTGGGGGCACGCCTCGGCGATCTCGGATCTTGGACTGTCCGGCTGCTCAGCTTGGGCTTTTACAAGCCCGATTCGGACTCATGGGAGGCGATTGGGATCGGTTTTTTCGTTCTAATCGCTGCTGTCGTTTATTGGAAATTGTGAAAAGAACGGCACATTATTATTCACATATTCACATTTAAATTGTGAAGATGTTTAACAAATGTTAAGCAACTCATCATTCCCATGTCCACCGCGAACCTGCGCAGACATCTCCATGAGACCCGCAATCGCCCCGCCGGGATCAACAACCGGCGCGATGTGCAGCGGGATCGCTACCTGCTGCTTTTGAAGCGCTGGATTGGTGGTGCCGTGCTCGCTCCGGCCTGCCTGGTGACGGCCATTACGCTGATCATGATGCTCTGGCGCGCGGTCTCCCGCATGGACTTCCTGAAGTCCGAGGAGTTCATCTTTTTCACTTTTGGCGGCATCGTCTGGGCCGTGGCCTATCTGGCCGGGGTGCGGCCGGTGACGGCGTATGTCTTTGGCCATGAACTCAGCCACCTCATGACGGCACGGATGTTTGGCGGGCGCATCTTTGACTGGAAGGTCAGCGCCGAGGGCGGCTACGTGGAGACGGACAAGTCCAACACCTGGATCACGCTGGCTCCCTATTTGATCCCTTTTTACACGCTGATCATCATGCTGGTGTTCGGGCTGGTGGGGCTGGCGCTGGACATGCAGCAGTCGCATGACGTGCATCTCTTGAAATGGACGGTGCACCTGAAGCCCATGCGCTTTCTCTACGCGCTGGTCGGGCTGACGTGGTGCTTTCACGCCACCTACACGGTCAAAACGGTGATCGCCGAGCAGGGGGACCTCAAGCGGAATGGCGAGTTCTTCTCCATGATGCTGATCTTTCTCATCAATGCCTTCCTGCTGATCGCGCTGTTTCTCGCCTCCTCTCCTGCACCCGGCCTGGGTTTCATGGAAGTGGCGCGCTGCTGGTGGTCGGTGGCATCAGGGATGGTCGGCTGGCTGTGGCATCTGGTGTTCTGAGCTGCGGCTGGACTTTGCCCGCTTTTCGGTCAATGAACGCTGCCCATGCCTGAAGATCCTGATGTCCTCTCTGTGACCCAGCTCACGCGCGAAATCCGCGACGTGCTGCAAAGCCGCATCGGCAGTGTGTGGGTGGAGGGGGAAATCAGCAACCACCGCCTGCAATCCTCCGGGCATCAATACTTCACGCTGAAGGATGCCGGCGCGCAGCTCAGCTGCGTGATGTTTCGCGGAGCCGCCGCACGCAGCAGCGCCCGCATTCAGGACGGCGCGCTCATGCAGGTGCATGGCGAGATCAGCGTGTATGAGCCGCGAGGGCAGTATCAGATGGTCGTCAAACAAGTGCAGGCGAAGGGCAAGGGCTCGCTGCAGGAGCGGTTCGAGGCGCTGAAGCGCAAGCTGCATGCTGAGGGCCTGTTTGATGCGGAGGGCAAGCGTGCCATCCCGCGCTTTCCGCGCATCGTCGCGCTGGTCACTTCACCGACGGGTGCGGCCATTCAGGACATGCTGAACATCCTCACCCGGCGTGCACCGTGGGTGCGCGTGCTTGTCTTTCCTGTGCGCGTGCAGGGGCAGGGGGCCGAGATGGAGATCGTGCGGGCGCTCAAAGTCCTGGGCGATGCCGAAAACTTTGGCCTCCCGGTGCCGGACACCATCGTCGTGGGCCGTGGCGGCGGCAGCTTGGAGGATTTGTGGTGCTTCAATGAGGAGGTGCTTGCCCGTGCCATCGCCGACTGTCCCATCCCCGTCATCTCCGCCGTCGGGCATGAAATCGATTTCACCATCGCCGACTTCGTGGCGGATCTGCGTGCGCCCACTCCCAGCGCGGCGGCGGAACTCCTCGCGCCTGACAGCACCGAATTGCAGCGGCATTTCGACAGCATCGCCCGCACCCTGAAAGCCCGCGTGGGCACCCTGCTGGAGCATCATCAGCACGTGATCGAGCTCACGGCCAAAGGCCCGCTGCTGCATGCGCCGGACCGTTTGCTGCAGCAGGCGGAGCAAAACATTGACGACCACGAAGCGCGCCTGCGTGAAACCCTGCGCGAGAAGTTGCAATCCTGGACCGATGACCTCACGCAGAAGCAGCATATTCTCGCCGCGCATCATCCCCGCGTGCAGCTCACCGAAGCCGTGCACCGTGCGGAAACGAGTGGGCGCCGCCTGCAGCAGGGCCTCCAGCATCGGCTGGACCGTTTGGCGGACCGGCTGCAATCACGCGCCGAGTTGCTGAAGCACATCGGCCCGCAGGCCGTGCTCGCCCGTGGCTTTTCCTTCGCTACGAATGTGGAGGGGAAAGTACTCAAGGATGCAGCTGAGGTGAAGCCGGGGGATGAGATCCTGACGCGGCTGGCGCAGGGGACGGTGAGGAGCGTGGTGAAGGAGTAGGGAAGAAAAGATTTCCACCGCAGAGTTAGGAACGCCGCAGAGGTCTTCAGAGAAAGTACTCGTGAGCTTTAGCTCACTTTGGGAAGCTCCGCGCCTTCCAGAACGAACTAAAGTTCGTGAGTACTTTGCTTCGCCGCAGAGTTTCTTCAGAACAGATCTCTGCGGCGTTCCAGCCTCTGCGGTGTAAAAATCTGTGCTTCTTACCGGGGAAGAATCGCCCCAGTCGCTGCGTAGGTAGATCATGCTCTCACGCCGCTCCATTCTTCACCGCTCCGCCTACGGCATCGGCGGTATCGCTCTGGCCACGTTGCTGAGGGACCAGAACCTGCTTGCCAGTCCGGAGCAACTCGGGCCCAAGCATTTCGATTTGAAGCCCAAGATGCCGCACGGCTTTGGTCAGGCGAAGGCCATGATCTCCATGTTCATGCAGGGCGGGCCGAGCCACATGGATCTTTTCGATCCCAAGCCCGAGCTCACCAAGTACGACGGCAAGGATTTTCCCGGCGAAGTGAAGTACGACGATGCCGCCGGCGCCAGCCGCGAGTGCATGGGCAGCCCGTGGAAGTTTAAAAAGTACGGCCAGAGCGGCATGGATGTCAGCGAACTGCTGCCGCACTTCTCCAACATCGTCGATGACGTCACGCTCATCCGCTCGATGCACACGGGCGTGAACAATCACGGCCAGTCCATCTACGCCCTGCTCAATGGCCAGGTCACAGGTGGCCGGCCCACACTGGGGAGCTGGCTCACGTATGGACTCGGCTCGGAAAATCAGGACCTGCCCGCCTACGTGGCTCTCACCGATCCTCGCGGACTGCCTGTGCTCGGCGTGGACAACTGGAGCAACGGCTGGCTGCCTTCGCTGTATCAGGGCACCGTCATTCGTCCCAAGGAGCCGCGCATTCCGAATCTTGATGCCCCCCTCAGCCTCAAGGGCGATGCCCAGGCCCGTTACCTCAATTTCGTGCAGCGCCTGAACAAGGAGCACCTCGAAGCCCGTCCCGGCGAGGCCGATCTCGAAGCGCGCATCCAGAGCTTTGAACTCGCCGCGCGCATGCAGACGGCGGCCAAGGAAGCGCTGGACATCGATCAGGAAAGCGCCGCCACCAAGAAGCTCTACGGCCTCGACAATCCCGCCGCCGCCGAGTTCGGCACGCGCTGCCTCATCGCCCGCCGCCTCGTCGAGCGCGGTGTGCGCTGCGTCTCGCTCTTCACCGGGAACCAGACCTGGGACAACCATCAAAACATCCGCACCGCTCTGCCTGCCGCCTGCCAGTATGTGGATCAAGGGGCCGCCGCGCTCGTTATCGATTTGAAGCAGCGCGGCTTGCTGGATACCACCATCGTCCACTGGGGCGGTGAGATGGGCCGACTGCCCGTGATTCAAAACCGCTCCGGTTCCAAGGACCGCAGCACCGTGGGTCGCGACCACAATACCTACGGCTTCAGCATGTGGGTCGCCGGCGGCGGCTTCAAGGCTGGCCACATCCACGGTGCCACCGACGACTTCGGCCACCATGCCGTGAAGGACATCGTCAATCACTACGACTACCACGCCACCCTCCTCCACCTTTTCGGCCTCGACGCCAAGCAGCTCAGCTACCGCCGCAACGGCACCGAGCAGGTGCTCGTAGAGAATCCGCAGGCGCGGGTGGTGAGTGAGATTTTAGCGTGAGGGGGGCGGTAGACTATTCCTATTAATCAGGATTCTTCCTGGTTGCTCCGATCATACTTCGTCAGAATGTGAGAAAGCCGAACGTCTTCGGGATCAGCTTCAGGCAGCGTAAACGTTCCGGTCCAGCGATTGGTGAAAATGGCTGGCCCTGTGGAGTTCATTTCGACAAGCTGATTCTCCTCCGCATGAAGGCGAAGAAGCGGCTGATTCTTCGAATTTGGTGGGTCAATCGGAGACATAAAGGACTCAATATAGATTTCCGAGCGCTTGCCGGTGCTAGAAACGAATGTTCAAAACAGGATCAGTCTCGCATGAAGCCACGATCTCATTGTATCGCGTCAGGATGGACACCAGCGTGGCTTTGCACTCGCCCGCTTTGAAGAAGCTGCGCTCGTAAACATTGGCCGTGAGAAACTGGGTCGCATCAATCACGTCCATGCGATCTTTCCATTCAGTGTTCTTGAGAAGATAAGCCGCCCCTTCAACTCCATCCGCAAGAGTGACGATGAGAGGCCTGAGCCCTGCCTGGATGTTCTTGGCTGCCTTCCGAATCAGAGCCTCGGAAGGATGCGTTGTGACATGGATGGCCACACCGTTGACTTCAAAGTCTGCCACTCGATCTGTGGAATGGTCGGCCACGGAAAAACCGTGGTGCGATGCCACTCCCGTGCCTAGAACAATGTCGAGTTTGGCCCCGACCAAATGCTGAAGCATTGCCCCAACAAAGTTTGCACCACCCGAGTTTTTCTGAATATCCGCCGCCTGTTCAAAGATGTCGGAGAGATTGGCTGCGACGGATTTTTCTTCGTCGTATTGGAACCTTACTCCATGGATAATCAAATCCTCCACTCGGCGCATTGCCTGCATTTCATCCTCGTTGAGCAATGACTGATGGATCCCGTGCTGCTTTAAAATTGAGGCCGTCACGTTGGCAACACGATCAATTCCTCCCATAGACAAGCTGGTCACTGCATCGAAGGGCAGGTGGATCCGCAGGTTCAACATGGCGTTAGATGGGTGTTAAGCGGCTGCAGCCCATGACACTTGTGGCACAAGCCGTTCCTTGCGTTCAAATGACAGCGGTCCTGCGATGGGATCGGTGTGTATTTCGTGGAAGGGCTTTTCTCGAAAGTTCTTCACTACAAAGAGGAAGAATCGATCCTTCAATTTGATGGCGGTTTCATACTCTTTGTCAGTTAGTGAAAGCCAGCCGCTTTGATCGGCCATGCCTTTGACTTCAACAGCTTTAAACTTGTCTCCCGTTTTAGGCCAAAGGCGAAAGTCATAACCGCAGCCGTGGGTGGTAGTGTCCTCCAGTTCGCAATCTTCGAACTCTGCCAGTGTTGAATGCTTTGCCTGGAAATATTGCTCGGCGGCTCTGCCTGTAATCAGGCGCTTTGCGAAGCTTGTTGGAGTCAAGTCTTCTTCATTGCGCTGGCTGCTGTCGGTGTCTGATTCAGACGTACCTACAAAGGTTGCCACGAGTTTAGCGAAATCCCCCAGAGCTAAGTCGCGGTACTGCTCTTCCAGCTTCATGCAGTAATCTCGGCGTTTGCGGTTTCGCCAACCAATTCGAGCGTTGGGGAAAATTGGATCAAACTCATCACGGTAGTTCTTGATGGATGCTGGGCGTCCTCCCAAGCCATAGCCCAGAGCATTAAATGCTTCAGTAAAGTTGTCGAATCCGAGGGATGTGAGAGCGGTTTGATCGAATTTGGAAAGGAACAAGCCCGCTAGGACTTGCTTTTCCCTCGACCCAATTTGATTCGGATTCAGAATCATCTGCTCTTAGAAGACTCCTTCGTTGAAACTATCGAGATACATCTCCCACTTTTTTTCATCAAGGTCATTGGCCCAGACCGTAGTCCAGCCCTCTTTGTCCAGCCCCATTCTCATGAGGCCGATCCCGGCGAAAAACTCAGCAGCGCGTTTTGGCATGACCTGATCCTGACGCAGGCAGCCTCATATGACAACTGCGGATCGCATCTAGGCAACTTCCGTCGGCTGTTCTTCGTCCGGGCGTCGGACCTGCCTCCCCCCACAAACCTTACACGCTTGTAATGCTCCAGTAACACAAAGGGCATGCGTGGGGTGCTTTGATGGCGGTGGAAATCGATCCACCTAACACAAATCCATGAACCCCATTGATACTCCTATGAAAACTTCATCCTCCAACCAGTCGTTTTGGAAGCGCACGGCCGTACTCGGTTCTGTGTGTGTCCTGAGCGCTTCGCTGGTGGCCTTCACGTCTGCGAAAGACGGGGCGGGCACCAAGGCGGAGCCGCTTCGCATTCAGGTCAGCGATGCACCGCTGTCCACCGCAGCCCGGGGCTTCCCGAGCTTTGCGCCCATTGTGAAAGCCGTAGCACCCAGCGTGGTGAAGATCTCGGTCTCGAGCGAGGCCAAGGTCAGCCAGATGCAAATGCCCGAAGGCTTCGACCTGCGCCGCTTCTTCGGCCCGGGCTTCCTGATGCCTGAGGAATTCCAGCAGCAGCGCGGTCCGCAGCAGCGGCACATGCCCAAAGAACAGGGCGTGGGCTCCGGCATCATCGTGACCAAGGACGGCTACATCCTCACCAACAACCACGTGGTGGATAACGCCAGCACGATCAAAGTCAGCCTGACCGACGGACGCGAGTTCAACGGCAAGGTGATCGGCCGCGATCCGAAGACCGATGTGGCTGTGGTCAAGGTGGAGGCCCAAGACCTGCCTGCCATGGCTTTTGCCGACAGCGACAAGATCGAAGTCGGTGACATGGTGCTCGCCGTGGGGCATCCGTTTGGCATCGGCCAGACGGTGACCAGCGGCATCGTCAGTGCCAAAGGTCGCGCCACTCTGGGCCTCGACTATGAGGACTTCATCCAGACGGATGCAGCGATCAATCCCGGCAACTCCGGTGGTGCGCTGGTGGACGTTGAAGGCCGCCTGATCGGCATGAACACGGCCATCCTGAGCCGCAGCGGTGGCAACCAAGGCGTCGGCTTTGCAGTGCCTACCAACCTGGCCCGCTGGGTGATGGAAAGCCTCGTCAACACAGGCCGCGTGGAGCGTGGTTTCCTGGGCGTGAACATTCAGGACCTGACTCCGCAGCTGGCGCAGCAGTTCAAGCTGGACGCTGCCAAAGGTGCGCTGGTGTCCGGCGTCTCGCCTGACAGCCCTGCCGAAAAAGCGGGTGTGAAGAGCGGCGACGTGATCACCGACTTCAATGGCAAGCCCGTCACCGACAGCCGTCATCTGAAACTGCAGGTGGGCTCCACCACCCCCGGTGCCGCAGTGCCCATGAATGTGCTGCGCGATGGCAAGACCGTGACTCTCACCGTGACCGTCAAGGAACTGCCCGGCGACAAGCTGGCGGACGCCACTCCTGCCGCAGGCAATGAGGATGACGCCCTGCATGGTGTCGGTGTGGCTGACCTCGACCAGGCCACGCGTGAGCAGCTCAAGGTGCCCTCCCACATCAAAGGCGCCGTGGTGGCCTCTGTGGAGGAAGATTCCGTGGCCTATGATGCGGGCCTCCGTCAGGGCGATGTGATCCTCGAGATCAATCGCCAGCCCGTGAAGAACGCCGAGCAGGCCACCGCCCTGTGCGAAAAGCCTGCGACCAAAGTCACGCTGGTGAAGGTCTGGAGCCGTGCAGGCACCCGCTTCATCGTCGTGGATGAAAGCAAGGCCGGCTGATGTGTGTGGAATCGAGGAAGCCCGCCCTGGTGCGAAAGTGCTGGGGCGGGTTTTTTTTCCGAATAAACATGCGTGGATTTGCAGCGTAGCATGCTGCGCAGAACTGAACCTCAGCAATCAAAAATCGATTGCTCGACAATCGTCAATTTTCCGGGTGATGGCGTGTTGGGCGTGCGTGATTGACGATTGTCGAACAAGGATTGTTGATTGTTGAAGTAAGTACGGCCTGCGCCGCATCAGTGGACAACCCCACCCATCACAGCTAATCAATCATAAGCACTCCCCCGCCTGCCATGCGCATTTTAGTGATCGAAGATGACAGCAAGATCGCCTCGTTCATCGTGAACGGACTGAAGCAAAACGGCTTCGGGGTGGATGCTGCCGCCGATGGCGAGCAGGGGCTGGATCTGGCCTGCACCGTGACCTACGACTGCATCGTGCTGGACCTGATGCTGCCCAAGCTCGATGGCCTCTCGCTGCTGCGGCAGCTGCGCAAAGAGAAGGTCAATACGCCGGTGGTCATCCTCAGTGCCAAGGCCACGGTGGATGATCGCGTGAAGGGCCTGCAGGCCGGTGGCGATGACTACCTGACGAAGCCCTTCGCTTTTTCCGAGCTGCTGGCCCGCGTGCAGGCGCTCATCCGCCGCGCCACGCATGTGGTCGAGCCGACGACACTCAGCGCCGCGGGGGTTACCCTTGATTTGCTGTCGCGTGAAGTCAGGCGCGAGGGACGCAGCATCGAGCTGCAAAGCCGGGAGTTTGCCCTGCTGGAGCTGCTGATGCGCACGCCGGGCCGCGTCGTCACCAAGACGATGATTCTGGAGCATGTGTGGGACTACAGCTTCGATCCGCAGACGAATGTGGTGGACGTGCTGGTGCATCGCCTGCGTGCCAAGCTGGACAAGGACTTTGAGGTGAAACTCATTCAAACCATTCGCGGAGTCGGCTATGTCCTCAAACCTGTTTAAGCACTGGGGGCGCAGCTTCGCCGTGCGGCTGACGCTCGGCTATGCGGTGATTTTCACGCTCAGCGCGGTCGTGCTCTTTGGGCTGCTCTACGTGCTGCTGGCCTCTGCTTTGGAGCGCAAGGACCGCGAGGTCATCGACGCGCGGCTGAAGGAATGCGCCGCCGTGTATTCCAGCGGCGGACTGTCTGCGCTGCGCAATCTGGTGAAACTCAACAGCACGGATGAAAGCAAATCGAAGTCCTTCTTTGTGCGCGTCACGGGCAATCTGGGTAGCGTGCTGTTTGTGAATGTTCCCAACGACTGGCTGCAGGCGGATGCGGCTTCACTGCAAACGCAGAACGACAACGAGCGCTCTGACTGGCTGCGCATTCCCAAAGATGACGAGAGGGATCTCACCGTCGCCACCGCCCGTTTGTACGATGGCTCCATCCTGCAGGTGGGTCGCAGCACCAACAGCCGCGAGACCGTGCTGCAGCCTTTCCGTCGCAACTTCCTGCTGGTGATGACGCCCACGCTGCTGCTCGCCGTTCTGGGCGGTGCCTACTTTGCGCATCGTGCCACCCAGCCGGTGCGGGAGGTCGTGGCCACGGCGCGCACCATTTCAGACACTGGGGACTTCTCCGCCCGCGTGACCGCTTACGCCAGTCAGGCCGAACTGGAGGAACTGGCCACCGAGTTCAACCGCCTGCTCGACAAGAACCAGTCGCTCATTCAAGGCATGCGTCATGCGCTGGACAATGTGGCGCATGACCTGCGCACACCGCTGACCCGCCTGCGCGGCACCGCCGAGGCCGCCGTGCAGACCACGCCTGATCCCGTCGCGCGCGAGGCGCTGGCCGATTGCGTCGAAGAATCCGACCGCGTGCTCACCATGCTCAAGGCGCTCATGGACATCAGCGAAGCCGAGGCCGGCATGATGAAGCTGCACCGCGAGCTGACGTCCATCCCTGCGCTGCTGCAGCAGGTGATCGAGATGTACGACCTCATCATCGAGGAGAAACACATCAGCATCACCACCGACTTCGCGCCCGACTGCCAGGCCTCCGTGGACCCCACCCGCATGAGCCAGGCCTTCGCCAACCTCCTCGACAACGCCCTCAAGTACACGCCCGAGGGAGGCAAGGTGCATCTGGCCTGCCGGGCGGCTGAGAACACCGTCACGGTCACCATTCGCGACACCGGCATGGGCATCCCCGTCACCGATCAGCCGCACATCTGGGAGCGTCTCTATCGTGGTGACAAAAGCCGCACCCAGCGCGGCCTCGGCCTGGGGCTGAGCTTGGTGAAAGCCATTGTGGAAGCGCACCAAGGAACCGTGGCAGTGACAAGTGACGCGGGGCAGGGGGCGGAGTTTGTCATCACCGTGCCGCAGATCCCGCTGGGGTGAGGGGGACGTGGGTTGACAATGTGTATGGTATAGTTTACACATTGCGGAATTAACGATGTCGTCTTCATGCTGAAGCCTGGAAAGTACGAAATACTGACTTTGCCGCCCTACCGCGAATGGGTGGACTCGTTGGACTGGAAGATTCAGCAACGTGTGCTGCTGCGAGTAGAGCGCATGCGAACAGGTCAGTTCGGTGACTGCAAATCGATTGCCTCAGGTTTGTATGAACTGCGTATGTTCTTTGGTCCTGGGTATCGCGTTTATTTTGGAGAGCACGATGGCAAGACTGTCATCATTCTCGCGGGAGGGGACAAATCGACGCAAAGCAAAGACATCAAAAAGGCCAAGGAATATTGGCGAATGCATTTGGAGAGCTTGCTATGAACCGACACGTCAAACGACAGCAACCACCCATGCCAACCCCCATGAAAACGATCAACAAAACTGATTACATTCCGCACGATGAAGTGTGGTTAAAACACCTGAGCGACCCCAAGCGCGCCAATTACGCGATCAAACTCGCCTTGGAAGAATTCGAGCAGGACAACGATGTCGATCTGCTGCTCAATGTGCTGCGCCTTGTCGCGCAGGCCCAAGGCGGTCTGGCTTCCCTGGCACGCAAAACCGATGTCAGCCGCCAAGCCCTGCACGAAGCACTCTCACCGCAGGGAAATCCACGCCTGCGGACCTTTCAAAATGTCCTCGGCTCCATGGGCCTGCGCATGAGCGTCAAACCGATGCGTACTCCAGCAAAGCGCGTCTCAAAGTCTGCGGCTTGATTCTGCCAAAGCGGGAATCACGATATGAAAAAGAAGCCACATCAACGCGCCAGCGATGCCGTTGAAATTCTGCATCGCCGTCTAGTGGCGGGCAAGCCGGAAAGAATGGCCGAACTGGAGCAGATTCGCGCCGATGATGCCGTCGCACGCAAAATCCATGATCTGCGCGTTCAGGCGGGCCTTTCTCAGCGAGCTTTTGCGAAACTGGTGGGAACCACCGCTTCCGTCATCTGCCGCTTGGAAGACGCTGATTACGAGGGGCATTCACTGGCGATGCTCAACCGCATTGCCGCAGCATTCCATCGTCGCGTCGAAATTCGTTTTGTTCCGTTGCGCAATGCCAAGCCCGCTGGCGTTCGAACCTCGCGTTCTGCGGCTTGAGTTTATCAGCTCGTGAGGCCGAGGGATTTTGGACTTTAATCTTCAATCGAAGATGGTGCGCGATACAGGGTTCGAACCTGTGACCCCTACCATGTCAAGGTAATGCTCTACCACTGAGCTAATCGCGCGAGTCCGGGGGCGAAGTCTATAAACGGCCTCGGAGGATTGGGCAAACGGTTTTTGGCAAGGAAATCAACTGTTGTTCACCTGCTTGCGCACCGTGGTGCCCTGATTCATCAAATCGTCCCGCTCCAAACCGGTGAGCCGGGTGATGGAACGCAGCAGCCAGAGCAGCAGGCCGAAGGTCACGCCCATGAGGGGAATGCCGATGACGAGGAAGCCGCTCCAGTTCAGGCGGCCGATGGCCTTGGTGTATTCCTCGCTGCCGGGGGCTTTGTCTCCAAGCAGGTAGATGGCGAGGGCAAAATTGGAGATGGAGGAGAGCATCATCGTGCCAGCCATGCCCCAGGAGGCTTTTTTGAGCAGTTGCGCGAAACTGTGGTGCTTCTCCGGGGTGTCGAGCGCCTGATGCAGGGCGTGCTGGTTGATGACCTGCGGATTGAGCAGCATCTCATTGATCAGCGGCTTGCCCCAGCGATGGCTCAGCGGAAAGGCGATGCCGAGGAAGATGGGGAACATGGCCTCCTTGGCGGCAAACCACACGGCGTTCAGATTCCACAGGCCCAGCACCCCGGTGATGATGACGGCGATCAGGCCGAGTACGGAGAAGAAGTTCAGCCCGCGCTTCTGCATGAAGCACCAGATGCCAAAGCCCAGCGGCAGCAGCAGCGCCACGATCAGCGCCCACAGCGGACCCAGCCGGTCCGGCGCGCTGAGTTTTTCCAAGGCGATGGACGGCAGGATGACGGTGAGTGCGAGATCGAGAAGGGGGTGAGGCTGTTTTTGGGTCACGGGGAACTGTGGAATGATGAAGGTGGAATGTCGAACGGAATGGGCTCGTCCTCGATCTTGGCGCTCCATTCTCGGCCATGGCGAACGCGGGGAGCAATCACTGCAAACTGGGAACTGAAAATTGGAAACTGAAAATTGGCGGAGCGGGAGGGGGATGGCCTGGAGATACGATCAAGGAGAGAATGCACGATACACCACTCCGCCTCTGACCAATTTGCAATTTTCAGTTCCCAGTTCGCAGTTTTCAGTTTCTCGATTCCGCATTGGCCAGCGGGCGTTCCATGATCGAGGACGAGCGTGCGCGAAGCTCTCTTGACCTCGTTCCGCTCCGTTTTACGCTCTCCTTCCACACATTTCCATGGTCGCCACCACCGCCCCCAGCCTTACCGAAGAAATTCTCCGTCTCAAAAAAGAACGCAATGCCGTGATCCTGGCGCACAATTACCAGGACAAGGCCATCCAGGAGATCGCCGACTTTGTGGGGGATTCCCTCGGCCTGGCCTACAAGGCGAAGGAGACCGAGGCGGACGTGATCGTCTTCTGCGGCGTGCATTTCATGGCGGAAACGGCCAAGATCGTGAACCCCGGCAAGATCGTGGTGCTGCCGGATGCCAATGCCGGCTGCTCGCTGGAGCAGAGCTGCCCGGGGCCGCAGCTTGAGGCTTTCCTGAAAGCGAACGCCGCCAAGAACTACTACGTGATCGCCTACATCAACTGCAGCGGCCACGTGAAGGCGCTGAGTGACTGCATCTGCACCAGCGGCAATGCCGACAAGATCGTGGAGGCCGCTCCAAAGGACCGCCCGATCCTCTTTGTGCCGGATCAGAACCTCGGCTCATGGGTGATGGAGCGCACGGGCCGCAAGATGGACCTGTGGAAAGGCGCCTGCTACGTGCATGTGGAGTTCACCCGCGACAGCATCCAGCAGATCAAAGACGAGTACCCGGATGCCAAGGTCGTGGCTCACCCTGAATGCACCTACGCCGTTCGCATTCTGGCGGATGAAGTGTGCAGCACGGAGAAGATGGTGGGTTACTGCCGCAACAGCCCCGCGAGTGCTTTCATCATTGTCACTGAAAGCGGCATGCTGCACCGCCTTGAACGAGAAGTGCCCGGCAAGAAATTCATCCCCGGCCCAACGGGTCACTGTGCCTGCGCTGACTGCCGCTACATGAAGCTCAACACCCTGCAAAAACTGCACGATTGCCTGCGCGATCTGACGCCGCAGGTGGAGATGCCGGAAGACCTGCGCAAGCGTGCGGAGAAGCCGATTCTGCGGATGCTGGAGCTGAGCCGGTAAGGGGAAAAGTGATGCGGGCACTCTTGCCCGCTGTTGAGAGCCTTCTTTGCAAGGCAGGAGTGCCTGCATCACTTTAACGCCACCAGCTCGGCAAATCCGTCATCGTGTCCTTGAGAATGCTGCGGATGGCCACGCGCTCGGCAGGCGGGAGGTGGGCGTGCTGGGCATCGGGCTGCTCGCGGAGGTAGAGGGCCATGTGGTAGTAGACGCGCTCCTTGAGCTCCTTGGGGGCGGCTTTCCAGGTGTCTGTGTAGAGCATGTAGCTGCAGCGGTGTTTGAACATGCGGGTCTTCAGATCGAGATCCTTGAGCGACAGGCCGGTCTTCGACACTTTGCGGTCGCGCAGGAAATCCTGCACGTAGGCGGGATCTCCCACGATGCCTTTGGCGGGGAACTTGGCTTCATCCGCAAAGGTGATGTAGCGCGCGAGTTCCTGGGCACGTTCCTCGATCTCCGCCTTCGCCGCAGCGCCCAGCATGCCTTTGCCCTCGCTCTTGAGCTGGCGCACGGTGTAGATGGCATAGACCAGCCGGTTTTCGAAGCCCATCTGGTGCTCGTTCGTGAGGTTCGGCAGGATGTCGCTCGTGGGCAGCAGGTGCAGGCTGAGGTCGGAGAACTGCCCGGGATTCACGGAGGTGATCTCGTTTTTCCCGTTGTTAGGGATGCCCATGACGTTCGCCCGGTTGTTGGCGATGTTGTGCTGGCCGGTGAGATGCCAGCCGCCGAAGCGGTCCTCCAGCGGGATCTGATGCCCCTGCACATCCCGGCGGTAAGTCTCCAGGCTTGATCCTGCACGCGAGACCAGCAGAGATTCCGCGATCAATCCTGGCAGCCTCCGCGTGGCATTGCCCGCATGGCAGTTCATGCACTTGGTGGAGCGCGTGACATTCGGCACCGGGCCGCCGGGGCGCAGGCGGTCGAAGACATAGAACATGGGGCCCATCTCCGGGTCTGCGGCGATGATCTCCACCAGCCCGCCGGGCACCCAGCCGATGTAGGTGTCCTCATTGAAGTACAGGGCGCGTGGGTTGCGCGGATTGATGATCTCACTTTGCAGCGAGCTCGCGGAGAACACCATGATCTGCGAGCTGACCGGGATGTTCAGCGCCGCCAGCAGGCTGGCGAGGAAGGCCTTGTCACTCGTGGTGTCCAGCTTCATCTCCCCCTTCTGCGCCTTTTCCTGCAGCTCGGCAAAGCGGTCCTTCGGCTTCCATTCGAGGTAGGAATGCGGCGGCCCTTTGAAATCGATGATGCGTGGCTCCTTCGTCTCCGCTGCCGGGGCGGCGGAGATTGCTAAAAACAGCAGCATCGTCAGGAATCGGGAACGCATCATGCTCTATACGCTTGCGATGTTACCCAAATCGCAGCAGACAACCACAAACAATTGCCAATCCGTATTCCGGTAACCATCTTTCCCTCATGCCCACCCTACAGCCACGCCGTGCCGGCATTTTGATCCCCGTCTTCGCCCTGCGCACACCTGAGGACCTTGGTATTGGCGACATCAGCGGGGTGCGGCAGCTCATCGACTGGTCCTCGGATGAGGGGATCGGTTTTGTCCAATTTCTGCCCATCAACGCCACCGGCAGCGACAGCAGCCCCTACAATGCCATCAGCTCCGTCGCGCTGGATTACCTCACGCTGGATCTCTCCCCGGCGGTGGTGCCTGAGCTGGACGAGAAATTCTACAGCACCATCACCGGCATCCTGCGGGTGGATCTTCTGCGGCATGGCTCGGTGAACTACCCCAAGGTGCGCCGCCTGAAAAACACACTGCTGCGCCGCGCCTTCAGCCAGATCGAATCCCAGCCCGGGCGCATGGCGCTGTTTGAGGCGTTTTGCGAAAAGGAAGCCTCCTGGCTGGATGATTTCTGCCTCTTCAAAGTCCTGATGGAGGAGCACGGGCATGAAGACTGGACGAACTGGCCCGAGGAGCTGAACACGGCTGGCAAAGCCCGCGCCTGGCGCGATGCGCAGGGGGATGAGATCGACGACCGCATCCTCTTCCATGCCTACGTGCAGTGGCTCTGCTTCAGCCAGTGGGGGGAACTCCGCGCCTATGCGAACGGGAAGGGCGTGAAGCTCATGGGGGACATCCCCTTTGGCATCTCCTGGTGCAGCGCGGATGTGTTTTTCAAGCCGGAGCAGTTTGACCTCGAATGGTGCGGCGGCGCTCCGCCGGAGACCTATTTCAAGGACGACTACTTTGTGCAGCACTGGGGCCAGAACTGGGGCATTCCGCTTTATCGCTGGGATGTCATGGAGCAGGGCGGCTTCCAGTGGTGGCGGCAGCGCACGCAGAAGCTGACGGAGGTCTTTGACATCTTCCGCATTGATCACGTGCTGGGCTTCTACCGCATCTACAGCTTCCCGTGGCGTCCCACGCGCAATGCGGAGTTTTGTTACCTCAGTGATGAGGAGGCCAAAGCTCTCACTGACGGGCGCCTGCCGCACTTCATCGAAAACGACGACGACACGCCCGAGCACAAGGCCGCCAATCTCGCCAATGGTGACAAATATTTGCGCATGATCCTGGATGCCGCTGCTGGCAAAGCCGAGGTGGTGGCCGAAGACCTGGGCACCGTGCCTGACTACGTGCGCCCGCACCTGCTCAGCCTCGACATTCCCGGCTTCAAAGTCTGCCAGTGGGAGCACGACGAGCAGGGCCGCGTCGTCATGGGCAGCACCTATGACAACTGCGCCTTCACCACCTACGCCACGCATGACCATGAGCCGATGCGTACCCACTGGGAGCACCGCCGCCGTGATGCCGCCAGCAGCGATGAAGCCGAGCGTGCCCTGGGTGACAAGGAACTGGGCGATCTCGCGGAGTTTGCCGGCCTGCGCTTCTCCTCCGAAGGCTGGCCTGAATACGACGCCCACATCCGCCACGCTCTGCTGGAGGCCCTCCTCACCAGCAACGCCCGCTACGCCGCCTTCATGCTCACGGACCTCTACGGCCTCGAAGACCGCTTCAACGTCCCTGGCATCGCCGCCGACAGCAACTGGAGCGCCCGCCTGCCGATGACCGTCGCAGAGCTCCGCAACGCCTCACCCTGGAAAGAAGAAGGCGAGTGGCTCAAGAAGGCGATCAAGAGCACGGGGCGGTAAAGTAGCCCAGTTGCGCCGCAACTGGTTCCGGAAAATCCACCATCGCGTTTGTTTGGCATTGGACTTTCAGCCTCGCGACAGCGTCTTGGAACCGAAGCGCAGCGGAGGTAGACAGCCGCAGGCTGCCCGAAGGGTGAGTGCAGCGAATCAATGCGGTGGCAGAGATGCAAGGCGCAAGCCTGCATCGGCGACACCGCTTTCGCGGGATAAGCTGTACTCTTCGGCCCTGGCCTGCCGTCCGGCTTGCGAAAGCGGCGTCGCGCCTAGGCTTGCCGCACGCAGTCCAAGACGCTGTCGCGCTCGCGTAGGCACCTGCCGGGACGTTGCTGGAAGTTTAATCAAATGACGTTCACGGCTGGCTGGCATTCACTTGGGCTTAAGGCATGAGAAGGGATTAGCCGTTCTGTGCTCACGGCAGTCCCCAGGCCCCACGCAGCGCCGCGTAGTCCGCTTTTGGCAGCAGGACGTAATGCGGTGAAGCGGTGGGATCGATCCAGCGCAGGAGGCGGGTCAGGTCGCCCTCGGCCATGGTGGTGCAGCCGGCGCTGGGCTTGTCGGGTCCACGGCGTACGTGGAAGAAAATGGCGCTGCCATAGCCCGGGGCGGAGGGCTGCTGATTGTGGCGGATTTCGAGCATCCACTTGTAGGCGGCGTCTCCCAGGCGCATTTTTTGTTTCTCAAACCACGGCGGGATGCCCTGGCGGGGATCAATGCGGATATGGCGGTTGTAATACTGCGGCAGGGTCGAGTCATCGACATAGGCGTCCCAGGGGCCGACCTGGATGTAGGGCCAGCGGGCACCGCCGGGCGGGGTGGGGGCATAGCCAAACAGTGATCCCAGCTGAAACACACCTGCGGGCGCCCGCCAGTCCTTCTCCACCTTGGCGGGAATGCCGTTCCGTGGGGCATTGAAGACGCCACGGCCCCAGGCCAGTCCCTTTCTGCCCAGCAAAACCGGCACGGGCTTTTCAAAGACAGCCTGCCACGGAGCCCCGGCGGAGGCGCGCTGGTAGCACTGCATCGTGGCGGTGTTTGAATTCCAGGTGGCCGCCTGGGAAACGATCACCTGGCGTACCCCACGACCCAGCTGTGCGTGAGACTCCGAAGGGCACAGGGCGGAAATGCCGATGCCCAGCAGCGTGATAAGGAGTGTCTTTTTTCGATGAAGAACTTTTTGGTATTGCATGGCGAAGCTGTTTCCGAATATATTCATTAAATCAACCCTGCCGGGTTAATTGGATTCAGGTTTTGGGGGTTTTTTTCCTGAGCTCCGAGTTCCGGCAGGGTTGTTTTTTTGCCTGCGGGCCCGCATTGGCTGAATCTAGCACATTGATTCGCGTCCAAGGTGTTCTAATGATGGCCTCCATGAACTTTCGGTGCTTTTCAGTCATTCTCGGATTCGCAGCCTGCCTCAACCTCACTTCGTGTGGAAATTCCTCGGTCATCAGTCTCGACTACGTTCCCCAGAACGGCCGGATGCTGCGGGGCACACCGGACTTTGCCGTCGGTGAGTTCAAGGACAAGCGCGGCGAGCAGTCCCAGACGCTCGGCCATGTGCGCCTGCCCATCGGCCCGTCGGTCGATACCATCCAGACCCGCCTGCCCGTCAGCGATGTCGTGCGCAATGCCTTTGGCTACGCGCTGGAATCACGTGGCATGCTGGCCACCGATGTGAAGGGCCGCTTTATCCTCACTGGGGAAATTCAGGATCTGCGCTCGCAGCTTTTGGTGCATCCTTATGGCTATGCGCGCATCCGCGTGAACGTCGTGGAAGCCACCTCGGGCCGCGTGCTTTTCACCCACGTCTATGAAGGCGAGCGCCAGAGCAACGCCTTTCGTCCCGGCAGCGGCTCGCCCGTGCCCGTCCTGCGTGAACTGACCTCCCGCGCGCTGCAGGACTGCGTGGACCGCGCCCTGGATGACACCCGCATGCGCCAGCAGATCGGTGCGGGTGTGGATGACCGCCCGCGCTACACGCCGGGCATGCTGTAGGAAAAGGAGGAAGGTAGGACGGTCGTGGCGAAGCCCGCCCGTCCATCAGCGTGGTGAAAAACACCCTGGCGTGCGAACGTCCCCTTAGACCGATTCTCAAAAATCTTGTCACATTGCCCGGGCGGCGGAGCGGCCCCATTGGCTGCGTCGTGTGCTTGCCTGTTATTTCCAAATAGCAGGCGGCGCACTCTCCTTGCCACTGGGGCCGCTGCGCTCGCCGGATCAAAATGACAATCTTTTTGAGAACCGGTCTAGCTCATGGTAGGACGCCATGGCGCAACGCAAGTCCCAAGGCGTGTGGGAACGCTCGCAGTCGGGCGGTTTGGCGGAGGTCCTTTTATGTGGTTGCGAATGCTTTGCGCGCCAAACACGACCGACCTACCGCTTGAGCACCGCGCGGCTCGTTTGCTTTTCATCTGCAGGCATCAGATCAAGAGGGCGTATGTCCGGAGTCGGCTCTCGCTTGCTGCTTCCTTGCCAGCTTTTTCTGTCTGCAATCATAGCAGCGCTTGGGTTGCTTGTAGGGGGATGCTTTCGAAACCTCGAAATAATGCTGCTGTGAACCGGCGGACCAAAAATCAGGTCGGCCGCACCCGGTGCAGACAAATTCGATGTCTTGGTAGCAAACAGCCGGGATGCAAAGACCGGCCTTCGTTGAAAGCTCAGGATCGATCGGAATGGCATCGGCAGGAATCTCCGATGCATTTTTGATCAATCCCCGCTCCAGCAGCATTTGAATCCGCCGTGGCCGGTCATCCAACACCTTGCGCAGGCGTTGATTGGACCGTGTTCGGCGGGTCTTGTCCATGATTTCGCGCGATTACTTCACCAGCGCTTCCTCCAGCACTTTGCCATCCGAGCCAGGGAAGGGGATGCCGAGGAGCTTGGCCATCGTGGGGGTCACGTCGATGTTCTTCATCTCATCGAGCTCCACGCCCTGCTTCACACCGGCACCGCTGATGACAAAGCCGCCGTAGAGATTGGGGTCGAGCTGAAAGTGGCCGTGGGCGCCTTTCGGCGGATCGTTTGGAATGATGACGTTGGTGTCGGCAAGCGAATCGGTGAAGGTATAGCCATCGGCAGCCAGCAGCACGAGATCCGGCTCGCGGCCATCTTTCGCGGCGGTGAGGTGATGCAGCTTGGCATCGAAATCCTTCGCCTCGACCACGCCCTCCACGCCTTCCAGCTTCGCGAGCGTTGGCGTGATCTGTTTCAAAATGCTGTCACGATTGGCATCATCCAGCACATACACGAAGCACGCTCCGCCTTCGGCCATGGCGAAGACCTGGGAATCGGGCGCGAGGCTCTTGCCCAGCACGGCTTTGACGAAGCCATCCTTCCGCAGGGCGGCGTTGGCATTGATGGATTTGGTGTAGGTGACGAAGCCGTGATCGGTGGTGATGACGAAGGTCGTCTTGTCGCGGATGCCCGCCTCTTCCGTGGCACGCACGATGTCCGCCACACGGTTGTCCGAATCATTCGCCGCCCAGTAGGCCTCCGAGACCTGACGGCCATGCGCATGCTCAAAGGAGTCCAGGCTCACCAGGTGCAGCGCGAGGAAGTTCGGCTTGTGCTTCTTGATGATGTGCTGGGCCAGCTGCGAGTACATGTAATCCCGCTGCGCCTTGCCCGGATTGCCCAGCTTGCACCACTCGTTCTGCTTCTCGATGGGGATGCCGGCGGCGCGTGCCTCCTCCAGCAGGGAAGGGGTGCCGTATTTCTCGAAGAGCGCTTGATCAAACACATCCGGCACCGTCCAGTCCAGCGTCTTTGCCCCGCGTGAGGCAGGCCAGATCACTCCGGCGGTGGTCAAACCGGCCGCCTTGGCTGCGTCGTAGATGGTCGGTGTTTTGACGATCTCGTCCTTGTTGAAGATCGGGTCAGGAATCAGCGGCACCTTCTTCCGCGTGGCTCGGTCAAAGTACTCATTGGCCAGCACACCGTGTTTCCCCGGATGCACGCCGGTGACCAGCGTCGTGTGGTTCGTCCACGTCACGGTGGGGAAGGAGCACTCCATGCGCTTGGCCCGCACGCCCTTGGCCGCCAGCGCCTTCACGGCGGGCATGTGGCACTTGGGATCATCAAAGTACTGATGCGCCCAGCCATCAATGCTGATGAGGATGACGTGCTCCGCAGGGGCTGCGTGGGCAAAGGAAGCGGCGGTGACGAGAAGGGCGAGGGCGCGGGAAAGCATAAAGAGGAAGCCTTATCTACGGGCGGTGGGCGTCAATCCTGTCTGCCAAGCGGAAGTACGTGGGGCTGCGGGCTGGAAAGATCTTTGGAACCCATTGGAGA
The DNA here is from genome assembly GCF_057652315.1 of Prosthecobacter sp. Pr1. Classification (NCBI taxonomy): domain Bacteria; kingdom Pseudomonadati; phylum Verrucomicrobiota; class Verrucomicrobiia; order Verrucomicrobiales; family Verrucomicrobiaceae; genus Prosthecobacter; species Prosthecobacter sp. Pr1. The sequence goes on along the minus strand of NZ_JBYFBS010000010.1, from coordinate 169,493 downwards.
TCCTGTCTGGGGGTGGTTTGATACCATGATGCCAAACCCGGATCAGAGCCCAAAGGCACCGGTTTGGCACCTCCTTCGCCCGTGATCCTGGCGGCAGGATCACAGGCTCATGAGCCTGCTTTGATCCCAGGCTGAGCCTGACACCAGACCGGCGACGCGTGGGGGAAACCTGCACCATCATACCACTCCATGCTACATGATGCTTCCAGCGGAGTCGAAAACACCCGGAGGGGTTTTGTTTCTTTACCCATTGGTGTACCCTCTGGTGTCAGGATCACAGGATCAGTACCTATATATAGGTACTGATCCTGTGATCCTGATAGGATCGTGATCCCAATAGGATCACGATTTGATCCTGATCCTGGACCAAGGCGGCGGACGGCGGGGTGGCTCCCGCCTGAGGTCATTCCAGCTTGTTGCCGGGGGAGGCGGGATAGTCGTCACAGTAGGTGAACCGTGTGACGAAGGGAATGGACGTGGCCTGATCGGCAAAATCTGCGGGCATGCCCGATTTCCAGATGCGAAAGCCTGAGTCCGTGTCCGGGGAATGATACAGGATGAGCGTGAGGTGATCTCGCTGCACCAGCGCATAGATCAGGCCGGGACACGGAGGGACTCTGGCAGGGATTCAGGCCTGAGTGTCGTGTGGGGTTTGGCGCTGCGGAATGATCTCAAAAGGGCGTCACGGTCACGCTGCAAATCATGCAGGTGCCTGGCCATGTGCTGTTCCACCGGTTTCTGCCAGTCTGACCTTAGATCCGTGGGCTGGACAAAGTACAGCACGCAGATGCCTGCGGTCACGGATATGAGCATGAGCACCGCAGCTAGGACGATGATGATTCGAACAAACATCTTCATTTCAAAGGCTGCCACCCGCCCAAATGTTCTCCGGTCGGCAGTTCGAGGTGATAGATAACGCCCACGGGTGGCTTGCTCGCCATGACGAGCTTTTTCAATTCGGGAAGCTCTGCTTCGGAGTTCAAGACGCCATGAACGGACAGACATCCGCCCTCACCGGGCCAGATCCCCGCTTTCAATCCAGCGTAGCGGGCATCCTGATTGAGCCGGGATTGCAAAGCGGGGGCGTGCAGCTCAGCGGCCTTCAAGTTTCGTATTTGCTGGGTGAAGGGGAGCGGACCGTACCGCATGGTATAAAAGAGCACCGCCAGACCGAGCAGTAACAGGATGGAGAGGATGGCGTCGAATCGCGCTGAACGCTTTTTCGTGGCCCCCACAGGATGAGATCGAAAAAGAGTCATGCGTATTGGCTGAGCGCCACCCCGGCCTCTTCGATGCTGTGGATCGCAGAAATAGACGAATGCTCAAGATGCGCCGCGCGTTTCAAAAACGCCTCGGGCCGTCCTGGGTCGGGCAGGCCTTCAGCCACCAGCCGGTACGCACCGATGTCGATGGTGCGGAGCGGCCCCAGGTGTGACTCCCTCGGTGGAATGGTATAGCTGGGCAGGTAGCGCTGACCACGAGCATCACAAAACTCGATGGCCTCCTGCTGCACATCCCACGCCTCCAGATGCACTTCTGCCTCCGCGATGGAGGAGAAGACAAAAAGCGCGTGGTGCTTGTCGAGAGCCAGAATCATGAGCAGCAGCGAAACGGCAGTGTTTCGCACACGCGGGTACTCTCTGCGCCGCAGATTCTCCCGTCAAGCAGCGGGTACTTCAATCCGCACTCAAGGCGCTGCGACGACCTTCTTGCCGATGCAGTACAGCTTGTCCTGCGAGCGGATGAAGAGGCAGCCATCGCTCACGGCGACGCTGGCGCGCACGCTGGCGGCGTTGCCGTTGGGCTTGGAGCCGTTGCCCATTTCATTCATGCCCAGCAGTTCAAAGGAGTCCGTGTTCGCCTTGGCCACATAGACTTCGCCCCAGAAGTTGATGCAGTACACTTTGTCATCCACCACGGTCGGGCTGCTTTCGAATTTGGTCTTGCCGCCGAGTTCGCCGGTCCACACGACCTTGCCGGTCTTGGGCTCCAGGCAGCTCAGGGTCTTCTTGCCGCCGTCGAGGACGTAGAATTTGCCCTTGTAGAAGGCGGGCGTGGGCACGTCGCTGGTCACGCCCTTCGGCTCGGTCTGCCACACGGGTTTGGTTTCGCCTTTGGCATCGAGGGGCATGGCGAAGATGGGGGAGTTCTTCGGAGCGCAGACGATGGCCATGCCGTCGCCAGTGACAGGGGAGGGGACGAGGCGGAAGAACTTGTTGTAGCCTTCGCCCGGCGGGTTCCAGGTGGCGATGCGGGAGAGTTCCTTGCCGGTGGCGGCGTCGTGGATGGTCAGGGTGTCACCACCGGAGATGAGCATGAGGCGCTTGCCTTTGTGCGTGGCGAAAATGGGGCTGCTGAAAGCCTCCAGCGATTCCGTGTTGGCGAGGCTGGGGCGGATGTGCTTCCAGAGGTCTTTGCCGGTGGCGGGATCGATGGCGAGGATGTAGCTGCTCATGTCCTTGCCTGCGGTGCCTTTTTCAAACTTGTCCTGAAACTTGAAGGCCTCGTTGCGCTGCAGCACCTGGATGTAGAGCTTGCCACCGTCCAGCGCGGGGCTGCTGCCATAGGTCCACTGCGTGGCGAAGGCGCCGTGTGTTTCCTTGAAGTCGCGCTTCCAGACGATCTTGCCTTCGAAGTCGCACGCGGCGGCGATGGCATTGGCGAAGAGGAAGTAAACGCGGTCACCGTCCGTCACGGCGGAAGGGCTGGCGAGGTTGCTCTTGTCATCCCACTGAATCTCCGAGCCTTCGCTGATGGTGGTGCGCCATTTTTCGCGGCCGGTCTGCTTGTTGTAGCAGAGACCCACGAGCTTTTTCTCCGCATCAATCGGAGCGGTGATGAAGATGTTGTCGCCCCAGATGACGGGGACGGAGGCGGAGATGCCCGGCACATCCGCAGCCCAGCGCACGCCTTCCGTGGTGCTGAATTTTGCCGGCAGGCCGGTTTCTCCCGAGGAGCCGTCTTGATTAGGCCCGCGCCAGCTCGGCCAGTTTTCGGCGAGAGCAGCAGAAGAGAAGGACAGGCAGGCGAGCAGGAGGGCGGCGGGTGATTTCATGGCGAAAGGGAGAGAAGCGAATACGCACTGGCATGTCGAGATGTTTTCGCGAATTGATCGTTAACTTTGAATCTGAACCACTGGCAAACGACAGCGCTCGCTCTCCTCGGCTTTGCCGCAGGGCTGGTGCTGCATCTGCGCTGGCATCCGCTGCGCAGGCATTTGTCGGATGCCTGGGACTGCCTGCGGCTGCGGCCGGCTTTGATCTTGCTGACCGCCGGGGCCCTGCTGCTGGCCGGGGTTTTTGGCGAGGCGGCGCATGTGCCCTATTCATTGTCCCAGCTCACCGACTGGCGGGAAATCATCCTGCCGCTGGCGCGTGATGCGCTGGCGCACATGGCCGTGCTGCCGCATGCGCTGATGCCGCCGTGGCCGCTGGCCTGCGGGGTGCCGCTGGTGCTCGTGTTTCTGACGATCCGCATCTGGCGCTGGCCCTATCGCTACGGCGAGCGCAGGCCCGGCCTGGAGCAGAAGCTTGGATTGCTGGCTGTCACGCTGCTGGCGTTTGCCTGGCTGGGGCTGGAGGGCTCCAGCATGCGGCGCATGCTGCCTGAGTCGGTGGAAATGTTGAAACTGGGGCTTCGTTACATTTTTACCGCCCTGGCTGCTGCGGGGGTGCAGGTGTGGCTGGTGCGCTTTGTCATGGCCTGGGAAAGACCGCAGAATACGGATGCCGGTGGCGATGCCGCGGCTGCGCTGGAGCATGCCTTTGCGCGCTGGCAGGGCGTGGCGTTTCTCGCCGGATTTGATCTGCTGTGGATGAGCTGGCGCTGGTGGCAGATGAACACGCCGCAGAGCATAGGAGCGTGGTGGTGGATCGAGCTTCTCCTCCTCTTTGCAGCTCTGCCGGTCGCGGTGGCGGCAGTTTCCGGCCCGTTTTGGCATCAGGGAGCCGCCGCCCTGCGCATCCTGTGGCGTGCGGCGGTGCCTTTGGTCATGCTCGCCATCACCTCCCTTTTCCTCTTCATTCTCGTGCTCTACGCCGTGGAAATGGGGCGTGCCGGGTGTGCCGGATCGCCATTTTGGCGCATGATCGAGCACCCCCTAAGTGCTTTGGTGCTTGCCATGCTCGATTGCTGGCTATTGCTAACGGCCCTACTTCTCATGCTGCGCTTTGGCTTTTCACGTTCCCCTTCCGCATGACCAGCGGCACGCTTTCTCCAGAACAGATCGTGCGGCGGGCGAAGTCGAACCTCGCTTTCGCGCTCGCCTGCCTGCCGAAGGAACGCCGCCGCGACATGATCGCGTTTTACGCCTTCTGCCGTGTGGTGGATGACATCGCCGACGACCCGAATGTCAGCGAAGCGGACAAGGAGAAAGAGCTCAACCACTGGAAGCTTTGCGTGGAGCAGGGCCAGCCGCCGGGGCATCCCGTGCTGGATGAGATGCTCCTGCTGCCAGAGAAGTACGGCTTCCCGCGCGCCTGGCTGTGCGAGATCATCGACGGCGTGGCCAGCGACATCACCAAGACGCGCTACGAGACCTTTGAGGAGTTGCTGGGCTACTGCTACAAAGTCGCCAGCGTGGTCGGGCTGGTGAGCATCCAAATCTTCGGGCATCAAAATCCCGCCACCAAGGACTACGCCATCAATCTGGGCTACGCGCTGCAGTTCACGAACATCATCCGCGACGTGGGCCAGGATGCGCGGGACACCGGTCGCATCTACATCCCCCAGGCCGAGCTGCGGAAGTTCGGCGTGCTGGAAAGTGAGATCCTCGACGCCCGCCCCAGCGAGCGCTTCATCAAGATGATGGACTTCCAGTATGCCCGTGCGCGCAGCTACTATGCCGCCGCCGAGAAGGCGCTGCCGCCGGAAGACCGTAAAAACATGGTCGCCTCCGAGATCATGGCCGCGATCTACTCGCGCATTCTCGAAAAGCTCAAGCGCGAGCGCTACCCCGTTTTCACCAAGCGCTGCCGCCTCAGCAAGCTGCACAAGGTGTGGATCCTGGGCAGTCATTTGATCAAGGCGCGGTTTGGGAAGTAGCCCAGTTGCGCCGCAACTGGAGTTTTCCCAGACCAGTTGCGGCGCAACTGGCCAACTTTGTTCTCAATACTTTTCTGATAGAAATCCCGCTTTTTGTGCGGCTTCTGCGTTCCCCATTTTCACATGCGTTCCTTAGCCCTCCTGTTCCTCCTTGCCGCAGCCTCCGTTGGCCATGCCGAAACCAAGCCGCTCAAAGCCCTCCTCGTGGCCGGTGGTTGCTGCCATGATTATGCCAAGCAGCATATCATTCTGAGCCAGGGCATCCAGGCGCGGGCGAATGTGCAGGTGGATGTGGTGTGGACGGACGACAAGTCTGTCACCCCGCCGCTGCCGCTGTATGACAATCCGGACTGGGCCAAGGGCTACGACATCATCATCCATGACGAATGCGCCGCCGGCGTGAAGGACATGGCGCTGGTGAAGCGCATCCTGGATGTGCACCAGACCATCCCCGCCGTGCATCTGCACTGCGCCATGCACAGCTTCCGCACCGGCACGGATGCGTGGTTCAAGCACCTCGGCATCCAGTCCGCCTCGCACGGCCCGCAGGAGCCGATCGCCATCACCTTTGTGGACAAGGAGCACCCGATCACCAAGCCGCTCGCCGACTGGACCACGATCAAAGAGGAGCTCTACAACAACGTGAACATCTTCGACGGCCATCCGCTGGCCATGGGCAAGCAGGTCGTCAAAGGCAAGGACGTGGACTACGTGGTGGCCTGGACGAATGAAAAAGTGGGCGCTCGCAGCTTCAGCACCACCATCGGCCATAACAACGACACCGTGGCGGATGCACGCTATCTGGACCTCGTCACACGCGGCTTGCTGTGGGCCATGAACAAGCTCACGCCGGATTACCTCACGCCGTTCAAGGGACAGAACAAGATCACCTTTGTGCCTGCGAAGCCCGTGGAAGCTCCGAAGCCGCCCGTGCTGCCGAAAGACGGCCTGCCGGTGAAAGCCAGCGCCAGCAGTGAAGAGAGCGGCAAGGGCAACTACGCCTGGAAAGCCGTGGATGGCGACGAGAACACCCGCTGGTGCGCCTCCAATGCCTCCTACCCGCAGTGGCTCCAGCTTGAGCTCGAAAAGCCGCAGACGCTCACCGGCATCCAGACCACCTGGGAAAACGGCGGAGTCTATCAGTTCAAAGTCGAAGGCAGCACCGATGGCAAAGCCTGGAGCACGCTCGTGGATGGCAGCGCCAACACGAAGAACGCGCCTTATTCCAACGACTTCGCCAAGGTGGAAGGCATCCGCTTTGTGAAGATCCACGCGCTGGCCAAAACCAGCGGCGGCTGGGCGAGCATCCGTGAGGTGCGGCTCAAGGGCCCCAACATCAAAGCCGTTGCCCCCAAGCTCAGCGAGGCGCAGAAGAAGGAATACGACAAAGCCAGCGATCCGCTGAAGGACCAGGGCAACGTGGCACCGAAGATCGTGAAGCTCACGCCCGAGCAGGAAGCCGCCATCTTGAAGGATGTGAAGGTGCAGGAAGGCTTTGAGGTCTCGCTCTTCGCGCCGCCGCAGTCGGCGAACTATCCCGTCTTTATCGCCGCTACTCCGGACGGTACGCTTTACGTCAGCAGCGATGGCAACGGCTCGCTTGGCCGCAATCCACACCGTGGCCGCATCCTGCGCCTGAAGGATCATGATGGCGATGGCCGTGCCGATGAAGTGAAGGAGTTTGTCAAAGACGTGGATGCTCCACGCGGACTCGTCTGGGACAAAGACCGCCTCTACCTCGTGCACCCGCCGCACCTCAGCGCCTACATCGACAAAGACGGCGACGGCGTGGCCGATGAGGAGAAGGTGCTCGTTAAGAACATCGCCTTTGGTTACAAGGACCGCCCCGCCGACCACACCACCAACGGCCTCAGCCTCGGCATCGACGGCTGGCTCTACATCGCCGGGGGCGACTTCGGTTTCATGGACGCCGAAGGCACGGATGGGAAGCACCTGCAGCATCGCGGCGGCGGCGTCATCCGCGTGCGCCCTGACGGCACCGGTTTGGAAATCTACAGCACCGACACGCGCAACATCCTCGAAGTCGCCATCAGCCCTCTGATGGACATCTTCGCCCGCGACAACACCAACGACGGCGGCGGCTGGAACGTGCGCTTCCACCACTTCACCGGCCTCGATGATCACGGCTACCCGCGTCTCTACAAAAACTTCAACGACGAGTGCATCCAGCCCCTCGCCGACTACGGCGGCGGCAGCGGCTGCGGTGCCGTTTACATCGACGAACCCGGCTTCGGCAAATGGAACAACGCTCCCTTCACCTGCGACTGGGGCACCGGCGCCCTCTGGCACCATCAGGTGAAGCCCAAAGGCGCGACCTTTGAAGAAACCCGCCCGCCCGAACCCTTCATCAAAATGACCCGCCCCACCGACGCCGACGTCGATGGCAACAGCCGCGTCTATTGCGCCAGTTGGAAAGGCGCGACGTTTAACTGGGAAGGCCCCGATGTCGGCTACATCGTGCAGGTGAAGCCGAAGGGTTTCAAAGCAGAACCGCTACCGGATTTTGCGAAGGCGAGTGATGCGGAGCTGGTGAAGGCGCTGGAGTCAGCGAGCCATCGCCGCAGGCTGGATGCGCAGCGGGAATTGTTGAGAAGAAACCTTGCTGAATCATTACCTAATAAAGTGATCCAGAAGGTTGCCTCTGATGTTTTCAATGACTCTAGCAAACCTATCACAGCACGAATCGCTGCCTTGGGTGCTGTGCGAAGCGAGGGAGATGATGTGGGGCGCGTGGCCCCCCCTGTGGCCTTGAATGCAGAAAGTGAATTAGCCCCTTGGATGGCTCAACGAATGTATCCCACTCCCGTGTTTCCCGCTGGGACCAAATATGAGACTTGGGTTCGAGTCAGGTATGGAATGCGCGAAAATATGTATAACTATAAACCCCTCGAACTGTGGACCATCTCCGAAATTGAGCAGCGCTTTTTGGAATCGTGCATCAAGAGCAAAAACCCAAGATCCCAGGTCGCGGCACTTAGAACAGCTTCAACATTGGTACGTTTAGAGCCAATCACAGATTCTCTTTGGAATGCTGTTGTTGGCGCGATGCTCAGTGACGACCCTATTGTCGCTCACACGGCGGCAAACGTGGCAGCCGATCTATTGAATGAGCTGTCAAAGTTTCGAGAGCTGGGGCAGCGATTGACCAAAGAGAGCTTGGATGAACCTCAAAGTGAACCAAGCGAGGGTTTCGTTAAGCTGATGTCTCAAATCAAAACCAATGATGGATTCTCTTTGAGCACCAACCATGAACAGTATCGTAAGTACGCGATTAACGATCGAAATGCCTTCACTGCAAAAACGCAGAAGACTTACGAACTGGCAGTTCAGAGAGCATTTGAATCAATGGAGAGGCACTCTCAAATGCTGATTGCTTTGAGGAAAGTGCACACCCCTGAAGTCGTCACCGGCCTCATTGAGCGCCTCGGCAAAGCCACCGATCCCGCACTACGCCAGGGCATCCTCGCCGCCCTCTGCCGCCTCCATTTCCACGAAGGCGAATGGAAGGGCGATTCCTGGGGCACGCGCCCAGACACACGCGGGCCCTACTACCAACCGGAGGCATGGAGCGAGACGCCGAAGATCGCGGCGGCTTTGAAGGACGCGTTGGCCAAAGCCACGCCCGAAGAAGCCGCCTTCCTCGTCAAAGAAATGAACCGCAACCGCATCCAGTCGAGCGATGCACTGGAGCGCATCCTCGTTCTGGCGAAGCAGGATGCGAAGGTGATCCCGGATGCAGTGGCGCAGCTTGCCACGGCGGAGACGATTCCTGCGGATGGCATTCCGCTGCTGATTGCTGCGGCGAACAGCAAGGAACTCGATCCCCAGAGCGCGGCGGCGACGCTGGCCAACACGCTGACGGCCATCGCCAAGACCGACAGTGCCGAGGCCTGGACGGCGGCGCTGAATGCGCTGGTCACGCTGGATGCGCAGCAGGGCTCCGGCAAAGAGCAGGACACTGGCAGGACGGCCTTCCTCAGCGCACCAAAGCTGGAGAACGTGCATCAGGCCTTTGAAACCGAAGCCACCAAGGTGGGAACGCCAACCGGCGCCTGGGCGGAAGCCGCGCTGCTCAGCCTCGCGGCACGCAAGACCGGCAGCCCCGAGGCACGCGAGATGTCGCAGAAGGCGCTGGATGCTGGATGGGCGGATGCGAAGCGCCGCGTGCAGATCATCAACGCCGCCGTGAAGACGAAGAGCCACGTGGTCGATGAAAAAATCCTGGCCGCCACTACGGACGCTGATGCCAGCGTTTCCAAGGCCGCGCAGAACGCCGTGAAGAGCCTCAAGCTCGTGGCCAAGGGCGAGGACAAGTCGCCGAAGGTCGGCACCCTCAAGCCCGAGGAAGCTCTGGCCGCCGTGATCAAAGCTAAGGGCGATGTCTCCATCGGTGAGCAGATTTTCACCAAGGCCACCTGCATCGCCTGCCACACGACGAAGGAATCTGAAGCGCAGAAAGGCCCTTATCTCGGCAACATCGCGCAAACGTACAAGCGCCCCGATCTCGCCCAGAACATCCTCGATCCGAACAAGACCATCGCGCAGGGTTTCGCCAGCGAAGTCATCACGATGAACGACGGCACGCAGCAGATGGGCTTCATCACCCTGGAGTCCGCTGACAACGTGAAGCTGCGCAATGTCGCCTCCCAGGAATTCACCTTTGCCGTGAAGAACATCAAGAGCCGCCAGAAGCTCCCCATCTCCATCATGCCGCCCGGCTTGATGACGAACTTCACCGTCCATGAATTCGCCAGCCTGCTCGATTTCTTGGAGTCGCTGGCCAAGAAGTAGTGCGACGCATGGTGCTGTAGGACGGTTGTGGCGAAAGCCCGCCCGTCTGTGAGCGTGCTGAAAACACCATGGCGTAGGAGAGTCCTCGCAGTCGGGCGGTTTGGCGAAGGAGGTGATGGCGCATGAAACACCATCGACGCCAAACACACCCAACCTACGCCTGAACGCCGCGCTGCCTGTATGAGCGATGAGTTTTCGTCATCAGTGCTTTGATGGTTTGGGATCAGTATATTTTTGCCTCAGTTCTGGAATTGATTCTGCTGATGCCCTTGCCATTCTCCTGCCGCATGTACCTCCGAATCCTTCCCATTCTTGCCGTGCTGGGGCTTGCCCAGTGTAACAAAAGCGCTGCTCCTGTGGCTGTGGCGACAAGCCCGGGCGTGACTCTTGTCACGGAAGGGAGCTCACCGCATTTCCAAGCCGTCGCTTCCAAGCTGGATGTGGGTGGGGCTTCCTTCACGTATGCCGAGGAGGAAAATGTGATGGGACTGATGGGGACCTTTTTTGAGGAGATCTTCAAGAACATGCCCGAGGGGGAAAAGGCCAAGCTGCCGCCAAACTTCTCTTTCAAGAAGATGATGAACATGACCGGGCTGGACTCGATCAAGGCCGGCGGCACGAGCTCGCGCAAGGTGTCTGAGGGCTTGAACCACCACCGCAGCTTTGCCTACACGCCTGAAGGGCGGAAAGGCTTCCTCACCTTGACCGGAGGACCGGCGGAGCCCTTGCTGGCGCCCGCCCTCGCCCCGCAGGACACGGATCTCGCTCTGGAGTTTCCGCTGCATTTGAAGGATCTCGTGGCGGAGGCCTGGCCGGTGATTCTGGAATCCACCCCGAAGGAGCAGCGGGCCATGCTGGAGGCGATGGCCAGCGCCCCGCAGCCGGCGCTGGGCATGTCCTACCGCGAGATGGCGGAAAAGCTCTCCGTGCGTGTGGCCCTCTTTGCCACGATGATGCCTGAGCAGAGCCTGTCCGGGCCGGGAGCCCGCGTGAGCCTGCCGGGGGTGAACGCCGCCATCGTGATCGACAAGCTCGGCTGGATCAAAGACGTGCTGAAAGCGCAGGTGCTGCCCATGCTGCAGTCGCCGGGCTCACCCGTGGAGGTGCAGGAAGTCAATGGCGCCCTGGTGGGCCGCTTTCGCGGGCCGATGGGGCCGCCGCCGATGGATTTTCAGCCGGTCTTCATGCTGGATGCGGCAGGCGACCGCCTGATCATCGCGACACGTCCGGGCTACTATGACACCGTGATGGCGAAGGGCGAAAAGCTCAGCAGCCAGCCAGACTTTGCCCGCGTGTGGAAGGGGATGCCTGCGGAAGGCAACGGCTGCCTGTTTCTCTCCAAGCGTCTGATGACGGCCGTGTTCGATGGCATCAAGGCCGAGGGCACAGCCTCCGTTGCAAAAGCCACCGGCAAGGACAAGGCGAGCAGCGAAATGGCGATGTCTCTGATCAACATGATCGCAATTCATGCCCGCTATCCGCAGGCATTTTTCTTCGCCAATCAGCCGGATGGCATATTGAGCGTGAGCAACAGCAGCATCCCCACGATGAACCCCGGGTCCTTTTCCAGCATCACCACCCTGGCGGTGCTCTCGTCCCTGGCCGTCCCGGTGTTTACCACCATGCAGCAGCGCGGCGCCCAGGTGAAAACGCTCAGCAATGGCCGCCAGGTGCTCATCGCCCTGAAAACACATGCCGCAGGCAACGGCGGCAAATACCCGGAGAAGCTGCAGGAGTTGATCAACTCGGGCGCCCTCACCAAACCGGAACTGCTGACCGTGGCCTCCGGGCCGGGGGCTGAACCCAAGCCCTGGCTCTACGACAGCACTTTGACGCCCCAGTCCCCGGGGATCACCATCGTGCTGGCCGCCCCTGAAGTGACCAAAGGCTCCGGCGGCAAGCAGACACGCGTGGTCATTCGCAACGACGGCCGTGCGGAGGCTCTGCCTGAAGAAGATTTTCAGCGCGTCAAAGACTACTACCTGCGCTGATCTCCACAGGGGAGGGAGCAGGAAAGCGGCTCTCCCTCTCCCCGCCCCAGACACAGGACGGCAACCCATATTTCTCTCCGGGGAGAGGGCCGGGGTGAGGTGACGACAGCCCGCCTTCTCCTGCATGGAATGCCCCTCACCCTTCCCGTTGACTTCGTCTATCTCCGCTTCGCTACGGTTCCCCCAAGAACGTCTTGGGTATTGCCATGTCATCGGTGGGGAGAGGGGATCCGCTTCATGTCCGCGCAAGGTTAAGAGGCTAGAATTATTTCAAATGCTCTATGCGATCACCTTCCTCACCACGTGCCCATGCACGTCGGTGAGGCGGAAGTCGCGGCCTTCAGCTCGGTAGGTGAGGCGTTCGTGATCAATACCCAGCAGGTGCAGCAGCGTTGCATTGAGATCATGCACATGCATGGGATCGCGTGCCACGTTGAAGCAGAAGTCATCCGTTTCGCCGAACTGCAGGCCGGGCTTCACGCCTCCGCCTGCCAGCCACATGGTGAAGCAGCGGCCATGATGATCGCGACCATGGTTGGTGGGTTCCAGCTTGCCCTGGGAGTAGGTGGTGCGGCCAAACTCACCGCCCCAGACGATGAGCGTGTCATCGAGCAGGCCGCGCTGTTTCAGATCGCTGATCAGCGCGGCGCAAGGCTGGTCGATGTCGCCGCATTGGAGGCGCAGATCGCTGGGCAGATTGTAGTGCTGGTCCCAGCCGCGATGGTAGAGCTGAATGAAGCGCACGCCGCTCTCCGCCATGCGGCGCGCGAGCAGGCAGTTCGCGGCAAAGCTGCCTGGTACGCGTGACTGTGGCCCATAGGCTTCAAACGTGGCCGCGCTTTCGTCTTTAAGGCTGATCAAATCCGGCACGCTGGTCTGCATGCGGTAGGCCATTTCATACTGCGTGATGCGCGTCTCGATCTCGGGATCGAGCTGCTGCGTGAGTTGCTTGCGGTTCAGCGCCTGGATGACATCCAGCTCATCACGCCGTGCGGCCGCGCTGATGCCCGGTGGATTGGAGAGATATAAAACGGGATCGCCGCTGCTGCGGAAGCTTACGCCTTGATGATTCGAAGGCAGGAAGCCGGAGCCCCACAGCCGCGCATACAACGGGTCCGCCGGACGCGCGGCGCTGCCACGTGAAATGAGCACCACGAAGGCAGGCAGGCTCGCATTCTCACTGCCGAGCCCATAGCTGGCCCAGGCGCCAAAGCTGGGGCGTCCCGGCTGCTGATGCCCCGTCTGCAGCAGCGTCACGCCGGGATCATGATTGATCGCCTCCGTGTTCATGGAGCGGATGATGCACATCTCATCGGCCACGCGGCCGAGATTGGGCAGCAGCTCGCTCATCCACGCGCCGGACTGGCCGTGCTGCTGAAAGTTGAAGAGCGAGGAAGTGATCGGCTTGCTCTTCTGCCCGCTCGTCATGCCGGTGAGGCGCTGATCTCCCAGCACAGAGGCTGGAAACTCCTGGCCATGCATTTTTTTCAAGCCAGGCTTGTGATCAAACAGATCGAGCTGTGAAGGCCCGCCGTGCATGAAGAGGTAGATCACACGCTTGGCCTTCGGCGCAAAGTGCGGCGCAGCGAAGGCCCGGCCCTCGCCCAGCAGCGAGGCCAGCGCTGCGGTGCCGATGCCTGCGGAGGCACGACCAAAAAGCTGTCGGCGGGTCAAAGCGGGATTCATCGGCGGGTGATGGTTTCGTCGAGGTTGAGCAACGCGTGCAGCGTGAGCGTCCACGCGGCCAGTTCGACGGGATTGAGATCTTTGCCATGGGCGGATGCGCCAGCGGCGATGAGCTTCACTGCTGCTTCGCGGTCGGCAGTAAAATGGGCACGCTGCCTGTTCAGCAAGCCGCTCAGCAGCCGGAGTTCCTCGGCATCCGGTGTGCGGGAGGTGGCACGGCGGAATGCGAGCGAGAGCTTTTCAGACTCGGAACCTGGTTGTGCCAGCACCCACGCAGCGTGGACTCGTGCCGCTTCGATGTAAGTCTCGTCATTGAGCAGCACGAGCGACTGCAACGGCGTGTTGGTGCGGGCGCGGCGCACCGCGCACTTTTCACGCGTGGGACTATCAAAGGTGAGCAGGGCAGGGGGCGGCGACTGGCGTTTCCAAAACGTGTAGAGACTGCGTCGCCACAGTCCCGCGTCCGTGTCGTTCACATAGGTTTCTTCGCCATTGTAGGAGACAGCTTCCCACAATCCGGGTGGCTGGTAAGGCTTCACGCTGGGTCCGCCGATCTTCGGCACCAGCAAGCCTGACACAGCCAGCGCCTGATCCCGCACCATCTCGGCGCTCAGTCGGAAGGACGGGCCGCGTGCCAGCAAACGATTCGAAGGATCACGCGCTGAGAACTGCGAGCTTTGCCGATACGTCGCGCTCATCACGATCAGCTTGAGCATCGCCTTCACATCCCATCCGCTTTGCATGAAGCGCACCGCCAGCCAATCGATCAACTCCGGGTGGCTGGGCGCTTCACCTTGAGATCCGAAATCGTTCACGGTGCGCACGAGTCCTTCGCCAAAGCATTGCATCCAGAGACGATTGACCGCGACACGGGCCGTCAGCGGATTCTCCTTCGAGACAAGCCACTTGGCAAAACCCAGGCGATTGGACGGCGCGTCTGCCGGCCACTTGGGCAATGACGCAGGCACCCCGGGCAGCACCTCTTCAGCAGCATGATCATACTGCCCGCGTGTGAGCAGATGCGTTTTGCGCGGGCTGGGCATCTCCTGCATCACCAGCGTGGTTGGGATGCTTTCGCGCAAGCGGGCTTCGGCCGCTTTGGCTTCGCGCACTCGCTTGTGTGCAGCGAGCGTTTGCGGGTTCGCATGATGCTCGACAAACCAGTCCTGCAACAGCGTTGCGTCTGCGGTGCTCCGCTTCGCCGCTGGTGTGGTGGCGATCCCGCGCAGGCGCTCGCTCCAAAACCATGACTCCGCCTCTTGCGCCGTCACGGGGCGTTGCAGCAGGCGCAGTTCATCGAGCTGGCCGTAGAATCCGAGGTTCGCATCCCGCCTGCCAATGCGCAGAGGCTCGCTACAGGCCGTGGGGCCTTTCAGCGTATCATTCATGGTTTTCGTCGCCACAGGCTGGCCGTCGATGACGACGCGCACGCCCTCAGCGCGACGGGTGCCGTCATGGCTGACTACCAGATGATGCCATTTTTTGGAAGAGGCGGGTTCCTGCGTGACGAGCTCGATGGCATCCGTCCCCCACTTGCTGACCAGATTGATCTGAAAGCGGCCCTTCTGCCAGATCACCTCAAAGCCCCGTCGTCTGCCTTCGGGTTCGATCTTGGAAAAGACACCGCTCAGCGATGTGTCTGCCATGAGCCAGAGGCCGACCGTCCATGCGGCGTCGGTGTCGAAGGCTCCCACCCACTCCGCATGCTGTGTCGCATCATACTTGGCCGATTGCCCCAGGATGCCGTCTTGAAACACATCGCTGGTGCCGAAGTGCTTGGCATCGATCTGGCCATCGAAGGAGAAGTGCGCTTTGAGCTGAGCAGTAGGAGATGGGGGCAGGGATGTCGCCGCCGTTTTTTCCCAATCGGTGATCTGCTGCCGCAAAGCCGCCGTGAAGGGCTGAAACTCCCGCTCTGCTTGCTGCGTGTCTGCGGCGAGGCGTTTGAGTTCCAGCTCTTGCTGTGCTGAGGGCACGCTGAGCACAGGCGGTGGGTTGTCAGCTTTGATCAGCCCGGACTCGGGCACGTTGTTGAAGAAGGCAAAGAGCTGGTAGAACTCACGCTGCGTGATGGGATCGTACTTGTGATCATGGCAGCGCGCGCAGCCGATGGTGAGTCCCAGCCAGGTGGTGCCGGTGGTTTCCAGCCGATCCGCCACATATTCCACCCGGTATTCCTCATCAATGATGCCGCTCTCGTTGTTCGCCATGTGGTTGCGATTGAAGCCTGTGGCGATGCGCTGAGCCGTTGTGGCATGGGGAATCAAATCTCCCGCTAGCTGCTCGATGGTGAATTGATCAAACGGCAGGTTGCGGTTGTAGGCGTCGATCACCCAGTCCCGCCACGGCCACAGGCTGCGCGTCTTGTCGCCAAAGTAGCCGTTCGTGTCCGCATAGCGCGCCGCGTCCAGCCACTCCACCGCCATGCGTTCGCCGAAGTGTTTGGAGGCCAGCAGCCGATCCACAGTGTGCTCATAGGCTTCCGCACTTGGGGCTGCATCCATCTCCTGCAACGTGGGCGGCAGTCCGGTGAGATCAAAGCTGACACGGCGCAGCAGAGTTTCGTGGGAGGCCTCCGGGCTTGGCGTCATGCCATCCTTCTCCAGTCGTGCGAGAACGAAGCGGTCGATTTCATTGCGCGGCCAGTTCGCTTGTTTGACCTCCGGCGATGTTGCACTTGCAGGTGGGATCAAAGACCAGTGCGCCTCGTATTCGGCCCCTTCCGCAATCCAGCGTCGAAGCGTGTTCTTCTCCTCATCGCTGAGCGAGAGCTTCGAATCCGGTGGCGGCATGAGGTCGTCGGCGTCGGACGTGGCGATGCGCTGCATCAGGTCGCTCTCCTGCGGCCTGCCGGGAACGATGGCCGACTTTCCATCACGGGAAGCGATGGCATCTTCGCGCTTATCCAGGCGCAGGTCCCCCTTGCGGCCTTTTTCATCAAAGCCGTGGCAGCGGAAGCACTTGTTGGAAAGGATCGGTCGGATGTCCTGGTTGAAGTCCAGCTTCGTTTCCACCGCCCTGGCCGCGCTCATGCCGCAGAGCAGCATGATGAAACAAGCGGGAAGCATGTGGCGAATGCACATGCTAAATACACGGGCCTCGGCCAGTGTTTTATCAGAGCTCATGGCTCACGCGATCACTTCCTTCACCACATGCCCGTGCACATCCGTGAGGCGGGAATCGCGGCCGGCGTGGCGGAAGGTGAGTTTCCTGAAGCCTCAATCCAGCCAGTTCTCGACACGCAAACCGGGGATATGCTTGAAGTCCGAGAGGTTGCGTGTCAGCAGCATGGCATCATGCGCGAGGCAGATGGAGGCAATCTTGAGGTCCATGGTGCCGGTGCGAGGATGCTCTTTCTGCAATTGATGAAACTTCAGGGCCGCCTCGCGATCAAATGGCAGGATGGCGAACTTGTTCAAAGTTTCGATGCATATGAGTAAACGCGCGTAAGGCTCAAGCTGGTTCAAGCCATTCGATCGGCTCCGAACCAAGGCCATCCAACCCCTCAATGATTCTTCGGCGGCTACAATGCAGGAAAAGACATCAGCATGGTGTTGTTTAATGCGTGCCATCAACTGCTTGCCGAATGCAGTGCCATTGGCGAACTCGGTGAAGTGATTGGCATCAAGCACAACGAACATGTCCTTAGCGGCGCTTGTTCTCCCGCGTCCGCCATGCGGACCCGAGCCGCGCGGCTTTGCGGGAAAGATCGTCATCTTTCATTGCGCCAAATGCTTCGCTCCAATCGGACTTCGCCGCAGGCTTTACTTTTGCCTCCAGGGTCTCCACGCGCTGCTGCAGCTCGGCCAGTTTTTGTTCCAGCATCTTCGTGCTCATGGTTTGAATTTAAAGCACCGGTGAAAACTGACCACTGAAACTTTGCCGTACTTCAAGCGATCACTTCCTTCACCACATGCCCATGCACATCCGTGAGGCGGAAGTCGCGGCCAGCGTGGCGGAAGGTGAGTTTTTCATGATCAAGGCCGAGCTGGTGGAGGATGGTGGCATGCAGATCGTGCATGTGGACTTTGTCCTCCACTGCCATGTGGCCGAGATCGTCGGTGACGCCATGGGCGAAGCCGGATTTGAAGCCGCCGCCGGCGACCCAGACGGTGAAACCGAGCGGGTTGTGGTCGCGCCCCGTGCCGTTTTTCTCGGCGTAGGGCGTGCGGCCAAATTCGCCGCCCCACCAGACGATGGTGTCTTCGAGCAGACCGCGCTGTTTGAGATCGGCGAGCAGTCCGGCGATGGGTTTGTCCACGGCGGCAGCGTGGTCGCCGTGCTTGGGCAGGTTGGAGTGCTGGTCCCAGGCGGGGTTGTTGGAGTTGTCGCCGTAATTGACCTGGATGTAGCGCACGCCCTGCTCGGCCATGCGACGGGCCATGAGGCACTGGCGGCCGAAGTTGTCGGTGGGCTTCTCGTTGATGCCGTAAAGCTTGAGCGTGGCTTCCGACTCATCGCTGATGTCCATGGCGCCAGGCGCTTTGTTTTGCATGCGCCAGGCGAGTTCGTAGCTGCGGATGACCGCGTCGATGTCCGTATCGCCGGGCATCGCGTGGGCGGCCTGTTCGGCATTCAGCGCGCTGAGCAGTCCGAACTGCTTGCGCTGCTGCTCGGGCGTCCAGATGGCATTGGTGATGTTTTTGATGCTGGATTCCTTCGCGGGCTGACCGGAGCGGCCCACGGGCGTGCCTTGGAAAACAGCGGGCAGGAAGGCATTGCCGTAATTGCGCGGGCCACCGTTGCCCAGGCTCGGGCTGATCGTCATGAAGCCGGGCAAATTTTCGTTTTCCGCACCGAGACCGTACATCACCCAGGAGCCCATGCTCGGGCGGATGTTGCTGGTGGTGCCGGTGTGCATGAACAGCGTGGCCGGACCGTGCGCGACGCCCTCCGTGTGCATCCCATGCAGGAAGCAGAGGTCATCCACATGCTGGTTGATGTTCGGGAAGAGATTGGAGGCCCAGCGGCCAGTTTCGCCGTGCTGCTTGAAGTCCCACAGCGGTTTCATCACCCGCTGCAGCGCGCCTTTGCCGGTTTTGGCGATGGCGCGGGAATCCATCACGTCGATGATCTTGCCGTCGTCTTTAAAGAGGCGGGGCTTGTAGTCGTATGAATCCACGTGGCTCACGCCGCCCTGCATGAAGAGGAAGATGACGCGCTTGGCCTTCGGCTGATGGTGCGGCTTTTTGAGAGCAAGCGGATTGGCCAGTGCCGCCTGACTCTGCGCCATGGCCTGCCAAGCTAGGTAGCCGAAGCCACAGCCTGTGGTCTGGAGGAAGTCGCGGCGGGAAGTAAACATGCTGCCTTAACGTCGGCAGGGAGGGGGATTCTTCACGCAGGCACAAAAAAGCGGCACCCGCGAAGGTGCCGCTTCAAGCTTGAGGAATCTCAATTACAGCATCTCTGCCACAAAGGAGCGCTCATCGACGAGTTCCTTGTTGGTGGCGGCGATCTTGGCTTTGGCGAAGTCGTCCATTTCGTAGCTGGTGATGACCTCGTAGGCACCCGGGGTGGTGGTGCGCACGGGCATGCCGGCCCAGACTTCTGGATCGAAGCCGTAGAGGCCGTTGCTCTTCACCGCGATGGAGTGGATCGCACCGGGGGTGACGAGGGAGCGGACGTGATCGACAAGGGCGTTCGCGGCGGAGGCAGCGGAGGAGGCGCCACGGGCGGCGATGATCGCCGCACCACGCTTGCCCACGGTTTCCAGGAAAGGACCTTCCAGCCAGGCCTTGTCATTGATGACGTCGGCGGCGGCTTTGCCACCGATGGTGGCGTGCGCGAAGGACGGGAACATCGTGGGGCTGTGGTTGCCGTAGATGAAGATGTCCTTCACTTCGGTGAGATCCACGCCGGCCTTCTGGGCGAGCTGGGTCTGGGCGCGGTTCTGGTCCAGGCGCACCATGGCGGTGAAACGGTCCGGCGTGAGGCGCTTGGCCTGGGAGGCGGCGATCATGCAGTTCGTGTTGGCCGGATTGCCAACGACGGCCACGCGGGCGTCATCCGCAGCCACTGCGTCGATGATTTTGCCCTGCTCGATGAAGATTTTGCCGTTGTCCTTGAGCAGATCGGCGCGCTCCATGCCCGGGCCGCGGGGCTTGGCACCCACGAGCAAGATCCAGTTGGCGTCTTTGAAACCCACGGCGGGGTCGGAGGTCTGCACGATGCCCTTGAGCAGCGGGAAGGCGCAGTCGTCGAGCTCCATGGCGACGCCAGCGAGGGCGGCCAGAGGCTTTTCAAAAGGAGCTTCAATGAGCTGGAGGATCACCGGCTGATCCGGGCCAAACATGGCACCGGAGGCGATGCGGAAAAGGAGGGCGTAACCGATTTGACCGGCGGCGCCGGTGACTGCGACTTTGATGGGTGCTTTGGCCATGGATGATTGGGGATGGGGGAGTCATCAGAGCAAGATGCGGCGGGAGGGCAACTGCGGGCTGAGATTCATGGCAGAAAATGCTTGGGCGAAAGACGGAGTCCTGTTATAAATTCGATTTTCCCCAACTTTGATGCTCCTGCAGCCCTTCCCGAAACATCCTGAATCCGTGTTGCCAAGCCGCCTGATCGCTCGCGGCGCTGCTGCCTGCCTGATGCTCATTCTGGGTGGAAATGCGGTCATGACAGCCAGTGCGCAGTCAGTTTCGGCCATGGCCCAGGCCGAGACTCGCCGCCGAGCCACTCAAATCAACACGCTGAATGCTGAAATCGAGCGTGGGTACCAGTTGATCGATCAGCAAAAGGCGGCTGAAGCGCTGACCTTGTTTGAGGAAACCTACAAGGCCCTGCCAGATGTTCCCCTTGCCCAGGAGTCACGGCAGGCTGCGCGTAACGGCTACGTGGTGGCAGGCTGCCTGATGGCCCAGGAATACGCGGCCAAAGGTGATCTTGCCGCTGCGGGCAAAGTGCTGGATAAGCTCCTCGCGCCTGATGTGGCGCCGAAAGACGAGCGGGTGCTGTCGCTCAAGAAACGCCTCGCGGATCCAGACCGCTTTCCTCCCTCGCTGACCGCCAAGCACGTGGACAATGTGGGTGCGGTGCAGACGCTGCTGATCAAGGCCAACTCGTTCCTTCAGATCGGTGATCTGGACAAGGCCATCTCGACTTTTCAAGACGTTTTGAGGATTGATCCCACCAACAGTGCCGCACGGCGTGGCATGGAAAGTGTGGAGCGGGAAAAGCAGAAGTATTATAAGAGCGCTTATGACCAGCATCGTGCCAAAATGCTGGGCGAGGTCACCCGGTCATGGGAAGACCCGGTGCCGCTGACTGACGTGGATCGCAGCTCACTGTTTGGGGCCGGTGCGGCTTCCCTCGTCAACCAACTGAGCGGGAGTGACAAAATCACACAAAAACTGCGCACCATCACTTTTCCCAAGGTGGAGTTTGACGGTGCCACACTGGTCGAAGTGGTGGAACTGCTGCGAGTTCGCAGTCGCGACCTGGATCCCGAAGGCAAGGGCATCAGTTTTGTCGTCAGTGTGCCGCCTGAGGCACGCGACAAGCAGGTCAGCCTGAATCTTCTCAATGTGCCCATGGAGGAGCTGCTGCGCTACGTCAGCGAGATGTGCGGAGTCGCCTACAAGGTGGATGAGCACGCCGTGATCTTTGTATCCATCAGCGAGCGCAACAATGCGATCGTCACGCGCTCCTTCCGGGTGCCACCCGATTTTATTCAGAACTCTCCCGGGGGGGACGCGGCTGCCGCTGCGCCGACAGATCCTTTCGCCAAGCAGGCTCCGGCAGGCGGAGGGCTGATCATCCGGCGTCTGGGGGCCAAGGAGTTCCTCGAAGCACGCGGGGTTACTTTCCCTGATGGAACGAGCGCCAACTACAGCGCAGCGAACAACACGCTGACCGTTCGCAACACGATCGGCAACATGGAGACGGTTGAAATGATCGTCGAGCAATCGACGAAGGCCACGCCGAAGATGGCCGTGATTCATGTGCGAATGCTGGAAGTGAACCAGAAAAACCTCGAAGAACTGGGTTTTGACTGGCTCATGGGCGGTGCCGGTCTCAATAATAATGTTTTCGTTGGCGGTGGCAGTTCGGGAAATGGAACACCGACCAATCCAGGCAACTACGCATTCAACACGCCTTACGTCGTCCCTCCTCTTGTTGTGAATGGTAGCGAGGTGTTTCCTGCGATTCCAGTTTCGGGGGCTTTTGCGGGCCCGGTTCCTACGGGCACCAATGCACCTTTCCCCTACGCTGGCGGGCCCCTCACCTCGGGTCTCCGATCGGGCGACTTTGCGACGACTGCTAATTCCCTTGATAAACTGCTTCAGACGGGTTCTACCACGGGTACAAATAACGTGGCGCCTGGTGTTCTGTCAGTTGCGGGAGTGTTTACCAATCCTCAGTTTCAATCCGTGCTGCGCGCACTCTCGCAGAAAAAGGGAATTGATGTCAATGCCTCCCCCAGCGTGACAACTAAGAGTGGTCTCAAAGCGATCGCGGAGGTGACGCAGGAGTTCATTTACCCGACGGAGTTTGATCCGCCCAGACTGCCGCAGGGCGGTGGGCGTATTCAAACAGGAGGTTCTCAGCAGATGATCGCCACGCCGACAACGCCCACGGCCTTTGAAATGAGAAAAACGGGCGTGTTGGTGGAGGTCGAACCCGTGATTTCAGAAGATGGCCGCACCGTGGAACTCACGATCGCGCCAGAAATGACTGTTTTCGAAGGCTTTGTGAATTACGGCTCGCCGATTTATGTGCCTGCAAGCCTCAGCGTTCTGCCCTTCTCGGTGCTGTTGCCTAACGGTGATACCTCTTCGGGCTACGTTCCTCTCAGCGCGCCTGATGAATTGATCACTTCCAACAAAATCCTGCAGCCCGTCTTCAAAGTGCAGAAAGTGACCACGGCGGTGAAGGTGTACGATGGCGCAACGGTGGTGCTGGGTGGGGTCAAGATTGAGAATCGCACCATGGTGGAAGACAAGGTTCCCATTCTGGGAGATCTTCCTTTTGTGGGAAGGCTCTTCAAGAGCAACACCAAACAGACGGACACCAAGAACGTCATCATCTTCGTCACCGTGGAAGTGGTGGACCCCTCCGGCCGCAGGGTCAATCGCGACACTGCTGCCGTGGCGCAGTGAACCTGCCTCAGGTGAGGTTTGAGGCGGCGGCTTCGGCCGCTGCGATCTGACCGGCCAGTGCGAAATCCAGCCCGGTCAATCCCCCTGCGCTGTGGGTGCTCAGTCGCACGGTGACTTTGCGCCAGCCGACCAGCAGGTCCGGATGGTGGTTCATCTTTTCGGCAAAAACCGCGACTCGCCGGACGAATTCGATGCCTTCGAGGTAACTCGCAAACCGGAACTCTTTCACCAGTTCCGTGCCTTCCACCTGCCAGCCGGGAAGGGCAGCCACCTGCTGCTGGACGGCGGATTCGCTCAAAAGCTCCGGTTTCATGGGCGACAGTATCCGGCGGCAGGTCAATGGCATCAAGCATCGGAATTGCTTTCTTCCCGCCGCTGCATTAAATACTCCGCCCCCCCGCCAAGCCAACTGAATGTCCATCTCCCGCACCCGCAATTTCTCCATCATCGCCCATATCGACCATGGGAAGACCACGCTCTCTGATCGTCTGCTGGAGTTCACGCAAACCATCACCGTCCGGCAGCAGCAGGATCAGCTGCTTGATTCGATGGATCTGGAGCGCGAACGCGGCATCACCATCAAGGCGCACCCGGTGTGCATGAACTACAAGGCCAAGGACGGGCAGATGTACAAGCTCAACCTGCTCGACACCCCCGGACACGTCGATTTCAGCTACGAGGTCAGCCGTTCGCTCGCCGCTTGTGAGGGCGCGTTGCTGCTGGTGGATGCTTCACAGGGTGTCGAAGCGCAGACGGTCGCGAATTTGAACCTGGCCCTGCAGCAGAACCTGCATGTCGTCCCCATCATCAACAAAATCGACCTTCCGAGCGCCGACGTCGAAAAGGTGAAGCGCCAGCTTGAGGACATCCTGCAGCTCTCTTCCGACGAGGCCGTGCCTGCCAGTGCGAAGATGGGCATTGGCATTGAGGACATTTTGGAGGCCATCGTCGCCTTCATCCCGCCGCCGACAGATCCAGGCGACGGCTACCTGCGGGCTTCAGTGTTCGATTCGATCTTCGATCCCTATCGCGGGGTTGTCAGTTATGTCCGCGTCATGTCCGGTACCATCATCCGTGGTCAAAAGGTGCGCCTGATGGCCTCAGGCAACGACTCCGAAATCAAGGACGTCGGCATCTTCCGGCCCAAGATGACGAGTTGTGAAAAGCTGGAGGCTGGCGATGTCGGCTACATCATCGCCAACGTCAAAACGACCGCTGACGTGAAGATTGGCGACACGCTCACCGAGAGCCGCAAACCCGCCCCTGAGCCACTGCCCGGCTTCAAGGAGATCCACCCCCTCGTCTTCAGCGGCATCTATCCCGTCAGCACCGACGACTTCGAGGCGCTGAAGCTCGCCGTTGGCAAGCTCCAGATCAATGACGCCGCCTTCACCTTCATGGCGGAAAGCTCCGCCGCTCTCGGCTTCGGCTTCCGCTGCGGCTTCCTCGGCCTGCTGCACATGGAGATCGTCCAGGAGCGCCTGCGCCGTGAGTTCGACATGGATGTCATCTCCACCTATCCGTCTGTCATTTATGATGTGAGGAAGACCGACGGCACCGAGCTCAAGGTGGACAATCCCACCTTCCTGCCGTCGCAGGCGGAGATCGACGAGATCCGTGAGCCGATCGTGAAGGTGAACATCATGATCCCGAACGAGAACATCGGAGACATCATGCAGCTCGTCATGGACAAGCGCGGCGTGGTGAACAACACCGAAACCCTCGACGACCGTCGCGTGCTTCTGCACACCGTCCTGCCACTGAACGAGATCCTCGTGGACTTCAACGACAAGCTCAAGTCCATGACCCGTGGTTACGGCAGCATGGAGTATGAACACGCGGGCACCCAGCCGGCGGAACTCGTCAAGATGGACATCCTCATCGCCAGCGAGCCTGTGGATGCCTTCTCCTGCATTGTTCACCGCAGCAAGGCCGAAAGCCGTGGCCGCCAGCTCTGCGCCAAGCTCAAGGAAGTCATTCCCCAGCAGCTCTTCGTTGTCGCTATTCAGGCCGCCATCGGTGGCAAGATCATCGCCCGTGAGAGCATCAGCGCCATGCGCAAAGACGTGACCGCCAAGTGTTACGGCGGTGACATTTCCCGTAAGCGCAAGCTGCTCGACAAGCAGAAGGAAGGTAAGAAGAAGATGAAAGCCATCGGCCGGGTGAACATCCCGCAGGAGGCCTTCATTGAAGTCTTGAAGACGAACTGATTGGTTCGAAACATGCGGAACTAAAGATATTTACGATATTGAATAGGTGAAAAGCTTGGTTATCAGTATCTGCTTGTGATTAGACGATCGCATCGTTAAACATCCATAGCTACCCGATCCACTGTCAGGCGCGTCTTTATCTGATGATGTCGGTGTCGTCTTTTTAAGATTCAAATGATGTCATGACCAGGCTCTTCATATGGATTTATGCCCTGCTGTTTGTACTGCCTGTGCAGGCAGGTATGCTCTCTGGCACTTATGCCGTTGGACCTGGGGGGGATTATGCCAGCATCGGTGAGGCTCTCAGCGCCATTCAAACCAACGGGCTTTCAGGGCCGATGGTGCTGGAGTTGCAGGCCAGCTACGTGAGCACGGGTGAGACCTTCCCGCTTGTCTTCACCAATCTCGGCACCACCGCCACAAACACGCTGACCCTTCGTCCGCAGGCCGGCGCTGCAGCGCTCTCCATCTCCAGCGCGGATACCACGGCGGCCACGGTGGATCTGAATGGCGCGCAGTTTGTGACGATTGACGGACGGCCCGGTGGCGTGGGGACGGTGAAACAGCTCACCATCGCCAACACCAGCACATCCGGCGTGGCTCTGCGCTTCATCAACGAGGCTGGCGGAAACGTCATCCAATACATCACGCTCCGCGGCGTGAACACCAGCGCCACCAGCGGCACGGTCCTCTTCAGCACCACCACGGGTGCGAATGGCAACGACAACAACACATTGGACCATTGTGACATCTGCGACGGCGCGACCACTCCCACCAACGGCCTCTACGCGCTCGGCTCCACCGGCACCGCAGCGCAGAACAACAACGGCAACACCGTCTCCAACTGCAATATCTTCAATTTCTATGCCGCCACCGCCGTAGATGCAGCGGGCGTGCGTCTCGATGGCGGAAGCACTGGCTGGACCCTCACCGGCAACAGCTTCTACCAGACCGCCAGCCGTGCGGCCGTAGGGGCCAATGTCCGGGCCATTTACCTCAGCTACGTTAACGCCGGCCTCAATGATGCGTCAGTCAACAATTTCGTCGTGAGTGGGAACTTTATCGGCGGCAGCGCGCCGAACGCCGGTGGCACGCCTTGGACCACGACCGGCACTGCGGCTGCATATCAGTTTCAGGGCATTCGGCTGTTTGTCGGCTCCAGCACGTCGAGCAGCGTGCAGGGAAATACCATCCAGAATTTCGTCTGGACCAGTTCTTATCCCTCGATCTCATACCCCGGCGTGTGGTGCGGAATTTTTGTGGTGGGAGGTACCGTGAATGTGGGCACCGTGATGGGAAACACCATCGGCAGTGGCACTGGTACGGGGTCGGTGTCTGTGACGAACGCAGGAAGTGGCGGCACCATTTTCGGCATCGCCTCAGATCAGTCGTACACCATCAGCATCTCCAACAACACCATTGGCTCCATGACGGTGAACAGCACCGCCAGCAATGTGGGCACCTCGCTCGTTGGCATCTATGCCCTCAACGGCACGCCAACCATCCGCAACAACGTCGTGGGCAGCCTCACCACGGCGGCCAGCCTCAGCGCCGCCACTTCTTCCACTTACGGGCAGCACGTCACCGGCATCTTGTGTTCCACTGACGGTGCCGTTATCGCGGACAACACCGTGGCCGGTCTCAACAACAACTCCATTGGTGCTGGATATACGATCGGCGTCCAAACCTACTCTGGAGCCAATACCATCACCGGGAATGTGGTGTGCCACTTTTCCACGACAAGCCAAAGCACCGACACCACCACCTTGCAGTCAGTGTGCGGCATCATGATTGACACTGGCACTCTAGGACAAATTGTATCGCAAAATGTCGTGCATTCGCTGGCGAACACGGCAGCTTCGGCCGCAGTGTGTGTGACCGGAATTTACTACGATGGCAACGCCAACGGCGGCATGATCTCACGGAATCTGGTGCACAGCCTCGCGGTCTCATCCACGAGTGCATCGTCGCAGTTGAATGGGATGTCTTTCTTTGATGGAGCTTTCACCGCGCAGAACAATTGGGTGCGCGTCGGTCTTGATTCGAGCGGGGCCGCAACGGCGGGAGCATCCGTCGTGCGCGGCATCTATGACAATGGCACGACTGCGGGCCGAAACTTTTACCACAACTCGGTCTATGCCGGCGGTACCCAGACCTCCGGCACTGCCAGCACCTTTGCTTTCGATGGCGCCACTGGCGTGACGAATGCCCGCGTCTATCAGAACAACATCTTCGCCAATAAGCGCAGCAACAACGGCGGCACCGGCGGGCACTACGCCGTCCGCTACGGTGGCATGGTCGCCAACTCCACCGGCCTGAAGGCTGGTGGCAATATCTTCCTCGCCACGGGTGCGGGCGGCATGCTTGGCCAGTTCAACGGCGCTGACAGCGCCACCCTCGTCCTATGGCAGTCCGCGACCGGGCAGGATTGTGCAAGCGTCATGCTGGACCCGCTCTTCATCAATCCCACTGGCGATGCCGCTTCGGTGAATCTGCACCTGCAGGCCAGCAATCCAGCGGAAGGGGGCGGCACCCCGCTCATCGACGCCCTGACCCAAGCCTCTGCCAGCGTCACTGATGATTTCGATGGTCAGACACGCAGCACGCTCACACCCGCTGATATCGGCGCGGACGCCGGAACCTTCACCTCATCAAGCGGCGACATCTACTCACCTGGCATCAGCTATCCACTGCTCAGCAGCGCTTCTTCCGCCAACCGTGTTCTCAACGGCTGGGCCATTATTCAGGACAACAGCGGTGCTGTTTCTGGCGGTGCGAATGCCCCGCGCCTATACTTCAAAAAAAGCACGGATGCAGATGCGTTTGGTGTGTCCAACGACGCCAGCGGCAATGGTTGGAAGTACGTCACGGCCACCAACAGCACCAGTCCCTTCAGCTTCAGCATCGATTATTCCCTCATCACGGGGGGCGGCGTCACAGCGGGTGATACGGTGCAGTATTTCGTCGTGGCGCAAGACACTGCGAACAACCTCGGCTCCGGCCCAGCGGCAGCAGCTGCCTCGGCAAATCCGCAGGTCCAAAACCTCAGTGCCAAACCCGGCGCTGGAGTGAATTCTTTCAGCATCGTTCCCGCCCTCGGCGGTACGAAGACCGTGGGCAGTGGCGGCGATTATTCCAGCCTCAGCGGTGCAGGCGGACTCTTTGCCGCGATCAATGGCGGCGTGCTCACCGGCAATCTCATCGTCAAACTGACGAGTGACGTCACCGAGGACGGCAGTATGGCTTTGAACCCATGGCTGGAAGAAGGCGCAGGTGGCTACACCCTGACCCTGCAGCCAGACAGCGCGACGATGCGGACCATCTCAGGCAATGTGAACGCAGCGCTCATCAAGCTCAACGGAGCCGATGGCATGACAATCGATGGAAGTTTCGGGGGCAGCGGGCGCTACCTGACCTTTAGCAACCTGAGTGCCGGCACCTCGGCCAGCACGCTGCTTTTTATCAATGACGCCAGCAGCAACACCGTGCGCAATTGCGTCGTGGAAGGTGCCAGCACCAGCACCACGCTCGGCGTCATCAGTTTCGGCGCTGGCACGGTCACGGGCAATGACAACAACATCATCACCGGCTGCCAGGTGCGCGACCTGAGCACTGCCACTGGTGTGCCGAACACGCTGATTGGCTCCTCCGGCAGCTCCGCCGCTGCCAACTCGGGCAACACCCTTTCGAACAATGACCTGTTCAATTTCAACCTGCAGGGCATCCGCTTTTCCTCATCGGGGAACGGCCCTTGGGCGATCTCCGGCAACGACATCCACGAAGTGAAGCCAGCAACCAGCAACAACGCTGGCATTTCCATCCTGGGCGGTGGCACTTACACCATCACTGGCAACTTCATCCACGATCTGCTGACCACGTCAGCTCAGAGCAAAGGCATCAGTTTGACCGGCCTCACGGGTGCCACGATCACACACAACCGCATCACCGCTCTCACGGTGAATTCGGCCACGACATCCATCCATGGCATCTACGCACTCAGCAGCCCCCAGGGGGTGCTCAATGTAGTGAACAATCAGATCACGCTCTTTCCTGCGGCTCCGACGAGCGCTAACCTGTATGGACTCTATTGCGACACGACCGGCGTCCTCAGCAATTTTTACTTTGCCTACTGCTACTACAACAGCGTCGTCATCGGTGGGAGCGAAAGCGGCGTGCGCAGTTCGTGGGCGGCTTCATACCTGGGCGCGTACTCGGGCATCCTCCGCAACAACGTGTTCCTGAATCTCCGTTCCGGACTCGCTGGCAGTCTCAACCTCAAGCCTAATATTTACGCCGCCATCAGCAACAATATCTATGCCGGCACCGGGACAACTGCGGCCAATTTCATGGCCCTCAACGGCCAGCCCATGAGCTTTGCCACCTGGCAGAGTTACGGCGCAGATCAAAACTCGCAGGGCGGCATCGCCGGCAGCGGCAGCTTCACCTCGGCCATGTTTGCGGATGCTGCGAGTGGTGACCTGCACTTGGTCCCCGGCGGTGATTCTTTGGTCAATACCACCGGCATTCCTGTTTCCGGAGTTACGGATGACTATGATGGCGAACTGCGAAATACTGCCACGCCCAGCATTGGTTCGGATGAATTCCCACAGCCCGACATCGTCATCACTCAAGCCAGCGTCCTCAAGGATGGGACAGGCGCGGTGGATTTTGGCAGCGTGACGCTCGGCGGCAGCAGCGCAAAGACCTTCACCATTACCAACACAGGCCTGGCGGATCTCACCGGCCTGACCATCACCAGCAGTGGCAGCGATTTTGTCGCCAGTGCTTTAAGTGGCACGACTGTCCCCGTCGGCGGCAGCAGCGTGACTTTTACAGTGACCTTCACACCCGGTGCCGGTGGCATCAAGAGCGGGGGCCTTCGCATCAGCAGCAATGTGAGCGGTGCGAGGAACCCGTTTGATATTTACCTGAGCGGAACGGGGCTGGCTGTCGTCGAGACCTGGCGGCAGCAGTACTTCGGCATCACCACCAACACCGGAAACGCGGCGGACAGCTTCGACTTTGACAAGGACGGGCTGCCCAATCTCATCGAATGGGCCTGCAATCTCAACCCGACCACCGCCAGCCCTCCGCCTGCCGGCGCGGTGCGCAATGGTGCGAACCTTGAGTTCACCTACACTCGCAGCGTGACGGCGCTGAATGCCGGTGCCGTCTTCACCGTGGAGTGGAGCGATACACTGGCCAATGACTGGCAGAGCACGGGAGTCAGCGAAGCCATCCTGTCCGACAACGGCAGCGTGCAGCAGGTAAAGGCGACGCTGCCCGCCGGCAGCGCCGGACACCGCTTCATGCATCTGAAGGTGACGGCTCCGCCTTGAGCTTCCGTATTGGACCTGGAAGGCTTGCATCGCGGCGGGAAATCTGAGACCATTCTGTTGCTGTGACTCTCTCCAACCTCAGTCCCGCAGACCAGCAGCGGCTCGATGAGCTTTACGAGCGGCTGCGGGCGTGCAGCGCCCGCAATGTCGGATATCCGACGAACCAGGCATTTGATTACTCGGAGCTGTTCCGCTTTCTGCAATTCAGCATCAATAACGTGGGGGATCCCTTCCACCGCACGAACTACCGTCTCAACACGATGGAGTTTGAGCGCGAGGTGCTGACGGACTTCGCCCGCTTCACACGTGCTCCTGAGGGTGAATGGTGGGGCTACGTGACCAGCGGCGGCACGGAGGGAAACATGTACGGCCTTTATGTGGCGCGTGAGCTATTCCCCGAGGGCATCTGCTACTTCAGCGAGGACACGCACTACAGCGTGGCCAAGGTCCTGCGCCTCCAGCACACGCGCAACATCATGATCAAGAGCCAGCCGGATGGTCAGATGGACTACGCCGACCTGCGGGAAACGCTGCGCATTCACCGTGATGTGCCGCCAATCCTTTTTGCCAACATCGGCACCACGATGAAGGGAGCAGTGGATGATCTGGCCAAGATCCGGGCCATCCTGGACGATCTCGCTATCCCCAATGCCTACATCCATGCCGATGCGGCGCTCAGCGGCATGATTCTGCCCTTTGTGGACAACCCGCAGCCATGGAACTTCGCCGATGGTGCGGACAGCATTTCCATCAGCGGCCACAAGATGCTCGGCTCTCCGGTGCCCTGCGGCGTGGTGATCGCCCGGAAGGCGCATGTGGACCGAATCGCCCGCTCAATCGAGTACATCGGCGCGCTGGACACGACCATTGCTGGCTCCCGCAGTGCGTTTTCTCCGCTGCTGCTCTGGCACCGTCTGCGCACGCTTGGAGACGCCGGATTGCGGAATATGGTACAAGCTTGCCTGGCGAATGCCGAATATGCCGTGCAGCAATTGTGCGCCCATGGCATCGAATCCTGGCGGCACCCGAATTCCGTCACCGTCGTGTTTCCCAAGCCGCCGCCTTCCATGATGGAGAAGTGGATCATCGCACCGCGCAAAAACATCGGCCACCTGATCGTCATGCCGCATGTGACCCGTGACATCATTGACGATTTTGTCAGCGATTTCGCCGCTGCACTGCAACCCGAGAAACAGAACCCGTCGCCATGAAACAGCTCACCGTCCTTGTGCCCAATGAGCTCGGCATCGCTGCCAGACTCACCACCTGCCTGGCCGAACGAGGCATCAACATCGAGGAGATCGATGTCGAGAGCGTGGCGGACCACGGCATCGTCGTGCTCAGTGTGGACCGTTATGACGAGGCCCTGCGGGCGCTCAGCGATCACGGTTTCCGCGTCATCACCCAGGACACGTTGCTGGTGAGGCTGGAGGACAAGCCGGGGGCGCTGGCCGCCGTGGCCCTGCGGTTGAGGGATGCTGGACTGGACCTGCGTTCCATGCACATCCTGCGTCGCGAGGCATCCAGCACCACTGCCAGCCTCGTTTGTTCAGACAATGCCTTGGCTGCCGAGGTTCTGCGAGACGTGCTGGTGGTGGAGCCCCGGAGCTGAATCAATTCCGGTTTGGGTCGATCACAGCACTTGAGCATTGCCTGCCCCCTTCTAGTATTCATACCCGCCCCCATGTTTTTCCTCACCCCCCGCTACCTCAAGCATGCCAAGCTCCTGCACAAGGGCGTGACGCGCTTCATCAACTACAAGCGTGACATCCTGCCGCCGGCCAAGCTGGAGGAGATCACGGTTTTGCGCAGCAATTTGGAGGACGCCATGCGCGCCAAGGACAAGGCGCGCATCAGCGCCTTGAACGACGAGATCAACAAGGCCTGTGAAAAAGCGCTGCCACACGTGGAGCATTCGGACATCGGCGAAAATGTGGAGGTGTTCTTTGTCGCCATTGTCATCGCGCTGGGCATCCGCAGCTACATCGCGCAGCCGTTCAAGATTCCCACCGGCTCCATGCAGCCGACTCTTTATGGTCTGGTCGCGAATCATACGGAGCAGGACGTGACGCCGAATCTTTTTGTGCGGTGCAAGGACTGGGTGGCTGGTCGCAGCTACTACAATGTCCTGGCCACTCGTTCAGGTTTCCTGCGTAAAGACGGGCCTCCTCTGACGGAGCACAGCTACCTCGGCTTTTTCGCGCACTGCCGCCTGCATTTTGAAGATGGCGGCACGCAGTGGATCTGGGCGCCCATGCGGCAGCTGGCCACCGATCCGGATGGCTTTAATCTGGGCATGCAGCGTTACCTGAATCTTCCTGTGCGCGCAGATGGTCAGAACATCACCCCGGATGCGCGGGTGGAGCAAAAGCTCGGGGAATCAGGCGGGACCTATGTCACCGAAGGGCAGCTGCTGGCGCGTGGCACTCTGGACACCGGGGACCACGTGCTGGTGAACAAATTCGCCTACAACTTCCGCCGCCCCACTCGCGGCGAGGTGTTCGTCTTCACCACCAAGAACATTCGCAGCCCTTACATGCGGGTGAGCGTTGAAGAAGGCTCGCAGCATTACATCAAGCGGCTCGTGGGTGTGCCCGGAGACCGGCTCGAAGTCAAATCACCCGTGCTGTGGGTAAATGGCAAGCCCGCAGAGGAGTTTGGCATGAAGCGCGTGGGGGCCATGGAGGGCCTGTACAAAGGCTACGGCAACTTCGGCTTCCTCTCAGACGGCACCGTGCGCGAGTTGATCAATCGTGACAACACTCGCGAATACTGGGCCATGGGCGACAACAGCTACAACAGTTCCGACAGCCGCTACTGGGGCTCCGTGCCAGAGCGCAATCTCGTCGGGCCAGGATTGTTCTGCTACTTCCCGCTGGGACGTAACTGGGGCCTGATCCGGTAGTCGTGTTGATTTACGCGGGGGGCGTCCCCCCGCGTCGAAGACCAGTCTAGTCTTACAGACCTTCCTGGCGGAGGAAGTTCTCCACCCAGGTGATGTCGTACTGGCCGTTCTGGAAGTCGGAGGTGGTCATGATCTGGCTTTGCAGCGGGATCGTGGTCTTGATGCCTTCGACCGTGAATTCTCCAAGTGCACGGCGCATGCGGCGGATGGCGATCTCACGCGTGGCACCGGTAACGATGAGCTTGGCGATCATCGAATCATAATACGGCGGTACGGAGTAACCGGAATAGACGTGGGTGTCCACACGGACGCCGCGGCCACCGGAGGTGTACCAGAGATTGATCTTGCCGGGGCTGGGGGCGAAGTTGCGGGCAGGATCCTCGGCATTGATGCGGCACTCGATGGCATGGCCACGAGGCTGGGCGTCCACCACGTGCTCGCTCAGCGGCAGGCCGGCGGCGATGCGGATCTGCTCCTTGATGAGGTCACAGCCATACACTTCTTCCGTGATGGGATGCTCCACCTGAATGCGGGTGTTCATCTCCATGAAGTAGAAGTTCTCGCACTTGTTATCGACGAGGAACTCGATGGTGCCGCAGTTCTCGTAGCCGATCTCCTTGCAGAGCTTCACCGTGGCTTCACCCATGCGCTTGCGCATTTCGGGGGAAATTTTTGGGGAAGGGCACTCTTCGATGATCTTCTGATTGCGGCGCTGCATGGAGCAGTCGCGCTCACCGAGGTGAACGACGTTGCCATGGGAATCGGCCACGACCTGGAACTCGATGTG
This sequence comes from Prosthecobacter sp. Pr1, assembly GCF_057652315.1. Classification (NCBI taxonomy): domain Bacteria; kingdom Pseudomonadati; phylum Verrucomicrobiota; class Verrucomicrobiia; order Verrucomicrobiales; family Verrucomicrobiaceae; genus Prosthecobacter; species Prosthecobacter sp. Pr1. The sequence goes on along the minus strand of NZ_JBYFBS010000010.1, from coordinate 135,619 downwards.
GTGGGGCTTTTCGACGAGCTTTTCCATGTACATGGAGCCGTCACCGAAGCACTTCATGGCTTCCAAGGAAGCGGCCTGGAAGCTGGACCGCAGAGTGGCTTCATTGAGCACCGGGCGCATGCCGCGGCCGCCGCCACCGGCGCTGGCCTTGACCATGACGGGGTAGCCGATCTTGCGGGCCCACTCGAGGGCCTCCTCTTCTGTGTGAATGATGCCGTCAGAGCCGGGCGTGATGGGCATGCCTGCCTTCAGGGCCGTTTCACGCGCCACGTTCTTGTCACCCATCATGCTGATGACGCGGGCGGAGGGGCCGATGAACTTGATTTTGCACTGCGCACAGACTTCGGCGAATTCAGCCTTCTCAGAGAGGAAGCCGTAGCCGGGGTGGATGGCGTCCACGTTGGCAATTTCCGCCGCGCTGATGATGCGGCTCATTTTCAGGTAGCTCTCGGAGCTAGGACCAGGGCCAATGCAGATGGCTTCATCGGCCAGGTGAACGTGCATCGAATCGACATCGGCTTCGGAATAAACAGCGACGGTTTTGACGTCGAGTTCTTTACAGGCACGAATGACGCGGAGAGCGATTTCACCACGATTGGCAACGAGGACTTTTTTGAACATGAGTGATCAGAAGGTAGTGGAAGTCTGCTTGGCTGGACCGTCTGCAGGCCCGAATTTGCGGGCCCGGACGTCAAGACAGGGGCAGGGTGGGCAATCAGGCTTTCAACTCGAACAGGGGCTGGCCATACTGGACGGGCTTGCCGTCTTCCACGAGGACGCGGACAATGGTGCCACGGGTGTCAGCCTTGATTTCATTCATGACCTTCATGGCCTCAATGATGCAGACATTGCTGTTTTCACCCACGCTGTCGCCGATGTTGGCGATGGGTTTTTCTCCCGGAGCGGCGCTGCGGTAGAAGGTGCCCACCATCGGGGAGTTGATGGTCGGTCCCATGGCTTCGGAAGCGGCGGCTGGAGCCGGGGAGCTGGAGGCGGCAGGGGCTGGAGCGGGTGCAGCAGCGGCTGGAGCCGGGGCGGAGGCATAGGAGACGTGTGAACCGGAGGAGACAGGCATGCTCTGGAGCAGTTCTTTGACGGCCTCCAGATCAGAACCACGGCGGAGTTCAAGTTTGGCGCCTTTTTGCTCGCTGTGGAAATAGGTCAGGTTGTTCTCAGCCATGAGTCCGACGATTTCGCGGATCTGTTTGAGGTCGTAGGCTGAGGACGAAGGGGCGGCGGGGGCTGCTGGTTTGGTAGTGGTACGTTTGGCCATGTCGGGGAGAGTGTGTCAACGAACGGAAGGCGATCATACAAACTCCACCAGATGTGGCAACCACAAAGGCATCCTTGACTTTTAAGTTCGAATCTTTCCCTAACTTTCAAGGAACACGCGGAAATTTGGAAAAATCAGGCTTCCGCTTCTCCACATAGGCGTTTTTGCCCTCTTTCGCTTCTTCGCTCATGTAATAGAGAAGCGTGGCGTTTCCGGCGAGGTCCAGCAGGCCCATCTGGCCGTCGCAGTCCGCATTGAGGGCGGATTTGAGGCAGCGCAGGGCCAGCGGTGAGTGCTGGAGCATCTCACGGCACCATTTGAGCGTCTCTTCTTCCAGCTGGTCCAGCGGGACGACCGTGTTCACCAGGCCCATTTCCAGCGCCTGTTTCGCATCGTACTGGCGGCAGAGATACCAGATTTCACGCGCCTTCTTCTGCCCTACAATGCGGGCGAGGTAGCTGGAGCCGAGGCCGCCGTCGAAGCTGCCGACCTTTGGGCCTGTCTGGCCAAAACGCGCATTGTCTGCGGCGATGGTCAGGTCACACACGATGTGGAGAACGTGGCCGCCGCCGATGGCATACCCGGCCACCATGGCCACCACAGGCTTTGGCAGGGTGCGGATTTTCCGCTGTACATCGAGGATGTTCAGCCGAGGCACGCCGTCGTCGCCGATGTAACCGGCATCTCCGCGCACCTTCTGGTCGCCACCGGAGCAGAAGGCCAGGGGCCCTTCGCCGCAGAGGATGATCACGCCCACGCTCCGGTCCTCATGCACGATTTCAAACGCTTCCAGCATCTCCTTCACCGTCAGCGGCCGGAAGGCATTGCGCACCTTCGGACGGTTGATGGTGATCTTGGCGATGCCATCGCTGGTTTTCTCCAGCTTGATGTCTTTGAAAGTTTTGATCGAAGTCCACATGGGGAAGGGAGGGGGAGTTGACGGTGGTTTACGGTTGTTGACGATGGTTGGGCAAACAATCGTCAACTCAGCCTCAGGCGAAGCTCGTGAAGGTGCGCAGTTCGGCAATGCGTGCGGCGATGTCAGCCTTCGTGACCGTTTGCAGCTTGTGCGTGCTGAAGGCTTCGCAGGTGTAGCTGGCGGTGACGCTGCCGTGGACGACGGCGGTCTTCAGATCTTCGAAGGTCGGCTTGGTCTTGCCGTTGGCGGCGAGCCAGCCGGACAAACCACCGAGGAAGGAGTCACCGGCGCCGGTCGGGTCAAACACGCTGTGCAGGGGGTAGGCGGAGCAGGCGAAGAATTCCTCCGGCTTCTCACCAAAGAGGAAGCTGCCGTGTTCGCCACGCTTGACGATGACGAAGCGCGGGCCCTTGGCCTGCAGCTTGCGCCCGGCTTCCACGAGGTTGGTGGTGCCGGCGAATTCCTTGGCCTCGCCGTCATTGATGACGAGGAGGTCGATGCGCTTGAGCACTTCATGCAGGCGCTCATTGGCGATGCTGATCCACAGGTCCATCGTGTCGGCGGTGACGAAGTCGGCCTGGATCTGGTCCAGCATCTGCATCTGGTTGTCAGGGCTCATGTTCGCGGCCACGGCCACCTTGGCGGCTTTGGCGGCGGCGGGCAGATTGGGCTGCCACTGCTCCAGCACGTTGAGGCCCACCTTGTGCGTGGTGCGGCTGTTCATGTCCTCATGGTATTCGCCGGTCCAGGTGAAGGATTCACCATCGCTGCGCTCCAGGCCTTCCAGCGTGATGCCGTGGGAGGCCAGCATGTCGAGATGCGGTTTGGGGAAATCATGACCAATCACGCCCACCAGATGGATCGGCTGGCAGAAGATGCTGGCGGCCAGTGCCGCGTAGCTGGCGGAACCTCCGAGCAGGTTTTCCTGCGAATCCTGCGGGGTTTTGACATTGTCGAGGGCGACGGTTCCGGCGATGACGACTGACATGAGCGTGTATTTGGTTAGATAAGGTGTAATAGTTAGTCCTTGCCTCGCAGGCGGTGGACTTTAACGGTACAGCAGCCAGCGGGGACGCGGATTATCGGTTCCACCTCCGTTGTGTCAATTGCCACTCCGCACACTCTTTCATGCGTCTCAGTCTTTGCTTTTTCATGCTGATCCTCCTTCCCGTGGCGACGGGGGTGCATGCATGGCTGTTTTGCCGTGACAATCTCCCCCCGCTCACCCAGGAGGCCGTGGCGCGCCTGAAGGCCGCCGGGGTGCGGGATCCCGTCGTGGACGTGCGCTTTTTCGACATTGCTGTCAGCGGCGAGGCACCGGACCCGTCCGCCCGTGAGCGGGCGCTGGTGGCCATCCGCAGACTCGTGCCGCTGCGTTTGAAGCCCGGTGCGGAGAATATTCACGTGAAGGCCAGTCTCAGCGCCAGATTGGACCAGGGCACCCTCCGCCTCAGTGGCTGGTTTCCTGAAGGGGACGAAACGGGCAATGTGCGCCGCCTTCTCGCCGATCTGCGCCCCGATCTTGTCATCAATGCCGATGATCTGCACACCTCCCCCGAAGTGAACTGGCCGGAGGGCCTGAGGCCGCCGTTCACGGCCAGCAGCCCGCTGCTCAAGCCGATCATCGACACCCTGCGTGTGCCTGCGGAGCTGCACATCAGGGCCAAAGGCGATGCCATCGTGCTCAGCGGACTGCTGCCAGACACCGCATTGAAGGAGGAGCTGGTGGCCGCGCTCGCGGAAGTGGCGGGCGCGCGGGTGGTGGACCCCACCGCACTCCAGGCCAGCCCGCATGTGCTGCCCGCCGCCTTTGCCAAACCACAACTGCTCACGGCCTTTGTGAACAGTTTTTTCTCCCTGCCTCCGCCGCGCACCTTCGACATCAAGAGCGATGGCATCCCGCATTTGACCGGGATGGCCACGCGGCAGCTTGAGAGTGTTTGGCTGGCATTGTTACGGCCCGTCACCGGCGCTGCCAAGGTGGATGCGAAGTTCACGCTGGTGCCCTCCTTGTATCATTTTCCCGGGTATCAGATTCAGTCCAAGCTGCCGCCAGACACCCTTGACTCACTGCGCGAGGTCTTGCGGGACTGTGTGATCATGTTTGATCCCGGCTCGGCGCAAATTCCACCGCAGGAGCAGATCAAGCTCGCCACCCTCGCGTCCAGCTTGCTCGCCGCAGGTCCGAGTCTGGGGCTGGTCATCGGCGCACATCCAGATCCCGCCGGCCCCGAGAAGGCCGAAAAAGACATCAGCAAAGCCCGCGCTGAAGCCGTGCTGTCCTTCCTTGTGGAGCAGGGCGCACCCACCACAGACATTCATGCGGTGGTGTTTGATCCTGTGCCCGCCGGTTCGCCTGCGGCCCCTGCCAGCCCGCGTTGTGTCGAACTCCTTATCAAATAGCCGTCTATGAAATTCGACTTTGAATCCCTCTCTTCCGAGCCGCTGTTTTACATGCTCATGCACAGCGGTGCCTTTGTCTGTGTGCTGGGATTCATCTTCTTCGTCATCGGCATGCTGTTTGGCTATGCGACCTGGGGCCGCTACAAGCGCCAGACGCGTCAGTTGCTCGGCGAGGCCTCTTCCCTGAAGGATGAAATTGCCAGTTTGAAACGTAAAGTGGGCGATCACTCCATCCTGTCCGGTCCTGCTGTCGCGATGGCTACCGAGACCATTCACATGCCCAAAAAAGAGGGCACGCCTGCCGCCGAAACTGTGCCGGCCGTCACAGAAGGAACCATTGCCAAACGCGACATTGATCTGCCTGCCGCGGCCCCTCAGTCAGACCCGCCGCCCGTGGAAGCCACCGCTCCGGAGAGTGTCCTGACGCCGGAACCGCCTCCCGCAGTGCCGACGGAGCCGCCGCCCGCCGCATCCTCCCCAACGGGCATCACATCTTCCGCTTCCGAGCTGCCGCAGCCTGCACCACACGCCTCGCCCCTCGCCGACATCATTTCGGCCCCGCATGCCAGCGAAGGGGCTGAAAACGGTGTGGATGCACATGCTGCACCTGGAGGTCTGGTGCTTGCCGACAGCCTCCCCTCATTGACCGAACTCCTGCTGCCTGCTCTGCCTGAACTGGAAGCGGCACCTCAGCTCGAACTGAAGCTCGAACCCCAGTCCGATTCCGAACTCGATCCCAAGCTCGGCCTCATTTACAAGACCCAGCCTGAAAACGTGGACAACCTCACCGAGATTGAAGGCATCTCACTGGTGCTCGCACAGCGTCTCCACGACATCGGCATCTACACCCATGCGCAGATCGCCGCCTGGGATGAAGATCAAGTCAAAGAGTTCTCCGCCCGTCTCGCCTTCAAAGACCGCATCTACCGTGAGCGCTGGGTGGAGCAGGCCAGGAAGCTGGTGGCTGCGCCGGCCACTGTCTGAGCTGGCTCGGATTCCGCCGATGAAGCGCATTCATTGCGCAACCGCCTCCGCATCGCTGGGTTGGATGCGCTCATGATCACGCGCCTTTCTTTGCTGGTACTGCTGTCTTCGTCTCTCGCCGCCAGCGCCGCCGACTGGCTGCGTTTTCGTGGTCCCAATGGCAGCGGCATCGCGCCGGATGACAAGCCGGTGCCGGTGGAATGGAGCGCCACGAAAAACCTCAAATGGCAGACCGCTTTGCCCGGCCCGGGTTCCTCCAGCCCCATTGTCGTGGGAGATCGTATCTTCGTCACCTGCTGGAGCGGCTACGCCACGGATGGGCAGCAGGGCACGGGAGACATCACCGCGCTGAAGCGCCATCTCATCTGCGTGGATCGCACCACCGGCAAAATCCTCTGGGATCGCTCCGTGCCCGCCAAGCAGCCGGAGGAGCGCTACGGCGGCATGTTTGCCCAGAATGGCTACGCCAGCCACACGCCTGTCTCGGATGGGAAAAGCGTCTTCGCCTTCTTCGGCAAGTCCGGTGTGCTCGCCTTTGATCTCGAAGGAAAGGCACTCTGGCAGGCTGATGTGGGTGATTGGGATGACCGCCGTGGCTGGGGCTCTGCTTCCAGCCCGATTCTGCATGGCGATGTGTTGATCGTTCCCGCGCTTGTTGAAAGCCAGGCGCTGTTTGGCTTCGATAAAACCACCGGCAAACAACTGTGGAAAGCCCCCTCCGAAGGCTTTGCCGGCACCTGGGGCACGCCTATCGTTGTTGAAGTCGAAGGCCGCGCCGATCTCGCCATCGCCGTGCCGAGCGAGGTTTGGGGCTTCAATCCCGACACCGGCAAGCTGCGCTGGTACGCCACCGGGCTGCAAAGCGACTCCGTCTGCAACAGCGTCGTGACCGACGGCAGCGCCGTCTTCGCCATGAGCGAGCGCGGCGGCGGCTCCGTCGCCATCAAATCCGGCGGCAAAGGCGATGTCAGCGCCACCCACACTCTCTGGACCGGCTCCAACGGTTCCCGCATCGCCACTCCCATTCTCTGGGAAAATCGCCTTTACTGGATCAGCGGTTCCATCGCCACCTGTCGCGATGCCAAAACGGGTGCTGAGGTCTACAGCGAACGCATTGAGCCCAGCGACGCTGCCACCGCCGCCGCTCCACCTCAAGGCGGCAATCAGGGCTTTGGTGGCGGAGGCGGTGGACGTCGCAGTGGTGGTGGCATGGGTGGTGGCGACTACGCCTCCCCCGTCGCCGCCAACGGTCACCTCTACCACGTGAGCCGACGCGGCGAAGTCCTCGTCATCAAACTTGGCCCCAAGTTCGAAGTCATCTCCCGCAACAAAATTGAAGGCGACACCTCCGATCACAGCGCCACTCCGGCGATCAGCAATGGGCAGTTGTTTCTGAGGTCGGCGAAGACGCTGTATTGCATTGGGGAGTGACTGTTGTGGAGGATCAGAGAAATGAATTTTGCGATTGGCTGTCCAGTGTTCGCTCTTGCTGAAGAATGCCGTTTTCGATAAAACGAGGCATGCTTCCGCCGACATTGAACTCACACTGCGCCCCGCATTACGCATGAGCCTGCGTTTTCTGCCATGGCTCTTCATGGCCTGCACACTCTCAGCTCAGGATCTCAGTTCAATCCTCGCTCCAGACCTCGCTGACGGCTTCGACTTTCCCGTAGGCGGAGCGGACGGATCGGCGGGCTACAAAGATCTGGCCACCAAACGCTGGTACAAGAAATGGAGCGTGAGCGAGTCCGTAATCGATGCGCTGGGACTTGAGGCGCACGAAACATGGAATGGCAGTGGCGGTGGTGACACGGATGCAAATCAACCCGTTTACGCATTGGCCGCCGGTACTGTCAGTGACGTGAAAGACGGCGAGGTCTGGCTGGAGCACCGCTTTCTCGACAATGGACAACCCCAGCGAGTACTGGCCGGCTATGCAGGCATCCATTCATGCACTCTCAAGCCCGGCGACGTGGTGAAGCGCCGTCAGCGCATCGCTCAGATAGCTGCCGGAGCAGATGGCACCCAGGCACAGCTCACGGTCACACTGCGGCATCTCCTTTACGCCGAAGCGGCCACCTGGCCTCAGAGTGTGGCCACGTTCATTCGCAGCCACAGACGTCTGCTGGTGCCCGCGAAGGAGGAGCGTCTTCTCATTGCGGTGAAGCATGACTATCAAATTTCTTTTTGCGAGAAAGGACAAGTCAAACACACGCTGCCCATCGCTCTAGGGCAGGACGGCAGGCAGCGAAAAACAACTGACGGCGACAACCGCACCCCGGTGGGCGAATACCGGATCACGCAGAAGGCCAGGGGACCATTCGATGGCGAATACGGCGCTTATCTCGGCGCCGCATGGTTGCGGCTGAACTATCCGAACGCCAACGATGCCCGAACAGCATTGATCGAAAAGCGAATCACCAAGAAAGAGCGCGATCGTATAGCCGCGGCAGCGCTCAATGGCTCTCTAGCTCCGACCGATACCGCACTGGGCGGCGGCATCGGCATTCATGGCTGGATCAGCGACTGGCCCGACGGCAAACACCACCTCACCTGGGGCTGCCTGAGTTTGCGAAAGGTCGATCTGCTTCAGGTTCACGATTGGGTGAGCAAAGGGGCACGGGTTTTGATCCTGCCGTGATAGCAGTGATGCGCTGCGGCGATGGGCCAGGTTTATGTCAGTGGATTCCACACTTTCTGAAATCCAAAGCACTCGAAGTCCTTTACATTGGCCGTGGCGAATTCAGTGACGCCGAACGCACGTAAGCAGAGGGCGGTGCGTGTGTCGTAGATGCGGCGACGGGCGGTGCCAGGTGTTGCAACTTGATGCCAGAGATCGGCGTGCACCTCGCGGCTGGTGGGCGGAAAGCCGAGGATCTTCCAGCGAGGATGCTGACGGTAACTCTGGATGACACGCACAGCATCAGGCGCGTTGAGAGGCTTCTTTAACACAGTCGGATTGCGCAGTAGAAGGTAGAACTCGGTAAGAACAAACTCACTCAGGGCTACGCTTTCACTTGCCGACATGGAGGTGATGAATGCAAGAGCCCGGTCGTGCTCGGGGGCCGCCTCGCTGTAGGCGTAAAGCAGGAGGTTGGTATCAATCGAGAGCATGGCGCGTTTTGGGTGATCTGGCCAGTCGTGGATCGGCGTCAGCAAAGGTGGCGTCGCGAAGCTGGGCTGCGCTCAGGCCTTTCCAACCGACTTTGCCGGAAGTCGGAGGGGCCCAGGCTGTGGTCTGCTGCTCGGGTGGCTCGGGATAGACTTGCAGCAACAACTCGGCAGCGCGACGGAAGGTTTCCGCCAGGGACCACTCGCGTTGCTTGGCGAAACTGCGGAGTTCACGAAACAACTCCTCAGGTACTTGGATCTGTGTCTTGGTCATGCATGCAATTGTCCAGCTCCATCAATTTAATGTCAAGACGTTGATTGCCACCCAACGCCCCTCACCGCCACTCATGCTTCGGATACCTTCCGCGCAACTGCGCCTTCACTGCCGGGTATCCCTCGCGCCAAAACCTTCCAATATCTCCGGTGGTCTGGATGGGGCGCTGTGCGGGTGAGAGCAGATGCACGGTGACGCTGATGCGGCCTGCGGCCACTTTGGGGTTTTCGTTCACGTCGTACATGTGCTGGAGCACGGCGCTCACACTCGGCGGCTGCTTTTCGTCATAGACGATGCGGGCGGTCTTGCCGTTTTTGAGGGGGTAGCGTTCGGGGGCGTATTTGTCGAGCATCTCGCGCTGCGCGTGGCTGAGCCATTGGTGCAGGGCAGGGAAGATGTCTTTGTCCTTGAGCTGACGGTAGGCGATGCAGCCAGTGCAGACTTGCTCGATAATGAGGTGACGGTCCTCCTCTCCGATGGCGGGGATTTCGAGATCGGGCATCCACTTGGAAAGGCAGTTCACGCGGGTGATCCATTGCTCGACTTTGTCGTTCCAGTTGGTGAGTTGGAGACGTCCGGCGATGACTTCGGCGGCGAGCAGGCTGGCGGCGGTGGATTCATCGGGCTCGCCGCGTTCGCGGCTGCTGAGCACGAGGCTGCGGAAGCGGACTTCTTCCAGATTCATGACGCGGCGGTTTACGGCGTCATAGGCGGCGCGGGAGGCGGTGGTGAAGTCTTCGGGGAAGAGCTCGCGCAGCCAGTCCTCTTCAATGCGTGTGCAGTTGTTGAGCTGCACGGTGAGCGCCTTGCCCTGCACCTCGACGATCTCGGCGGCGACGATGAGGCGCGGCGGGCGGATGTGCGCGTCTTTGCCAAGGTGGCCGCTGTAGCCACCCGCCAACCGGTAAATACGGCTGCCGGTGCTGGTCTCCACGCCGAGGTGATCGCTGAACGCAGCGAGCAGCATCTTTGCTAATGCGGTGGGATCGGCGACTTCGTCGTTGATGGGCAGACCGGAGCGTTTGGCGAGCTGGAGGAACTGATCGGCGCTGCGGGCAGCTTCGCGGGAGGCATTGGCGTGGATGCCGTAGCGGGCGCATTCATCGGGGTTGAAGTTCATCGCTTCAGCGCGGGCAAAGGCGCGGAGGATGGCCTGGAACTCCGTCACGTCATCGTGTTCCCACAGGTCCTCGTTTTTGTGTGAGGCGTTGTTTTTGCCGACGAGCAAGATGTCGCGCCCCTGCGCCGCGGCGGCGCACAGTGTGGCCTCGTGCAAACACCCAAACTGCGCGGCGGCGAGCAGCATGCGCGCAAAGCGCGGGTGCAACGGGAAGCGGCTCATCTGCCGGCCCAGCGTGGTGATGCGGCCTTCGTGATCGAGCGCGCCGAGATCGTGCAGCAGATTCTCTGCGCGCGACATGGAGGCGGGCGTCGGCGCTTCAAACCAATCAAAAGGCTCCCGTGAAAGCACACGCAGTGCCAGCAGGGCTTCGCTCAAATCGAGACGCTGGACTTCGGGAAGTTCGCTTTCAGGACGCAGCAGGTGATCGCGTTGTGTCCACAGACGCACGGCGATGCCGGGGCCGAGGCGGCCCGCGCGTCCGGCACGTTGCTCAGCAGACGCGCGGCTGATTTTCTGCACGGTGAGGGTGTTGATGCCACGGCGCGGATCATATGAGGCCGTGCGTGCCAGACCGCCGTCCACCACAGCTCGGACGCCTTCGATGGTGAGGGAGGTTTCCGCCACGTTCGTGCTGACGATGATCTTCGGCTGCTCGCCGGGCGTGACGGCGGCGTCCTGATCCTGCGGTGTCAGCTCGCCATGCAGTGGCACCACGCGGCGACCACGCGCAAAGCTGCGGCCCTGGATCGCGGCGATGGTCTTGCGAATTTCATGACCTCCCGGCATGAAGACAAGCATGTCGCCGGAGAATCCGGGTGAAAGGGCGAGGTCCTCGCAGGCGCGTGCGGCCTGATCCCAGATGGGCTCCGGGTAGCCGGTCTTGAGCTGCAAGGGGGCCTGATAGCGCACTTCCACAGGGAAGGTGCGGCCTTCGGATTCCAGCAGCTTGGACGGCTGCATGAAATCCACCAGCGGTCCCGGCACCAGTGTGGCGGACATGACGATGATCTTCAAATCCGGCCGCCGCGTGCGTTGCAGCTGCCGCGCAAAGGCGAGCACAAGATCACCATCCAGATGCCGCTCGTGGAATTCATCGATGCAGATGCAGCCCACGCGCTCAAGCTGCGGATCTTCGAGCATCTGCCGCAGCATCACGCCCTCCGTCACATAGCTCAGGCGCGTCTCCTTGCTGGTGATGTTTTCAAACCGCACTTGATAACCCACCTCGCCACCGAGGCGTGCATTGCGCTCACGCGCCACACGTTGTGCCAGCATTCGCGCGGCGATGCGGCGTGGCTGCAGCACAATGCAGCGTTTGCCCTCGGCCAGCAGGCCGGAATCCAGCACGAACTGCGGGATCTGCGTGGATTTGCCGGAGCCCGTGGGCGCTTTGATCAGCAGATTCGGCAGCGCCGGATCCAGCAGGGCGGCGGTGAAGGTCTGGCGGAGTTCAAAGATGGGAAGCGTGGCAGGGTTGGACATGGACACCCATGGTGTGGCCCACGAAACCCATGAAATACACGAAAAAATTGCCTGATCAGCGCCTTCCGTGAGCGCTCAATAGTTCAGCGTCATCATCCAGTAGGCGAAGTCAGCATCATCACTCGGCCCGGTGGCAGCGAGGTAAGCGCCCGCGAAGAAGTGCGAGTAGCCGATCAGCATGTCGAGATGCGGCGTGAGCTTGGTGTTGATGGTGAAGTCGAGCTCGCAGCCAGCGTGGCTGCTGGCGTTCGGATTGATGGCGCGGACGCGGGTGGTGCCGTTGGCGCGGTACCAGGCATCCCCCGTGGTGGTGAGCCAGAAGGAGTGGAAATCGAGCGTGGTCTTCACCTTCGAATGCGGCTGCGCGGCGAGGCGCAGGACGACGTTCTGCATGTTCTGCCAGGAGAAGGTGTCCATGAAGCCATAGGGCGGATGATTCGTGGGGAAGAGATTCTGGAAGGTGTGCACGCGGCCGTCATTGGGATCGCTGTCGCCACTGCCCGCGCTGTACTCGAGGGCGAGACGTGGCTTCCATGAATGCTTGAGCCAGTTGTAGCCGCCCTCCAGATGGTAGGCATAGGCGCTGAGAGGCTGGCCATTCAGCTGACCCGTCTGACCCACGAGTTCCACGGTATAATCCCAGCCCTTCAGCTTGGCGGGGTCTCCTTTGTGCCGCGTGCCGAAGGTGACAAAGTTGGAGACGCCCGTGGGGTTTTCCTCATGCAGATGAAAGGCGTACAGGTCCGTGGTCTGAAATGGCAGGAACTGGCTGCTGAAGTAGAGGCCGCTGAAGAACTGATTGCGCGTGGCTGCATCATTGAGCCAGTCGGACTGATTGAACTGCGAGCGGCGGATGCGCACAACACTGGAGGTGAAGGCGTCGAGCCACCAGGTGGGGGTCTGGTAGTGCAGCTTCACCGCATCAAAGGTGCGGCTGAAGTTCTGCCACTCCAGCGGGCCCACGAGACGTTCATCGCCATAGCTGAGCACCTGACGGCCTGCTTTGAAGCTGAGGTGCTTTGGGTTGCCGAGTTCGATGCTGGCCAGGCGCAGGTCAAAGCTGTCATCTCCCTCCGCGCCGTTTTGCAGCGGCACATTGGCGCGCTTTGAGAAAGCCTCGCGCACGTCCTGCCCTTGCACGGCGATTTTGACAAACTCATCCGGCTGCCACTCGACCCCCAGACGCATGCGTGCCAGCAGGTAGGTGTCATCAGTCACCGCGTTGTGGCTGGAGTCGAAGTCGTATGTGTTGTTGCGTGTCTCGCCCCGGGTGCGCGCCTGGAAGTTCCACTTGAGCTGTTCGGCGATGCCTTCGCCCAAAGCAGGGAAGGCGCAAAGACTGAGAAAGAGAAGTGGGAGGCGCATGAGCTCTATTTGTGTCGCAGACACTTCGGCAACGAAAATAGACTTTCGGTATGGCTTTCATGCTGGTGCGTTATGGTTGGCGGGCTTCTGAATTGCCATGCCGATGCGGCATCAAAACGATAGCGAAATGGGATTTTCGTTATGCCGCGTATCCGGGTATTCATGAGTGACGGACATCCTGCCTTCCCACTCTCATGAACTACGACGCGCTCATCATCGGTGCCGGACCTGCGGGTTCCAGCGCTGCGGCCATCCTGGCTGAATACGGCCACAAGGTGCTCATTTTAGAGCGCGAGAAATTTCCGCGCTACCACATTGGCGAGTCGCTGATCCCCTTCACCTATGGGCCGCTGGAGCGCCTCGGGCTGATCCCGAAGATGAAGAAGTCGCACTTCGTGAAAAAGTACAGCGTGGCCTTTGTGCAGCCGAGCGGCAAGGCTTCCCAGCCCTTCTATTTTTTCAATCGCTACGATCGCGAGAGCGTGGCGCAGACCTGGCAGGTGCTGCGCTCCGAGTTTGACCAGATGCTGCTGGACCATGCACGTGAGAAAGGTGCAGAGGTGAAAGAGGAGACGGCCGTGCAGGAGCTGATCAAGGAGGATGGCCGTGTCGTCGGCGCACGTGCCAAGGACAAGGATGGCAACGTCACTGAATACCGCGCCAAGATCACCCTCGACTGCACAGGCAAGGAAGCCTTCAGCGCGACACGCAACAACTGGCGCATGCGCGACCCCTATCTGAACAAGGTTGCGGTGTGGACCTACTACAAGGGATCAACTCGTGAACCCGGCATCGACGAAGGCCAGACAATGGTCGCCTACATCCCTGACAAAGGCTGGTTTTGGCACATACCTCAGCACGATGACATGGTGAGCGTGGGCGTGGTGGCTGAAGGCAAATACCTCACACGCGGCGGCGTGAAGGACCCGAAAGAAATTTTCAATCGTGAAGTGGAGGAAAATCTGTGGATCAAAGAGCACCTCAGCACCGGCACCTCGAATGGCGAGTATCGACTCACCAGCGAGTACTCGCATCATGCCAGGCACTGCGCCGGTCCCGGGCTGCTGCTGGTGGGAGATGCTTTTGCGTTTCTTGATCCCGTCTTCAGCAGCGGGGTAATGCTGGCGCTGAAATGCGGCGTGCTCTCCGGTGAGACGATTCACCAAGGCATTCTCGAAGGGGATCTCTCTCCCGAACGCTTCACCGCCTATGGCGCGACGATCCGTCAGGGCGTGGAGAACATGCGCAAGCTGGTCTATGCCTTCTACAATCCTGACTTCTCCTTCCGCGAAGTCATCAAACGCTTCCCTGATGCGGGCGGTGCCATCACCGACTGTTTGTCTGGCGACGTGAACAAGGACTTCAGCGTGCTCTGGAGCCAGATCCGCGAGTTTGTACCTCTGCCCGAAGACTTGCCCTATGGCGAACCTCTGGCGGCGTGACACGCCATCGAGGTTTCCTCATTCGATCGCGATCTGCTCAGTGATGCCCACCTTCTTATGCATCCACACGATAAAGAAAAACAGGCGCAGCCGCCACTTTGCCGCAAAGGAGAGGCGGGTGCGGCCTGCGAGCACGCAGTTGATGGCGCACATGATTTTCATCTTTTGCGTGGGCTGGAAAAAGATCTGGGCAAAGTACAGCTTGTAGAATTTTTCGATGAACTCCCAGTACTGGCCGATGCGGGCGCGGGTGTCTCTCTCGTAGGTGTGCATGGCGGGCGTCAGACCCTTCTGCAGACGCAGGGCTTCATCAATGACCTGCGCGCCTTGCTGCCCGCTGGTCATCGCCAGCAGAACTCCGCTGGAGAAAATAGGATCAATAAAACCCGAGGCATCACCCGCACGCAGCACGCGGTGTGAGACGAGAGCATCATTTTTATACGAGAAGTCAGTCACCACATGAGCCTGAGTCATCTGCACCGCATTCACGAACCGCTCGCTCACGACTTTGGTCGTGCGCACGGCGTCGTCGTAGGCCTGCTGTGGTTCCACGCCCAGTGCCTTGAAGTCGGCGGCATCCATCACCAGGCCCACGCTGGTTTTGTTGTCTTCCAGCGGGATCATCCAGAACCAGGAGTTTTCACGGCGGACAATGAGAATGTCTCCGCGTTCTTCGCCCTGCGGCATGTCCACACCTTGGTAGTGGTTGAAAATGGCGATCTTTTTGTGGCCGGGATAATACTTCCTCATCGAGGCCCGGTTGGCGGTGAAGTTGGACAAGCCGCTGGCGTCCACGAGGAAACTGGCGCTGACGGTCTGCTCGGCCCCTGCAGCGTCCTTGTATCGAACGGTGACGTGGGTGTCGTGCACCGTGTGCTCAATCACGGTGCTTTCTTCACGCACATCCGCCCCGCACTCCTGCGAATGATCGAGCAGGATCTTGTCAAACTTCGAGCGCTCCACCTGCACGGCTGTCGGGTATTCGGTGAACGATCCCTTGGAGAAATCCAGGCGCACCTTTCGGCTGCCATTGGCCATCAGGAACTGCGCGCCGCGCTTCAGCATGAAGCCGCCGGATTCGATCTTCGACCACACTCCGAGTTCATCGAAGATCTTGCGGTTGTAGGGCAGAAGCGATTCACCGACGTGAAAACGCGGAAACTTCATTTTCTCCAGCACCAGCACACGCCTTCCAGCCTTGGCCAGCGTGGTGGCGGCTGTGGAGCCGGCAGGGCCGCCGCCGATGACAATGACATCCCAGGATGGGCTTGTGGAAGCCGGAGTTACAGGCGCGCTCATTCAGTAAACAACTTTGAGGGTGAACCGCCATTCTCACGCAAGCGCAATGAAGGCGCAACTTCACAAGCAATCTGCAAACCAAAAAACACAGCCACATCACTCCACTGCATCCCATGAAAAGAAATGTCTCTTTTTATCTCTGCACCCTGCTCATTGTAGGCCTGGGAATCTTTGCCGTTTTGCATTTTGGCGCCGATCTGCCGTTTCCAGCGCATGCACGATTGGAAGCGAAAGCGGAAAGCATTGCTGCCAAGCCTGCGGCTTCATCTGGGATTACGGCTGGTAGTTCGACTTTCTCAGCCGTCATGGATGGTCTGCGCGTGAACGCGAATGAACCCGTGAGCCGCCTGCTGGTGCAATTGCTGGTTGTCCTTGTGGCTGCTCGTCTGACGGGCGCTGTGTTCACTCGCTTTGGACAGCCTGCGGTGGTTGGTGAGATGGCGGCTGGTATCCTGCTGGGGCCGTCACTTTTTGGCTGGCTGTCACCTGACGTCTATCAGTTCGTTTTTCCAGCCACCTCACTTGGCACGCTGAAAATGCTCAGTCAGATCGGGGTCTGTCTGTTTCTTTTCTCCGTGGGCATGGAGGTGGACACCGGACACGTGCGCAAAAAGGCCCACACAGCCGTGATGGTGAGTCATGCCAGCATGGTCATTCCATTCTTTCTCGGTGTGCTGCTGGCCTATTTTCTTTACACAAGCCTGGCGCAGACTGGCACCACGTTTAACGCATTCGCTCTGTTCATGGGCATCTCCATGAGCGTCACAGCTTTCCCGGTTCTCGCCCGCATCTTGCAGGAGCGTCGCCTGACGAACACCTTCCTCGGCAGCACGGCCATCACCTGTGCCGCGGTGGATGATGTCACGGCATGGAGCGTGCTTGCCTTTATCGTGGCGATTGTACGCGCCACCAGCATGGCCGCTTCAATCGTGAATCTTGTGTTGGTGGCGGCCTTTATCTCCTTCATGATTCTGATCGTCCGGCCCATGCTGCCCCGCATGATCGGCACCCGAAATCTGGAGTGTGAAGATCCGCCCAAAGGTGTGCTGGCCTTTGTGATTTGCTTGGTGATGGCGGCAGCCCTGATCACGGAGATCATCGGCATTCATGCTCTTTTTGGTGCCTTCCTTGCGGGAGCGATCATGCCTGATGCTGGCGGCTTTCGGAAGAAGCTCGCGGTGCGCGTGGAAAACTTCAGCTCTGTGTTTCTGCTGCCGCTGTTTTTCGCATTCGTGGGCCTGCGGACGCAGATCAATCTGCTGAATGACTGGCAGGGCTGGCTGCTGTGCCTGGGCATCATTGCAGTGGCCACGCTGGGCAAGCTGGGTGGCAGCGCCATCGCCGCACGCTGGACCGGCATGAGCTGGAGCCAATCGCTGCAACTGGGTGCGCTGATGAACACTCGCGGCTTGATGGAGCTCATCGTTTTGAACATGGGCTATGACCTCGGCATCCTCTCACCGCGCATCTTCACCATGATGGTCATCATGGCCCTGGTTACCACGATGATGACCGGACCTCTGCTCACGCTTTTCGGCAGCAGGCAGCCAGCACTGGGGCCTGAAGCGGTTCCAGCATAAATTCCCAATCTCAGCTTTTGCCCTCGCACTCTTAGCCCTTGGAAAGACCACACGCATGGATTCAATGATTTCTGAAAGCACCGCCACCTACGATGTGGTTGTCATGGGGGGCGCGCTCTCCGGAGCGGCCACCGCCACTCTGCTGCTGCGCCACAATCCGGGCATCCGTGTCCTGATCCTGGAAAAAAACGAGCAGCTGGGGCGGCGGGTGGGCGAGGCGACGGTCGAAGTCAGCGCCTTCTTCATGGGCAAAGTTCTGGGACTGACGCAGTACTTGAACGAGAACCACATTTGCAAGCAGGGGCTGCGATTCTGGTTTGCCAACAAGGAGGTGGCATCCATCGCCGAGGCGAGTGAACTGGGTTCCAAGTATCAGGTCAAGCTGCCGTCTTACCAGCTGGACCGCTCCACTTTTGATGAGGAGGTGCTGCGCCGTGCTTGTGCCGCAGGAGCCACGCTGCTGCGCCCTGTCAGCATCACCAGTGTGCAGCTCGCAGAGGGTAGTATGCAGACCGTCACTTATAAACAGGGAGACATGACTCACACGGTGCAGGCACGCTGGATCGTGGATGCTTCAGGTGTGGCTGCGCTGATCTCCCGCAAGAATGGCTGGTGGAAGTCCAATTTCGAACATCCCACCACCGCCGCATGGTCGCGCTGGAAAGGGGTGAAGGATTGGGACGGCCGCGAACTGGCAGAAAAATACCCCGAATGGTCCGCCGCGCTCTACTGTGTGCGCGGCACGGCGACGAATCACGTCATTGGCGATGGCTGGTGGAGCTGGTGGATTCCTCTCAAGGGTGGAGACATGAGCGTGGGCGTCGTCTTTGATCAGCGCATTGTCGATTTCCCCACGGAGGGCGGCAAGGTGGGCGATCGGTTGAAGAACTTCCTCATGAAGCATCCCGTCGCCCGCGATCTGCTGGCAGATGCGCAGTATGATGAGAGCGATGTGCACTGGCGCAAAAACCTCGCTTATTACAGCACCACCTTTGCCGGAGACGGCTTTGTGCTGGCGGGGGATGCCGCCGCGTTCATGGATCCGTTTTACAGCCCTGGCATGGATTGGATTTCCTACACCACGAGCAGCGCGGCGAATCTGATCACTCAGCAGCGAAAGGGGGCATCTATGGCCGAGCTGGTGCCGCAGTACAATCACACCTTCTCCACCAGCCACCGCTGCTGGTTCCTGTCTCTGTACAAAGACAAGTATGAGTACATGGGCGAGTTTGATCTCATGGATCTGGCTTACCGCCTCGACCTGGGGCTCTACTACTGGGGTGTGGTGAGGCATCCGTTTGAGCAAGGGGCCACTGCGCTACACACACCGCCCTTCGCCACGGGGCAGGGGTTTGTGTTCAAGCTCATGAGCACCTACAACCGGCGCTTTGCACAGATCGCTCGTCGCCGCAGGCGCACCAAGGAGCTCGGTAAGGCGAATCGCAACAAGCGCAGCCTCATCACCGGCTTCAAGATACACCGCAACGATGCCATCAAACTCTTTGGCATGCTGGCCGAGTGGGTCATTTTGGAGATCCGTGAAGGCTGGCGCAGCTGGGGTGAAACTGCTGAAGATGTCGCAGCATCACATCTGCCATCGCAGACAAAAGCCACACCTGCGATGGCATGAGATGCAGCGGGGCAGCCTACTACATGCTGAGTTGTTCGTCTCCATCCGGTTCCGGCTTGTAAGTGCCGGAACCCACGAGGCGTTCAAAAATCGGTGACGCCATGAGCGTGGTGACCACGGCCATGATGACGAGCGTGGCGAACAAGCCTTCCGAAATGATGCCGCGCTGCAGGCCGATGTTGATGATGATCAGCTCCATCAATCCGCGCGCGTTCATGAGGATGCCGATGCCCATCGATTCGCGTGCGGAGATGCCGGTGGCGCGGGCTGCCAAGGTGCAGGCGAGCCATTTGCCCATCACTGCAGCGACGAGCACGGCGAGGCACATGCCCCAGAGGTACCAGGTGTTGAGCAGGCCGATCTTTGTGTTCAGGCCGGAATAGGTGAAGAACAGCGGCAGCAGCAGCGCCACGGCCAGCGGTTGAATGCGGGCGCACAGATCGCGCACCATAAGGCCGCGCGGCATGGCTGCGCCCATGATGAAAGCGCCGAACACCGCGTGAAGACCGATCATATCGGTGAACCACGCACCCAGGGACATCATGGCGATGCCAATGACCAGTCCGGCATCGGTGAGCTTTTCGTCTTTGATCAGCAGCGTGGAGAATTTCGCGAGCAATGGCCGGATGATGAGCAGCGCGACGCTCACGAATCCGATGGCACCGCCGATGTTGTAGAGGGCGTGACCGATGTTGTTGTCAAAACTCGCGAGCACGACGGCGAGAAGAATCCAGGCCGTGGCATCATCGATGGCACCCGCCCCGATGGCCACGGTGCCCATGGTGGTGCCGGCGAGTCCTTTGAAGTGAATGATGCGGGCCAGCATCGGGAATGCCGTGATGCACATGGAGGCACCCAAAAAGAGCATGGCCTCCATGATCGAGGTCTTTTTTGGGAACAGCTCGGTATGATGGAAGAGAATCCAGGCAAGCCCGGCACCAAGAAGAAACGGCGTGACCATTCCGGCAACCGAGACAGCGACACTGCTTTTCAAGCGCTTGGCGACGATGTCCACGCGGAACTCCATGCCGACGATGAACATGTAGAGCGCCAGCCCGAGCTGCGACGCTGGAAAAAGATAGCAGGAGGTGTCACGGAGCTTTTGCGTCTTGTCCCAGGGGAAGAGCCACTGCTGCCATTCAGGGGCCAGAGCGCCAAAGAGGGAAGGGCCGAGCAATACGCCGGTGATCATCTCTGCAACGACCTGCGGTTGGCCGAAGCGCGCCGCAATGGCCCCCACAGCGCGGCAGGCGAGCAGGATGACGGCAATTTGAAGGAAAAACTGGACGGCAAGGGAGACGTTATTCATGAATATCCAGCATATATGTCGCAGGTGAGCCGGTAACGAAAATAGACTTTCGCTATGTGTTTGATGCCGATACGGTATAACTAGCACCGATTATGGAACTGCGTCATCTGCGATATTTTCAAGCCGTGGCCGAGGAGCTGAGCTTCTCACGCGCCGCACGTCGGCTCCGCATAGCCCAGCCTGCATTAAGCCGCGCGGTTCAGGAGATGGAGCGCGAGTTGGGCGCGCAGCTGATCGAGCGAGAGCGGCGTTCGCCACGGTTGACTCCGGCCGGGGCCGTGCTGCTGCATGAGACGGGCTTGATTCTCGAACGCCTGGACGATGCCCTGCGCCGCGTGCGCCGCACTGCCAAGGGAGAGGAGGGCGAGCTGCGGCTGGGCTACATCGGCCCGCCGACACGGCCTTTTCTCGCGCGGCTGCTCAAAGAATATGGAAAGCGCTTCCCACGTGTGACCGTGATTCTGGAGGAACGCACGCCGGAGCGTGTGTGGGAAATGGTTTCAAAGGGCCGCTTGTCGGTCGGTTTGACCCGCCCCGTGTTTGCGCATGATGCTCTGGGTTTGCAGACGCTGCTGCTGCGGGAGGAGAAATTCTGCGCCGCCGTGCCGCTCGATCATCCCTGGGCGAAGCTGACTTCGCTGAATTGGAAGAAGCTCGCGGGAGAGCCGCTCATCCTGCTGGCGCGGCGGGAGGGGGCGGGCTCCCATGACGCCATTCATGCCTCCTTTGAGGAAGCGGGTTTCGCCCCGCGCGTGAAGCACACGCCAAGTCTGATCGGCACGGTCTTGCAATACGTCGAAGCGGGGGCTGGCATCGGCATCGTGCCGGAAAGCACGGCGAACAAGAGCCTCGCCCTGATCCCCCTCAAGCCGCAGCAGACCATCCCGCTGGTGATGGTGTGGGCCAAGGAAGGGGATGATCCGGCGGTGCTGGCGTTTCGGGATCTGGTGAAAGAATGGCTGCGCGCAGGAGAGTTGTGGGGCTGAAATGCGTTGCACCACAGCCCCGCTGGTGCTCCTTTCGCGCCCCCCTCGCCGGTGGCAATCCAGTCATTCGGCACACCTCATACCCCTCAATCGTCCCACCTACCATGTCTACCGACGCCAAGAACTCTATCGCGCAAATGGAGAAGATCGTTTCCCTCTGCAAGCGCCGCGGCTTCATCTATCAAAGCAGCGAAATCTACGGCGGCTGCGGCGGCGTGTGGGACTACGGCCCGCTGGGTGCCGAACTGAAGCGCAATCTGCGCAGCGCCTGGTGGAACACCATGACCCGCGAACGTGAAGACGTGCTGGGCCTCGACGCCAGCATCCTCATGAATCCGGCCATCTGGAAGGCCAGCGGCCACGTGGACACCTTTGCCGACCTCATGCGTGAGTGCTCGCTGACGAACAAGCGCGTGCGTGCGGACCATGTGGAGCCGCAGGACGGCGTGGTCATGAAATACAGCGGCGCCACCTCTCCGACAGGCTGGCGCTGGGACCGCACGGTGTCCGCTTTGCTGAAAAATGGCGAGCACATCGAAAGCTTCCGCAAACGCATCCGCGCCCTGATCGCGCAGAACGCCGGTGAATCCGCTGGCAAGCCCGAGGAGATCGAACTGCTCAATGAAGAGAAGATCGACGCCGTGAACGGCAGTGTCGATTTCCACCCGGAAACCGGCGGTGCTCTCGGCGAGGCGCGTCCTTTCAACCTCATGCTCAAGACTTACCTTGGCCCAACAGCGACCGAGGCTGACGTGACCTACCTGCGCCCCGAAACCGCGCAGGCCATCTTCGCGCAGTTCAAGAACGTCTTCGACTCCAGCCGCGTCAAGGTGCCCTTCGGCATCGGCCAGATCGGCAAGGCCTTCCGCAACGAGGTCACACCGAAGAACTTCACCTTCCGCAGTCGCGAGTTTGAGCAGATGGAGCTCGAGTTCTTCATCAAGCCCGACGAAGCCGTCGAGATCATCAGCGGCGAAGTTGCCGCTTGGAGCGAAGGCGCGGACCTCAGCGAGCCAAAGCCCAACTGGGGCTGGCAGATGTGGCACCGTTACTGGGTCGATCAGCGCACCAAGTTCTACGAAGGCATCGGCCTCGGCGACGTTCTGGAATACTACTGGCAGACGCCAGCAGATCTGGCCCACTACGCTCGCGCCTGCGTGGACATCCTCTGCGAGTTCCCCTTCGGCACCGAAGAACTCGAAGGAATCGCCGCCCGTGGCGACTTCGATTTGTCCGCGCATCAAACCGCCAGCACGAAGTCCCAGGAAATCTTCGACGAAGAACTCAAGACCGCCGCTGCGAAACTCACCGACGAGCAGAAGGAAGCCCTCATCCAGAAGCGCCTCGCCGCTGAAGCCGCCAAGACCAAGGGCGAGCCGATGCCCGAGCCTGCCGTGCGTGCTTGGTTCGAGCGCCTCTTCAAAGGCAGCTACGTCCCCCACGTTATCGAGCCTTCCGCTGGTCTCGACCGCATGGCGCTCGCCGTCCTTGCCAAGGCATTCTCTGAAACCGAAAAGGTGGATGAGAAGGGCAAGAAGGAGATCATCACCGTCCTGCACCTGCATCCGCGTGTGGCCCCGATCAAGGTCGGCGTCTTCCCACTGCTGAAGAACAAGCCTGAACTTGTCGCCAAGGCGCGTGAGGTCTATGCACTGCTCAAGAAGCACATGAACTGCTTCTACGACGAAACCGCCTCCATCGGCCGCCGCTACGCCCGTCAGGACGAAGTCGGCACGCCCTTTGGCGTGACGATCGACTTCGACTCCCTCGGCGAAAAAGGCCCCGAATTGCTGGATACCGTGACCCTGCGCCATCGCGACAGCGGAGAGCAAGAGCGCGTGAAGATCAGTGATCTCCTCGGCAAGCTTCTGCCGCTGGTCTCGTAAGGCAAGTCCAGGAGGGGGATCATCTTGATCCCCCCAGTTTGGAAGCGTTGAATGATTTGGCGCGTGGAGGGATCAAGGTGATCCCTCTCCTCTAGGCCCCCATTCGCAGCGCGAGATAAGGTGTTAGGTTGAGCAGAAGGATGCCAATCTTGTAGATCGCCATGGCAATGTAGTGGGCGCCGTCAAACTGCTCCACCGAAATCCCAAACCACCGGGCATGCAGGCGGTAAAGTGAATCGTGGGCCACGGTGAAGGCAATAAACCACAGCATGAGGATGCCGTAGTTGATGCCGAGGCATCCCCAAAAAAAGCTGCGGGTGGTCTCGATGCTCATGCGGAAGCATCTGCCCAACTGCAAGTTTGTCAGGTGCTTTGTGGCGGACGGCGTCGGAGGAGGTCTGTCTGCCACGCTGCGTGTCAAACATGCGGTTACTCCATTTGGGGAGTCTCCGATCGACCGAACCATGGGCGGGAACCGGCGGAAAACAGCAAGGCCACTCCTGTCACATGCAGGACTGCCTGGGTGAGGTTGAGCATACCAGAAATGAAGGAGTCGCCGAAGCATTTAATCATATCCATCAGTCCGTCAGGAAGACCGATGACAAGGAGAACCAAGAAAGTGACGCGCACCCAGTGATAACCTTCATCGATCATCGTGATCAACCAGATCGTAAAAACGAGCGTCACAAAAAGAATTAAAAAACCGAATTCAAGGTGTGCCGTTGACCGTATTTGAGGCCAGTTGATCCAGAGGTTTGGAATAGTAAGGGCGAGTGACAGCCAAAGCAGGTGAATGGCGTTGGAAACGGATGGCGGTCGTGGAAGTGATGCGGAGCGGGAACGGGTGGTTGGAGTGTTGGCTGTGGCAGGTGATGAGTGGGCTGGTGGCCTGGGCAGCGGCACGAGATCCGGTGCAACGAAGGAGTGTTTTGCCTCGGGCGACATGAGGCGATTGCGCGAGTAGAAGAGCAGGGGAGTGCGTTTGTCGCAGAGTTGGGTTTGAGCGTCAAAGAACGCATCAGCCGTGTCTGCGGGGCCGAACTGGCGCAGCGCGGTGTAAACGAGCTGCAGCCAGACCTGCGTCATCGTTTCATGATAGCCACCGGTGGGTGTGTCCTGGATGCCTTGAGCGGCATTGTAGGCTTGGATGCCAACGCGAAGCCGTTCCAAGGCCTCGGGCTGGGAGAAACGGATCAGATACAGGTAGGCCACCTTCAGGTGGGCACGGTGAGTCCATTCTTCCTTTGGCAGAGAGTGATCCTCAAAACGGCGGAGATGTTCTTCGTCGTTCATGGCTTCACACCTCAACCCAGAATCACATCTCCAAGAAATTCTTCAGCAGCTTCTTGCCTTCCTGCGTGAGGATAGATTCGGGATGAAACTGCACGCCGTGAATGGGAAGCTCCTTGTGGCGCAGGCCCATGATCTCGGATTCGTCATCGCTGGCGGTGGCGGTGATGGCGAGGCAGTCGGGCAGGGTGTCGCGTTTGACGAGCAGCGAGTGGTAGCGCGTGGCTTCAAAGGGCTGCGGCAGACCTTTGAAGACGGACTCTCCCTTGTGATTGATCATCGAGGTCTTGCCGTGCATGAGGCGTCCGGCACGCACGACATCGCCGCCGAAGACGTGGCCGATGGCCTGATGCCCCAGGCAGACGCCGAGGAGCGGGGTGGATTTGCCAAAACGCTCGATCACCGCACAGCTGATGCCGGCTTCCTTCGGCGTGCAGGGGCCGGGAGAGATGCAGATGTGGTCGGGCTTGAGCTTCTCGATCTCGTCCAGTGTCACCTGGTCGTTGCGGCGGATTTCCATGACGGCTCCCATCTCGCCGAAGTATTGGACGAGGTTGTAGGTGAAGGAGTCGTAGTTGTCGATGATGAGAAGCATGGGAGCGTCAGGCAGTCAGGGCGGGTCAGAAGCCGCGGAGTTGGAGGATGTTGTCGAGTTCAGCCTGGAAGGCGGGGATGTCAGCGGCGGGTGGCTGGTAGCCGGGGGCGGGGCCTCGCATGCCAAAGCGGCCCTGCTCATCCATGAACCACTGTACGGTGACGCCATCGCTGAAGGTGGCCCTGCCGCTGATGACGGCGCCGGGAGGCGGGACTTCATCCACGCTTACCTTCAAGGCACCGCCCGCAGGAGCTTCGTCAGCCACGGCTGCCTCGCCATCCGCCGCAGGTTCAGGCGGCGGTGGGGCAGGCTTTTCCTCGGGCGGGACTTCACGTGGCTTGTCCTGGATTTTGACACCCAGCTCCATGATGAGCAGGCGCGTCTCCATGTAGGTCAGCGTGGTGTCGCATTCGCTGCGGAGGCGGTCCTGGATCTGATTGAGATTGGCACCTTCAGCGGCCCATTGTTCGACGAGTTGACGCTGCTGTGGAGTGAGATTGGCCATGAGAAAGGGATACGTAGCGGGAACGGCTTCAGCCGTTCATCTTGTCGGTGATGATGTGGCAGAGTGTGGAGGCTTTCTTGTGCAGCGTCTTCACTTCTTCCAGAGTCAGGGCCTTGCCTTCCGGCACATCCAGCAGCGGAAGCATGGACTCCAGGCCTTTGCGGAGCTCCTGCAGCGCAGGGTTTTTCATGATGCTCGGGTGCAGGCTGTCGAGGCTCATCATGTAATACTCGGCGATGTCACGACGCGTGAGCTGGCGGGTCTTTTCCTCCGCGTAGTTGTCGCTGATGCTCTTGGTGGCGATCTCCAGTGCACGCAACCAGCCGCCGAGGCTGATGAGATGCGCGATGTCCACATCCCGCAGCATGACCATCTCCGCCTCCACGTCGGCCTGGGTTTTGGCCAGTTCCACGCGCAGGTCCTTCCAGTTGCCCTTGAGGCTGTATTCAAACAGGCTGCCGGTGTGCTTGTTCATGCGGTTGCCCGCGCCCAAAGCCTTGCCGTACTTGATCATGGCGCGGCCCACGGCCTCCATTTCTTCCACGCGTTCGCATTGCACGATGAGGAATCCATCGGCGATCAGGGTGCCCAGGCCCATGGCCACGATGACGCGGTCGGCGGGTGTTTTGTCGGTGAAGGGGCGCTTCAGGTCGTCAAATCGCAGCTTGCCGACGTTGTTCAGCATGTCGAAGAGCTTGCGGATGGAGGGCGTGGTGAACTGGTTCACCCCGTATTCCTCACGCACATGCTCATCACCCACCACATCCTCCGGGATGGGGTTCTTCTCCGGCGTGCGTTCCGGTGAGGCCGGAGCTGCATCTTGGGCGTTGAGCACAGCAATGCCAGCGGCTCCGAGCACGGGCAGCAGCAGGCGGGCGATGAAACGACGAGTCATGGTGCGGAGAGGATACGTAGTCGCCCCGGTATTTCCAGTGCGAGTCTGGAAAAGCTTTAAGAGTGCATTTCGCTACATTTGCACGATTTCCACCGTTCATTGCTTTCACCATGCGCCTGCTCATCCCTCTGCTCCTCCTCACTGCATTCCACCTGCCCGCCCAGGAGGCTCCTCCAGCGCTGACGGAATACCAGGGCCGCGTGATTGCGCGAACCATGCACTGGAAGGGCGCCGAGTGGCTGATGCGCCGCGTCCGGGAGGCGGAGGAAGGCCCCTCCCAGATGCGCGAGCAGTTGCACGTGAAGCCCGGCATGGTGGTGTGTGACATGGGCTGTGGCAATGGCTACCACACCCTGCCGCTGGCCGAAATGGTCGGCGAGAAGGGAAAGGTCTATGCCGTGGACGTGCAGCCGGAGATGATCGAGATGCTCAAGCAGAACATCGAAAGCAAGGGCCTGAAAAACATCGTCCCGATCAACAGCCTCTACCACGATCCCAAGCTGCCCCCGAACACCTGCGACATGATCCTCCTCGTCGATGTGTACCACGAATTTTCCCATCCCGTGCAAATGCTCGCCGGCATGCGCGCCGCCTTAAAGCCCGACGGCCAGCTCGTTCTGGTGGAATTTCGCGCCGAAGACGACAGTGTGCCGATCAAGCCCGAGCACAAAATGACCAAGGCGCAGATCAACAAGGAGATGAACGCCAACGGCTTCAAACTCGTGCGCGAATACGACGGCCTGCCTTGGCAGCATCTGATGTTTTTTGGCAAAGCGGAGCAGGACGCTGCCAAAGCAGCGCCCGCGCTATCGAAGTAAAAGGCTGCCGTCTTAAAGCACGTTCACCGCAGCCCCACCGTCCACCACGATGCCCTGGCCGGTGATGTAGCTGCCGGCTTCGCTGGCCAGCATCAAGGCAGGGCCGGCGAGTTCGCGGGGTGCTGCCCAGCGTTTCACGGCCGTGCGATCGGCGAAGTATTGCTTCTCCTCGTCATTGAGCAGCTTTCCGGGCATGTCGGTGAGGAAGGGGCCGGGGCAGAGGCAGTTCACGGTGATGCCGAAGGGACCAAGATCGAGCGCGCTGGCGCGGGCGAGGCCGATGAGCGCGGCCTTGCAGGCGCAGTAGACATTCCGCTTCAAACGGCCGCCGACGCCGAGCACGCTGGAGATGTGGATGATGCGGCCCCACTTGCGCGCCTTCATGCCGGGCACCACGGCGCGGGTGAGGGACATCACGGCGGTGAGATCCACCTCGACATTGCGGTCCCACACTTCGTCGGTGATTTCGTCGATGGCCTGCGGGTTGTTGATGCCGGCGTTGTTGACGAGGATGTCGATCTTGCCGAGGCGCTTTTCTGCCTCCACGGCCAGTGCCTTCACGGCTGCGCGGTCGGCCATGTCGGCCACCATCCATTCGACTTTGACGTTCAATCCCGCGCCGATTTCAGCGGCTGCGGCCGTGAGTTCCTCGGCGTTGCGGCTGGAGATGAAGACATCCGCGCCGGCTTCGGCGAAGCCACGGGCCATGGCTTTGCCAAGACCTTTGCTGCCGCCGGTGACGAGTGCTGCTTTGCCAGAGAGATTGAAAAGTGGGGAGGACATGCGCGCGGTTTAGCATGCGTGCCTGCCCTGCGCGAGTGGAAAGCGTATGGCAGGTGGTCGTAGGTTGGTTGTGTTTGGCGCGTGCTGAACACTTCAAAAACCGACAATCCTTGTTCATCAATCGTCAATCGCTCACGCCCAGGACACTCGGACGCCAGAGGATTGACGATTGTCGAACAATCGATTTTTGATGGTCGAAGTTTCAAATCACAGGCGCAGGTGCGCGATGTGACTACTTCACCACCTTGCCGCCCAAGGAAAGGATGCGTGCCTTGCCTTTGGCGTCCTCAGCTTCGGCGATCTGCTTGTTGGTCACATACATCTGCGAGAGAGCGGTCCAGGCCAGCAGGTCGTTGGGCTGGAGGGTGGTCGCCATGAGTCCGGCACCGATGGCTTCCTTCACCTCACCGTTGCGCAGCAGCGCCATGCCCAGGGCGTGCCAGCTCTCAAAATGGTCCGGCTCCAGCGCGACGCAGCGCCGGTACAGGGCGATGGCTTCCGGCAGTTCGCCAAGGGCGACGTGCCCGCTGGCTTCATCGTAAAGTTCTTCGACGCTGGATGGCGTGTGGCTCATGCGCGTCGATAGGTGGTGCCTCAGCCCAGCTTGGCGTAGGAGATGTGGGCGGCTTCGTGCTGCTTCTTGAACCAGGCCTGGAAGAGGCTGCGGCGCTCCTGATCAGAAAGGGAGTCCACCTGGCTCTTGCGCAGTTCGGCGGCGTCAGGGCGCTTGCGGAGTTCCTTGGCGCTGACGTAGACGAGCACGGTGGCTTTGCCGTTGTCCACATCCACGGCGTGAGAAACGCTGCCGACGGCGGTACTCGCGGCCTCCTGGGCGATGTAGAAGCTGTTGGGGACTTCCTGCGGCGGGTTGGCGATGTCGATGTCCGGCAGGGGCTCAAGAGTGAGTTTCTGAGCCTTCACCAGTTCATCGATCTTCTTGCCCGCCTTCAAGCCTTCGCTCAAAGCCAGACGCGCTTCATTCACAGCCTTGGTGCGGGCTTCATCCGCTTTCTGTCCCAGCAGGACTTCTTTGATTTTGCCAGTCACTTCGGCCAGCGTCTGCTGCTTGGGCTCTTCAATCTGGGTCACGTCAAACACGTACCAGCCCTTGATGCCTTCGACGGCTTCCGCAGGAGCTTTCGAATCCTTGGGGCGGGCGAAGATCTGTTCGACCACATCGCTTTCGGACTTGAGTGCGTCAGGAGGGCTGCTTTGGGCAAAAGCGGGGATGGTTTCGACTTTTTCCTTCGTCTGCTTGGCCGCATCGGCAAAGCTCTTGTGTTCCTTCACGGTGAGATCATTGAAGGCATTCACACGCTGCACGATGGCGTTTTGCGCTTTCTGGCGCTCTTCCAGCGGCTTCTTCTCGAGATCCTTGGCGTTTTCGAAGAAGACGTAGCTTACTGCGCGTTTTTCCACGGTCTTGTATTCCTCTTTCTTTTCCTCGTAGTACTTCTTGATCTCGTCATCGGTCACGGTGGCGCCCTTTTTGAAGGTCTCTGTTTCAAAGGTGATCTTGGAGCCTTTGAAGGTCTGATAGCTGCTGGCATACTGCTTTTCAGCGGCCAGAGGGGAGGCGGTGTAGCTCTTGGTCACGAGTTCCTGCAGCTTCCGCAGGCCGACGATGTCCTTCATGATGTCCAGCAGGGCCTCGCTGTCGAAACCCATGGAGGAGGCGAGCTGCTCCAGCATCTGGCCACGGGAGACGTCGAGCTTGCCGTTGTTTTGCAGGGCGGGGAGTTTGTCCAGTGCGGCACGAGCTTCGGCATTGCTGGGGCGGATGCCGAGTTCTTCCATCATGTGACGTGCCACAAAGAAATTGGCGAAAGCTTCCAGACCGCCCGAGGAAGGGATGATGCTCAGGATCGAGGACAGCTCATCGGCCTGCAGGTAATACTGGGTGAACTGCACGGAGCGCTGCGCACGCTGGACATCGGCCACGCTGTAATCCTTGCCAAACACCGTGAGAGCGACGTCCGTTGGGAGCAGCTTTTTCTCATGAGTTGCGGTTGTCTGGGAAACTCCATAGTAAAACATGGAGATGATGATGGAGATCGTCAGGGTGATGAGGAAGGCACCACGGTGGCGGCGGAAAAATTCGAGCATGGGAAGTCAGGTCGGTTGAAGGGCGCGCAATAAGCCCCACCGCACCCCGGCAGCAACCGGAAAGTGGAGCTCACTCATTTGGCGCCTCTGGGAAACATTCGGCCTCATCCCTTGACATTGCAGGCACCCGGCACACTTCATGCGCTCCTATTTTCTGTTGATCGCCTGCCCTCATGCCCCAAGCTCCCACGAAACGCTACTGGACCGTTCGCTCCTCCTCCATCCATAACCGCGGCATTTTTGCCCGTTGTGACATTCCCAATGATGCGCCGATCATCGAATACATCGGTGAAAAAATCACCAAGGCGGAGTCCACCCGCCGTGGTGAGGCGCTGGTCGAGAAGTCCAAGAAGACCGGTGGCGCCGCCGTTTATGTGTTCACCCTGAACCAGCGCTACGACATTGATGGCGCCAAAGGGAAAAACCCCGCACGCTACATCAATCACTCCTGCGCCCCCAACTGCGAAGCCTACATCATCCGCGGCCGCATCTGGATCTATTCCTTGCGCGAGATCAAGGCCGGCGAGGAGCTGACCTACAACTACGGTTTTGACGTGGACACTTGGGACGAGCATCCCTGCCGCTGCGGCGCCGACCGCTGTGTCGGCTTCATCGTGGAGGAAAAGCAGTGGCCGAAGCTGCTGAAGAGGATGGAGAAGGCTGAGCAAGATATCAAAAAGAAGAGGCTGAAGCTCGCCGAGGCGAAGAACACCACAGCGTCTGCAAAGAAACCGTCAGCCAAAAAGACCTCAGCGAAGAAGACTTCGGCCAAAAAGACGCTGACCAAGAAGAAAAAGTAGCGCGCGTCCCGTTCCCTCACACCCGCCGCGCTTCACGTTCCGTTGCGCGGGCGGCGGCGCTGTTTTGAAAATGGGTGATGGCGGCGGCGAGTGCGTCGGCGGCGTCGGCCTCCGGCGTTTCACGCAGGCGGAGCTGGGCGCGGATCATGAAGGCCACCTGGTCTTTCTGCGCCGCACCACGCCCCACGGCGGCCTGTTTGATTTCACGCGGGGCATATTCGTAGATCGGCAGGCCGTGCTCGGCTGCGGCTATGAGGCAGGCTCCGCGTGCGGTGCCCAGCACGATGGCCGTCTTGTAGCTCTGCACAAAGATGGTGGACTCAATGGCGCACACCGTCGGTGAATGCCGGGCGATGACATCGAGCAATCCGGCACGGATGGCGACGAGGCAGCCGGAGGGAAGCAGGGCCGCTTTGTTGTGAATGACGCCCCATTCAATCGCGCGCAATTGCCCGGCGGCGCATTCCACCACCGCCCAGCCGGTTTTCCGCAGCGCCGGGTCGATGGCCAGGACGCGCTCCACAGCGGGAGTCACGGCGGCAGCGTCGGAACTGCGGACGATGCGGGCCATCAGCGGCGTTTTTTAGGCCCGCTCTGGCCGAGGCGGAAGAGTTGGTCCACGGAAACGGTGCCCGATCCGAACAGGAGCAGCGTCACGGTGATGATCAGGTAGAGCCACGCAGCCTCCACCCGTGGGGAGTCGGTGTTGTGCAGCACCACCAGCGTCGTGATGACCACCGGCAGAAAGATGAAGGCAAACAGCCGGGTTAAAAAGCCGATGATCCAGCTCAAGGCCACGGCGACGATGAGGAGGGCGACGACCGGGGCCAGCAGATGGGCGTAGGGCATGCCCGCCTCATGAAACGCAGGCACCCAGGCCCAGGGCTTCTCCTGAAAGAAGAAATGGTAGGCGTTTTGCACGGCATTGAGGCCGTAGCGGGTCATGAGCAGCAATCCGGTCCCGATACGGAGGATGGCGGCGGTTTGAAAAAGAGAACTCAGGGGGCTTTGTGCAGTGGCAGGACCACTGCCGGTGTATTCGAGCATGATGCGAAAATCAGATGTCGGGAGAAAGTGTGATGATGTCACCAGCCTGCGGCTGCCAGTTTTTATCCGCTGCTTCCAGTGAGGTGAAGAAGTGACGCTGGCCGTGACGTGAAATGTAGAAGCCGCGGGAGGTGGAGCCGGGCTTGCGACCGCCGGTGACGGTGACGGCCTGTCTCACGCTCATGTCTTTGAAGACCGGAATAAACTCGGGCTCCATCACATCGCCGTTGAGGAATAGGACCGGGGTGTTTTCCACGGAGATGATCTGCACCGTGATCTCCCGGGTGTTGCGTCCGGCCAGCCGGAACACCGTGGCGATGGCCTCTGCGGCCTTGGGCAGAGTCAGGCCCCCGACACGCGCACTGCCCACCTTGCCGAGTGGGAGCAGCCCTTCGGTGTTGATCATCTCAATGCCACGGTAGATGCGGTCCGGGCTGCGGGTGCCTTCATAAATTTCGAGCCGCACGGTGTGGCCGAAGCCCAGGGTGCCGCGTGAATTGAATGGAACATCCGGATCTTCAGAATTCACCTTGTCCGTCTCAGACATGCCCGGGACGAGCTTGGCCACGGTGTTTCGGCTCGGCAGGCTGGGCATGCCAATTTTTGGCAGCTTGGGCATCGGGGGAATGATCTTCTTGATCATGCCACAGGAGCAGAGCAGGAAGCTGGCGGCGGCAAAAAGAAGGGCAGTGAGGACACGCGACATGGGGAGCAAGAAACAGGTTTCATCATGATGGCGGCACGTCGTGCGATGGCAAGAGGCTTTCGTCTTCGGCGTGATTACTTCCGGGATGGCCCACCTGCTTTGTCGGGGCGGGGAATCATGCACCCGGCTTGGTGACTTCCTCATAAACCCGCAGCGCCTCGGCAACGGAGACCGGCCGGTTGGCAGGGGCACGGTTGATGAGCCATTCGACCCACTTCACGGTGCGGGCGGGAAGGTCCGGCCGCAGTGTGCCCAGCGGCGGTGTCCGGGGGTGCAAATGGGCCGCCATCACCTGCGGCTTGGTCTCGCCGTCGAAGGGATGTCTCTGCGTCAGCGCATAGTAATAAATGCAGCCAAGGGCATAGATGTCCGTGCGCGCATCCACGGGGGCGCGTTCAAACTGCTCCGGAGCCATGAAATGAATGGAGCCGAGCAGCCCTTCGCAGGCTTTCAGATCTGGCTCTCCCACCCGCGGGGTGCTTTTCGCCAGGCCAAAATCGAGGATCTTCACCTGCAGGCCACCGTTCCGCAGCCGCTGGATCATCAGGTTTCCGGGTTTCAGGTCCAGGTGCAGGATGCCCTTCGCGTGCACGGCGCTCATCCCGTCCAGCGTCTGGCGCACCAGGGTGTCAAAATCATCCGCCGTCAAAGCACCGCGCAGGATGACGTCCTCCAAAGTCTCGCCTTGGGCCAGTTCCATCACGATGAACCCACCTTCGGTATCCACGCCGAAATCGTAAACGGCCACGACGTTCGGGTGCTGCACCTTCGACTGCTTCCGGGCCTCGCGGATGAGGGCGTCCACGGCCGTACCGCAGCCACCCACCTTGTTGGCTAGAATCCGTTTGATCGCCACCTCGCGGCCTTGCTGGAGGTCCCGTGCTCTGAAAACAGCCCCCAGGCCTCCTTCGGCGATGGGAGCCAGCAATTCATAGCGTTCGTTCATCAGGGAAGGGATGCTGACACTTTCAAGCTTTCACGCAATGAAACTTTAGCGCGTTTTACCAGCTGTGCTAAAATCTCGGTTTCCACCATGCAGCTGCTCCGCGTTCAAGACCTCAAAATTCACTTCCCCGTGCGCGGGGGCTGGTTTGGCCGTACCAAGGATGTCATCAAGGCCGTGGACAAAGTCAGCTTCGAAGTGGAGGAAGGCAGCACCGTCGGTCTGGTGGGTGAGAGCGGCAGCGGCAAGTCCACCGTGGCCCGTGCCCTGCTCAAGCTCACCCCGGTCACCTCGGGCAGCGTGAACTATCGCGGCATGGAAGTGCTGCCGATGACGGAGAACGAGTTCCGCCCCCTGCGCAAGGAGATGCAGATGGTGTTTCAGGATCCCATCGGCTCGCTCAATCCACGCATGACCGTCGAGTCCATTCTCGGCGAGCCGCTGCAGATTCACTTCAAGGAACTCTCCCGTGATCAGCGCCGTGAAGTCTCTGCCGGGCTGCTCAAAAAAGTCGGACTGCCGGAAGATGCGCTGCAGCGTTACCCGCATGAGTTCAGCGGTGGCCAGCGCCAGCGCATCGGCATCGCACGCGCACTGGCGGTGAAGCCGCGTTTCCTCATCTGTGACGAGCCCGTCAGTGCTCTGGATGTCAGCGTGCAGGCCCAGATTCTCAATCTTCTCAAGGACATTCAGGCGGAGCTTGATCTCACGCTGCTCTTCATCGCACACGATCTTGCGGTCGTCCGCCACATGAGCGATCACATCGTCGTCATGCATCACGGCAAGATCGTCGAGCAGGGGAATGCGGACGAGATCTGCGAGAACCCGCGTCACGACTACACCCAGAAGCTGCTCGAAGCCGTGCCCGTGCTCATCTAGCGCGAGTGGTGTCCACTCGACCCAATCTTTTCCTGTTCTGACCCCATGACTCCTCTTTTCAAAAAGTTCCTCGGCATGAACTGGCTGCTGGTGCTCAACATCGCCGCTCTCATCGTCTTCGGTGTGTACGCCATTTTCAATGCCTCGGCCTACAAGGACGAGGCGGATCTGGCGCTCAAGTGGCGTGATCAGATCCGCTGGGTGATGATCGGCCTGCCGTTTTTCTTTGCCGCCTCCTTGCTGGACTACAAGTGGGTGCGCTGGGCCTGTGTGCCGATGTACATCGCCGGTATCGGTGGTCTGGTGGCGGTGCTGGCCTTCGGGGTGGAGATCGGGGGTAACAAAGCTTGGATTAAAGTGGGCGGCATGATGGTGCAGCCTTCGCAGTTTGCCATCATGTCTGGCATCTTGATTCTGGGCGTCATTTTTGGTGAGCTGCCGCGCATGATACCGGTCTTTCGCCGTCCATGGCTGCGCATCATGGCCGCAGGGATGGTGGCTGGCATTCCCGCCATGATGGTGATCAAGGAAGACTTGGGCTCCGGTCTCGTCTGGGGCCCCGTGTTCCTGTCGATGATGCTCGTCGGCAGCATCCCCTTTCGCTACATGATCACGATGTTGCTCGGTGTCGCCAGCGTGGTGCCGCTGGTCTATGTCTTTGCACTCAAGCCCTACCAGCAGGCTCGTATCAATTCCACCTGGTACATGGCCACCAACCAGCTCGACAAGGTGGACCTGCAAAACGAAGGCTGGGTGGCCAAGCACCTGCAGATCGCCGTTTCGACGGGAGGCCTTGAAGGCAAGGGGCCTGAGTCCAAGAAGGTTCCCGATCAGGCCTCCATCCACCGTACTTTCTTCCCGCACGAATCCATCAATGACTTCATCTTCGGCGTCATCGCGGAGGAGTTTGGCTTCCGCGGCTCGGTGCTCCTGCTCTCAGGCATGGCGCTGCTGCTGCTGCAAAGCGTCTTCGTGGCCTTTTGCGCCCGCGATCAGCTCGGGCGGCTCATTGTCGTGGGCGTGGTGGCCATGTTCTTTGTGCACACCTTTCAGAATGCCGGGATGAATCTCGTCATGCTGCCCGTCATCGGTCTGCCCATGCCCTTCATCAGCTACGGTGGTACCTTTGTCGTCGTGACGCTCTTCCTCATGGGCATGGTGCAAAGCGTCTGGGTTCACCGCAACATCTCCGCTGTGAAGAAGAAACGCTCTGTGAACGGGCCCCGTGATGACGATGACGAGGATTAAATTGCAGGCGCGGCACTCCGGGCCGTAGATACCATGTGGGCGGAGTCACCGAAGCGGATCGGTGATAAGAAGGGAGTGTTGAGCAACCCTGAACACACCACCCACATGGCCAAGCAAACCACCCAAAGCATCAAGACAAACAAGAGCGGCCAAGCGGCGAAGACGACGTTGAGCAGCAAGGAGCCGGCTGCCGCAAGCATCGCGGTGAAGCCGGAAACATCGGCCGCGCAGTCTGCGCCAGCACGTGGTCTGCCGCAAGACCGACGCCGCCACCGTGCAGCCCGCCCAGCGCATGAAGCCGCAGGAAATGGTGGCGCAAGGGCGCGTGGAGTGCGCTGAGCAAACGGCTGCCGCAGCATCTCAAAGATCTGCTGGAGCCGCTGGTGCAGGTGCTCGTGAAGCTTGATGAACTCATCGCGCAGCGCGAGGCAGAGATCGAAGCGCGGGCCACGGCGGCGACGTCGCGGCCCAAGGGGCTCGGAGCGCTCACCGAACGCATCATCGAAAACGAAGTGCTCGACTGGACCCGGTTCAACAACCGGCGGCAGGCCAGCAGGTTGCTTCGCTGCGCTCACCCCTTCGGGGCAGCCTAGCGGCTGGCTGTCTCGCTCCGCTCGGCTCACCGGGCTGTGTCCCAGCGAGCACAGCAGCGGAGGCAAACGCAGGCAGGGCGGCATTAATAAACATGGCAATCCCCGGCTGCGGCATGCGCTGGTGGAATCCGTGTGGCGGTTCATCCGGCTGCAGCCCGGATGAACGCACCGAGCCATGGGCGTTTCCACACGCTCGCAGACGGGCGGGCTGTCGCCACACCCATCCTACGACTGTGCATGCAGCGCCTGATTTAGAACGCCACGGTTTGGGAAGAAGGATCGAACAGGCCGGCGTTCAGTTTGAGGCGGTCGAAAAATAAATGGCCGCAGTGGAAGGCGAGAGGGCGACGAAGCCGAAGGTGCGGCCTGTGAGTTTTTTTGGCTCGTAATACTCGCAGTCTTTGAAGGCGGCTGCTGCGGGCCACCAGGTGGGGGCGGGGAGGATGCTGTGAAACTGGGGAGAAGCGACGGCGGGGATGGATGGAGCCAGGAGTTTCTGCCACTTGGGGAGGTCTGCGGCGGGGAAGGTGATGACGCCGGAGAGGTAGACATCAGATGGGCCGGGGACCATGCCGCCGCTGTTGTCGGCGATGTCTTCTGCCATGTGGGCATCGAGGAGCGGGCCGGGAAGTGTGGCGTATTTGGCAAGGATCGCGGTGGCGCGTGTGACGCGCTCGGATTGGGGGCCGGTGATTTCGGCGCGGGTCCTCTTTTGCGGTGTCGGGCCGCAGGAACTGAGGGTGCAGACGAGGAGGATGGACAGGAGGGTTTTCATGCGGTGAGGGGGAGGATCAGCGCATGGGATCATTTTTGCGTGTTCGCTGGGACAGTCGTTGGTTCAGGATGCGGTGTGGACTCGATGCTCCCGCTGTAAATGTGGGCGGGGATGAAGGAAATCGAAGAAGGCCATGCTTATTTAATGAAATGAAATTTGCTGAAATCACAGATTCATCGCTCTATCGTTTTGACGAGGTTTCCTTCATTAGGATATACCATCGAAAAAAATCGATTCCTTTTTCAGTGAGGGTTATATAACCGTTAATAGGTTTGGCCAGCCCAAAAGCCGCAGCTTCTGCGGGATTGCACATGCTAGCGATTTGGTCGTCAGATCCTTGGAGGAGTAGATTCTTATTCGCTATAAATTCGTTCAATTTGTTCGACTTGAAAAACAGTTCAAATTCAGCCTCCTGCGAAAAGGATTTTGATTTACTTCTTTCTTCTTTTAAAGCGTTCGCAAGGTCAGTGTTTTCCTTCGTCTTTTGAAAAATTTCTTTGTCCTTTGCTAAGAGTTGTCGCTGTGTTTCAACATCGCCTCCTTGGAGGTCCAAGTACTTTGACCAGATTGCAGATACGAGTTGGCTGAGTTTAACCTTGTCATAATCGGGCGGCATCAAGTGAAGCAGGTCATCAGTCAATTCTGGATAACGTTCTGCGATTGCTTCATACGTGGTTTTGGAATCAAAAACTGAGATGATTTTGTTCAGATCAAACTGATTTCCTTTCTTTGATTCCTCTCGCAAAACGTGCTTAATTTCTCGATCTACCCATGATGATTTGAGAGATTTTTCTGTGAAGAAAATCAATGCAACATCGGCTTTATCTATGCCATCCCTGAAGATGGATTTGCGAAGATTATCACCCGGCATGATTCGGCGTTTGTCGATCCAGACGTTGATGAAACAAGCTTCCAAGTCGGCGACGATTGGCTCAATATACGGCTCTTTGTCTTCGGATGAGTGACTGACGAAAACTAAAACGGAGTTGCCCATGTTATTTTGTTTTGCGAATTGAGGCTGAGGAAATTCTAAATATCCTAGACCTCGCAAGCAAGTGAGGCAAACAGAGGATCACTTTCACATGTTCACTTCCGCCGTGTGGGGCTGTCCCTTTTGATGCGGTCTCTCTTGATGGTGTCTCTTTTAATGGTGTCCTTCTTGGGCATGTCCCGGCGTGGTGGTGGGCTGGCGAAGGGGATGTTGGGGAGGGTGGAGATCACCACTGGAGTGGGGGCGGACGAGAGGGCGGCGGATTTTTTCGGAGCATCGCCGGATTTCTCGGGAGCATCAGCTGGCTGTTTCTTGGGCTCCTCTTTCTTCTGCGGCTCTTCCTTCACCTCCTCGGGCTTCACGGGGACGCGGACTTGGAACTGGGTTTCTTTGCCGAGGTTCTTGGTCAATGTGGCGGGGTAGTCCCAGGCGGCTTTGTCGGGGGCGTAGACGACGACTTTGCTGCGCATGGCGGCCATGGCGGTGGCCTGGGGGATGTCGAGGTATTTGAGGACGTTCAGCATGGCGGGGCCGACGGCATTGGGATCGCCGGTGACGGTGCCGTTGTGGGTGAGGGGCATGTCGTGGAGGTCGAGGCGCTTGATGTTGTCTTCAAAGAGGGAGGCGTAGAGGGCATCGACGGCCATGTCGCGATGGGCCTGAATCCACAGCGGGGTTTCGCCGAAGCCGGGGATGGCGCGGATGGTTTGCAGGGTGCGGCGGACGTCCCACACGCGCATGCCATCGAGGGTCTGGCCGAGGAGGTAGAAGCGGCGGAGGCGCTGGGTCTGGGCTTTGGGGCTGCCGGTCCAGGCGGTGGGGCCGACGCCGCGCGGGCAGATGTAGGCCATGCCCCATTTGAAGTTCGTGAACATTTTCTTTTCCTGCTCAAAGGCGGCGTCGTCCTTCGGGGCACCGGGGAAGACTTCGATGAGCTTGCCAAAGCGGCTGTGGTAGGTGGCGCAGAATTCATCCCAGCCGGCTTCATCGAGCACGTTGAGCGCGACGAGCTGGAGGTCTTCGGCGCGGAGGCCATCGCGATGGACGATGTAGAGGCGCAGGCGGAAGGGGGACTGGCTGTCGAAGTCGTAGGCGGTCATGCGGATGCCATCGACTTCGGCGCTGCTTTCCTTCTGCGGATTGACGGAGGCGATGTCTTTGGGCCAGCCCGCGAAGACTTTGTCTTTGAGGTCGTTCATCCAGGTGTCGCTCTGCTTGGACCAATCGGCGGCATTGGTGGCAGGAGCGGGGGCTTTGGCCATGGGGACGAAGGTTTCGTCGGCCTTGGTGTTGATCTCGTCCTTGGGGATCTCCGTGAAGACGCGCAGGGAGGCGGGCTGGATGGTTTTTTTGGCGCCTTCATCGAGCACGGCCATGGAATCTGCGCCTTTGAGGAAGCGCTCGAACCAATGGAAGGCGCCCATGTTCAGCGGCTGCAGGTCTTTGTGCGGACCTTCGGCGACCTGGAGGCCGATGTTCCCCTCCTTGCCGAGGAGGGTGTAGATCTTGCGCACGTTTTGGTAGATGCGGAAGACGCCGTCGATGGGGAAGATGCTGTCTTTGTCGGTGTTGACGATGAGGAGCGGGCGGGGTGCGGCGAGGGCGACCATGCGCTCGAAATTCCAGCGGTAGGTGTTCACGAAGAACATGCAGTCGCAGTGGCCTTCGACGCAGCCGTCGATGACTTGATTCTGCATGTCGGTGACGCCGGCGGTGGGGGCGCTGGCTTTGATGCGCTCATCCAGCGCGGTGATCCACCAGGAGTAGGCACCGCCGCCGCTGCGGCCGGTGACGCCGAAGCGCGTCTTGTCCACTTCCTTGCGGGTTTCGAGGTAGTCGAGCGCGCGGATGCAACTCCAGGCTTCGAGGCCTGCGGGGGTGTAGCCGCGTGAGAACCACCACCAGCGGCCTTTGCTGTAGGTGCCGTGGTGCTCGCCACGGATCTCGCCGAGCTGCACGGTGTCGATGATCATGCAGGCGTAGCCGTGGCGGGCGTACCAGACGCCGTGGTGCTCGTAGCCGGCCTTGTTGCCGAGGCTGACGCCGTCTTTGACCACAACGGCATGGCCGCAGACGTAGAGGATGGTGGGCAGGGGTTTGTCCACCTTCTCGGGCAGGTAGAGATTCGCCGTGACGTAGAGTCCGGGCATGGACTGGAAGTGCATTTTTTCCACGATGTAGCCGTCGCCTTTGAGCTCGCCGGTTTTGGTGGCATTCAGCGGGGTCTTCTCCGGCAGGGGATCAAGGCCGAGCATCTCAAAGAGCTGGCGGCGGTACTCGGGGGCTTTGGCTTCCCAGTCGGCAGCGGTGGTGATCTGCGCGAGGCCGTTGTCTGCGGTGATCTCGCGCGTCTGCTCGGCGAAGTAGCGGTCGATGAGCCTGTTTCCCGGGGTGTCGGGGGTCTTTTCAGGGTAGGGCGAGGCCGCGAAGAGGAGGGACGGCAGCAGGCAGAGGAGCAGGGAAGTGCGCATGAGATGGGATGACAGTCAAAACGCGGTGCGAAGGCAAGAGTGATCGTCTTTTCCATCGGCGCATAAAAGTGCACGAAAATGCAAAACAGTGGTTGCATAAAAACTGAAGCGTCTATATTCGCGGCCCCTGTTTTTCACACCTGCTCGGGTGGCGGAATTGGTATACGCGCAAGACTAAGGATCTTGTGCCGAAAGGCTTAAGGGTTCGAGTCCCTTCCCGAGCACCACTCTTTGAAGTACAAAGAGTTGATATTGAGAACTGGTGAAGGCAGATCAGTCTGTTTTTAATTTGCCGGGGGGAATGACTCTAGGGGCACGTGCCGGCGCAGCCAGCTCAGGAGCGTCGCCACCCACAGTGTGAGGAAGGTGAGACACTTTTCGCTGGCGTAGTTCGCTTTTTTGGAGGCTGGCCCGGACATCTTCCAAAGGTG
The DNA here is from genome assembly GCF_057652315.1 of Prosthecobacter sp. Pr1. NCBI lineage: Bacteria > Pseudomonadati > Verrucomicrobiota > Verrucomicrobiia > Verrucomicrobiales > Verrucomicrobiaceae > Prosthecobacter > Prosthecobacter sp. Pr1. The sequence continues at coordinate 94,677 of NZ_JBYFBS010000010.1, read as the reverse complement.
GCTTTACCGGGGCTACTGGGACAGGGGGCGCTGGTGCGGGGAGAATGTCCGCCGCGATTGGCAAGGAGGGAGCGTGGCGCTGCAGCACCGGTGCCATCTGTGCATTCAGTCCCGCTGCGTAGCTGCCTTTGTCTGGCCGGAGAAACGGGGTGGGATCTGCGGAAATCTTGCTGCCTATTTGCGTTTTGGCCCGCTGGGAAAACTGCCAGTCATCGCGCCCCTCGTGCGGGACACCGGCCTTGAATCGATCGATCTGATGCCCGGTTTTCTGCTGCATCTCTTTACCGGATTTAATCCAACTGGATACTGTCTGTTTCTGATCATTGAGGATGAGTTTTGCGTCCTCTTCCGCCAGCGGGTATTGGGTGAGGTCATCGCCCAGCGGGTTGCTCAGCAAGGCTGCGAACGAACTGCACCCCGGCGAATCCACCATATCAGCCAGGTGGTCCTGAAAATCAGCTGCATCGTCAAATGGTTCACCGTGGATGGTTTCAATGTTTGCCCTGAGATCGGCGAGGTTTTGGAGCTGAGCCTGTTCAAGAGCCTCAAGGATTTCCTGGCATTTCTGGACGCCGTTAACCTGCCTGCCCAGGTCATTTTGTAAGTTTTCCAAGGTCATGTTTTTCGCCATCTTCTCGGCATGACGCTCGATTCTCTGCGCCCCATCTTGCATCAGCTGCAAGCCCTGCGCTGCCTCGTGGCCAACGATGGAAACGGCTGGTCCGTTTTCAGGATCATCGAGCATCACGCAGGACTGCACCTGGATATTGGCCTGCTGGGAGAGCTGGGACTCAGAGACCTTTTCCAGCAGCCGTGCCTCAAGGTTTCCCACATGGCTGGCACCCATGTTGAGGGCGATGACTACGCCACCCTTGTCATCGGCCAGTGACTGCATGTGCTCAAGGGCTTGATCAGCCATGTGGTCAATGCGCCTGAATTCTGCTGCGTCAGCCCCTTGTGTGCGGTAGAGGACCTCTTTCTTGGGGAGATCAAGCCCTTTGACCGGGATGCCGCTGGCAATGGCAAACTCCATCAATTCGAGTTCGGCGGCCGTAGCGGCTGACCTGCCGCATAATTCATTCGCCTCCCAGTTGGTCTGAAAATCAACGCTGGAGACATACCTGTAGAAGTCGGCTCCCTGTTCCAGGACGCTGCCGTAGACGTGTTCGGTTGCCTTGTTAAAACTGGCTTTGTCGGGACCTGGGCCGGGCGGATTGCTTTGCAGATTTTTGAGGCATTGATCGAAATAGCCACCTACTGCGGCCCTGTACTGCAACAACTTGAGTTCAGATTCTGCCGTGACACCGGGACTGTGCTCAATGCAGATGACGACGGGTACGTTTGCCGCATGCAGCTCTTTGATCCTGGCGGTGATATCCCGCAGAGCATCTGCGTTGCGGTGATCCTGACCGAAGGCGAGGAAGGAGACGTCATTGTGAGGCATGTTAGTAATGGATTGGTGGGGTGCTTATGATTGAATAAGCCAACAATCTAAAAAGTGTGACGCGCCTGAACCGTTCTGAGTGCCTGAAGCTAGTTCCACGCGTCGTAACATTGCTGATGTGCACGGGACAGGTGGTTCATTTGCCTGCGGATGCCATCCGGGGTTTTGGGTGAGATGCGAATCATCATCACCTTGTGCCGGGCAACACAGCCATTGCTAAAAATGCTTCGATTGCCGTGGCGGCAGTGATTGGTTCCCATTCGTGGCATCTGTCAGGCCTCCAATGATCCAGACTCTCAAACAGCAGTGGCACTTGTTTCTCAGCAGCCCTCCGGGGCGCCGGTTTCAGGAGGTCCACAAGCGGCGGAAGGCCAAACAAGGTGACTCCAGCGCGGGCAGAAAGCATGGGTTTGTGATCGCCGGCATCGTCATCTGTTTGCTGGGTGTGGTGGCGCTGCCTTTGCCGGGGCCGGGGACTGTCCTGCTGGCCGGTGGGCTGATGATGCTGGCGGCGGAATCCATGGAGGTCGCCCGGGTGCTGGACCGTACAGATAGAGTCCGGGCCGGGCTGATGCAGAAAATGCGGCAGATCTGCAAAAAGGCGGGAACTGTAAAGTGCGTGCTTCTGGCTGCCTGCGCAGCCGCGTTGTTCATGGTTGCGGCAGTGGCCATGTGGATTTGGTTTACCTAAGGCCACCCCAGGCACGGGAAGGCGGGTGGGGCGCTGGGGGGGGAGACCTGCACCATGGGCATTGGCGGCGTGTCAGCCGTGGCAGCGGCCGAGTCTGGAGAAGATGCCGAGGACGGGCTGGGTTTCGAGGTCCGGTTAACCGCCGAGGAGATGAAGACCATGCTTCACTGGGAGTAAAGGAAGCTCATTAAACGATGGGAGATGGCCAGCCAGCAAATCCCGGCAGTGGCCAGCTTCAAAGCGACGAAAGCCTTCGAGCAGCAATGGCTGGCTCAGCGGAAATCGCGTGGTATGCGATATGAAGACATGGGCTGGTGGTACGTGCGCGTGCCGCTGCTCTATGACCTGCAGAAGGATCACAGCCACATCGTCGGCAGGGAGGAGCCCCAGCGGCCCAAGGTCACACTTGATGAGGAGATTGTCTCAAAGATCCCATCAAACACGGCCCTTTTCCAGGCGTTCCCCGCCACTCTGGAAAATCCAGGGGCAAGCATCCCTATTGACGAAGTAAGCGTGAGAAACGCGGAATGAAACTAGAGAGGGTTAGAGATTCGGGGCGTAGGACTGGAGCTGGCGGTAGCGTGCGAGGATGGTTTTGACGGCGACGACGGTGGCGGAGACCTGCAGGGGCATGGGCGCCAGAGACGGGGTTTCAAAGACGATCTCCAGGGCTGAGGAGGACTGGCCGGGAGGTGCGGTGAGCATGCCGAGGTAGCCTTCGCGAATGATGCCCTTGTCGGCGAGGAAGCCGTCGATGACCTGGGAGTCATTGCGCGGCAGGATCTTGGATGCGGCGCGCAGTGCGGGCTTCAGCAGATGCTCGCTGAGGAAGGAGCCGCCGACAAAGCCGTAGACGCCATCGCTGTCTGCATCTGAATGCAGGGAGATGATGCCGTCGTATTTTTCACGGCGCAGCTCGCCTTCGAGGTACTGGATTTCAGGCTCGTCGGATTCATTCCAGAACTGGCGGTTCAGATCAATGCCGCTGCCGGAGTGCCGGGTGTGGGAGCGGCGGCCGGTGGGATTGCACACGGGATAGATGTGGAGCTCGTAGTCGTGGAGCTCCACCGGCTGCTCGGAGGCCCAGCGGATGAGATCAAAGGCGGCAAGCGTGCCTGCTTCTTCATCGCCATGGATGCCGGCGAAGATGGCGAACTTGAAGCCATAGCCGGGATTGACCGGCTTGGAGATGATCTTTGGGATGAAGGTGCCGCGCTCGATCTCGGGCGTGGGCTCACGCAGCACGAAATGACGGCGGCGGATGAGAGGGCGGGGGATGCTGTCCCCGGTGTAGATAAGAGGTGAAGGCAAGGCTGACATGGCGTTTTAGGATCCAACTGGGTTGCGGGCTGCGTGGGCGAGGGCGGCGGAGTGGTGGCGTTCACCGGTGCAACAACCCATGGTGACGATCTTCCGAGCGATCGCGGCGTGCACGCCTGTGCTGAGGCGGTTGAGCTTGAGGAGCGGGGTGCGGCCCATAGTTTCAACGATGTTGGAGTGGCATGACATGGTTAGAATTCGTGAAGCGGAACTGAGGTCAGCTGGCAGCTTGGAACAATCTTCTGGCTTGAGTGGCCGGGGGATCCACTGCAAGGCGGGTCTTTTCCGTGCTCTCGACCTGCGTGACGCGGCCTTCATGGACGATGATCTGAACGGAGCCGAAGCGCAGCGCAGAGACCTTCTGTTTGACGATGTCGACCCAGGACTCGACTTCGGCTTCTGGGGTTTGCTGAGACATGGCGCGGGGATGGGTGGTTGGTGCGGGGTTATGACTGCGTGAGGGGGGGCGGGATGAATGCGTGGAAAGTATTATACTTAAATATACATCGAGCAAGTAGGAATAAGTAAATTTTGCGGGCATCGGTGGCAAGGGCGGCGGTTTCGCTTTGAAGCGGTGTGCGCAGTTTGCGAAAACAACGCCTGAGAAGCTGTGGATGCAGCGCGTGCCGCCCTGCTTGCGGCACATGCTTTCCATGAAAGGTGCGGGGAATGTGATGGGTTTGTCAGCCGCGCTATGGAGTGTTCACCCCATTGTGGGGGCGGTGGTGCGGGGGCATGCTGGGGGTCAATATGATAAAAAAGCGTGTGTGGGGTCTTGTTCTTGGCGGGTTGGTGATGATGGTGCTCGATGGCTGTGTCTCGCCGCAGGAGCGGCGGCTGAAGCAGGCGCGTGAGCATGCCTTCATCAGCTACTGGCCGGCATCTGCGCAGGGCGAGGGGCTGCGGCTGGCGGTGAAAGACAACATTGACATGAAGGGGCGGGTAACTTCGGCGGGGTCTGAGTATGTGGCGAAGCACAGCGCCCCGGCGGTGCGTGATGCGCCGTGTCTGGCGCTGGCGCGGGAACGCAATGTGCAGATCGTGGGCAAAACGAATCTGACGGAGTTTGCGGTGACGGTGTCCGGCGAGAACCGATTTTTTGGCACGCCGAAAAGCCGGCTGGATGGCAAAGGCGATGTGATCCCAGGTGGTTCTTCGAGCGGCTCGGCGGTGGCCGTGGCCACGCACATGGCGGATGTGGCGTTTGGCACGGACACGGGCGGATCCATCCGGGTGCCTGCGGCCTGCAACGGTGTGTATGGGCTGAAGACAACCTTTGGGCTGGTTTCCACGAAGGGTGTGTTTCCGATCTCGCCGAAGCATCTGGACACGGTGGGGCCGCTGGCACGAAACATTGGCGATCTGGCGCAGGGGATGGACCTGCTGCAGCGTGGGTTTGCGGGGAAGTACCGGGAGGCGGTGGCTGACAAACCACGGGCACGGCAGATCACGATCGGCAGGCTGTATTTGAACGGGACGGATTCGGCGATCGACAAGGCGATCGACGCAGAGCTCACGGCGCGGCATTTCAAGATCGTGAGGCTGAGCAAGGACTTCGAGAAGAAATGGCGTGCTGCGGAGAAGGACGGCAAGGTGGTGGCGCTGGGGGATGCGTGGTACAACGACCAGAAGTACGCGAACCAAAAAGGCGTGAGCCTGCTGACGAAGCTGGTGCTGGCGAAGGGCGAGCTGGACTACAAATTTGGCTATGCCGGGGCGGTGAAGCGCAAGGCGGCCTGGCAGCGGGAACTGAGGTCGGTTTTCAAGCGGGTGGATTTCATCGCGGTGCCGACGCTGCAGGGACTGCCGCCGAAGATGCCGTACTGGGGATCTGATGTGGTGTTTGAACTGCGGGTGTTTGAGATGCAGAACACGGTGGCGGTGAACTATGCGGGCAATCCCGCGCTGGCCATTCCGATCCAGATGCCGCCCCAGGGCAAGACGACTCCCGTGACCAGCCTGCAACTGGTGGGTCCGCGCCTGAGCGAGGCCGCACTCCTGAATGCGGGCCGACTGATTGAACACCAAAACTAACACCATGTACCTATCCTCCCTCTGCCGAACCACTCTCTATGCCGCAGCGCTGCTGCTCACCTGCACAACCAGTCGTGCGCAAAGCGCGACTGAGCTGATGCAGAGCGGTGATGTGTATGATGTCCAATTTAAGGCCAATGATGCGCTGCGGTACTATCTGCCTGCGGAGAAGCTGGAGCCTGCGAATGTGGCCCTGCTGGTGCGCATCGCGCGGCAGTACCGGCATCTGATGTCTGACGCGGGCACGGGGGCGGAGAAGCTCAAAATTGGCGCGGTGGCGCTGGACTATGGCAAGCGTGCGGCCAAGCTGGGGCCGAATGATTCGGACGCGCAGATCTCACCGGCGATCACTTACGGACGCATGCTGCCGTATCAGGGGAACAAGGAGCAGGTGGCGGCGACGCCGCTGATCAAAGCGGGGGCGGACCGGGCGATCGCCCTGAATCCGCGCAATGATGTGGCCTGGCATGTGCTGGGGAGGTGGCATCAGGTGCTGGCCAATGTGGGTACGCTGAAACATCTGCTGGGCGGACTGATCTACGGCAAGCTGCCGACGACGACGAATGAGACGGCGGTGAAGTGCTTTGAGCGTGCGATTGCGATCAACCCGCGGCGCCCACGGCATTTCATTGAGCTGGGGCGGACGTTTGCGCACATGGGGAGGAATGCGGAGGCGCGGAAGTATATCACAAAGGGGCTGACGATGCCCGACATGGAGAAGGATGATGCAGAGGTGAAGGCGCTGGGGCGTGCGGAGCTGGCGAAGCTGCCTTGAAGTGGGTGGGGAGAGATTGAATGACACTTTATATTACTTTGTAGCTTGCAGGGTTTGGGAAAGCGAGGGCTAGGGAGCCAGCCGCACGCTCTTAGCGCGGCGGGGTTCATTGCAGACGCTGCTGGTGGGCTTGGCGTGCGGCGATGCGCTGGGTTTGCTTCCCGGTCGTGGCACAGCCAACCCAGGGTCGCCTCGCTGAGGCTCGGCTGACCCTGGGCTAAATTCCGCAGCCCCTTCAGGGCTGGCGTGTGGCAGAGCGGAGTGGGGGAAGATGACGCCTGTTTGCCAAGGGAATCCGGGAGCGGCAAACGATGCGTCGAAAGAGGTCAAAGCGCAGAAAAAATCGCCTTAACTGAGTGCCATTCATGCTGTGGGTGTTTGCGGAGTGCTGGCTTTTTCGCCAAAGCTACGAAGCCTGGGACGGGCTCGGAAAGGTCGGCGCTCCGCAGATTGCTATGGCTGCTACACCTTGCCGGGCGCGGAGGTGGGGAGATCGGCGAGAGTGCCGTCGATGAAGGTGTGGTGCCAGAGCTGGGTGGCGACGACGGCGGCGAGGCCCATTTCGACGGAGAGGCGCGGGAGGGAGCCGGCGCGGAGTTCGCGGAAGGCTTTCCGCCAGTGGCGGACTTGGGCGATGTCGAAGTAGCCGGTGCGGCGCAGGGATTCTTCGCTGAGAAGTTCACTGACAAACTTGGGCTCGGGGTCGATGTGGAAGCTGTCGAGCGGAGCGCGGAAGATGACTTTTTGCCGGCGGGCGATTTCTTTCGGGAGCCAGCGTTCGGCGACGAGGCGCAGGAGGTGTTTGTCGCGGAAGCCCTTGAGCTTCCACTGCGGGGCGAGCTTGGAGGTGAAGTCGAAGACGTCTTCGTCGAGGAAGGGGTAGCGGACTTCGACGGAGGAGTGCATGGCCACGCGATCTCCTTTGGCCTGAAGCAGATGACCGGCGAGGGTGACGCGTGCGCCGACCCAGAGGCTGCGATTGAGCGGGGTCCAGTGCTTGGCGCGCTCGAGATTCATGCCGAGGCTGTCCCAAGGGCGGGCGGTGGCGAGGACTTCGCGCATGGGTTCACCGTAGAAGCGGAGTTTGGAGAGCGCGAGCACGCCATAGCTGTCGATCCAGGCATTGGGGCCGCCGACGGCGTCCTCCCACATCTTGCGGCTGGTGGCGGGATAGTGAGGGACTTTGTTGAGGCGGAGGAATGCGCGGCGTGCCATGTCGCTGAGGCGCAGGCCGGGGATGGCATCAAGAGCGCCGAAGATCTTGGCGATCTTGTACCAGGGATAGCCTGCGAGCCATTCGTCTGCGCCTTCGCCGGTGAGGACGACTTTTTGACCATTGGTGTGGACGCGGCGTGCGAGCATGAGCAGCGCAGCGCAGGAGGTGTCGATGACGGGTGCTTCGGCGGCGTGGATGAGCTGGGGATACATGTCCAGGGCATCGCTGGCGCGAAAGTCCTGAACGATGGGGGGCTTGGTGCCGATGTGCTTGGCGGTACGCTGGGCGGCGCTGAGTTCATCGAGCTTCGGATCATCGACACGAATGGTGTAGGTGTTGATGGATTCGCCTTTGAGCTTGCAGGCCATGGCGACGATCATGCTGGAATCGAGACCGCCGGAGAGGTAGGCGCCGACGGGAACATCGGCGCGGAGGCGTTTGTCCACGGCTTGAAGGAGAAGGCTCTCCAACTCATCGACGAGCTTGGTGGGATCAGTCGTGGGGTCTTCATCGCCCTGATTGGGGAAATCCATTTCCCAATAAGTGTGCTCCTTGATGGGCTCTGCCTCACCGGGGGTGATCTGCAGGTAGTGGCCGGCACGGAGGAGATGGATGCCGGCGAAGCACGTCGTCGGTCCGGGCATGGCGCCGAAGGTGAAGATGTGATCAATGCCCTTCCGGTCAGCCTGCGGGGTGAACATACCAGAAGCCAGCAGGCCTTTGATCTCGGAGGCAAAGAGCAGCCAGTCGCCCTGGCGTGTCCAATACAAGGGGGCGATGCCGAAGCGATCGCGCCCGAGGGTGAGCTGATGGCGCGGGACATCGTACAAGGCGACGGCAAACTGGCCGCGCATGCGCTCGAACATGGCTTCGTGACTTTCCTCCCAGAGATGCGGGATGATCTCGGTATCGCAGTGGGTGTGAAGAACGTGGCCGCGTGAAACGAGCTCGGCGCGCTTTTCGGGGAAGTCGAAGAACTCGCCGTTGTAAACGGTGTAAGCGCTCTGGTCTTCATTGCACATGGGCTGCTGACCATCGGCGAGACCGACAATGCTGAGACGGCGGGAAGCGAGGGAGACGCCGGGGCGCTTGAAAAAGCCTTCTTCATCGGGGCCCCGGTGAGTCAAGGCGCGAGCCATGCGTTCGACGACACCTTCAGACACCGAACGCCTTCCGGCCAGATCCATGATACCAGCAATGCCACACATATGTGGAACGTTATCGCTGCGTATGGGGGGGTGAAGCAATCGTTAACTGGTCAGGTAGGGATAGACCCCATATGGGGGCGGGGCCTGCCGGGATCATTTCCACCGCGCCTGCATCCGGGCTTCAAAGCGCTTCAGCAGTTCGGCATCGGCGCGGAAGGTTGTTTGCCGCAGATCTTCAAGCAATTCGATGCCATTGCAGAGCCGGCGTTCATCTGCGAGGTCAATCAAGTTGAGCGTGCCAACAGCCAGCAGGCCGCGTGTTTCCGCCGCCATCCTGCCGCGGCGTTCGTCCATCAGGACCACTTTCAGCCTTTGCTCCAGAGCAAGGCTGATGGCCTCCGTTTCACCTTTGCCGAGCTGTACAGTCTCATCCAGATGACGGACCTGCATGACCCGCAGCCAAGACGGAGGTGCCTGGAGCCAGCGCTCCACGGCTTCAGGAGCTTTGGGGTGACGAAGTTCCGCGAGCACAGCCGAGGGGATCAAGACTTCTCCAAAGAGCGAGCCAAGAATGTCGGTGCGTCCGATCAGGATGAGATAGTTGAGCGGGGTGGTGTCCGCCACGACCACGCCGGTCGAGTTCATGCCTGCAAGAATGAACGCAACTTTGCAGAACTCTCTTCAAGCTCCTCCCAGGAGGGCTGCTGCTCTGCGCCCTGCCGCTTGAAAAAGGTCTCCGCCTCATGAAAGCCCAGCCCCAGCATTTCTGCAGCCTGACCGCGCGAAAGCCTGCCTTCGCGATAGCTCTCGGTGATCAGCATTTCACGCGCGCGCCCGGCGGCGTCAGCCGTGTCGAGGCCGAGCAGACGCTTCCATGCATCGGGTAGTTCGAGGACAATGGTCATGCCGGAAATTACCTTTTTTGGAACTGACCGCAAGGGGGCACTTGTTCGAGCGTTCAGCAGTCAGGGTAGGGTTTTACCCCATGGTGGGTATGGGGTGGGAGGGACTAAGGGAAGGCACTGCCGCTGGAAGTCAGCGGAGTAGACGGACTCATGCAGCGGGGCCGTAAACTTTTTTCCTTTTATCACACACATGCCCACACTCAATCAATCCGCTTCGTCACTGCCGCCCCCGCTTCCAATCTTAAACAAGGAGAGTGTCGCCATCATCGGGATCGGCTGCCGGTTCCCTGGTGGGGTGAATGATGCGGAGGCGTTCTGGAAGCTGCTTGAGGAAGGGCGTGATGCGGTGTGTGAAGTGCCGGCGGACCGCTGGAATGTGGAGCGTTTTTATGACGCAGAGCCGGGCATCGTGGGCAAGACCGTGGCCAAGCGCGGCGGCTTCATCGATGGCATCGACCAGTTTGACCCGCAGTTCTTCGGCATCTCGCCGCGTGAGGCGCCTTACATTGATCCGCAGCAGAGGCTGCTGCTGGAAACGGCGTATGAGGCGATCGAGGATGCAGGGCTGGTGCTGGATCTCGACAAGGGCACGGACATCGGCGTGTTCGTCGGCATCTCGCACAATGATTACCAGGGCTTGCAGCACACCTCGACGGATCGCGCGGGCATCAGCGCGCACACGCCGACGGGCAGCGCGCACAGCATCGCAGCGAACCGCATTTCGTATTGTTTGAATCTGACAGGGCCGAGCATTGCGATGGACACGGCCTGCTCATCAGCACTGACGGCGGTGCATGTGGCGTGTGAGCACATTTTGGATGGACGCTGCAAAACGGCGATGGCTGGCGGTGTGACGGTGATGATCACACCGGATGGATTCATCGGATTTTCACAGGCGGGGATGCTTTCGCCTGAAGGCAAATGCAAGGCCTTCGATGCCTCGGCGAACGGATTCGTGCGCGGTGAAGGTGCTGGCATGGTGCTGCTGAAAAAACTTTCTGACGCCATCGCGGATGGTGATCCGATTCATGCGGTGATCATTGGCTCCGCAGTGAATTCAGACGGGCATACGAATGGCATCTCGCTGCCGAGTCCGGAAGCGCAGGCCAACCTGGTGCATGATGCGTGTGTGCTGGCGGGCGTGATGCCCGCAGAGATCGGCTATGTGGAAGCGCATGGCACGGGCACGGCGGTGGGAGATCCGATCGAAGCGCATGCCCTGGCCGAGGCCCTGTGTGCGGAGCGTGCGGAGGATTCGCCGCTGATCATTGGATCGGTGAAGACGAATCTGGGGCATTTGGAAACCGCCTCGGGTGTGGCAGGATTGGTCAAGGCGGCGCTGGTGCTCAAGCACGGTCGTATTCCACCGAGCCTGCATTTTGAATCGCCGAATCCGCACATTGATTTCAACGCGCTGAAGCTGCGCGTGCCGGTGGCCAGTGAAGAATTTCCGGAGCTTGGAGCGCTGCGCCTTGCGGGGGTGAACTCCTTTGGTTTTGGCGGGTCCAATGCGCATGTGATTTTGTCCGAGGCACCGAAGCAGGCAGCGCGTGTTCATGTGACTCCCAGCAACAACCGCGCGTGGCCGCTGACGCTTTCCGCACGGTCTGAGAAGGCGCTGCAGTCTGCCGCGTGGCAGCTGAGCACGTGGGTGGATGATCACTCGAAGCTCAATGGCAGCTCGCCTCTGCTGCAAGACCTCACCTACATGCTGGGTGCGCGGCGCAATCATCACTCATACCGTCTGGCGCTGACTGCGCGGACACTGGGCGAAGTGGTGCAGGAGCTGAGCGCGTTTGCGTCGGGTCAACCCGGGCCGCGCATGCGCAGCTCCTTCACGCCCCGGCCCGAGCATGCGGCACGCGTGGTGTTTGTGATGAGCGGCCAGGGGCCGCAGTGGCAGGGCATGGGCTGCGAGCTCATGAAGCATGAGCCGGTGTTTCAAAAGATGATCGAAGCCTGTGACAAGGCGATGAAGCCGTGGGTGAAGTTTTCCCTGATGGATGAACTCAATCGTCCCGAGGCGGAGACGAAGATGCAGCAGACGGCGATCTCGCAGCCGGCGATTTTCGCCATGCAGATGGGACTGGCGGCGCTGTGGCAGTCCTGGGGCATCCAGCCTGCGGCGGTGGTCGGGCACAGTGTGGGCGAGGTGGCGGCAGCGTGCATCGCGGGCATCCTCACGCTGGAGCAGGCGGCGAAGATCATCGTGCTGCGCGGGAAGTTCATGGACGAATGCGCCGCAGCAGGCGGAACGATGCTGGCGGTGGGGATGAGCCCGGATGAAGCGCTGGCGGTGATCGCCAAGCATGACCGTGCGGTGAGCATTGCGGCCTTCAACGGGCCGCGCTCGCTGACGTTGTCGGGCTTGAAGACATCGCTGGAGGCCATCGCGGCCGAGTTGGAAACGAAGGGTGTGTTTGCGCGCTTCCTGCAGGTGAGCCATCCCTTCCATCATGCGATGATGCAATCCGCTGCGGATGCCTTGAAGGCGGCGCTGATAGATTTGAAACCGCAGGCTGAAAAGCTGCCTTTTTTCAGCACGGTGACGGGCAGGCGTCTGAGTGGTGCTTCTTGTGATGCAGGCCATTGGTCACGCGGTGTGCGGCAGCCGGTGGAGTTTGCGACGGCGATTGCTGCGGTGGCGGATTTTGGAGCGGATGTGTGGCTGGAGATCGGCGCGCATCCCGCACTGGTGCGCTCCATGCAGGAATGCCTGGGTGAAAATGGAGGCAAAGCCACGGTGCTGGCCTCGGCACGCCGTGAGCGCGAGCATGAGTCTCTGCTGGAGACGGCGCTGGATCTGCATCTGGCGGGAGTGGTGCTGGACTTCAAGGCGCTAACGCCATCGCGGCGGCATCTGACGCTGCCAACTTATGCGTGGGACAAGAGCCGCTGGTGGAATGAATCTGCCGAGATGCGCGAAGGACGGCTGGCTCCCGGAGGCAAGGGGTTGCTGGACATCCGCCTCGCGCGATCCACTCCGACGTGGATCACACGGCTGGACAACCGGCACATGGCTTTCCTGAAGGATCATCGTGTGGAGAACCTCATCATCTTTCCGGCAGCGGGGTTTGTGGAAATGGCGCTGGAGGCCGGGGTGCAGTTGTTTGAGGGCAAGGCCTTCGTCATTGAAGACTTTGAAATCCGCAAGCCTCTCATTCTGCCTGATCCGCCGTCCGGGCTGCTGATGGAGCTGACGTATGATCTGACGGAGCGCACGTTCTCCATTCAGAGCAAGTTTGAAAGCGGGGCCTCGTGGTCCACGCATGTGGTGGGTGCGATGCGCGGTGAGCGCACCGAGTCGTCCTTCGCTGCAACGACCTGGGAGGCCTCCAAGCTGCCTGCGGTGGGGCTGGACACTTTCTATGATCACATGAGTGACATGGGCCTGCGCTATGGTGAGGAGTTTCGCCCGATTCGTGAGCTGTCCGCGAGTGCCGGAAAATCGGCAGGACGCGTGGCGCTGAGTGCTGGGATAGCTGCGCGTGCGGCGGAGTATCCGCTGCATCCGGTGCTGTTTGATGGCGCGCTGCAAATCTTCTCCGCAGGTGCGGCGACGGTGGAAGGACGCACGGCGGGACTGCGGCTGCCGGTGCGCTTTTCACGCATCTTGTTTCTGCGCACGCCGGGGGCTTCGAGCCGGGTGTGTGCGGGCGTGAAGGATGCGAATGATGAATTCGTGGAAGGCGGCATCGACCTGTATGACGAGGCGGGTCGGCCGTGTGTGCGCATTGACGGATTCCGCGCGATCAGCGTGGAAGGTTCACGGCGCACAGGCAAAAACGGCAAGGGCCGGGATGTGACGTATCACATCGCCTGGGAGGAGCGCACGCTGGGAAACAAACCTGCGGCTGCGGCTCCGGTGGCCCTGAGCCGGCTGCATGCAGCGGCGCAGAGCGCGCTGGATGAAGTGCTGGACATGCGCGGGCGCAACAACCTGGATGCGGCGAGCGCAGCAGGTGATGAACTGACCGCCGCGCAAGTGGCGAGCGGTCTGCGTGCGATGGGCGCGGAAGGGGAATTCACGGCGAAATCACTCGGCGTGAGCGACTCGATGCAGCGCTCGTTTGTGCAGCTGATGAACAACTTGGTGAAGCAAAAGCTGCTGATCCAAAAAGGTGCGGGGTACCAGACGACACCGTCCTTCAAGAAGGCGGCGGATTCGGCGGTGACGCTGCTGAGTTCATGCATCGGCCTGTATCCGGGGCATCTGCCGGAAGCGTTGCTGTGCGGGGCCACCTGTGCGGAGCTGGGCCCCATCATGCGTGGTGAGAAGGAGGCGGTGCAGGTCTTGTTTGCCAGCGGTGGCGCGGATCTGCTGGATCAGTTTTACGGCGACGGACTCGTGACAAGCCCATGGCTGGCGGCGATGGGCAGTGCGGTGAGTGAAGCGGCACGCCAGCTTCCGGAAGGACGCGGGCTGCGCATCTTGGAAATCGGCGCAGGCACGGGCGGACTGGCCTCGCAGGTCCTGCCAGGTCTGGAGCGTGGTGTGCATACGTATGTGTTCAGCGATGTCTCACCAGCCTTCTTTCCTGCGGCGAAGCAGAAGCTGAACAGCTTTTCCGAAGTCGAGTATCAGGTCTTTGATCTGGAGAAGCCCGGCATTGAGCAGGAATTCAAGGCGGGCTCGTTTGACATCATCCTTGGCACGAATGTGATCCATGCGGTGAGCGATGTGCGCAGCGCGCTGAGTAATCTCCATGAGCTGCTGGTTCCCGGCGGGAGCCTGATGTTTGTGGATGTGGCGACGCCGCATCTGTGGCTGAACGCGGTCTTTGGACTGACGAGCGGCTGGTGGCGTTTCACGGACCGCGATCTGCGCCCGAATCATCCGCTGCTGGAGCGTGAGCAATGGCAGAAGGTGCTGGGTGAAACGGGATTCAGCGAAACGGTTTCGCTCTCCGGTTTGATCCGCTCCCAAGGCGGCGAAAGCTTGATCGGTCTGATGGCACGCAAGCCGTGGAGCGAGGCGGTGCATGCCGAGCCTGCTCTGGCGGAAGTGCCGGTGGAGAAATCGTGGCTGGTGATGGCGGATGCGGGTGGGCTGGGAGATGAGCTGGCGGTGCAACTGCGTGCGAGCGGAGTGAACTGCCGGGTGGCGCATCGTGGCAATGCCTTTGAGCCGGAGGGCACGGATGCCTTTGCCCTGCGTGCGGAGTCGCTGGAAGACTGGCAGCTGCTGCTGAAAGCCTGCGCGGACGAAGTGCCGGAGCGGTTTGTCTATCTGTGGAGTTTGGATGAGAAGGAACCTGTGGCCGGCAAGGATGCCGCGATGATGGGCACGGATGGATTGTTTCACCTGACGCAGGCGCTGGAGCTGCTGAATCCGGCGGCCAAGCTGCGGATCGATGTGGTGACGCGTGGTGCGCAAGCTGTGGGCCGTAACAACCAGGTGGCGCTGGCGCAGGGGCCGTCGATCGGCCTGATGCGGGTGATTGCCAATGAGCACAGCAACTACACGTGCCGTGGCATTGACCTGCCGCCTGAGGCAAGCGCCGCAGACTGCGGGATGCTGTGGACGGAACTCCAGCAGGAGGATGCGGAGCGTGAGATCGCCTACCGTGGTGAGGCGCGCTATGTGCGACGCATCAACCGTGGGCTGCAACCGCGTGAGCAGGTGCTGGATGCGAGCGTGCCGCTGCGACTGGAGTCGCGGGAGCGCGGTCTGCTGGATGCGCTGAAACTGGTGCCCTTTGAGCTGCCGCCGTGTGGTGCGGGCGAAGTGGTGATCGAAGTGAAGGCAGCGGGGATGAATTTCCGCGATGTGCTGAAGGCGCTGGCTTTGTATCCTGCCGAAACGGCGGATGCGCGGGTCTTTGGAGATGAAGTGGCCGGGATCGTGAAGGCAGTGGGCAGCGGTGTGACGCATGTGAAGACGGGCGATCGTGTGTTTGGCCTGGCGGTGTTTGGCCTGGCGACGTACTCCATGGCGCGTGCGGCTGATGTGCGTGTGATTCCTGCAGGGCTGTCGTTTGAAGAAGCGGCGACGCTGCCGGTGGTCTTCATGACATCGTGGTATGCGCTGAAGACGGCGGCGAATTTGAAGAAGGGTGAACGCATCCTGATTCATGCGGGTGCGGGCGGCGTGGGCATGGCGGCGATTCAGATCGCGCATCATCTGGGGGCGGAAGTGATCGCGAGTGCCGGGAGTCCGGCGAAGCGCGCGCTGCTGTCTGTCCTGGGGGTGAAGCATGTGATCGACTCACGGCGTGGCGACTTTGCCGAAGCGGTGATGGAGCTGACGCATGGCAAAGGCGTGCATGTGGTGCTGAACGCACTGGCTGCTGAAGCCATCCCGATGGGGCTTTCCTGTCTGGCGCAGTCGGGCCGGTTCATTGAGATCGGCAAACGGGACATTTATCAAAACAGCCGCATCCCGCTGTGGCATCTGCGGAAGAACGCTTCATTCCACGTGGTGGCGATGGATGCGATCTTCAGCGATGACGAAGAACAGACGCGCGAGCTGCTGGGAACGATTGCCGAACTGGTGGAGAAGAAGGCGCTGCATGCGCTGCCGTTCCGCGCCTTCCCGGCGTGCCGCATTGATGTGGCCTTCCGCCTGATGGCGCAGGGCAGGCACACGGGCAAAGTGATCGTGTCATTCCCCGAGCCGTTTGTGGTGAGACGTGGCGAGCCGCTGACGCCGGCCTTTGCGGTGAAGGCGGACGGCTGCTACCTGATCACGGGTGGGTTTGGTGGATTTGGCAAGGTGCTGGCCGAGTGGCTGGCCGACTGTGGCGCGAAGCACCTGGTGCTGAGCAGCCGCAGCGGGCCGAGCACGCCTGTGGCGGAAGACTTCCTCAAGAAGCTGCGCGCACGTGGTGTGGATGTGAAGGTGGTGCTGGCAGATGCCGGTGTGCCGGAGGACATCCAGCGACTGCTGGCGGACATCGCCACGACGAAGATCCCGCTGAAGGGCGTGTTTCATCTGGCGATGGTGATTGATGATGCGCCGATGGCGGCGCTGACACGTGAGCGGATGCGCACGGTGCTGGCTCCGAAGGCGCACGGTGCGTGGATGCTGCATGAAGGCACGCTGGGCATGAGCCTGGACTGCTTTGTGATGTTCTCGTCTGTCTCGAGCATCTTTGGAAATTCGGCGCAGGCGAACTATGCGTCTGCGAATGCGTTCCTGGATTCACTGGCACATCATCGCGCGGCCATGGGGCTGCCGGCGCTGGTGATCAACTGGGGTGCGCTGGGCGGGGAAGGGTATGTGGCGCGCAATGAACGTGTGGCTGAATATTTGGCGCGTCAGGGCACGACGCCGCTGTTGCCGCGTGAGGTGGTGTTTTTGACGGAGTCTTATCTCAATTCAGGAGCCACGCAGGCGATGGCGATGCGAGTGGACTGGTCGAAGTGGCGGCAGTCATTCCGTGGCAGCCAGGAGAGTCCTTTGCTGGAGCGCATCTATGCGGCCGGTGTGGACGCTCCGGAAGCGAGCGGCGCGAAGAGCGACTGGCGGCGCAAGATTGAATCTGCCGCGCCTGCGGAGCGTGCGGATGTGATCGGCCAGGCGGTGCGTGATGTGGTGGGCTCTGTGCTGCGGGTGAAACCTGAGGGGCTGCGCTTTGACCAGCCGCTGACGGACCTGGGGCTGGATTCACTGATGGCGGTGGAGATCGAGAACTCGATCGAGAGCTCCATCGGAGTGGCGCTGCCACCGGCGAGCCTGATGCGTGCGCGCACGATCGGGCAGATCGCGACCTTGATTTCTGAACACATGGGAGCAGCGGCTGCACCCCAAGCACCTGCAGAGCCTGCGGAACCCGTGGCAACGGAGGACGTGGATCTGGAGGCGCTGAGTGATGAAGAGATTGACCGGCTGCTGGATGATGCCGACATCGAGGATGAGAAACCCCAGGCGCTGAAGGCTCAAGCCTGATGTCTGAAGACAATCGAGCACGCCTGAAGCAATGGCTGGCGAGCGGAGAAATCCGCCTGCAGCCACTGAGCTTTCCGCAGCGCGAGCTGTGGGAGGCGGCGCCTGTGCCGGCCGGGGATGTGTCCAACAACATCTGCGCGCTGATTCAGGTGCGCGGACTGCTGACGCCACAAGGGAGCGAGGCGGCTCTGCAAAAAGTGGTGGACCGGCAGGAGGTGCTGCGGCTTTCGATCCTGCCGGGCAAGGTGCAGCCGATGCAGATGATCCGCCGGACGGCGGTGCCTGCGCTGCGTTTTCACGAGCTGTCACCCGAGCAGCAAGAACCGGAGGCCATCGAGGAACTGACGCGGGAGATTGCGAGCCGGCCGTTTGATCTGGTGCAAGGGCCGCTGTATCGCGCGGAAGTGTTTCGGCGCTCTGCGGATGAGCATGTGCTGGTGCTGGTGATTCATCATGCGATTGCGGATGGCTGGACGCTGGGGGTGTTTGTGCAAGATTTGTTTGCCTCCTACATGCAGGGGGTGCGGGGAAATCACGCGGCACTGCCGCCAGTGCCGCAGACGTATGCGCAGTGGGGCGCTGCTGAGCGTGCTTTCTGGCAGCCTGCGGTGCTGGCACCACGGCTGGAGTTTTGGAGGACGCATCTGGCTGGAGCGCCACGACTCTGGAACATCGCCGTGAGTGGTGAGATGAAGCGCTGCGTGACGCAGGTGTCTGGCGAACTTGGCCGCGCGGTGCGCGAACTGGCGCGACGCAATGGCGCGACGCTTTTCACCACGCTGCTGACGGCGTTTCAAATCGCGCTGTCGAAGTGGACGGGGCAGGATGACATCGTCGTCGGCACGCCGGTGGCGAATCGCAGCACGCAGGCGGCGCGCGAGACGATGGGCTACTGCTCAGGCATTGTGCCGTTGCGCGGGCAGATTGATCGCACGCGGTCGTTTGCCGAGAGTCTGCATGCGGTGCATGAGACGACGGTGGAGTCGTTTGCGAATGCGATCCCCTTTGCGGAACTGGTGCGTGCTTTGGGAGGATCGACACCTCCGGGGCACAACCCGATTTTTGAGGTGCGGTTTGCGCTGCAGAATCATCCGATTCCTGATGTGGCGGTGCCGGGGCTTTCGCTGCAACTGCGCATGCGCAGCACGGGCACGGCGCGATTCAACCTGGCGTGTGAGATCAACGAGGAAGGGGAGGCAATGGAGGTCGCGTGGCTGTTTCACGCAGACCAGTTTTCACTGGCCGACATTGAGCAGGTGGGGCGCATGTATCTCGATGTGCTCGCCGGAGTGTGCCAGTCGCCGGAAATTTTAACAGCTGCACTGATGACGACATTGCGATGAAAACTGAACCCTCCATCACACCGCACTGGGTGAGCCGCTCGGCATTTCAGATCGTGGTGTTTTTGTTTTTGTTTGCCGAAATCGGGCTGTGGGCGGTGCTGCACAGCGGGGCATCCCTTTGGTGGGCGCTGCCGCTGGTGCTGGTGGCGAGCCATTTCATGCACGGGGCGGCGGTGGGCTTTCATGAGGCGACGCATGGGCTGCTGCGGAGAAACCGGCGCTTCAATGAATTTGATGGTGTGCTGCTGGGGGTCTTCAGCTTCATGAGCTTCAGCCTGTACCGCGCGGCGCATCAGACGCACCATGCGTACTTTGCCACGGAGCGTGATGAGGAGCTGTGGCCGTTTGTTTTCACGAAGGCACCGCGGTGGAGCCGGGTGCTGGTGGCATTTCTCGAGCTGACTTGCGGAATAGTGTACACGCCGTTTTTGTTTCTGCGTTCCTTTCTCCGAAAGGGCTCGCCGATTCGCAGCCCGAAGGTGCGGAAGCGTATCTGGGCGGAGCTGGCGCTGATGGTGGTGGTGTGGATCGTGATCTTCGCCGCCGTTTCATACTGGCAGGTGTGGCGCTACTTTGTGTGGATGTATCTGGCTCCGGCATTCATCGCCGGGAACCTGCAAAGCTGGCGCAAGTATGTGGAGCATGTGGGACTGACGGGCAGCACGGTGAACAGCGCGACTCGGCACATCGTGGCCGAGGGCTGGACTGGGCGGCTCGTGGCCTTCACGCTGCTGCATGAGCCCTATCATGGCGTGCATCATCTGCATGTGGGCATACCGCACGCTGAGTTGCCGCACCGCAAGGATGAGATCCTGCCGAAGACACCTGATGAGCGTGCGCCTTTTCCAAGCTACCGGCATGCGATGCTGGATGTGCTCCGCAGCCTGCGTGATCCGCGTGTGGGTGCGCAATGGCATGGGAATGCCAAACAGACATGACGCGCATGCTCACCTTCGCCATTGTCATTGCATCTGTATTCAATCTGGCGGCCTGTCAGGGGCTGCAGAGTGCGAGCCTGGAGGAGGCGCACGAGGCGTGGCTGGTGATGCAGCATGAAAAGCCCGGCACAGTGAAGGCGCAAACGGCGCTGCTGAAGTATGACCACGCGGTGGCGCAGGTGGTGCAGTGCCTGCGCGCCCGGGAAGGGACGGCGGCATGGGGGAAGGAGATGCACATCGCGGGTATGCGAGGATGGCGTCTGACGTTTGATGCGCCTGTGCCATCTGATTCAACACGCACGCTGGCGCTGGCGGAATTCGCGCACTGCCGGCCTGCGGCTGAGGTGAGGCTGCATGGATTTGACCGTGTGGTGGCGCATGACGGCATTGGCGTGCCGGTGGTGCTGGTGCAGGATGATGCGGTGCGTGCGCAGCGGTGGTTTCAGCCGCCGCAAGGCGAATGCCTTTCCGCCACGGCGGTGCTGGAATTTCCGGCTGATGTGCCGGGGCATGCAGCGGAGGCACGGCTGCGATTTTACAATCCGCTGGCGGTGTCGGAGATCGCGGTGGGCGGACAAGTCCAGCCGCTGGCAGAAAACCTCACGGCGGCCCTGCAGGGCACGCTGACGGATGCGCGTGTGGAAGAAAAAGGGGCGGGAGAGCAGGCCGTCTCCGCCTCGGGTGAGCGTGCTTCACGGCTGTTTTTCCTCAGCCGCTATGACAAGGGCAAGGTGCCGGTGATCTTTGTGCATGGCATGCTGGCGGGGTCGGATGTTTGGAAAAACTGCGTCAATGAGATGTATGCGGATGAGGGCCTGCGCCGTCGTTACCAGCCGGTGTGTTTCAGCTATCCCAGCAAGCTGCCGATTCCTGCCTCGGCGGCACGGCTCAGGGAGCTGCTGACGCAGGCGCGCAGCCGGTTTGATGCACGGCACGAGAATGCCGGGTTTGGCCGCATGGTGCTGGTAGGGCACAGCATGGGCGGCCTGCTGGCACGCATGCAGGTCATTGATTCAGGCGAGGACTTCTGGCACGCCTTTTTTGACGTGAGCCCGGAGCGCGTGGAGGGAGAAGTGGATGCGACCACGCGGCACATGCTGCAGCAGTCGTTTTTTTTCAAGCGGCGGAGTGACATCGGCACGGTGGTGTTCATCAGCACGCCGCATCAGGGCAGCGTGCTGGCTGACAACAGTGTGCTGCGGACGCTGGTGCGGACGGCGCTGTTTCTGCCCAAGACGGCAGCGGAGCAGGTGAAGGCGCTCATGGCGCTGCCGGCATCATTCATTCATCCCGCATCACGGGACTTTCATGCCTGGGGCGTGGGAGGTGTGGAAAACCTGGCGGCGAAGCATCCTTTTTTACGAGCGCTGGCGCGGCATCCCATGGTGGTGCCGTTTCATTCCATCATCGCCACACGCCGTGCGGCGGACTGCCGCGCGAGCAGCGACGGGATCGTGCCCTACTGGAGCGCGCATCTGGATGGAGCGGATTCGGAAACCCTCGTGCCTTACTCACACCGCTGCACGGCGAAAGCGGAAACGGTCCAGGCCGTGACGAAGATCCTGGCCGGTATTCGATGAACGACGGTCCTACCCAAGAAATCATGACAGCTCCTTTAACAGAATCCCATGCAACCGCATCAGCCGCGCACGTCTTCGAGGCGCGCGGTCTGAAAAAAGAATACGATGAGGGCAGCGTGCAGGCGCTGCGCGGGGTGAACTTTCGCATCACGCAGGGAGAGTTTGTGGTGATCATCGGCCCGAGCGGCTGCGGCAAAACGACGCTGCTGCAGATGCTGGGCGCGCTGGATGTGCCGAGCGCGGGCATCCTGCATTATCGCGGCAGCTCGATGGCGGAGATGCCGGACCCTTCGGCGTACCGTGCGCGTGAGATCGGCATCATTTTCCAGGCCTTCCATCTGCTGCCGACTTTCACTGCGGTGGAGAATGTGCAGATGCCGATGTTTGAAACGGACCGGCCTGCAGGCACGCGAACTGAGCGGGCGGTGGAGCTGCTGAAGTCTGTGGGATTGGGGCATCGGCTGGATCATTTTCCCGCGAAGCTCTCCGGCGGTGAAAAGCAGCGGGTGGCGATCGCCCGCAGTCTGGCAAATGGCCCTGCGGTGCTGCTGGCGGATGAACCCACGGGGAATCTGGACAGTGAAAACTCGAAGCACATTCTGGAGCTGATCATCCGGCTGCGGCGTGAGCAAAACATGACGCTGGTGCTGGTGACGCATGATCTGAACATTGCGCGCATGGCCACCCGAACCATCGAGATGAAGGACGGCCTGATCGTGGCTGATCAACAAACACCCCAATCCGCAGCCTGATATGAACTTTTTTTCCATTGTTGTGCGCGGCCTGCTGCGACGCCCTGTGCGCACCGGGCTGACGCTGGTGGGCATCTCCGTCGGGATCGGCGCCGTGGTGGCGCTGGTCGGCATCTCGCGCGGTTTTGAAGCGAGCTGGGCGACGGGCATGAAGGTGCGCGGCACGGACATCGTGGTGAGCAACATGGGCAACGCGCTGGCGCCGAAACCGTTCAGCTCCGAGGTGCGGGACCGCATCGCGAAGCTGCCGCAGGTGGCGGAGGCCTGCTCCATCTATGCGGATCTGACGAGCGTGGAGGATGCCTCGATGATGGTGGTGTCTGCGCGTGAGTGGGGCGGATTTTCCTGGCAGAACCTGAAGCTGATCTCCGGGCGCATGCCACATGATGGTATGGAGCTGGCGGCGGTGCTGGGGCAGACGGCGGCGGAGACGCTGAAGAAGAAAGTCGGCGACACGCTGCAGATTGAAACGAAGGAGCTGATCGTCACGGGGATCGTGGATGGCGGTGCGATGGTGGAGAATGGATCGGTGATTCTGTCGCTGGCGCTGTTTCAAAGCATCACGGGTAACGAGGGGCGGATCAACGTGATCGACGTCCGTGCCGCGCCGGGATTGAGCGAGGAGCAGATGAAGGAGCTTTGCGACAAGATCAATGCCGCCGCGCCCGAGGCGCGAGCGATGGTGGCGGGGGAGCATCTGGGCAACAGCCAGGCGTTTCGTTTCATCAGCGCGATGAGCTGGGGGACTTCGCTGCTGGCGGTGATCGTGGGGGTGCTGGGGGTGATGAACACGATGCTGATGACGGTCTTTGAAAGGAAGCAGGAGATCTGCATCCTGCTGGCCATCGGCTGGAAGCCGGGGCGCGTGATTCGCATGATCTTGTGGGAGTCGGCCCTGCTGGGATTTCTGGGCGGCATCGTCGGAGTGATCATCGGCACCATTGGCGTGAAGGTGCTGGAGACGCTGCCGGCGATCCACGGCATGCTGGAGCCGGATTTTAACGCGGGACTGATGGCGGTGGCTGTCGGCCTGGCCGTGGTGGTGGGCGTCATCAGCGGGCTGTATCCAGCATGGCGGAGTTCACGACTGACACCGAGCCTTGCGATGCAGGGCTGAAATTTTAACACGATACCTATTTATGAAAACTCTTCTTCGATTGATCTGTCCGGTACTGCTGGCGGTGTCCGCCCATGCGGATGAAGCCGGGAGTGTTCTTGCTGCTAAACTGGGAGCGATGCAGCAGGATGGCGCGTCTGTGGTGCGGCTGAAGATGGAGGTGCAGGGAGGCAGCAAGTCCACGCTGCAACTGCAGATCAAGCAGCGACGCAGCAGTGCGGGCACGGAAGTGGTGTATCAGGTGCTGTGGCCGAAGGAGAGAGCTGGCGAGGCGGTGCTGCTGCGCAAGATGGGCGATGGGGGCGCGACGGGGACGGTTTTTATACCGCCGAACACGGTGCGGAGCCTCGATGGCAGTCAGATGAAGGATGCGCTGCTGGGCAGTGACCTGAGTTATGCGGATGTGGTGGAGAACTTTTTTCTCTGGAAGCAGCAGGCGATTGTGGGTGCGGAAATGGTGAACCGTGTGAGCTGTGACGTGCTGGAATCGAAGCCTGGCAAAGGGGAGCGTTCAAATTATGGCAGCGTGAGGACGTGGGTGGACCGCCGACGTGATGTGCCGCTGCGTGTGGAGAAGTACAGTGCGTCAGGGAAGCTGGTGCGGAGGATTGAGACGACGCGGGTGGCGAGCAATGACAAGAAGCAGGCCGTGCCGGCGAACCTCACGGTGAGCGGGGCAGGGCAGGGAAGCGTGACTGAGGTGAATGGCGCGAGTGTGAAGCATGGGGTGAGTTTTAGTGACCGTGAGTTTACGCCCGCTGGGTTCATGGAGGTAGGAGCGGTGCGTGCGGGTGCGGATTGATTGAGAGTTCGGAAAGGTGTCGTGGTGGTGTGAGAGAAGCGTGCGAGGGATTCTCGTTTGCGCTGGGAGGCGGAATGCTTCTCGCCTACCTTCGGCAGGCGATTCTGAAGGGGGATTGTTTCATGGCGGAGTCAGGTGGTTCACGCTGCACCGCTTCGCTTCACCACCGGCTAATACCATCAGCAGTTGAAAAGGAGTCTTGATGCAGCCTCAAGCTGAGAGGCTGAGCTGCTTTCCAACGATTGTGGCATTATATCACACTTGGAACCATCGCGGCAACGGCCCACATCGACTGCCTTTCCACATTCCATGGACGGCGCATCTTTTTGAGCGCCCGCGACGCCATAGACCCGAAACTTCGGACCCGCACAGCGGTTCCCTACCAGCCCTGCGGCACGCGCTGCTCTGGATGGTAGGGATGCGCTGTGCGCGTCCCTGAAATCCTTCGTCCCATCGTGGGCTGCTGCCACATCGCATGCCCCCTTTTCAAAAGCCCTCAGAGACAGACCTGTTTTCAGCGGATCGTGATGTCATTTCTCTGCTCCCTCCGGGAGGCCGCGATGAGATTGACCTTTGTGATAAAAAGAGGCGACCTGCGGCGCAATGGCGGAGCAGGCGCTGCTGGGACGCGGCGTCGTGTGGAGGCGTGCTGGGTTTGCTGCCGGAGTGGCTGGCAGAACCCGGGGGAGCACTCGCTGAAGCTCGGCAGCCGTGGGCTGAAATACGGAAGGCCGCTGGCCTTCAAGGCAATGATGTCAGCCTTGTTATGCAAGCCTCAAAAGAATGGTCCCCATTTCAGAAGATTCATCGAAGCATTGAATGCGAGAAGGGGCAGGTGGTTAGACCTGCCCCTGTTGAGGGAATGAGGTGAGTGTGGATTACACACACGCACGCATGCCGGACGTTGATTAACGGCGTCCCTGCATGAACTGGCTGTTTGAGTGAGTCTGCAGGACGGGGGTGTTGACGCGCAGGTTGGAATTGTAGCCGCTGTTGTGCTGCGGGGTGTAGTGCTGATGGCTGCCGCCGTAGTAGTGCTGGCCGTTGTGGGAGTAGCGGCTGGTGTAGGGCCTTCCCTGGTAGCTGTAGCTGCCGGTTTGATACTGGCCGCCGGAGTAGTAGCGGCCGTTGTGGTTGTAGGCGCTGCCGCTGTAGTTGCGGGGCAGGGTGGAGTAGGTGTTGAAACCGCCGCCACCGTAGCCGCCGCCATAACCACGGCCGTAACCACCGCCGCCCGCGTAGCCGGTGTCCACGCAGGAGGAGACGCCGAGGGTGAGGGCAAGGGGGAGAATGAGAAGGAATGAGAGATGTTTCATAAAGGGATAGATTGGGACGTTAATCTTTAAAGACGCCCGGTGACGAGAAGGACGATGAGAATGATGACGATGAGGCTGGCACCGCCGCCGATGAAATGGTTGCCGGAGCTGAAGCCGTAGCCACCGCCTCCAAGAAGCAGAAGAATGAGAAGGATAACGATGATGTTCATTAGGAGAAGGGAGGTGGATGGATTGAGATGTATCTTGGGACAGATGCTGATGAAGAACCATGGGGTGTTCACCCCGTTCGGTGCGTGCCTGAGGTCAGGAACTGGTGAGGATGATCTTCAGCGCCTGATCGCGCGCGGCATGGCCAAAGGTCTCGTAGGCGCTCATGACATCTCCCAGCATGAAGCGGTGGGAGATGAGCTGCCTGGGGAGGAGCCTGCCGGACATGATGGTCTTGAGCAGGAGCTGCGTGGTGACGGCATCCACGAGACGGGTGGTGATGGTGATGTTTTGCGACCAGAGTCTTTCGAGATGCAGCGGTGCGCTTTGACCATGCACGCCTACATTGGCGATGTGCCCGCCGGGGGAGATGATGGACTGGCAGAGCTCGAAGGTGGAGGGGATGCCAACGGCCTCGATGGCGACATCCACGCCGCGGCCGTAGGTCATGGTCATGATTTTGGCCATGGCGCGGCCGTCGCTGCTGTCGATGAGCTTGGTGGCGCCGAGGCGTTTGGCGACATCGAGACGGTGTTCGTCCACATCAATCATGATGATGTCCGCCGGTGTGTAGAGCTTTGCGGTGAGCAGGGTGGCGAGGCCGATGGGGCCGGCGCCGATGATGGCCACGGTGTCTCCGGGTTTGACGCAGCCGTTGAGCACGCCGCATTCGTAGCCGGTGGGGAGAATGTCGCTGAGCATGACCATGGCCTCCTCGTCTGCGTTTTCGGGGATGTGGTGGAGGCTGGTATCCGCCCACGGGATGCGGACGAACTCGGCCTGGGTGCCGTCAATGGTGTTGCCAAGAATCCAGCCGCCCTGCTCGCAGTGGGAGCACATGCCACGGCGGCAGTACTCGCACTTTCCGCAGGAGGTGATGCAGGAGATGATGACGCGGTCCCCTTTGTGAAAGCGGGTGACGCTGGTGCCTGCCTCCTCGATGATGCCGATGCCTTCATGGCCGAGGATGCGGCCTTCGGTGACCGTGGGCACGTCTCCTTTGAGGATGTGGAGGTCGGTGCCGCAGATGGTGGTCTTGGTGATGCGGACGATGGCATCCGAGGCCTCCTGAAGGGCCGGCTTCGGCATGTCCTGCAGGGCTTTCTTTCCCACGCCATGATAAACGAGAGCATTCATGTCAGCGGGGGTGGGTTAATGTTCGGGCTGTTCGTGAGCTTCGACGAACCAGAGGTTCATGTCGGAGCCGCGTGAGACCTGGGTGAAGATGTCTGCGGTGTCGGCGTCCTTGAGCTGCGTGGAGGTGGCGATGGCCTTGCGGATGAGCTCGCCGTAGAAGGCGATGGCGTGGGCGAGTTCGGCGACGTGTTTTTTGCCGCTGGTGATGTCCAGCGGGTATTCGGGCAGGCTGGATTTTTTGGCGACGACACGAATGGAGCCCTGGGCGATGCCGCCGAGCTGGACGATGCGCTCGGCGATGAGATCGACGTAGGTGCCGGTGTCGGTGTAGACTTTGTCGAAGAGCTCATGCAGCGCGATGAAGTTGTGGCCCTTCACATTCCAGTGAGCCTGCTTGGCCTGCATCATGAGGTCGATGGATTCGGTCAGGCGCTCCTGAAGCAGCGCGGTGATTTCGATCCGAGTTTTTTCCGGGAGGCTGTTGCGGGTGTGCCTGAGCTTGAGTTTCATGGCTCAAGCGATAGATGAGGAATCCACGCGCCTGCCATGGGGTGAACACCCCAAATGTAAAACGACCTGCTCTTCAAACCAGGGCTGCATGTCCAAGGAAGGATGCTGCAGCAGGAAGACATTGATGGCCAGCACGGTCTCAGGAGGCCAGACTTCCGCAGCTCTCGATGCGGTGATCTCAGGCTGAGAAAATGGATTCATGCGGAGAGGATGAAACTAATGCAGAGGGACGACGGAATTTGCCTCTTTGAAAAAATCGCAGACGTGGGCGGTGATCTGGCGGTCGGTCATTCTGTCTGCGGATTCGACGGCCACGGGGAAGCCTTTGGGCATGGCAGGTTCGAGTTCCCTGACCAGCTCACCCTTGGCCTCTCCAGGGCCGAAAACCAGCAGGGATGTGGCATGATGCACGAGAGCCACCACCTCCTGGTAGTAATGGTGGAGATCTGCGGTGAACCTGCGCTGAGCGACGTCGTCGGCCTTGACCTTCTGAGCTTCAAACGAGGTGGTGGAGTGTGTGCCAGCGATGCGGCCCGGCTGGCGGTTTGCGTCTGACTGGATGATGTGGATTTCCTTTCCAGCGATGGATTCGAGCACGATGACTGCTTTGCGATGATCGATCCACAGGCCGATGTTCATTTTCATGAGGGGAGGTTTTTTTCGAACAGGGGCGGGTCAGAAGGATTCCTGCAGACTGTTTTTGTCGGCGCGCTCCTGGGTGGAGTCGGTCCAGAGGAACATGCATTTGACGAGATCGACGAAGCCCATGAATTTGTTTTTCTCCTGCTGGAGTTCGACGGCGGCGTGCTGGTACTCCTCGTTGCTGTCGATGAGGCTGCCGCCTGGTTTGTCAGGGGAGCGGGAGAGGCGGAGGAGGAGCTTCTGCACCTGCGCATCGACCTCCGCACTGGAGTTATTCTTCAGCAGTTCGAGCTTGATGCGCATGGCATCGGCACAGTTGTGAATGACATGCAGATGCGCCTCAAGACTCCGGGCTATGGCGGCCCATTCGGACTGGGCTGCGGCATTGAGACCGACCGCCTGGCCTTGCAGGGCTTGAAGGGTCTGCTCCAGCCGGGTGTCTTCGATTTGCAGCCGGGTCCAGGTTTGCAGGGCTTTTTCATGCCGATTTGTATCGTGGCTCTGGATGCCGTCCTGCACCTCACTGACAAGGTCGTGGATGCTGCACAGAATGCGCTCCACGAGATCCCAGTGATGGCCCCAGGCATTGCTCCAGTCTCCGGGAGAGCCGTATTCGGTGCCGAGACCACGGCCGCGCTGAAGCACCTGCATCAATTCGTCCTCCAGTTTGGTCAAACGTTTGGAGTCGGTGCGAAGTCCGATTTCAAGACGGGCGAGAATGTGAGTTTTGCTGTGCGTCATCATGGCAGGATCATTTTGCACGCTGAGGGCGGATCGCTGCCATGGGGTGTAAACCTACTTTGCATAAGGGTAAGCTTTGCAACGGAGGCGAGGCCAAAAAATGGGGGGAACACCCCATCGAAAGAGATGCGTGTGAGGCTTAAAGTTTGGCTTGTGCCGATGAAACAAGCCCCCCTGCAAGAGTATGAAGCCCAAGCCTCCTCAAGATGCCGCTGTAACGGTCTCCAATTCGCATGATGAACACGCAGCCAGCACGCGGCATTTTCAGCGCTGCGTGTGTGAGATGAAGCAGCTCTCCTTCGCCGGGTGTGAACGCAAAGCGGGTGAGACGGGGGTGGGTGGCTTCAGCACGCTGGGGCGTGTGAAGTGCTGGGGAGGCCTGGGAGCTTTCTGGGGCGGGGTGTGGGGCTGGCTGACGGGCTCCACGTTTTTTCAACACGAAGGGGCGGGCCCGCTGATGGTGCCCGATCCGATGGTGGCCTGGATGATGGGCGCGGTGGAAGGCTGCCTCATGGGCGGCGGACTGAGCGCCGTGTGGGCCTGCGTGTTCAGTCTTGTCATGCCGAAGCGAAGCCGTGTGTGCTCTGAAAAGAGACGTGCTGCGTGAGGGCTGAGACGACGGGATCACTTGTCCTCGATTTCGAATCCGACTTTGAGGGAGACCTGCCATTGGTGCACCTGGCCTTTGTCGATGCTGCCGCGCGTCTCGATGACTTGGAACCAGCGGAGGCCCTTGATGGTTTTGTGGGCGCGCTTGAGGGCTTTGTTGACGGCGTCTTCAATGGTGGTGGAGGAGGTGCCGGTGAGTTCGATGGTTTTGTAGACGGGGTCTTTCATGGTCACAAAACTAGGCACTGGAGAGCGGGGGCGCGATGGGGTGTACACCTACTCCAGTCCTAGTCGATTGCGGCTGCACTACGGCAGAGGCCGAGTCTGGAGAAGATGCCGAGGACGGGCTGGGCTTGGTTGAGTGTGTAGAGGTGGATGCCGTCGGCGTGGTGATCGAGGAGGTCGGCGCATTGTTCGGTGGCGTGGTGGAGTGCGATGCGGCGGAAGGCTTCGGGATCATCGCCAGCGCGGTTGAGGGCGCGGATGAGGCGGGCGGGGTAGTGCATGCCGCCGGCGAGTGCGGCCATGCGCTGCATGCCGGTGGCGGTGGTGAGAGGGAGGATGCCGGCGAGGATGGGCGCGGTGATGCCTGCGAGTGTGCAGCGGTCGCGGAAGTCGTGGAAAGTGGCGTTGTCGAAGAAGGCCTGGGTGCAGAGCCAGTCGGCTCCGGCATCGACCTTGGCTTTGAGGTGATCCATCTCGGTCATGCGATTGGGCGTGGCGGGATGGCCTTCGGGAAAACAGGCGACGCCGATGCCGAAGCCGCGTGGGTGCGGGTGCAGGCCGCGCTCGTTGAACTGCTTGATGAAGCGCACGAGCTCGGCGGCGTGGGTGAAGACGCCGCTGTCTGATTTGCCCGCAGGGAGATCGCCGCGCAGAGCCAGGATGTTGCTGACTCCGGCGGCGGCGTAGCGTGTGAGCAGAGCCATGATTTCAGACTCGCTGTGACCCACGCAGGTGAGGTGCGGGATGGGATCAAAGACATCGCTCTGCGTCAGCTCTGACACGAGGCTCTGAGTGAGCTCGCGGGTGCCGCCGCCTGCGCCGTACGTCACGCTGGCAAAGGCGGGGCGCAGCGGCGCGAGGAGATCGAGCGTGCTTTGCAGCGTGTGCACCGCCACGGGGGTGCGTGGCGGGAAGAACTCGAAGGAGAACGCGGTGGTGCCACGAGTGGCGGAGAGGATGTCTTGGATGTGCATGGCGGATTAGATTCAGAGTCGTTGAAGACAGGCCTGAAATGAATGGCCGTTTGTTGAGGGCGGTTGCCGTGGGTTTTCAGAGGCGGCTAATCGAACGATGGTGTGAATGGTTGCCCGCGTGAGAGACGTGCGGCGGGGTGCGTTGCAGACGCTGCTGGAACCTGGCGTGGTGGTGAGGAGCGTTGGGTTTGCTGACCGGATTGTCTGACATACCCAGGGTCGCCTCGCTGAGGCTCGGCTGACCCTGGGTTCAACTACGCAACCCCTTTGGGGTTGCTGCGAAGAAGGGCGATCACGGCAGAGAAAAACAGACCTGTTTTCAATAGATCGTGGTACTACACGGCATGTTGCGGCTGTGTGGCTCGCAGATTTTTGGCGGTCTGCACCATGTGGATGAGGGAGGTTTTCACCTCGGCCCAGCCGCGTGTTTTGAGGCCGCAGTCTGGATTCACCCAGAGATTGCGCCGGGGGATGACGGCCTCGGCTTTGCGCATGAGGTTTTCCATTTCGCTGACGGAGGGGACGCGCGGGGAGTGGATGTCGTACACGCCGGGGCCGATTTCGTTGGGATACTTGAAGTCCACAAAAGCGCCGAGGAGTTCCATGTTGGAGCGGGAGGTTTCGATGGTGATGACATCCGCATCCATGTCTGCGATGGCGGCGATGATGTCGTTGAACTCGGAGTAGCACATGTGGGTGTGGATCTGGGTGTCATCACGCACGCCGCTGGCGCTGAGGCGGAAGGCGGTGACGGCCCAGTCGAGGTACCAAGCCCAGTCAATGCGGCGCAGGGGCAGGCCTTCGCGGATGGCGGGCTCGTCGATCTGAATGGCGGCGATGCCGGCGGCTTCGAGGTCCACGACTTCATCGCGGATGGCGAGGGCGATCTGGCGTGTGGTCTCGGAACGCGGCTGGTCATCGCGCACGAAGCTCCACTGCAGGATGGTGACGGGGCCGGTGAGCATGCCTTTCATGGGGCGTGGGGTGAGGGATTGCGCGAATTTGGCCCAGCGCACGGTCATGGGGGCGGGGCGGCTGACATCGCCGTAGATGACGGGGGGCTTCACGCAGCGGGTGCCGTAGCTCTGCACCCAGCCATTGGCGGTGAAAAGGAAGCCGTCGAGCTGCTCGCCGAAGTACTCGACCATGTCATTGCGCTCAAACTCGCCATGCACGGGCATGTCGAGGCCGATCTCATCCTGGAAGGCGACGCAGGCGCGGGTTTCGTTTTCAAGATAGACTTCATACTCGGCGGTGGTGAGCTCTCCTTTCTTCCAGCGGGCGCGCATGGAGCGGACTTCGGCGGTTTGTGGGAAGGAGCCGATGGTGGTGGTGGGGAACTCGGGCAGGGCAAGACGGGACTGCTGCAAGAGCTGGCGCTGCGGGAAGGGCGAGTGGCGGCGGGCATCTTGATCAGTGATGAGCGCGAGGCGTGCCCGGACTTCGGGATTGTGCGTGCGGCGGCTGGTGGCGCGGCTGTGGATGGCGTCTTGATTGGCCTCCAGAACTCCGCTGCGGGAGGTGCCGCGCAGCAGGGCGCTGAGGGTGACGACTTCGGTGAGTTTTTCATCGGCAAAGGCCAGCCAGTTTTCGATCTGCGCATCGAGCGCGGGCTCGGAGGCGAGGGTGACGGGCGAATGCAGCAGCGAGCAGGAGGGGGCGACCCAGAGGCGCTGTGTGCCGAGCGTGGCCTTCGCGGCGGTGAGCAGCTTGAGGGATTTGGTGAAATCGTTTTTCCAAATGTTGCGGCCATCGACGACGCCGAGGGAGAGGGTTTTATCCTGCGGCAGATGTTCCAGCACTTCATCGAGCTCTGCCGGAGCACGGACGCAATCCATGTGGAAGGCGTGCGCGGGGAGCGAGAGGAAGAGCGGGAGATTTTCGCGCAGGGCACCGAAGTAGGTGGCGACGATGATTTTCAAACCGGGGGCGGCGGCAGCGAGGCGACGCCAGGCGTCCACGACGGCATCGCGTTGCTGTGCGGAGAGATCGAGCGCGAAGACGGGTTCGTCGATTTGCACCCACTCGGCGCCCTGCTCGGCTAGGCGTTGGAGGATTTTTTCATAGACTGACACCAATCTGTCCAGCAGTGACCAGCGGTCGAAGTCGGGATGTTGGGAGTCTTGGACTTTGCCGAGGGAAAGATAGGTCACGGGGCCGGGCAGCACGGGCTTGGCGCGGAGGCCGAGGGCTTTGAGTTCGGCGAATTCGCGGAAGACTTTGCTGCCGACGAGCTGGAACTGGGTGTCGGCGCGGAACTCGGGGACGATGTAGTGGTAGTTGGTGTCGAACCACTTGGTCATCTCGCAGGCAAATGCGGCCTCATGCGTGCTGCAGCCATGGGTGCAGCCCTCGTGGCCTTCACCGCGTGAACCGCGCGCCATGAGGAAGAGGGTGTCGAGGTCGACGTCTTCGCCTTTCCAGCCAAAGCGTGGCGGCACGTTGCCGATGAGGCAGGAGAAATCGAGCATCTGATCGTAGAACGAGAAGTCGTTGCAGGGGATGAGGTCGATGCCTGCGGCGCTCTGTTTGGCCCAGTTGTCGCGGCGCAGACGGCGGCCGGTGGCCTCCAGTTCCTCGCGTGAGAGTTTGTCGTGCCAGAAGGCTTCGGTGGCTTTCTTGAGTTCGCGCTGCTCGCCGATGCGCGGGTAGCCCAGATTGTGTGTGTGAATGATGTTGTCGCTCATAGCGACGCAATAACTATCGCTGGATGGAGCATTCACAATCCAGAGAGTTTTGTGGATCATCATCGAAAATGGTTATGATGGAGGCATGATTGAAATCCGCCATCTGCATGCCCTCATCGCCCTCGCTGAGACGGGGAACCTTTCCAAAGCGGGGCGGCGCCTGCACCTGTCGCAGCCTGCGCTGTCGCATCAGGTGAAGAGCATCGAGACGCATCTCGGGGTGCCGTTGTTTGAGCGGAAGAGCAGCCCGCTGCGGCTGAGCCCGGCGGGTGAGCGGCTGCTGGGGACGGCGCATGAGATCGTGAAGCAGATGCGGCAGTGTGAGCGGGATGTGGCGCGCATTGCGGAAGGGAAGGCGGGGCAGCTGCGCATCGCGGTGGAGTGCCATTCGTGCTTTGACTGGCTGATGCCGGCGATGGATGAGTTTCGCATCGCATGGCCGGAGGTGGAGATGGATCTTGTGTCCGGCTTTCAACCTGATCCCACGGGGCTGCTCATCGAGGATCAGGCGGATCTGGTGATTGTTTCCAAAGCACCGCCGCGCAAGGACGTGGTGTATCATCCGCTGTTTCGCTATGAGGTGCTGGCGCTGCTGGCGCATCAGCATCCTTTGACGAAGAAGAAATTCCTCACCGCGCAGGATTTTGCCAAGGAGACTCTCATTACGTATCCGATTCCGGATGATCGCATCGATGTGGTGCGGGAGGTGCTGGGGCCGATGGGGGTGAATCCGGTGCGGCGCACGGCGATGCTGACGGTGGCGATCTTGCAGCTGGTGGCGAGCCAGCGTGGCATCGCGGCGATGCCGGGGTGGGCGGTGCAGCCGTACCTGGAGCGGCGCTATGTGGCGCAGCGGCCGGTGCGCAAGAGCGGGCTGTTTTCCAATCTCAATGCGGCGACCACGCGAGCGCTGGCTGGGACGGCGTATATGAGGGAGTTCATCGCCACGATGAAGAAGGTGAGCTTTGACAGTCTGAAGGGGATCGCGCCGGTGGATGAGGTGTGATGAGGCGGTGTGGTATGGCGATTTGCAGAGCTCATTTCCGGTATGGAGAGCCTGGGGAAGTTCGGTTTGCCGCAGAGGAGTCAAGGTGCAGAGATTGAGTTGATTCTCTGCTTCCTTTTCCTCATAGGTCCTGCGGTGAATTCTTTGACAGGATTCACAGAATTTCAGAATTTCAGGATTTTTTCGGAATGGAGAACTTGGGGGAGTTCGATTTGCCGCAGAGGGGCGGAGAGGCAGAGGTGGCAGAGATTGAGTTGATTCTCTGCTCCCGGTTCCTGAAAGGTTCTGCGGTGAATTCTTTGACAGGATTCACAGAATTTCAGAATTTCAGGATTTTTTCGGAATGGAGAACTTGGGGAAGTTCGGTTTGCCGCAGAGGGGCGGAGAGGCAGAGGTGGCAGAGGTGGCAGAGATTGAGTTGATTCTCTGCTCACTTTTCCTCAAAGGCCTGCGGTGAATTCTTTGACAGGATTCACAGAATTTCAGGATTTTTTCGGAATGGAGAGCTTGGGGGGCGGTTTGCCGCAGAGGGGCTCCACGCTCGTTTTCAGGAAATATGTTTCGGAAACTGTTCGATGTGCTGCTGCTTCACTGGTGGTGCTCAAGGCGGGCTTCGGCGAGATCGATGTCGCGCTGGATGCGGCGGAGGACTTCGTCACTGATGACGTCTTCATTGCGCAGGTGGAGGATGGTCTGGCGCTCGTGCAGGAGTGCGGCGAGAGAGAGGCGCTCGTACTCGGTGGAGAAGCGGCGCAGCGGGGAGCTGGCAGTGGCGGAGGCGGCGCCTTCCACCTGGCGGATGTGGTCTTCGTATTCCATGCGGAGACGCTGGAGCGCATCTGCTTTGGCGGGATCTTTTTCATCGATCTCCTGGAGGCTGGCATAGGCCTCCTGATTGGCCTTCAGGCGTGCTTTGCGTTCCTCGCTGGCGGAGGAGCTGTCTTCTTTAATGCCGAGCCAGCGAATGAGCGGGGGCAGGCTGAGGCCCTGCACGACGAGGGTGACGATGATGACGGTGAAGGTGAGGAAGAGGATCAAATCACGGCCTGGAAACGGGGTGCCATCCTGACGGGTGATGGGCAGGGCGAGCGCGGCGGCGAGTGAGAGCACGCCGCGCATGCCGGTCCAGGCGATGATCATGACATGCCGCCAGCGGGGCGTGGGATTGTTTCTGGCGTGGTTTTGCAAAAACCAGCGCGGCAGATAGATGGCGGGGAAGACCCAGAGGATGCGAACGAGGATGATGGTGAGGCTGATCGTGAGTGCATAGAGCACGAGCCGGGAAGTGGGGATGGCCTGGACTGAAAGGGCCTCGATGACTTCAGGGAGCTGCAGGCCGATGAGGATGAAGACGAAGCCGTTGAGGAGGAACTCGACCATCTCCCAGACGGGGCCGCCCTGAAGGCGCGTTTTGAAGTTCAGCAGTTCGGGCATGCGCCAGCCGAGGTACAGTCCGGCAATGACGACGGCGAGGACGCCGGAGAGTTCCAGCTTTTCTGCGAGCAGGTAGGCGACAAAGGGCGTGAGCAGTGAAACGGTGACTTCAATGGGGGCGTCATCCACGTGCTTGTGAAAGTGTTCGGCGAGCCAGCCGATGAGCAGACCGATGGCAATGCCGCCCAGGCTCATGATGACAAAACGAGCGCCTGCATGCGGGAGTGAAAACGAGCCGGTGATGACGGCGAGCACGGCGAAGCGGTAGGCGACCAGGGCGGTGGCGTCGTTGACGAGGCTTTCGCCTTCGAGGATGGTGACGATGCGGCGCGGGATCTTCAAGTTGTCCGCAATTGCGGATGCAGCGATGGCGTCTGGCGGTGAGATGATGGCACCGAGCACGAAGCCTGCGGCAAGAGGCAGGCCCATGAAGTAATGCGCGAGCAAGGCGACGGCGCCGGTGGTGAAGAGGACGAGTCCGACGGCGAGGAGCGTGATGGGGCGGAGATTGGCCCGGAAGTCCCGCCATGAGGTGAAGAGCGCGGCGGGAAAGAGCAGGGGCGGGAGAAAAAACTCAAACACCATCTGGGGATCCAGCCGCACCTCGGGGAGCTTCGGGATCAGGCTGAGAGCCAGACCGCCGAGGACGAAGAAGATGGGGTAGGGAAGGGACAGTCTGCGTGCGACCAGCGCCAGAATGACGATGGCCAGCAGCAGGCCCACGAAGATGTCAGCACTGGTCATGAATGGCGCTCAGGTCAGGGGGCGTGAGGTTTGAATGTCTGAGGCACCCGAGCCACGCGACAGCGTCTTGGAGTGCGGTGGCAGAGATGCACGGCGCAAGCCTGCATCGGCGACACCGCTTTCGCTGGGTATTGCAGGCTCTTTGGCCTGAGTTTGCCATCCGGCCTGCGAAAGCGGCGTCGCGCCCAGGCTTGCCACCGCACTCCAAGACGCTGTCGCGTTCGCATGAGTGCTGGGCTTGGCGCTGCCGGGAGACTGCGAAAACGAATGACGGCACTCCTCCTCAAGTGAGCGCCATTCATGCTGGGCATCATATTCGGCAGGCGTGGGCATGCCTTGTCAACGGATGCGAGGTCCCGTCCGGCTGTGCTGCCGGGAGACTAAGCCGGAATGGCGGCGCTGCTTTCTGCCGTGGTGGACCAATAGGATGAGCCGAGTGTGCCACGCACGCAGGGCGGCAGGGAACGACTGCCATAGTAGTGGCCGAGGCCGATGCGCAGGCCGTGAGAGATGGGCGAGTTTTCGTTGTAGACAGCGATGAGATTGCACACGCACCGGGCACTGTTGTGAAGAGAGCACGTCATGGTGCAGTCAAGCTTGGGACGGCGGCTGTTCATGGCGGTGCAGTCAGGTGGAGGTCATGCGTGCACGAGAAGCCGTTCAGCGGTGAGTTCGGCTTCGGCTTGCAGCCAGTCGCCATGATGATCGCCGTCTGCCGAGCCGCGTTTTTGGAAGTTGTGATAGGCCCTGAGGGCCACTTCATCCGCGGAGTGGGCGGGAGGCGGTGTGGTGCTGGCCTGAGGGGTTTGAGCCTCCTGCGGCACTGGCACGTTTGCGGAACTGGTGGCGGCTTTGAGGCTCTTGGAAGCTTTGGCCGCTGGAGCGGCTTTGGCGGACGGGGTGCTTTTATTGGTTTTCATGGGGTGGCCCATGTTCCAAAGTCAGTCACGCAGATGCCATGGGGTCTTCACCCCAAAAGTGAGTCGCGTTTTCAGGCGGCATGGAGCAATCTTTTCTCGGCAAAGGCCAGCGTCTCATTGAGCGTCTCCATGAATTCGTTCACCTTGATGGGCTTGGTGAGGTAGCGGAAGAAGCCGGCTTCGATGCCTTTTTCGATGTCGCGCGGGATGGCATTGGCGCTGAGAGCGACGATGGGGATGTGCGCGGTGGTGGGATCAAGGCGGATGATCTTCATGGCCTCGATGCCGCTGATGCCGGGAAGATTGATGTCCATGAGAATGACGTCCGGCATGTAGCCAAGAGCGAGGCTGATGCCGTCCGTGCCATTCTGGGCGGTGAGCAGGCGGAGATCCGAACGGCGGGCGATGAGCTGCTCGATGAGCTTCAGGTTTGCGGGATTGTCCTCCACGTAGAGAATCAGGCGGGTGCGCTTGCCAGCGCCCTCGGGGATGGCGGTGAGCGTGGTGCTGACGGATTTGATGAAATCAATGTGGGGATCCACGGCGGAGCCGAGTTCGATCCAGAACACGCTGCCGGTGCCGACGGTGCTGTGCGCGCCGATGGTGCCCTCCATGAGTTCGACCAAGCGTTTGCTGACGACGAGGCCGATGCCGGTGCCTTCCTCGCCGGTGGCTTCTTTGCCGAGGCGATTGAAGGCCTGGAAGAGCTGCGCGAGCAGTTCTGGCGAAAGTCCGGCGCCGGTGTCTCTGACGCTGATGCGGAGGCGCTCGGGCAGGGTGTGATCACAGTCCACGACGACGGTGCCGCCGGAGCGGTTGTATTTGATGGCGTTGGAAAGGAGATTGATGAGGACCTGCTTGAGGCGGGTGCGGTCAGCCTGGATGAAGCAGGGCGCTTCGAATTTGGGGAAGGACATGCTGATGCCGCGCTTCTGCGCCTGGGGCTCGATCATGGCCTGGCATTCGATGAGGACTTCGGGTAGAGAGACGGCCTCCAGCGAGAGCGAGAGGCGGCCGGACTCGACGACGGCGAGGTCGAGGATGTCATTGATGAGTTCCAGGAGAAACCAGCCGGCGTGGAGGATCTGATCGATGCTGGCCTTCTGCGAGGCGGTGGGCGGTGGTGTGTCGGACTCGATGAGCTGGGTGAAGCCGAGGATGGCATTGAGCGGCGAACGCAGCTCATGGCTCATGCTGGAGAGGAAGTCGGATTTGGCGAGATTGGCCTTCTCGGCGACGGCCTTGGCTTTTTGCAGTTCGACGGTTTTTTCCTGCAGCACCTTGTCCCAGCGTTTGCGCTCGGTGATGTCACGTGCAGCGGCAAATACGCCCTGAAGGATGCCGTCACGATCATGAAAGGTGGTGGCGTTGTAGGAGACGTCCGTTTCGGTGCCGTCCTTGGCACGGGCGGTGAGTTCGTAGTCGGTGACTTTGCCTTCGCTGAGCACGCGCTTGATGGCGGCCTCGGCGTGGGCGGGATCGGTGAAGTAGTTTTTGAAGGCGGCGCCGATGAGTTCTTCGCGCGAGCGGCCGGTGAGGGTCTCCATCTGATTGTTGACGTCGGTGATGATGCCGGAGGCGTCGGCCATCATCAGGGCGTCGATGTTGGATTCGATGAGGGAGCGGGTGTAGAACTGCTGATCACGGAGGAGCTGGTCGAGCTTTTCCTGCTCGGCCTCGGCTTGTTTGCGCACGGTGTTGTCCGTGCCGATGAGGAGATAGCCGATGATGCTGCCGTGGTCATGCACGTCACGCAAAGCGGTGACGGACACGACGGCGGGGAAGCGGCTGCCGTCCTTGCGGATGTAGGTGAGCTCATAGATGTCCTCGATGCCGCGTGAGGCCTTGAAGACGAGGGCCTCGAAACCGGGGGCGATGGTGGTGCCAAGCTCCAGGCTGAGCTCTGCAGCACGGGCGACGACCTCCTGCGGATCGGAGATTTCCGCCGGGGTGATTTTGTTGAGCACATCAGCGGCGGCGTAGCCGAGCATGCGCTCCGCGCCCACGTTGAAGATTTGAATGACGCCCTTTTCGTCGGTGGCGATGCTGGAGAAATTGGCGCTGTTGAGGATGGCGTCCTGCAAGGCTCCGGTCTTCAAGAAGACATCATTGTGCAGGCGTTCGGTGACGCTTGCGGGGGATGGGGGGGCAGGTGTGGCGGTGGCGGGAACGGGCCTTGGGAGTGTGGTCATGATGATTCCGTGAAGACATCCCATGTGTGGGAGATGTCGCGGCGCACACTCGGGGCGATGGAGTGGAATTGTTATGGGGTGTTTGCCCCATTGGAAGAGATTGCGGCTTCCGGTTTTGATGCAGGCGGGGGCTGATCGAGCACTTCACGCAGCTTCTGCGCGAGAGCGGCGGGGGTGAAGGGCTTTTGCAGCAGCGCCGTGCCCTGGTTCAAGACGCCTTGATGGGAGATGGCGTTGGCGGTGAAGGCGGAAGTGAAGAGGGTGCGGGTGTGCGGACTGGTGGCGTGCACCCGTTCCGCGAGCTCCCTGCCGTTCATCTGCGGCATGACGAAATCGGTGAACAAGAGATCGATCTGGCCGGGGAGGTGAGCCTCCTGCAAGCCCAGGGCTTCGATGCCGTTGGCGGCGGCCAGCACGGTGTAGCCCAGGCGCTGGAGCAAGGCGCCGGCCATCTCCCGCAGGGCGGGGTCGTCCTCGACGAGGAGGATGGTTTCAGTGCCATGAGGCAGACCGGGGACGGTGGTGCGTAAAGGAACCGGGCCGGAGGCGGCGGCGGCCTGCGGCAGGTAAATTTTGAAGGTGGTGCCCACATTGGGCTCGCTGTAGACGGAGATGTGCCCGCCGCTCTGCTTGATGATGCCGTAGCAGGTGGCGAGGCCGAGGCCGGTGCCTTCGCCCACGCCTTTGGTGGAAAAGAAGGGCTCAAACACGCGGGCCTGGACTGCGGGGCTCATGCCGGTGCCGGTGTCGGAGATGGCGAGCATCACGTAGTCACCGGGCTTGAGGTCGGGATGGCGCTCCGCGCTGGCCTGATCAAATGAGACATTGGCTGTTTCGAGGGTGAGCCTGCCACCGCCGGGCATGGCATCACAGGCATTCATGACGATGTTGACGATGACTTGTGAGATCTGCCCCGCATCCGCCTTCACCAGGCGGAGCCCGGGCTCGGGGATGTTGCGAATGTCGATGTCATGCCCCGCCAGATGCCGCACCGTGCCTGCCATGCCGGCGAGGACGGAGTTGAGATTGAGCATTTCCGTCTGCAGCGTTTGCTTGCGACCGTAGGCGAGAAGCTGGCGCGTCAGGATGGCGGCCCGTCCGGCAGCCTGATTGATGGCGGTGACTTTGCCGGCCAGCGGACTGGCTGAAGGGAGATCTTCGAGGAGCAGCTCACTCTGGCCGATGATGGCGGTCAGAATGCTGTTGAATTCATGCGCCACGCCACCGGCCAGCTTGCCCACGGTTTCCATTTTCTGGGATTGCACGAGCTGGGCTTCGAGGCGCTTGCGTCCGGTGATGTCGCGCTGAATGGCCACAAAGTGCGTGATTTCACTCCTGGCATTGCGGAGGGGGGCGATCTGCCACTCCAGCACAAACTCGGTGCCGTCTTTGCGGTAGTTGATGATCTCCCCGGAAAAGGTGTCCCCCGCTTCCAGGCTGCGCCGCAGGCGGTCGAGCACGGTGCGGTCGGTGAGCGGTCCCTGCAGCAAACGAGGGGTGAGGCCCAGGACTTCCGCCGCCGTGTAGCCGGTCATCTGAGTGAAGGCGGGATTGACGAAGATGATTTTCGGGCCGGGCAGGTCGAGTTGAGCCTCGGTGATCATGATGGACTCCTTCGACTGCTTCACGGCGGAGCTCAGCAGGCGCAGCGACTCCTCCGTGCGCTTGCGCTCGCTGATGTCCTGAATCTGGGCGATGAAGTAGCGCGGCTGCTGCTGGCTGTCGCGCACGAGCGACACATTGAGCAGCACGGTGACGAGATGACCGGCGGCATGGATGTAGCGCTTCTCGGACTGGTAGACACGGCTTTCGCCGGAGGTGAGCTGGCGCACG
Source organism: Prosthecobacter sp. Pr1 (assembly GCF_057652315.1). Classification (NCBI taxonomy): domain Bacteria; kingdom Pseudomonadati; phylum Verrucomicrobiota; class Verrucomicrobiia; order Verrucomicrobiales; family Verrucomicrobiaceae; genus Prosthecobacter; species Prosthecobacter sp. Pr1. Next base: position 53,583 of record NZ_JBYFBS010000010.1, on the reverse strand, counting down.
CACTCGAGGCTGTCGGGGAGGTCATCGGGATGGGTGATGTCCTGGAAGCTGCGGGTGAGCAGCTCTTCCTCGGTGTAGCCGACGAGCTTGCAGAGGGCGCGGTTGACCTTGAGCCACCGCCCCGTGGGAGAGGACAGCGCGACGCCGATGGGGGCATGCTCAAAGGCGCCGGAGAAGCGCTCCTCGCTTTCCCGCAGCGCCTCCTCGGCCACTTTGCGCTCCGTGATGTCGTCAAAGACGGCGACGAAGTGCCCCTTTTGGTGGCTGTAAACGGCGATGGAGAACCACACCCCCAACGCTTTCAAATGGGTCTCACAGCGCTCCGGTTCGCCGGTCGAGGCCACTCGCTCATACATCTCAAACAGCGGCATGTTGGTTTCGTAAAAGTCGGGAACGACTTCGCTGATGGGTTTTCCGACCACATTTTTCAACCCGGTGAGCTTTTCAAAAGCGCTGTTGACCTCCAGGTAGATGAAGTCCCGCGTCTGGCCCTCCTCATGCACCATGCGGCAATGCGCGTATCCTTCCAGCATGTTCTCAAACAGCGAATGATAGCGGAATTCGCTTTCGCGGAGAGCCTCCTCCGTGCGTCTGCGCTCGGTGATGTCGTGAACCATGGCGATGAGGCCGGTCACTTTTCCATCCTTGTCGCAGACCGGCATCTTGTCGGTCTGCACCCAGAGTTCCTGGCCCTCCGGCCCCTGCAGCTTTTCGATGATGCCCAGTTTGGCAGTTTTCGAATGGATGACCTCCAGATCGTCGGCGTAATACCCGGCCGCTTCTTTGGGGAAGATCTCCTCGGCGGTTTTTCCTTCGATCTCCGCGATGGGCAGGCCCGTTGCCTCGGCCACGCGTTGATTGACCCTGATGAAGCCGTTTTGGGTGTCCTTGAACCAGATCATCGCGGGCATCAGGTCAAAGAGAACACGCAGCTCCGCCTGCTGTTTTTGCAGGGACTCCTCGTGCACTTTGTGGCTGGTGATGTCCACGCAGGTGCCCGTCATGCAGGCAGGTTTGCCTGCTTCATCAAAGCTGGTCCTGCCTTTGTTATCCAGCCAGTGGAGGCTGCCATCCGGCCAGAGGACGCGGAATTCCATGTCAAAATCGGCGCCATCGCTGGCGCAACGCCGGAAGCGTTCGATCACGCCGGCGAGGTCATCGGGATGCACAGTGGCGAGGAAGGTTTCCAAGGTGCGGACCGTCTGTGCTGCAGGGAGGCCGAAGAGCGCATGCATGGCATCATCCGAGACCACTTCATTGGAGCGGATGTCCCACCGGAAGGTGCCGGTGTGGGAGGCCCGCAGCGCGGCACGCACCCGCTCTTCACTTTCGCGCAGGGCGGCCTCCCTCTGCTTGAGCTCGGTGATGTCTCGAAACGTCCAGATCCGGCCGTAGAAGGCGCCATCCTTGCCGAGGACAGGAGATGAATAGCGGTCCAGCACCGTGCCGTCTGTCAGTTCAATTTCATCACGGCTGATTTCAGACGGATGGGCATAGAGATGGACCACTTTTTCGCGGAACTGGTCCGGATGCCGGGTCATGTCCATCACCCACCGGACTTGCCGGGTGTCGTCGGGGTCCTCCACGATGTGGCGGGGGATTTTGAAGAGATCGGCGGTGCGCTGGTTTTGCAGGATTTTCCGGCCCTGGGAGTCCACCACGATGACGCCATCGATGGTGGAGTTGACCTGGGCCTCCAGAAAGGCGCTTTTCCAGTTCAGCTCCTCCTGCGCCCGGCTGAGGCGGGCCGCAGTTTCCCGCAGTTCCGCTTCGAGGGCTTCGCAGCGGTGTTGGTCAGGCTTGGCGGCTGAAAGGGGCGCTTGCATGAAGGCTTCAGGCGTTCAGGAGATCGCGTACTTTGCGGGACAGGGTGGCGGGGGTGTAGGGCTTGGGCAGGAAATCCACACCAGCATCCAGCACACCATGATGTGAGATGACATCATCCGTGTAGCCGGAGGTGAAGAGGATTTTGAGGCCGGGGTAGGTGACCTTGAGCCACTCAGACATCACCTTGCCGCCCATCACGGGCATGACGACATCGGTGAGGACGAGGCTGATCGGCGGCCCTTGGTGGGTCTGCGCCAGGTTGAGCCCCTCCTGGCCGTTGATGGCGGGGATGACGTGATAACCCTGGTTTTTCAGCACTTCCACGGCGAGTTGGCGCACGGAGGGATCATCCTCCACCACAAGGAGGGTTTCGGTGCCGCGTGGCAGCGGGCCGCCGGCGGACGATGAGGATTGAGCGGCTGCTGCGGCGGTGAGAGCCGGCGGCTGCTGGACGCAGGGAAAGTGAATCTGGAAAAGGGTGCCTTTGCCAAGCTCACTGTGAACCGTGATGAAGCCGCCGGACTGCTGGACGATGGTCTGACACGTGGCGAGCCCGAGGCCGGTGCCTTTGCCTGCGGGCTTGGTGGTGAAAAAGGCCTCGAAGATGCGTTCCTTGACTTCAGGGGGCATGCCGCTGCCGGTATCACTGACACTGAGCCTCATGTAGTCTCCGGGTGTGGCGCCGGGATTTTCGCGGGTGAAGTTTTCATCCAGCGTGACCCTGCTGGTGGCGATGGTGAGCCTGCCGCCGTCCGGCATGGCGTCGCGGGCATTGACGGCGAGGTTCATGAGCACCTGCCCGATGTAGCCGGGGTCTGCCATGATGTGCCCGGGCTGGGTGCCGGGAACGAGGGTCAGGATGATGTTTTCATCGATAAGGCGCTGCAGCATCTGCTCCAGATCGCGCAGGATGACATTGAGATCGGTGATGACGGGCTGCACGGTTTGTTTGCGGCCAAAGACGAGGAGCTGGAGAGTGAGCCCGGCAGCCCGCTCTGAGGCGCGCCTAATTTCTGTGACCGGAGTGCGCAGGGGATCGGTGGCGGCGAGCTTCATGAGCATGATGTCGCTGTAGCCCATGATGACGCCGAGGATGTTGTTGAAGTCATGAGCGACACCGGCGGCGAGCTGGCCGATGACCTCCATTTTTTGAGCCTCGATGAACTGGGCCTCCAGCCGCCGGCGTTCGGCACGCTCCGCGACTTCCTGCATGGCACGGCGCACGGCGGGAACGAGCCGCGAGAGCCGCATTTTCAGGACATAATCAGTGGCGCCGCTCCGGAGTGAATCGATGGCGAAGTCCTCCCCCATCGTCCCGGACACGAGAATGACGGGCAGATCGGGACATCTGGCGCGCACGAGGGCGGTGGCGGAGAGGCCGTCAAAGTCAGGCAGGGTGTAGTCTGAGAGGATCAGATCAAAGCCGCCGCCGTCCAGAGCCGCCGCGAATTCAGCGCGGTTACGCACGCAGGTGACGGAGCAGGAGAGGCCGCCGCTTTTGAGGTGGTAGAGAATGAGAGCGGCATCGTCCGGATTGTCTTCCAGGTGCAGGATGCGAAGAGGGGGGCTCATTTGGACCTCTTTTCGTGACAAGTGAGCGCGCTGCCGGGCTGGGCATGAAGTTGGCAGCCCCCGGCGAGCGGGATGTTTACAAGGTGGTGTCGTTCAATGTACATGAGGGGGGCCTTCGGAGGGAAGCAAAAAAGTCCGGCACTGGCAGACCGGGCACCAAGTCCTGCGCCGTCTCAAGGTGCGGCCAGCAAGTCCGTGCCGTGGAGCGCCGCGTCTGCGTGCTGTGCCCTGCCTGAGCGTCATCTGTTTTGCGCCTGGGCGATGTTACTGGTTACAATGGGTTGGAAATCCTCAAAGGTGGGGGTTGGGTGGGTTCATTAGGAAGGTTGCCTGAGTGTTTGATAAGTTCGGGGCAATCAGAATGCGAAGCACATAAATGAGGCTTTAAATGCTCCTGCTTTGAAAGCAGCCGTGGAACTAAGATGCACATTTAATAAGGATAGGCACATCAGTTTGGCGGCGGTTCATTGAGTTTTCCCCAGAAGGCGCCGATCTGGCGGACGGAGGTGATGAAGCCCTGGTAATCCACGGCTTTGACAACGTAGCCGTTGACGCCATGGCGGTAGCATTCGGCGAGGTCGGTGGTTTCGCGGGAGGAGGAGAGGACGACGACGGGGATGGCTTTCAGCAGTGCGTCGGATTTGATGGTCTTGAGGACTTCGAGTCCGTCGAGCCTGGGCATTTTGAGATCCAGCAGCACGAGGACGGGATCGCCGCGGAGACGGTAAGCATACGCACCCCGATGGTACAAATAGTCCAAAGCCTCGGCACCATCGTGCACCACGAAAACGTGGTCGGCGAGATGGTGCTGCTCGAGAGCGGCGAGCATGAGCTGCACATCCTGGAGATCGTCCTCCACCAGGAGAATGCTCTTGAGGGTTTCGGGTGAGGTCATTCCTTTGAGTGAGTTTGGGTGGGAAGGGAGAAATAAAAGGTGGCGCCGCCATCCACCGCGCCATCCGCCCAGACGCGGCCGCCATGGCGGAGGATGATGCGCTGGACATTGGCGAGGCCGATGCCGGTGCCCTCGAACTTGTCCTGGCTGTGGAGGCGCTGAAACACGCCGAAGAGCTTGGCGGCGTAACGGGGGTCAAAGCCTGCGCCGTTGTCGCGGACGAAGATGACGGTTTCATCTTCGCCGACATTGGAGCCGCCGATCTCGATGCGGGTTTCAGCGCATTCACTGGTGAACTTCACGGCATTGGAGATGAGATTGACCATGACCTGGCGGAGCAGGGCGGGGTTTCCCCACACCGCCGGGAGTGGGTGGATGAGCCAGTGGATGTTTCGTCTGATGGTTTCTTTGTGAAAATCTCCCAAGGTCTCGCGCACGAGGTCATCGAGGCTGCATTCCTGCTTTTCCATGGCTGTTTGTGCGATGCGGGAGAAGGCGAGGAGGTCATCGATCAAAGCACCCATGCGCTTGGCTGCCTGCGTGACGGTACTGAGGTGGCGGAGACTGCTCTCGGAGAGGGAGGGGCCGGCGTCCTGCTGCAGCAGCTCGACAAAACCCATGATGTGCCGCAGCGGCGCGCGGAGGTCATGGGAGACGGAGTAGCTGAAGGCTTCCAGCTCACGGTTGGCGGCCTGGAGCTGCGCGGTGCGCTCAGTGACGCGCTGCTCCAGCTCGGCATTGAGGCGGTGGATTTCATCCTCCGCGTGTTTGCGCTGGGTGATGTCGCGGATGTTGCACTGGATGACCTTGTGGTCTCCGGCCTGATAGACGTTGCTGACAAACTCCACGGCGATGTGGCGGCCATCCCGCGTTTCGAGCGGCAGGTTTTCATAGCGGGCGTAGCCGTATTCCTGCAGCCGCTCGAGCATGGCCTGATTGGACTCGATGTCCTTGAAGGGGCTGAGTTCGCCGACGGTTTTTCCGCCCATCTCAGCGTGTGTGAAGCCGAGAAGCTCGGTCAGAAAGGGGTTCACATCGGTGATGCGTCCCGTATCCACCTCCAGGATGAGGATGCCATCCCGCGCGGCTTCAAACAAGCGGCGGTAGCTGATCTCCGAGGCACGCAATGCGGATTCATGCTCGGAAGGCCGTGAGGAAGCTGCGGTCGGTGAAATCATGGTGGGAGCAAGGTGTCTGCTCCGGGGGCAGGAACCATGGGGTGTACTACCCATGCCAATGTGCGTGACCGCAGAGGAGCTCAAGCCTTGCCAGGAACTATCAGCTCGATGAGCATGGGGGCGATCTCCGTCAGGGGGAGGATGAAGTCGACATCGCCGGTGGCGATGGAGCTCTGAGGCATGCTGAAATCCTGCGAGGTGGGGCGGTCCTGGGCGATGACTTTGCCGCCACGGTCCTTGATGATCTGCACGCCGAATGAGCCGTCGCCATCGCCACCGGTGAGGACCACGGCGATGGCATGGGATTGATAAACTTCGGCGACGGAGGCGAAGAGGGGCTCGGCGGAGGGGCGGGCAAAATGGATTTTTTCCGCCTCGTCTGAGGACAGTGCAATGCGGCCGCCTTTGACGACGGACATGTGATGATTGGGCGGTGCGACAAAGACGCTGGAATGACAGAGAATGTTGCCGGTCTGGGCCTGCCGTACTTCCAACTTGGAGCGGCTGCCCAAGATCTCGGCCAGCAGGCTTTTGTGCACGGGAGAAAGGTGCATGACGATGGCGATGGCGGCGGGGAAGTCTGCCGGGAGTCCGCCGAGAATGACTGAGAGGGCATGCAGGCCACCGGCGGAGGCGGCCATGGCTATGACGCACTGGGCGGGAATGCAGGGAGGCGCGGTCATGAGTCTCGGGGGAGGGGATTCATCTGCCGCTGCAGAGGGACTCGGCCTTGAGTTCTGCCTCGGCCTGGAGCCAGTCCTGGACATCGCGCCCGCTGGCTTCGCCGTGGTTTTCAAAGTGGAGGAAGGCGCGGCGTGCGACCGCTTCGGCGGCGGGTGGCAAGACGTCCTGCTGCTGCCGCGGGGTCAGGGACTCGTGACTGGCGGCCGGGTGGAGATGCGCGGTGTGTGCGGGGCTGAGTGTCATGGCATCCACACCATCCTATGCGGCCCCCGGTTTAGCCATGGGGTCTACACCCCAAAGGGGATCAGATGATCGTCACCTGGACGCTGTTTTCAATGATGCCCATGGAGATGGCGTAGCGGGTGAGGCCGGCGGTGTCGTGGATGTTGAGCTTGTCCATGAGGCTCTGGCGATGTTTCTCGACGGTCTTGACGCTGATGTGGAGTTCATCGGCGGTTTCCTTGTTGGCCTTGCCTTCGGCGATGAGCTGCAGCACTTCCATCTCACGTGCGCTGAGGGTGGGGACGGCCTTGCCGGGGAGCTCACCCTGATCGCGGGCTTTCTGCTTTTGATGATTGCGGCGTTTGGCGATGATGGGGCTGAAGTAGGTCTTGCCCTGGTGAACGGCGCGAATGGCCTCAGGGAGGACATGGGCGGCGGTCTGCTTGATGAGATAACCGGAGGCGCCGATGGCCATGACCATGGCGACGTAGGCATCATCACTGTGGGCGGAGAGGATGAGAATCTTGGTGCCGGGGAAGGACTGGAGGATCTGGCGGGTGGCCTCCATGCCATTGAGCAGGGGCATGGCGATGTCCATGACGACGACATCCGGGCGCACCTTGGTGACGAGTTCCACGGCCTGGCGGCCGTTCTCGGCTTCGGCGACGACCTTGATGTCGGGTTCCAGATTGAGCATGGCGCGCAGGCCTTCGCGGACGATCTGGTGGTCTTCGGCGAGCAGGACGTTGATGGAGTTCATAATGAGTTCAGTTTACAGCGGGATTGCCTGGCAAGAGGAGAATTCTTACCTCAATTTCCGTGCCGGTGGGGGGCTGGAGCCGGGGTGCTTCATGGGATTTGCACCAACGAGTGATGGATGGGCTTGAAGAAATCGTGCCCCTGATAAACCTCGCGGATGGCCCGGGCGAGGATCTGCGAGTCGCTTTGCTTGACGAGGTACCCGGCGGCGCCGAGATCCCTGGCCTGCTGGATGTAGGCCTCCTCGTCGTAGGCGGTCAGCACGATGATCTTGGTGGAGGCGGGGGTGCATTCGCGAATGCGGGAGATGGCGTCGAGCCCGCTGAGCAGGGGCATGGCGAGATCCATGACGACGACATCCGGGGCGAGCTTGTTGGCGAAGGCGACGGCCTGATGACCGTTGGCGGCTTCACCGACCACCTGAATGTCAGGCTCCAGGGCGAGCAGTGCGCGGAGGCCTTCACGGACAATGGTGTGATCATCTGCGAGAAGAACGGTGATGGGGGTCATGAGAGGACTGCGTGGGTGAGTTTGCTGGGGCAAAAGAAGGCGGTGCCATGATGGGCTCCGCGAATCGCCTCAGGCAGGAAGAGGGTGTCGGTTTGTTTGACGAGATAGCCCGATGCGCCGAAGGCCATGGCCTGCGCGATGTAAACGTCGTCACAGTGGGAGGAAAAGACCAGGACCTTGGGCTTGACGGTGAACTGCATGATGAGGCGGGTGGCCTCGATGCCATTGATCAGGGGCATGGAGACATCCATGATGACGACGTCCGGACAGAGCTGGCGGGTGAGCGACACGGCCTGGCGGCCGTTTTCGGCTTCGCCGATGACGTGGAGGTCGGATTCTGTCAGCAAAAGTTCGCGCAGGCCTTCGCGGATGATGCGGTGGTCTTCAGCCAGCAGGATAGTGATGGGGAGCATGGAGGGGGGAGGGATTTTTCATGAGTTCGTTTGAATCTGCGGGGATCTCCACCAGGACGGTGGTGTGCTGGCCGGGCACGGAGGCGACGCAGAAGGTGCCGCCGATGATCTCGACGCGCTCACGCATGCCGAGGAGGCCCAGACGGCTGGAGCCTTTGGCCGGGGAGGCGTCGTCTCCGGCAAAGCCCTGGCCGTTGTCTGTGATGACCATGCTATGGATGCCGTCGTGCTTCTGAATGCTGATGTCAACGCGTGTGGCTCTGGCATGGCGGACGACATTGGTGAGGGCCTCCTGAGCGACGCGGTAGAGGACGGTGCGGCCGGGGCTGCCCAGCTCTTCCACGCCTGCATCCGTTTTCAGATTGACCTCAAGGCCGGTCTGCTGGGTGATGTCTTTCAAATAGGACTCGAGTGCGGGGATCAGGCCCAGGTCATCGAGCATGGCCGGACGGAGATCACGGGCGAAGCGATGCACGGTGTCCACCGACTCTGCGACGAGCTGCTGAGTCTGGGCGATTTTCTCGCGGAGCTCCTGAGTGCTGGTGCAGTTCTCCTTTTGCAGGAGAGAGAGGCGCATGTTGATGCCGGTGAGAGTCTGGGCGATGACGTCATGAAGCTCACGGCTGATGCGTTTGCGCTCGTCTTCCTGAGCCTGCAGTGCCTGGTGTGAGAGGTGCCTGAGCTGCTGCTGCATCTGACGTGAAGTTTCCAGGAGCTCGTCGGACGTGGCCTGGCTGGTGCGGAGGGCGTCCTCCACGGTTTTGCGATGAAGGATTTCGAGCTCCAGCTTTTGATTGGAAGCGGCGAGCACCTCGGCGCGGTGCTGCACCTCCTCGGCGTGCTTGCGTGCGGTGATGTCCTCCTGGATGCTGACAAAGTGGATGATGTCGCCTTTGGCGTCCTTGACCGGGGCGATGGTTTGATCGGAAACATACAGGTCTCCGTTTTTGTGACGGTTGGTGATCTGGCCGCTCCAGACATGGCCGGAGAGAACGGTCTGCCAGAGGTTTTGATAGAAGGCCTGGTCATGGGCGTCTGAGCGAACAATACTGGCCTTCTGACCGAGGGCTTCAGAGGCCTGATAGCCGGTGAGGAGGGTGAAGGCGGGATTGATGTATTGAATGATGCCGCCATGATCGGTGATGAAGATGGCGTTTCCCGCGGACTCCATGGCAGTGTTGGCGAGCTGCAAGGCGGCGAGGGTCTGCTTGCGCTCGCTGATGTCGTAAAAGCAGTTGATGACGCTGGTGATTTGATCGCTGTCGTTTTTTTGCGGCCGTATGTTCATGATCACGGTGACCTGAGTGCCGTCCGGCCGGTCGATGAGCACCTCCACATCGCAAATGGCGGGAAGCAGGCCATGCAGAACATCGGCGACGGGGGACTGAGCGAAGGGGATGCAAGTGCCGTCCGGGTGAAGCTGCCTGAAAGAACCGCAGAATTTTTGATCGGTGTCCCCCAGTGCGGGTTTGCGGCCCCAGAGCTCTGTGGCGCGGAGATTGTATTCCTGAATCCTGCCTGCTGCATCGCAGCAATAAATGGCCATGGGCCCGAGCTCAAACAAGGTGAGGTAGCGTGCCTCGCTGGTGCGCAGGGCCTCCCCGGCCAGGGCAATGATCTGATGGAGCTGGGGCGGTGCGGAGTCGGGCATGCGTTGCTGGTGCAGGCCATGCGCCGAGGCGGGGACTTCGGCGGGTGATTCACTCGGAGTGTTCATGGGCATTCCAGGGAGGTGGTGTCGCAGGACGGTTTCACTGACTTGGGTTTGGCGCTGTGGCCTCGGATGAAATCTCGACCAGGATGGTGGTGCCTTTGCCTGGGGCGGACTCCACGCAGAAGGTGCCGCCGATCATCTCGACGCGCTCACGCATGCCGAGCAGGCCGAGGCGGTTGTTCTTCTTGGCGCTGCTTTTTCCTTTCACGGTGAAGCCGCAGCCGTTGTCGGTGATTTTCATGCGGATGCCGCCGTGGGGATTCTGGATGCTCAGGTCCGCCTGGCTGGCCTGCGCATGACGCGCCACATTGGTGAGGGCCTCCTGGGCGATGCGGTAGAGGACGGTGCGGATGGCGCCGTCCGCCTGCTCAATGCCGGCAAAGGCCTGCAAGCTGACGCGGATGCCGGTGTCCTGCATGTAGGAGGTCATGAAGGACTGCAGCGCGGGGATGAGCCCGAGATCATCCAGCACGGAGGGGCGCAGCTCGCGCGCGAAGCGGTGGACGATGTCGACGGATTTTTCCACGAGCTCCTGCGTACTGGAGATCTTGCCCTGCAGTGTCTTGTTGCTGACGGTGGAGTCTGTCTTCAGGGCCGCGAGGCGGACATTGATGCCTGTGAGGGTCTGGGCGATGACATCGTGCAGCTCGCGGCTGATTTTTTTGCGCTCCTCCTCCTGGGCGGTGAGGAGCTGACGCGAGAGCTGCCGGAGCTCCTCCTGCAATTCGCGGGATTTTTTGAGCAGGTCGCTGGAGGTCTGCTGGCTGATGCGGAGGGACTCCTCCATGGCCCTGCGCTGTTCGACTTCCTGCCGGAGCTCCTCCACGGTGGCGGCGAGCTCCTGGGTGCGCAGGCTGAGGGTCTGGACCATGTGATTGAGCTGGATATTGGCCTCGCGCGCGCCGCGGTGAGTTTCCTCAAGCGGTGTGATGGCTTCGGCAAAAAACAGGCCGGCGCGCCCCATGAGACCATCGCTGGTGCTGGAGGAGTAACCGGGCAGCACGAGAGAGACGAGGGCGACCTCATGCATGCGTGCGAGATCGAGCGTCTCCAGCCCGAGGGCGATGGCCTGGCGTCCGAGCTCGTGAGCGGGGGCTATGCTGGCACCCGGGCCTTCCTTTAAGAAGTGCTGCAGTGCTGCGTGGTAGAGACGCGAAAGATCCGTGCGCTTAAATTTCATGGGGAATGCCGAACTCGTGGGCGAAGTGGTTGATGGTTTTCACGGCAGCCTCCACGAGCTGCTGCGTGGTGGCTATTTCCTGGGTGATGCCTTCATGCCTGGCGGACATCTGCTTTTTCAAGGTAAGCAGCCGCATGTGGATGCCAAGCAGGGACTGGCCAATGTCGTCATGGAGCTGGAGGCTCATTTTTTTGCGCTCCACTTCGTCTGCGGACATGATTTTGCGCGCCATGTCCTTGAGCTGCTGCTCAAGCTGGCGGGATTCGAGGAGCAGCTGGCTGGAGGTGCGTTCACTGTTCTCCAGCGCGGCCTCGGCGGTCATGCGTTCGGTGATGCCCTGCTGGAGGTGACGATGGGAATCTGCGAGATCCAGCGTGCGCTGACCCAGGCGCTCCTGGAGCTGCTGCAAGTCGGCGCCGGACTCGCGAGCCAGGCGGTGGGTTTTTTCGATGGGGACGATGGCTTCGGTGAAAAAGCCCTCCGCACGCCGCGTCATCTCGCTTCGTGTGCTGGGCGAGCCATCAGGGGGAATGAGCACGGCCAGGGCCTGATGGTGGACTTTGGCCAGGTCCAGTGTCTCGAGTTCCATGTTTACCGCCTCCGTACCCAGTGCATGGGCGGGCAGGAGGCTCGCCTGGCGGCCTTGCTCCAAATGGGTGCGCAATGCCGCCAGGTAATGGGCGGACAATTGGCTCAACAGGGATTCACTCATGCTTGTACTGGAAGGACAGCATTCGAGCCAGCAAGGCTTGATCCTTTGCTGGTACGGCTGCTGGGCGTCAGTTATCGGCCAGCGCTGAAAAACTAACCATGGGGTGAAACCCTACCTGCTGACATTCGTTCAACTAGAGTGTCTCTGTTCGGGGGCGGCGGTGGCGATGACTTCGGGCGGCAGCAGGGCGGAGGCGCCGGTGTAGGCATTGATGGCGCGCTTTTGAGCGAGATCTGTCTCGGCGTCTTCGACAGATTTCTCGGCTTCCAGCGCCTGCTCCAGAAGCTGGCGTGCGGCCTCGTCACTGAACCTGAGCGGTGGTTCAGTGAGGGGCGGGGAAGGTGGGTGATTCATGTCTTGGGGGCAGGGGATGCAAAAATGCGATGGGGGGTAACCCGAATCCAGGTGAAGTGTCACTTGGAGTGGCGTCGGCGGTTGCTGTGGATGGCAACCACCGCTTTTTCATTTCCTCGTGGGGCTCAGGACTTCTTCAGCAGGTTCTTCCACCAGGCATCGTAGGCGGTCATGGGGGTGCCGAGCGGGGTGTGTTCATACAGCCATGTGAGGGGCTGGTAGATTGTGGTGACCGCAGCAGGGACGTCGCCATGGATGCGCTGGCTGGAATACAGGGCCATCACCGGACCGTGGCTGAGCAGGTAGACGGCGAAAAGCTGAAGCAGGGTGAGGAGGCAGCCGGATCGGGAGGAGGAACTCATGGTGAAAGACTAGCGAGATCACCACTGCGGCCAATGGGGTGAACACTCCATGGCGAAACCGAGGGGTGCGGGTCATTGTGTGGCTTGACGAGCAGCGGGGCGCATTTGGTTCCGACCACCTGCAGGCTCAGCGGCGAATTCATTCCAGCCACCACCCTTTAAAGTCTCCACCACCATGTCTCAGACCTCTGTTTTCTGCTTCGCCTCCTCGCGCGCCCAGGCGGGTCACATCGTTGATCAGCTCAAGGCTGCGAGATTCTCCAGCGATGACATCACGGCTCTGCTGACGGATCAGAATGGGGGGCATAAATCTGGGCAGGTGCGACATACCAAGATGCCTGAGGGAGTCGTTGCTGGTCTGGGCATCGGCGGCGCACTGGGCTGGATTGCGGGGATCGGCGTGCTGGCCATTCCGGGCTTCGGCGATTTCATTGACGCCAGTCCCGTGCTGGCCGCGCTGACGGGTACGGCGATCGGAGCCGTGTCTGGTGCGGTCTGCGGCGGATGGATCGGCAGGAGCATCCATGACCGAGATGTCAGACATGGCACCGAGCTCCTGCAGGAGGGCAGCATCCTCATCTCCGTGCATGCTGAGAACTCTTCAGAGATCACGTGCGCAGAAGTCATCTTTGCCCACGGAGGAGGGCAGGGGATATGCACCCGAGGAGAGGAGGCCGATCCAGAGAGAAACCGGGCCACGGAGATCATCGCATATCCGGCTGCTCACGGCCAGGGCTGAGACCTTCTGCATCGCTTTGTCATGAGGTGATGCGGGTTATACCCCATGGCAGATGAGGCGCGCGCGACCTAACTTTTTAAAGAGACTCAGGCAGGCGCCGCGCCGCCAGCCATCCACTCCTGAGATCTTTCAACCACGACATGAGCCAAACCCCCATGATAGCCCCCACGATACCACCGCCCGAAAGCCCTCCCGCCAGTGTGAACGTCCAACTCGCCGACTACCTCGGCGCGCAGAAGGAGGTGATCCTTAATGAATGGCTTTCGCGAGTGCATGGCGACGCCGCCATTATCGCGAGCGAAACCCTGAACACGGTGGCGCTCAAAAACCACCTGCCTGAGATTTTTGAGAACCTGGTGAAGACGCTGCGCTTTTACGGCAGCGATGTCGTGGCGGAAAAGTCGCTCAAAGATGCGGAGGAGCACGGTGCGACGCGGCTGAGGCAGGGGTATGAACTGCCTGAAATGCTGCGCGAGCTGATGCACCTGCGCGCGATTTTGATCTACCACCTGCGTCAGTTTGAAGGCCTGCACCCGGAGTTTGGCGCGGCGTCCACGCTGTTCATCTCCACGACGATGCATCGTTTCATTGATGAGATGATGATTGATGCGACCGAGGAGTATCTGTGGTCTCAGCTGAGCCTGCAGGATCAAATTCACCAGGGGCGCATCAAGTGGTAACCGCTGCCAAGGCAACGGCAAGAACGCGTGAGCAGCTGAGCACGCTGGCGGCCCACCTGGGAAAGCAGCGGGAGGTGATCCTGCAACGCTGGCGCACTGCGACGGAGAATGTGGCGGAACTGGACATCGCGTCGTCATTGACGCGGCTGCAGTTCAACGACCACATTCCCGGCGTGCTGGATTCACTGGCCCTGAGGCTGCGCGCGTGGCCGCAGGTGGAGAGCGCGCAGGCGCAGCAGAATGAAAAGGACCAGGTGATCGAGCATGGTCTGCAGCGCTGGCAGCAGGGCTACCAGCTGCGCGAGCTGACGCAGGAGTGGGGCCAGCTGCAGATGGCGGTGATGGAGGAGCTGGAGGCCTATGCGCCGGCGCATCCCCATCTGGAGCCGCCCGTCCTGCCGACGGCACGGCGCGCGTGGGCGCAGCTGTGCTGGGAAGGCATCAGCGACAGCGCCACGCAGTACTGGCGGCTGCACCAGGCGGAGGCGAACGGACATGTGCGTGAACTGGAGCAGGCGCTGGCCACACTGAATGATCTGGACCGGGCGCGTGCGGCCGCATGGCGTGAAGCCACGCATGATCTGCAGGGCAGCCTGAGCGTGGTGTCAGGCGCGACGTACGTGCTGGACCGCAAGAATGTGACGGAGCCGATCCGGCATGAGTTTGCCAGTTTGCTGCAGAAGGGCGTGGCATCTCTGAATGACATGCTCAAGGACCTGATGAGTCTGGCGCGACTGGATGCCGGGCTGGAAACCCGCAAGGTGGTGGCGTTTGATGCGGGAGTGCTGCTGGCGGATTTCTGCCTGACGTCCACGCCACTGGCGCAGGCGCGCGGACTGTATCTGAAGATGCTGGGACCGGACTCCCTGCGGGTGCATGGCGACCGGGCCAAGATCCAGCGCATCCTGCAAAACCTGCTGCTCAATGCGCTCAAGTACACGCAGAGCGGCGGCGTCACCGTGATCTGGGGACCTGGCCAGGGGAGTGAAACGAATGACTGGATGTTCTGTGTGCAGGACACCGGCCCCGGACTGGACGCTGGTCCGGGGGCACCGCTGGCACGGCAGCTTTATGAAGCCACGCAAACCGCGCACGCGGCGGATGACATTCATGCCCAGGACCGCACGGCGGGAGATCTGGCCAACGCACCCACGGTGCCTGCGCAGTCCGCGACACTTCCGGCAAGTCAACTGCCCGGAGAGGGCGTGGGGCTTTCCATCGTGAAACGTCTGTGCGAGCTGCTGGATGCGAGCCTGGAACTGGAGACCAGTCCGGGTGCGGGCTCCACGTTTCGTGTGGTGCTGCCACGGCACTATAACAAGAGTGTAAAATAAAAGAGTAGGGTAACACCCCATCGCATATGAGTTGAATGGCCTGTAATTGTTTGGCCTGCGAGTCCAACACGACTTCGCAGGAAAACCAAACAACCCCCCCATGAAACCCAGAACTAACACACTCCTGTCAACAACGACGCTCGCCTTGTGCGGCATGTTCCTCCTCACACCGCATGGTGTGGCAGCAGAGAAAGACACCCTGAACACCGCTGACGTGGAATTCGTCAAGCATGAGGCCGCCGCCGGCATGGCGACGGTGCAGATCGCCGGACTCGGCGTGAAGAAAGCCACCCGCCCGGAAGTGAAGACCTTTGCCGAGATGATCGTCAAAGAGCACACCGCCGCCAATGAGGAGCTGAAGAAGCTCGCGGCCACCAAGGGCGTGGAGCTGTCCGCTGTGATCGATGCCAAGCATGCTGAAATGTTTCAGAAGCTGGAGCAGTACAGCGGCACTGAGTTCGACAAAGAGTTTCTCGATGTCGCGGTGAGCGGCCACAAGAAATGCGTGGGTCGTTTTGAAGACGCCGCGAAGGACAGCCAGGACAATGATGTGAAGACGTGGGCGGCCAAAATGCTGCCAGCACTCCAAGCTCATCTGGCCCAGGCCGAGGAGCTCAATGGCAGCCCTGCCACCCGCACAACGAAGGATGGCAGCACAACCAGCACAACAAAGAATGCTGACAACACCGAACGCAACATGCGTGACCGTGATGCGCGCACACTGACTCCGCTGGACCAGGGCAACAGCCAGCCTGACCTCGACACCACGGCGCAGATCCGCAAGGAGATCGTCGGTGGGAAAGACATGTCGATGAACGCGAAGAACGTCAAGATCATCACCAACGGCGGCAAGGTGACGCTGCGTGGCCCGGTGAACTCCGCTGAGGAAAAACGCATCATCGGTGAGATCGCCGAGCGCGTGGCCAAGGCCGGGAATGTGACCAACCAGCTGGAAGTGAAAGCCGACAGCAACTGATCCCCCCTTTTTTAAACACACCCTTTTTTACCCAACCAAACCCAACCCCAAAACCAACCCATATGTCCAAAAAATCTGTCTTCTGCATTGCCACTTCCCGCGCCCAGGCTGATCAAATCGCTGATCAACTCAAGGCTGCGAACTTCTCCAACAACGACATCTCGGCGCTGTTTGCTGACAAAGAAACCAGCCACGACTTCGCCCACGAGAAAAACACCAAGGCTCCTGAAGGCGCCGTCACCGGTGCGGGCACCGGCGGCATCATCGGCGGTGCGCTGGGCTGGATCGCCGGCATTGGCGCCCTGGCCATTCCCGGCCTTGGGCCGTTCATTGCAGCCGGTCCAATCATGGCGGCACTCAGCGGAGCGGCCATCGGTGCGGCTGCCGGCGGCATCGCTGGTGGTTTGATCGGTATGGGCATCCCTGAGCTCGAAGCCAAGCGCTATGAAGGCAAGCTTCAGGAAGGCAACATCCTGATCTCCGTGCACACGGAGAACGACGACGAAATCACCCGTGCCAAGGACATCTTCACCCACGCTGGTGCTGAAGACATCTGCACCACGAGTGAATCGGCCACGCCAGAGGTGGCGGATCGCCGGGCCTAATTCGAACCCCCTTCCTGCGGCCGGGGCAGCCTGGCCGCAGGATTTTTTTAATCTTCAAAAATCATCCCCCCCAACGAACATGAAAACACTACAAGATCTATTTCTTGGCGAACTCGCAGACATCTATGACGCCGAGCACCGGCTGGTCAAAGCTTTGCCCAAGATGGCCAAGGCCGCGACATGCACCCATTTGAAAGATGCCATCCTTGCGCATCTGGAGGAAACGAAAGGCCATGTGACGAAGGTCGAGCAGGTCTTCGAATGCTTTGACAAAAAAGCCAAGGGCAAAACCTGCAAGGCCACGGTGGGCCTGCTGGAGGAGGGCGACGAGATCGCGGAGGAATATGCCGACTCACCGTCCATCAACGCCGCATTGATCGCCGCCGCGCAGAAGGTGGAGCATTACGAAATCGCTTCCTATGGCTGCCTGCATGCATGGGCGGTGCGACTGGGCAATGACGCGGCGGCGGACATCCTGCAGGAAATCCTGGACGAGGAGAAGGCCGCGAACGACGCCCTCTCTGATCTGGCACTGGAGCGCAGCAATGACGAAGCGCTGGACGAGTCCGACGCCGAGGCCAAAGCCGATGCCGCTGATAAAAAACCGGCGGCGAAAAAGGCGGCTGCGGGCAGCAAGAAAGCCAGCGCCTAATTCCACCCAAACACAAAGGCACTCCATGAAAACACTGATCACGCGCAAAACAACAGACGGTAAAATCGGCTGGGCGCTGCTGTGGCTGCTGGGCATCCCCATTCCCGTGCTGCTGCTGTTTTTTGTGCTGCGCGGCTGCACCTGAGCACCTGCGTTGGTTCATCCATCGGCCCTGCATCCCTCCAAACGGATGCAGGGCTTTTTTGTGCGGCGGCGGCCCGCCATGGCGTGCACGCAGCGCGCCCAATGAATCGGGTTTCACCCCATGGATAACGAAAGGGGCCGCCTGTTAACATGCACACCTTAATGCTTACCATTCAATCCAACCACCCACGACTCAACCTCATGAAACCTCAGCTTCGCCATCGTCACATCCTTGCCATTGCCAGTCTGCTTCTTGCCAGCCCGGCTGCGAGCATGGCACAAACTTCCACTGGCGCAGGCGCGGGGGCGCAACCAACCGGCACTGCCGCGAACATGGTGATTGTGCAGGGTGGCGTTGCGGCGGACACCACGTATGGTGGAACGATCAGCACCTTTAGCGCGGACGGCTTCTCTCTCCTGGCTGCACCGAATGGGACGGCGACCAACTTCATGATGGGGCCGAACACGGTGTTTCTCGACAGCGAAGGGCGCATCATCCCGAGAGAACAATTCAACGCCCAGATGCCCGCCACGGTGACTTACGTCCGCTCGGGGAACCAACTGATCGCCACGCGAGTGGTGGCGCAGCCTGTTGCGCCGGCCACTCCTGCGCCTTTCTCTGCGGGCAGTCTCACGGAGGTGAGTCCGGGCATTCTTGTGGTGAAGGTGGCGGGTGCTTCATCAACGCCGGTGCAGTATGTGAATAATCAGACCACGAACTATGTGGATCAGCAGGGCAATCCGGTGGCGCCTTCCTCCGTGAAGCCAGGCACGCCGGTGCGTGTGTTCTACACCAAAGTGGGGGACACACTCATCGCCAGCAAGGTGGAGGTGCAGCCGGCCACGGGTACGGGTCTGCCGATACCGGCTGTGATTGAAGCGACACCAACTTCCACCACCACGACGACGATCGAGCGCAAAGTGAAGCCGTAACAAGGCGGCCAGAGCGCGAGTTTCAGCCCTGCATCCCATGACACGGATGCAGGGCTTTTTTGTGCAGCGGCGGCATGCGACGGAAAGCCCGGGTGAAAAATAAAAAGAGTCGGGTTTCACCCCATGGCGAATGCGGCGCGGGAACTCTAGCATGCTGCTGATGACACCAACAACTGCGTCCTCAAAACCAAGAAAAACAACCACCATGAAATCGAAAACAACCTCTCTCTTCTCCGCATCCACCCTCGCACTTTGCGCTGCGATGCTCTTCACTTCCAACAGCAATGCAGCACCGAAGGACACCCTCGATGCCGCAGACGTCAAGTTCGTCAAAACCGAAGTCGCAGCCGGCAATGCTGAACTGAAAATTGCCGAACTGGGCGTGCAAAAAGCCGAGCGTGCCGACGTCAAGGCTTTCGCTGAAATGCTGGTCAAAGACCACACCCAGGCGAACAAGGAGCTCAATGCTCTGGCCACCGAAAAGGGCGTGGAAGTCTCCGCCGTGATGAGCCCGAAACATGCGGAAGAATTCCAGAAGCTGGAAAAGGCCACCAAGGCTGATTTCGACAAGGAATTCCTCTCCGAAATGGTCAGCGCCCACAAGAAGTGCGTCAGCAACTTCGAAGAAGCCGCCAAGGATGCCAAAAACAGCGACCTGAAAGCATGGGCTGAAAAGATGCTCCCAACGCTGAAGGCCCACCTTTCCCAGGCCAAGGAACTTGCCGGCAAGTAATTTGCGCCAAAGGGGCAGGGAACAGGGCGAATCCGTTTGCCTGATTTCCTGACGCACCTTGAACCGCAACAAGCTGTGGCAGTTGAGGCGACCCCCCGCCCGGCTGTCACAGCTCTTTTTTATCGGCGCTGCGACCGCACGCCGCCGAGTCCACCCCATACCACACTCTGCCATACCATGAGCGCCACCGAAACGACCTATGACATGTGCAACGCGCTGCTGACGCTGGAGAACGCCGCCGTTGAGACCTACAGCCAGGTGATTGACAAATACGACCCCGAAGCCGCCGACGCGGTGCTGGAGCGAATCCGCGCCGACCATCAGGCGAACGTTTTTGAGCTGAACCAGTTTATTTCTTATCTTGCCATGGAGCCTTCAGCCGCAGGCGGCACGTGGGCCGGCATTGAAGAGGCGCTGAATGAGTCGGAGGTACTGCTGGGAGAAGCTCCCATTTTGAAATGCCTGCAGGCGGGCGAGGAACTGGTCATCAGCCAGTATGAAAACGCGCTGGCCAATGAGGACGTGTCCGTGGCAGCGAAGACGCTGATCAAGCGGACGCTGCTGCCGATTCTCTCGGATCATCTCATCGACCTGCAACAGAGGCGGGATCTGGGGCAGTGAAAAGTCTGCCACGCACGGCTTGGGAAATTAAGCGCACATCTTAATCGCCATGAGTGACTTCCTATTCTCAGTGCTGCTAACCGTGCTCGACAAGCAGTCGTTCGTGGAGTCTGCTGAAGGCACAGGCGCCACCCAGGCCAAAAGACAGGGCTTGTGATTGATTCATGAAAAAGCCAGCCCCACCTCCAGCGCGGAAGCGCACCCTGCGCAAAGCCGCTCCTGCACCACGGAAGACACCGCCGAAGAAAGCCGTTGAGTGCCCCATCGTGGGCATCGGTGCATCTGCGGGCGGCTTGGAGGCGCTGGTGCAGTTCCTGGGCCATGTGCCGAAGGACAGCGGCATGGCTTACGTGATCGTGCAGCATCTGGACCCGACGCAGAAGGGCATGATGCCCGAGCTGCTGCAGCGTGCCACGAAGCTGAAAGTGATGCAGGTAAAGGACCGCACCCGGGCGGAGCCGAACTGCGTGTATGTGATCCCCCCGAACAGCGACATGTCCGTGCTGCGGGGTGTGCTGCACCTGCTGGCTCCCGTGGAGATGCGCGGGCTGCGGCTGCCGATCGACTTCTTCTTCCGCTCTCTGGCGGAGGATCAGCGGGAGCAGAGCGTGGGCATCATCCTTTCCGGCATGGGCAGCGATGGCACGCTGGGGCTGCGCGCCATCAAGGAGAAGGCGGGCATCGTGCTGGTGCAGGATCCTGCCACGGCGAAGTTTGATGCGATGCCGCGCAGTGTCATCGATGCAGGGCTGGCGGACATCGTGGCCACGGCGGAAGAGCTGCCGGAGAAACTCATCGCCTACCGGAGGCATCTGCCGCATCTGGACAAGTCCGAGCTGCATCTGGAGGAAAAGGTGCAGAGCGCGCTGGAGAAGATCGTCATCCTGCTGCGCGCGCACTGCGGGCATGATTTCACGCTGTACCGGCGCAGCACGCTCTATCGCCGCGTGGAGAGGCGCATGGGGATTCATCAGGTGGGCAAGATCAGCGGCTATGTGCGCTACTTGCAGGAGAATCCGCAGGAGCTGGGCATCCTCTTCAAGGAGCTGCTCATCGGCGTGACGAATTTCTTCCGCGACAAGGCCGCGTGGGAGCAGCTGGCGGCCAAGGCGCTGCCGCTGCTGCTGAAAGACCGGCCTGCGGGCAGCACCCTGCGCGCATGGGTGGCGGGCTGCTCCACCGGTGAGGAGGCCTACTCGCTGGCCATGATTTTCAAGGAGACGCTGAAGCAGCTCAAGATCACGGACAACATCTCGCTGCAGATCTATGCCACGGACCTGGACAAGGACGCGATCGACAAGGCGCGCCTGGGTTTGTTTCCGGAGAACATCGTCGCGGATGTGTCGCCTGCGCGGCTGGCGCGCTTTTTCATCAAGGAAGAATGCGGCTACCGCGTGAACAAGGAGATCCGCTCCATGGTGGTCTTTGCCCCGCAGAACCTGATCATGGACCCGCCGTTCACGAAGCTGGACCTGCTGTGCTGCCGGAACCTTCTTATTTACCTCACGCCGGAGCTGCAGAAGAAGCTCTTCCCATTGTTTCACTACAGCCTGAATCCGGGCGGGGTGCTGTTTCTCGGCAGTGCAGAAAGCATCGGAAACTTCACGCACCTGTTCACCGCGCTGGCGCTGAAGGAGCGCCTGTTTCAGCGCAGCGAGACCGCCATGCAGGGCAGCCACCTTGATTTTCCGGCCGTGTATATGCCGGCGCACACGAGCCGCCAGGAATCGCAGGTCGCATCGCGAGTTCCGGCGCCGAGTTTGCAGGCGGTCGCGGACCAGATGCTGCAGCAGCGCTACGCACCGCCCGCCGTGCTGGTGAACGAGCATGGAGACATCCTCTACATCAGCGGCAAGACGGGAAAATTTTTGGAGCCCGCCGCCGGCAAGGCCAACTGGAACGTCATCGCCATGGCGCATGACGGCCTTCGCACGGAGCTCTCCAACGCGATGCAAAAGGTCATCCGCAAAAAAGGCAGCGTCAACGTGCGGGGCATCAAAATCGGCCCCTCGGCGGACACGCGCGCGGTGGACATCATGGTGCAGGCCATTGAAGAGCCGAAGGAGCTCGCGGGCATGCTGCTCATCGTGTTTACTGAAACCGTGGTCCCTGCCGAGCTGCGGCCTGACCTTTCCAAAGGCAAGGCCAGCAGCAGCGCCCGGCAGCGCGAGCTGCAAAACGAGCTGAAGCATGCGCGTGATGAAGTGCAGGCGGGGCGCGAGGAGATGCAGACCTCCCAGGAGGAGCTGAAGTCCATGAACGAGGAGCTGCAATCGACCAATGAGGAGCTGCAGTCCACGAACGAGGAGCTCATGACTTCGAAGGAGGAGATGCAGTCTCTCAATGAAGAGCTGCAGACGGTGAATGCGGAGCTGCAGGCGAAGCTGGACGAGCTCTCCGGCACGAACAACGACATGAAGAACCTGCTCAACAGCACGGACATCGCGACGGTGTTTCTGGACAACGAGCTGCATGTGCGGCGCTTCACGCTGCAGGCGAAGACGATCATCAAATTCATCCCCAGCGACGTGGGGCGTCCCATCACGGACCTGGCGTCCGACCTGCTCTATCCCGAGCTGGTCAAGGACGCGCACGAGGTGCTGCGCACGCTGGTCTTCAGCGAGCGCTCCATCGCCACGCAGGACGGGCGCTGGTTCACGGTGCGCATCATGCCCTACCGCACGGTGGACAACCGCATCGACGGTGTGGTCATCACCTTTGCGGACATCACCGCAGCGAAGAAAATCGAGGCCGAACTGCGCGAGCAACACCGCCGGCTGACGCAGCATGCGGCGGAGCAGAGCCGCGCGCTGGACAAAGCTCTCGGCAAACCCAAGGGCCGCCGGGCGGCCGCCCCGCAAAGGAAATCCAAATCATGAAACAACGAGCCATCGACCTGCGCCGCCGTGCTGAAGGCCGGCTGCGGGAAATGCCTGTCAAAACCAAGCGTGCCTCCAATGCAGTGGATGCGCAGTGCGCGCTGCAGGAGCTGCAGATTCACCAGATCGAGCTGGAGCTGCAAAACGAGGAGCTCAAGGTCACGAAGGCGGCGGTGGATGCGGGACTGGAGATGTACACGAACCTCTATGACTTCGCACCCGTGGGATATTTCACGCTGAGCACGGACGGCACCATCAGCCAGGTGAATCTCACCGGAACCACCATCGTGGGCGTGCAGCGGTCACACCTGCTGGGCCAGCGCTTTGGCGCGCTGCTGGAGGCCAGAGTGCGCCGGGAATTCAATGTCTTCCTCTCGCAAGTCTTTAAAGACGATGCGCGGCACTCCGCCGACTTTGAGCTGCTGCGCCAGGACCAGCCGCCGATGATCGTGAACATAGCGGCCAAGCGCCTGAGCAACGAGCATGAATGCCACGTTGTGATGGTGGACATCACGGCGCGCACAAAGGTGGAGGACATCCTGCGCCGCAATGA
Source organism: Prosthecobacter sp. Pr1 (assembly GCF_057652315.1). NCBI lineage: Bacteria > Pseudomonadati > Verrucomicrobiota > Verrucomicrobiia > Verrucomicrobiales > Verrucomicrobiaceae > Prosthecobacter > Prosthecobacter sp. Pr1. The sequence goes on along the minus strand of NZ_JBYFBS010000010.1, from coordinate 30,352 downwards.
GGCGCTCTTTTCCGCGCTGCTGAGTCAGGCGCCCATCGGCGTGTATGTGGTGGATGACCAGATGCGCATGGTGCAGGTGAATCCCCGGGCGATGCCTTTGTTCAGCAACATCGAGCCGCTGATCGGGCGCTGCTTTGCGGAGGTGATCCGCCTGCTGTGGCCGAAGCGCGTGGCGGACGCCGCGGAGAGGCGCTTCCGGCACACGCTGAAGACGGGGGAGCCGTATCAGTCGCCCGAGTTTGTGGAGCGGCGCAAGGACACCCATGTGAAGGAGGCGTATGAGTGGCAGATCCAGCGCGTGACGCTGCCGTCCGGCGACCACCGCGTGGTGTGCTTTTTCAACAACATCACGGAGCGCAAACGTGCGGAGGAAACCCAGCGCCGCATGGAAGTGCTGGCCGCCTCCAACGCGAAGCTTAAGCTGGAGATCATCCGCCGTGAGGCGGTGGAGGCCGCGCTGAAGATGAGCGAGCAGCATGCCCATGACCTGCTGAACCAGTCACGCCAGCTGCAGAAAAAGCTGCGCGAGGCCTCCCACCAGCGCCTCCTCGCCCTGGAAAATCAGCGCAAGGACATCAGCCATGAGCTGCATGATAAAATCAGCCAGGTGCTGATCGGCATCAATGTGCGGCTGGCGGTCTTCACGCGCACGGCGGGGGTCGATGAGAAGGCCATGGCTCCGGTGCGTGAGCTGGTGGCGCAGTCCGTGCGCATCATCCACGACTATGCGCGCGAGCTGCGCCCTGCGATGCTGGACCAGCTGGGGCTGATCCCGACGCTGCGCACCTACATTGATGAAATCCCCAAGCACAAAGGGCGGGAGATCAAATTCACCGCATCGCCGGATGTGGAGGCGCTGGACAACGACAAGCGCACGGTGCTCTACCGCGTGGCGCAGGAGGCGCTGATCAACGTGGGCAAGCATGCGCAGGCGCACCATGTGGGCGTGACGCTGCATCTTGCGCGCGGTGGTGTGTGCCTGGAGATCACGGATGATGGCAAGTCCTTTGACGTGGACCTGCTCTCCTCCCCGCAGTGGAGCCGCCGCCTCGGCCTGACCGGGATGCGCGAACGCGTGGAGATGGTCAACGGCGTGTTCAGCATCGTGTCGAAGCGCGGCAAGGGGACGACGATCCGTGCGGTGGTGCCGGTGGGGAATGAAGTGAGCCGGGCGAGGCGTGTGAAGAAGGGGGAGTGAGGGGCTGGATGCTGGATGCTGGATGCTGGATGCTGGATGCTGGATGCTGGATGCTGGATGCTGGATGCTGGATGCTGGATGCTGGATGCTGGATGCTGGATGCTGGTATGCGGGGCGTGGTGACAGACTTTTCTTTGGAGAACGGCACGCAGGTGCGCTTTGACGCAGCGTCTGAGCGCCGCTTTGAACAAACCGGAGCATGGGCAGCGCTGAGCGCAGGTGTGGTATAGCGGAGCGTGGAGGCGTGAAGGTGCAGGTGGGGTTTCACCCCATTTCGAAGGGGTTGCGGGGCAGGCAGGATGCGTTGATTTTCACATCCTCAACGCCATTATCCAAGACCATGCTCATTTCCGCCACCACACTCAAGGGATACTCACTGGAAGGCCTGGACGGCGCCATGGGGAAGGTCCGCGAATTCTACTTTGATGACCGCTTCTGGACGGTGCGCTACCTGGTGGCGGACACGGGGAGCTGGCTGACGGGCAGGCAGGTGCTGATCTCTCCGCATGCCCTGGTGGGCGTGAGGGCGGACAGGGAGCAAATCGCCGTGAACCTGACGAAGCAGCAGATCGAGGAAAGCCCCTCTCTGGACAGTGACAAGCCTGTGTCCCGCCAGTATGAGGAGGACTACTACGGCCACCATGGCTGGCCGACGTACTGGGCCGGCACGGAGCTGTGGGGGAATTATCCCGGCATCATGCGGGACCGGGATCTGTGGAACTCCGCCGTGGACGGCAAGTGGGCCTGGGATCCGCACCTTCGCAGCACGTTTGAGGTCACGGACTACGACGTGAAGGCGACGGACGGCGAGATCGGGCATGTGCAGGATTTCATCGTGGATGATGAGACCTGGGAGATCGCGCATGTGGTGGTGAGCACACGCTACTGGCTGCCGGGAAAACGGTTTTTGATTTCTCCGAAGTCGATCGAAGGCGTGAACTGGGGAGAGTCGAACATCTCGGTGAACCTCACGCGGGATGAGATCCAGCATTCGCCGGAATACAGGGAAGGGGAGATGCTGACACGAATGCAGCATGCGCCCACAGATGCGCAGGCGATGGCGGCGTGGCGCAATGAGGGTGATCCGAACTGAGGAGGCGTGGCAATATGGGGTGTTTCCCTGCCTGGGCCGCAATTGCTTGTGATGGATGTCTTCATCCATTAGCCCAGCTTCTATGAACATCGAAGGAACACTCGCTCATTTCAATTTTAGTCCCAAGGGAGGTTATGAAGCCCTGATCATCCTCACAAAGAAAGGGGCGGTTCAGGTGAACTTTGAGCCGGATGAAGCGGTCGTGCTGGCTGCCACGCTGAAGGCTGGCGGCAAGGTGAGCCTCAAGGCGGATGCCTTGCATGAGCATGACGAGGCGGCGCATCCGGTCTTCCACCTCAAGGGGATCAAGGTGGGCGGAAAGACAGTGAAGCTCTCACCGAAGACCGAGGTGAAGGGGAAGGTGCAGCAGCTGAACTAAGCGCTGCATGGCGAGGTGAACGGTGCGGTGCTGGACACGGGGGACTTCGTGCACCTCAAGCCGCACGGTGCGCGGGCGCTCAGTCTGGCCGTGGGTCAGACACTGAGTGCGAGCGGTGAGATGCGTCCGCTGTTGTTTGGCGAGCAGCGTGCCATCGAGGCTGAAACTGCGAATGGTGTGGATCTGAGCGAGCTGAAGCATGGGAAGAAGGCGGCGAAAAATGCGGCTAAGAAGGCTGCCAAGAAAGCTGCGGGGAAGAAGAAGGCCTGAGGTTGGGCTGCGATGCCATGCTGAGAGTTAACCCGCCAGACGGACCAAGTCTGGCGGGTCATTAGGGTTTGCTTCGAGGGGGGGTGAAGCTGCGGTCAGTTCCGCCACGAGGGAACTGTAAGGAAGCACATGCGCCTCTGTTCATTCCGCAGGTGTGCCGTGAATGATCTCGCGTGCCGGGGCCGTCTGGTCGAGCGCCATTGCGACGTGCTCCTGGCCGACGAGCCCGGGTTAAGGGCTGCCGCTTGGCGACGAATCTGCCATCCGCTATACCCAACAGGGAGCCTGCCGTGTCTGCCATTTCCAGTATCCACGAACTCGTCTTCACCACCCGTCTGAGGGCTATGGTGGTCCTTGGACACTTTAATTCAGAATAAATCAGCTAGGACAACAGCTTAATAATATATAAATAAAAACGAAATGTTGACCATTAAAGCGTTATTTGCATATAAGTACATTAAGTATTAAAAAATACGAAAACAGCGTGGGTTAATTTTTGTTAATTTTTCCCATGAAAGCAAACCACCTGCACATGAACACCCCCAGTCTGTTGGACACGGATACACTTTGGACCATTTTTGGCTTCATTGGCACCAACTGGAACAACGCCTCTTCCTGCGCGATGACGCAGGCTCAATTCGTGGATGTGGTGAACTGGCAGGCGCAGCTCGATCCAAGATACACAGGTTATTACGCGGATGCCGTCAGCGAGTACAATTCCTTTCTCTCCTTGTATGGTGGAAATCAGCAGGAGGCTCTTGTGGCTCTGTACTCGGCGAATCTGGCTCCACAGCCAAATCCACAGCCAAATCCAAATCCGGTGGTGGGCCAGTATGTGCTCTTTGAGTTCATGCGGTGGCAGGTGGCCTTCGGCGGTTTCAAGGCGTTCGGATACGTGAACTACACTGGTTGGATGGGAGGCGGTTCGTTTCTGAGCGTTCCACCTCCGTATCGCGCGCTATCAACACAGAGCTCAAAGCTATGAGTACAAAAAATCGAATGACGGCCGCAGATGTGGTGATCGTCGGCTCCGGCGTGGCCGGCAGCCTCCTGGCAAGTCAGCTGTCGCTGGCCTATGGAATGACCGTGCTGGTGCTGGAGGCCGGGCCGGACATCCCGATGGCGGACCCGGGAACATGGTTTCATTTTGTGGCCAATGGTGCCACGACCCAGGCGGCTCCCTATTCCGCATGCTATGATCAAGCGGGCGATTTTGTCTCCACCGGCAACAACCCCTGGCAAATCGAAGGCGGCCGCATCTTTGGTCGTGGAGGTTCCACGCTGCACTGGGACGGGTGGACGCCGCGCTTCATGCCTGAAGACTTCGCTCTTTGCACCAACACTGGGCAAGGAATCGACTGGCCTTTCACCTATTCCGATCTGGAGCCGTGGTATTGCCAGGCGGAGCAGTATCTGGGGGTGAGCGGAGACTCCACGGACAACAATCCGGTCAGAAGCCAGCCTTATCCGTACGGGGCGGCGCCATTTCCGATCTCTGCGGGTCCGTTCATTTCCGCATTTGAGGGGCTCGAATACAGTTACGGACACCTGCCGATCGCGCGCTATGGGGCTGCATCTGGCCCCAACGGGCCATGCCGGACGACGGGAACCTGCAACTATTGCCCGGTGCGGGGCCGCTTTACTGGAGATCAGCCACTCGACGCGCTGGCCAGCGCAGGCACCGTCACGCTTCAACTCAATGCTCCCGTCGTACAAATTAACTTGAGCAGCAGGCAGGTGGCTTCCGGAGTCACCTATTTCGACATGACCACAGGGGAGACCGTCGAGGTGCAGGCCGAGTATGTGATGCTGTGCAACGGGGCGATCGAAGCACCCAAGCTGCTGTATTCATCAGGAGCGCCGTATTGGGCCAATGGCATAGGCAACGACAATGATCTTGTTGGCCGTTACCTCGTCGCCACCCCGTTCTTCCAATCGTCGGGCATGGCCCCCAACCCCGACGCGTTTGAGGAGGAGCTTGGTTTTCCCAGCCTGTATTCACGGCAGTTCGATTGCCCAGAGCGCCAGGCCGCCGGGAAATTGTTCATGACCATGGATTATGAAACCCCCAATCTCGACATTGCCACATTGATGACCCAGGGGCAGACGACCGCCCAGATCATGGCAGCCACGACGGCGCAGGCCAGCTTTGTCTTGTATGGGAATGTGTCCCCATTCCCTCAGTTCAACAACCGGGTGACTCCAACCAGTGGCGTGACGCGATTCAATCTCCCGGTTTCTCAAATCAACACCCCTGACGCAATGTTCGATCCTGCCGTCATGGCGGAGTATCAGGGCATCGTGCAGACGGTGCTGACCAACATGGGGTGTGAGAGTGTTGCCTCGGCTTCCTACCCACAACGTGGCGACCACGCCGCCTGCACCACGCGAATGGCCACGGACCCAAGCCTGGGGGTGGTGGATACAAACTTTACGGTCTTCGGCACACGCAACCTCTTCGTCTTTGGCAACAGCGTGCTTCCCACGCTTCCCGCTGCAAATCCCACCCTGACCATGGTTGCCATGATCCTGCGATTCATCAATTCCAGCCCTTCCTGCCTGCGGCGCAAAGGGTGACAGCGCCACGGCCAGAGGGCACCAACAACAAACCATATGTGGTCTATTTCTTCACTCAACAATCCAGGCGGGCAGGCTGTCAGCATGAGCGACGGTTTGCCTCTCAATGCCATGCGCGGGCCTGAGGGCTGTTCGTTCCGCATGATCGCAACCGGTCTCGGATTTCTTGATTTCACCGACGTGGGACATCAGCCAGGAGGCCCCCATTGGTGGCAGATTGTCATCAACGGCAACGCCTACTGGTATGACGGACAAGGAGAGTTGAGCGTAACACTCAATGCCGACAGCACCTTTTCTGTGACGGGAGACGGCAATAACTTGTCGGGCAGTCTGCTGCCTCTGCCGTATGTCTCACCAGACGATGTGGAACTGCTCGATTTAATGATGGTGGAGAACCTGGTGCCATATCAAAAAATACCTGAAGGCGGCAAAACCAATCAGCAGATTCAGGCGCTGGGGGAGCAGTATTTCCCGTTCAGCTCGTCGTTTTTCCAGCTGGCGATGTCGGTCTATGACTGGACCACCGCCGATTTTGCCAGGCTGGTTTTCCTGCGTGTTTTTGCCTACACTGAGTGTGCAGGCAGCCCCTTGGACCTGCCGAGCATCGCCAATGCCATATGGACCTCGTCATGGCCGCCTTATGTGCCCGGAGACCCCGATTACATGAACTCGTTCATGATGACGCCAGCGACCTCGTATGAGGAGGTGTATTCCCAGCTGGTGAATGTTTCCGAGCGATTGCGGGCGTGTTGCGAGGCGGAGAACAGACTCATCGCCGCAGCTTTTCAAGCGATGCCCCGCACCAGCGTGCTTGCAAAGCCGCAGCTTTTCAGCGGCCAGGTTGACATTTCCAATCTCGGACCAGAGCACTTTGCGCCGGAATTTCTCCAATTCCCAGGCAATGCCGGCCCCACGTCAATCAATCTGTCAATGCCTCTGGCGGAGGCGCTGAGCACATTTGTCGTTCCAGGTGCCACTATCACCACGAAAATGATCTGGAGCTTTACTGACTCTGCGGCGGATGCCATGCATTATCAGAACGGCATTCTGCTGATTGCCAATCCCCCCCGGGGGGCCACAGTCTGGGATGCTGCCAGTTACATCACACCGCTGTCAGACGAAAGCGACAAGACAGAGTACACCTTTGCGCCCGGAACGAGTTTTGTCGTTCAGTCCGTGGAAAACCAAATGATCGAAGGGAAGCCGGTGGTCGTGATCAACCTCCTTGCCCCGTAGCAGCCGGTTGGGAAAAGCTTGTTCCTGATGAAGCGGGGATGGCGTCAATTTTGATGCGTGTCCCCCACCTCATTACTGCCGAATGATCTGGCGGGAGAGCTGTTCGAGGGCCTGGTTCATGGCGGTGACGCGGGCGCGCAGGGAGGTGGGATCTGGGGGGACGGGGATAAGGAGGCGGAAGAAGTGGGTGCGGGCTTCGCCGCCGCTGACGGGCTGGAGTTTCCAGGTGCCTTGCAGGACCATTTGGTTTGCAGCGTCGGGCTCGAACTGGGCGATCTTCAATTCGAGGAGGGTGGTGTAATCGAGCGAGGTGAAGCTTTCCACGGGCTGGATGTTCATGGAGCCGGTGAGGCGGCTGAGATTGCTGGCGATGACGCGGGAGATGCCGCTGTCGAGGGGCTCGCCCCAGAGATCGAGTTTGCTGACCATGAGCTGCCCTTTGGAGCGGGTGACGAGTTGCGGGCTGTCGAGGTAGCCGGGGAGGGAGGGGCGGCCCACGGCGATGGCGGGGCGCGCAGCGGTGAGGGTGCGGTCTGGCACCAGAGGCTCCAGCAGGTGCTGGGTGGCGGTGTCTTTGACGGGCTGAAGCACGCTGCAGGCGGCGAGTGTCAGCAGCAGGAGGCCGCAGGTGAGGAGGCGCGTGTTCATGGATGGAGGTCTTTGCCGCGCAGGAGCGTGCTGGGGTTTCGTTTGAGCTCGTTGGCGAGTTCCTTGATGGCGCGTGAGGCGCGCTCGGCCTCCTCCAGGACGTTTTGCAGGCGCATGAGGACGGGGGCGCGGGGGTTGGTGACGTTGGAGATGTCGGCGGAGGCTTCCTTGATTTTCTCCAGTCCGGCGGTGGCCTGCTGCATGACTTTTTCCAAATCCTTGAGCAGGGGATCGATGCCCAGATTGGCCTTCTTGGCGAGTTCATCGAAGCTCTTGAGCGCCGTCGCCAGGGTGTCGATGGCGAGGCCGAGTTTTTTGTTGCCGGTGAGGGCGCGGACGTCCGTGGTGATGCCGAGGATGTTGTCGTTGATGGCCTTGAGATTGAGCGCGGCGATCTGCTCCTTGGTGTTGGAGAGGACATCGCGCAGATCCTTCATGATTGAGGCGAGATCGAGGTCGTTGAATTTTTTCAGGCCGTCCGAGATGCCGGAGATGATGGCATCGAGCTCGGTGCCCATGGTGGGCACGGCGGGGAAGCTCGGCGGGTTCTCGGGTTTGAAGAGGAAGCCGGGCTTGTCCGGGGCGATGTCGAACTCGATGTAGAGCTGGCCGGTGAGGAGGCTCTGCTGCTTCATGCGGGCGCGCAGGCCATTGGCCACGGCGAACTTCACGCCGGCATCGGTGGTGAAGTCGATTTTGTCTCCGGTGGTGGAGCCGACGAAGCGGAGGTCCTTCTCGGAGAGCTCGACGACGACGGGGATGATCTTGCGGTTCTCTTTGGAGTCGAGCAGGACACGGATGGAGGCCACGCGACCGATGCGCACGCCGCCGAAGCGGGCCTCCGAACCGACGAGGAGGCCATTGGCGCTCTGATCAAAGTAGAGCATGATGCGGCTGGTCTTTTCAAAGAAGCGGCTGGCGCCAAAGAGGATGAGGGACCCGGCGGCGAGCACGATGCCGACGAGCGTGAAGATGCCGATGAGTGTGGGGCTGGCGGTTTTGCTCATGGTGTGGGTGGAGGTGTGTCGCCGCGATTTAAAAAGAGGCGCACGGCGGGATTGTCCGAGTGATCGCGGAGATCGGAGGGATTGCCCAGGGCGCCCTGGGTGTGGGTGGCGGTGTCGAGAAACACGGAGTTGTTGGCGATGCTGAAGATGCTGGCGAGCTCGTGCGTGACGATGACGATGGTGGAACCCTGGCCATCGCGCAGGCCGAGGATGAGATCGTCCAGGCGGCGGGAGCTGAGGGGATCAAGGCCGGAGCTGGGTTCGTCGAGAAAGAGGATGTCGGGGTCCAAGGCCATGGCGCGTGCGATGCCTGCGCGCTTCTTCATGCCGCCGCTGATCTGGGAAGGGTAGAAGTCTTCATAGCCTGAGAGGCCGACGAGGGAGAGCTTGTAGCAGGCGAGATCGCGCAGGGTTTTGGGCGGAAGCTTGCAGGATTCCTCCAGCGGCATGGAGATGTTTTCCGCGAGGGTGAGGGATGACCACAGGGCGGCGGACTGATACATGACGCCAAAGCGCTGGAAGAAGGGGCCGCGCTCTTCGAGAGGCGTGGCGGTGAAGTCTTTGCCATCGTAGAGGATGGAGCCTTTGGCGGGCTCGCGCAGGCCGATGAGGTGGCGCAGGAGGGTGCTCTTGCCGCAGCCGCTGCCGCCCATGATGACGAAGATGTCCTTGTCTTGAATTTCGAAATTGAGGTCATGCATCACCACGAGGTCGCCGTAGGCCATGGTGAGATCTTGGACGGTGATTTTGGCGGCCATGGTCAGATGTCCAGCAGGGTGAAGATGGCGGCGAAGGCGGAGTCCAGCACGATGACGGAAGTAATGGCGGTGACCACGGCGCGCGTGGTGGCCTCTCCCACAGCGGCGGAGGAATTCCCCGCGCGCATGCCCTGCATGCAGCCGCTGATGGCGATGGCCGCACCGAAGAAGGGGCTTTTTATAACACCGAGGGAGGCGTTGGTGATGTTTAAGGATGCGACCGTCTCCGTCCAGTAAAGCACGGGCGGGATGCCCGAGGCGGCACCGACCAGCATGCCACCGAGGATGCCCACGAGGTCTGCGTACACGGTGAGCAGGGGCATCATCAGCACCAGGGCCAGGATGCGTGGGAGGACGAGGAAGTCGAAGGGATCAAAGCCGAAGGTGCGCAGGGCATCGATCTCTTCATTGGCCTTCATGCTGCCGATGTGGGCGGCGAAGGCGGCGCCGGTGCGGCCGCTCATGATGATGGCGGTCATGACCACGCCCATCTCACGGACCATGGAGATGCCCACAAGATCTGCGACGTAGAGATCCGCACCGAAGTGCGCGAGCTGCACGCTGCCGACAAAGGCGAGGATGAGGCCGATGAGGAAGCTGATGAGCGAGACGATGGGCAGGGCCTCCACGCCGCACTGCTGCAGCGTCATCCAGAAATCTGAGCTGCGGAAGCGCGCACGACCACGTGCCAAGCGGCCGAGTGAAAGCACCGCCTGCCCGATGAAGTCCAGCAGCGCGATGCCGCTCTGCCAGGCGCTTAGGGTGATATTGCCGATGGTTTCCAGCCGAGACTGCGGGCGTGTGTCCGGATGGGCGCCGCCATCCTCCGGCACGGCGAGCGCGAGCTGGAGCAGGCAGCGCAGATTGTCGGGGAGTCCGTCCAGCGGTGCGGGCTGCGGATCGCCCTCGGCGGGGGCCTTCAGCGTGCGCAGATGCGCGAGGATGAATGCGGGCAGTGTGGAGTCATGGGTGCCCAGCGCGTCTGTTTGATAACGGGTGGGCGCGCGATCCGGGGCTGTGCCTGTGATGCTGACGGCGGGGCCTTCACGCAGCCAGTCTCCGGCGAGGGTCAGGCTCATGCCTTCGCCGTCTTGCTGCCAGACGGCGGTGGGGGGCGGATGAGGGGAGGGAGTCAATGAAGGGCACGAAGGCAGAGATCACCAAAAAACATGAAGGAAGGGGAGAACGAGCATGGCGTGCAGAGGGGGATTCCGCCATGGGGTGAACACCCACCGGGCCGTGGCATGTGCGGTAGGGTTTCACCCCATGGAGATGCACGGGGGAACCGTGGTAAATCGGAGACATAAACAAGATTCAGTTTCCCAAAGCCGGTGGGGTGGCGCTGCCCCTGCGCTGGTGATGGATCAACCAAGACACGACCATGCAAGAACAAGTCTGGAAACTCCTGGAACCCACCGGCACCCCGGCCACGTCCATGGTGGATGTGATGGACAAAGCCATCAAACGATCCAACAAGACGCTGGAGGCCACGGCTTCCTTCCGAACGGCGAAGCGCGCCGCCTTCATGGCCACGGCAAGATTCACCCCTGACCGGTGAGCTGCAACGCTCCCGATGACTGACGATGAACCCAAGCGAAGGATGGATGGCAGACGGCACGTGGACGTGGGCGATCACCGGCATGGTGCTGGTGGTGGTGCTGCTGCTGGCGATCCGGGAACTGTCGAAAAAGTAAATCCGCTTTCCGCGACCATGCGATCCACTCCTTAACCAACCAACCAACCATCCCTATGCTCATCCAGCTCAACACGGACAAGTCAGTGAAAGAAACGGCGGCGGCGCTGCAGATTGCGGTGCCAGCCCACAAGTTTGGCGTCATGCAGGTGCATGATCTCAAGGAAACCATGTGGAAGAAGGGCGTGGTGTTTGACCATGAGTGCCTGATCTTTGAAGTGTGCCAGCCGGAGCAGGCGAAGAAGGTGCTGGATGAAAACCTGAGCATCTCCACGGCGCTGCCCTGCCGGATCTCCGTGTATGAGGAAGGCGGCAAGACCGTGCTGGCCACCCTGAAGCCGACGACTCTGCTGGGGATGTTTAACACACCGCAGCTCAACGATGCGGCGCAGGAGGTGGAGGACACCCTGGTGAAGATCATGACGGAGGCGGCGGCCGCGTGAGTGTGCGGGAGGCCGTTTCATCCAACGCCGGAGCAGGACTGAGGACGGAGCTGGTCGCGGGTTGTAAAACTGATTTCCGATATGGCGAGGTCTTGGACGTTCGGTTTGCCGCAGAGGGGCAAAGGAGCAGAGGTGGCAGAGATTGATTTCATTCTTTGCTCCCTCTGCCTCTCCGCTCCTCTGCGGCAAACCGAACGTTTCTATAACTTGCAAGCGCCATGGCTGAGGAGGTCTCCACGGGCGATTTAGGAAAAAAGTTTCGAAAAATACGAGGACAAAATCTAACTACCATGAACGAGCACAATACAATTGAAGTCCCTGCAACGGCGCCTCTGGAAACGGTCAGCGCGGAGGAGGTCCGCACGCAGCCGGTGCCGGCGGCTGCGAATCCGGCGCTGCGCCGGGGGCAGACGACCATCCGCATCTACAGTCACTCGCCGCTGCTGTTCTGGTGGCCGGTGTGGGTGGTGGGGTATGTGATGGCGGGGCTGACTTATCTGCATGGGCAGGAGCAGCACCCGGAGAGCACGGGGCAGATGCTGGAGTGGGTGCATCCCGGCAACAACCTGGGGGTGATCTACTTCCTGACGCTGTTCCTGATCATCATGATCACGAATTTTTCGGTGCGCGGTCTGGCCTCGGGCATGGTGATCATGGGCGCTGCGCTGCTGACGGTGGTGCTGGCCTATGTGGGCTGGTGGGACGAGGTGTTCCGGTGGTTTGAGCACCTGACGATTCACCTTTCGATGGGCGCGTATTTTTGGTTTTCGTCGCTGATGTTCCTGACGTGGTTTCTGACGGTGTTTGTCTTTGACCGGCTGAGCTACTGGGAGGTGACGCCGGGGCAGCTGACGCACAAGATGCTCTTTGGCAGCGGCTCCAACAGCTACAACGCGCAGGGCATGGGGCTGGAGAAACATCGGGACGATATTTTCCGCCACTGGCTGCTGGGCTTTGGGTCCGGGGACATGAAGATCCGGACGTCGGGTGCCACGCGCGAGCAGATAGATTTGATGAATGTGCTGTTCATCGGGGCCAAGGTGGCGGCGATGCAGCGGCTCATTGCCGAGGTGCCGGAAGGTGTGGATGATGTGCGGGGGTGAGGGTTGTGGGAGGTAACACGAAGAGCGGAGGGCTTTTGGAGTGCGGCTGCGCAACCCTGAAAGGGTGAAGCTGCCGCTTTCGAACGTCTCGTGGCGTGCGAGGGGTGAGGGGCTGGCGGACGTGCACCGGCTCCCGCCTTCGAATAACCAGTGGTCTGGGTGGGCCGATCAGCACGGCGAAAGCGGTAGCTGCGTTCGTGCCTCACTGCGCAACCGCAGTCCATATCGGAGGCACGCGCAGCGCTCTGGGGGTGAGGCCGTGTCATCTTGAAAGGGAGATGCATTGGGGGCAAGGCAGGGCTCATCGATCTCGTAGGACACACGGCACCCCTGGGCTGAAAGACGGAAGGCCGGTGGCCTTCAAGACAAGGACGTCAATCTGTGCTGCAAATCCCCATAGTGGGGTTTCACCCCATGGTGCGGTTGTTGGCGCGGCCGGAGATTGGCACAACCAAACAGCCCCTCCTGCGGCGTATTGATAGTGAAAAGGAAGCCACGATTCATCCAGCAGGGATGGGTTTGGCGCAGGCGTCCTGAAGGGCTGGCAACACACAACTCCAACGCTATGTTACTTAAAGCAAACGCACTCAAAGGATTCAAGCTGGACTGCCTCGATGGCGAGATCGGGAGTGTCCGCGAATTTTACTTCGACGACCAGCACTGGACGATCCGCTACCTGGTGGCGGACACGGGCGGCTGGCTCAATGGCCGGATGGTTTTGATCTCGCCGTATGCGCTGGTGGGCGCGGTGAAGGAGGCTGAAGCCATCGCGGTGAATCTGACGCGGCAGCAGATTCAGGACAGCCCGTCCTGGGACAGCGACAAGCCGGTGTCGCGCCAGTTTGAGGTGGACTACCACGGCTACTATGGCTGGCCGATGTACTGGGGCGGCCCGCTGATGTGGGGTGCGTACCCCTACCTGGTGCGCGACCCGGAGAACTGGAGCGCACCGGAGGAGACGGAGCATTCCTGGGATCCGCACCTGCGCAGCACGGACGCGGTGACGGGGCATGACATTCAGGCGACGGATGGCGAGATCGGCCATGTGGTGGATTTCATCATGGATGATGAGAACTGGGCGATCCGCTACCTGGTGGTGGACACGGGCCACTGGTGGCCGGGCAAGAAGGTGCTGGTGTCACCCGTATGGATGGAGCGCGTGAGCTGGAGTGAAATGAAGGTCTTCGTGAAGATGAGCCGCGAGGCGGTGAAGGCATCGCCGGAGTACACGGACGAGGCGCTGGTGACCCGCGAGTATGAGAGCGGGCTGTTCCGGCATTATGGGAGCGACGGGTACTGGGCGCATGATAACGAACGTGTTTGAACCGCCGTTGGCTGGTGGTCTGTCCGGGAAAGCATGACAAAAACAATCAGCCAGGGACGGGGCTGGAATCGAATTAGACAAGCCTCCGAGGTGGGGCAGAGCCGATAGGTTTTTCAAAGGAGTCTCATATGCCGATACAACTCAAAGAAGAAAACGATGGGAACACGGTGGCGGTGTTCGTGACTGGCAAGCTGGTCAAGGAAGACTACGATCACTTTGTGCCGGAGTTTGACCGCCTGGCGGCTCTGCACGGCAAGCTGCGGGTGCTGTTTGACATGACGGATTTCCACGGCTGGACAGCGGGCGCCCTGTGGGAAGACACCAAGTTTGCGCTGCACCACTTCAACAGCATCGAGCGGCTGGCGATGGTGGGAAACTCGAAGTGGGAGCAGGGCATGGCGACTTTCTGCAAGCCGTTCACAAAGGCGGAGGTCAGATACTTCGACCAGAGCGCCGCTCTGGAGGCCCGGAAATGGCTGGAATGAAATGAGCGGAGTCTTGGATGGGGTAGGGCAATGACCTATCCATTCCGGCTCGACGGAAAAATAGAAACTGATATACATCTCTCACATGAACATGACCTCACCCATGGATCATCGTCTGCGGCAGGTGATCTTGCGTGATGGATGCAAGCGGCGCATGAGATGTGGAATGGATCCGAAAAACTACGCACGCCTGATGAGCGTGGCGGCGCTGTGGCTGCTGCTGACACTGGCTGGATTTGGCAAGTCCGGTGCGCAGGGGGCTGATGCGGCGAAGGAGCGGGAAACGAAGGACCGTGTGGTGGCGAAGGTGAACGGGATGCCGATTTATGCCTCCGACCTGGATGCGATGGTCAAAGCGCAGGAGCGGATGCTGACGGTCCAGCTGGTGAATGATCCGGTGCGATTGAAGAAGGAGCTGGCGGATGTGCGACGCAATGCGCTGAACGGGCTCATCGACTTCCAGCTGCTGGAGGATGAGTTTTTCAGGCTGGGAGGTGTCATCAACAAGGAGGACATCGAAAATGATGAGAAGCAGGTGACGCAGCTTTCATTCAACGGGGATCACGCGGCCTTGATGGCGGAGATCGACGCCGTGGGCATGTCCTTGGAGAAGTACCGTGAACTGCGGGAGCGGATGATCATCGTGAGCGCGGTGCGGGCGAAGATCGCGAACAAAGTGGAGGTGACGGACGCGATGGTGCGGGAGCATTATGAGAAGAACCTGCAGCGCTGGCGCGACCCGGAGTCGGTGAAGATTCACACGCTGACGATCCTGAGCACGACGCCCAATGCGCGCAGTCAGGCGGAGATCCTGCGCACGCGGATGGTGAACGGAGGAGACTTTGCGGAGATGGCGCGTGAGAACAGCGCCGACAGCCGTGCGGATGAGGGCGGTGCCTGGCCGTGGACGAAGCTTTCTGACATCAATGACCAGGTGGCAGGTGTCATCGCGAAGATGCAAAAGGGAGAGCTCAGCCAGGTGCTGGAGGAGCCTGGGACTTTCATGATCCTGCGTGTGGATGACATCCGGCATACGGATCCGAAGCCGTTTGAAAGCGTGAAGGAGGACGTGAAATTGTCGCTGATGGAGGAGCTGGCGAAGGAAAAGATCGAGCAACGGCTGAGCCGGCTGCGCGAGGCGGCGGACATTCAGAAGATGGGGCCGGTGTAAGCGGTGGGGCGGGATGCACCGGGGTGAAGCGGGGCTTTGCGATGCGAGGAGGCGGGAGGGCTAGAAGCCTTCGAGGAGCTTCTTCTCAGCGGCGCGGATCTCGTCTGCTTTTCGCTTCTTCTCCGCCAGCGCCTCGAACTGCAGCAGCCCGGTGTTGCGGTCCCACTGGCACTCGCAGGTTTCATTGGACCAGTGGATGATGGGATTGTGCCTGTCGTCTGGCCGCAGCTGCCACTTGCTGCCATTGGCCATGCGGAGGATCTCCACTTCGCGTTCATTGAGGCGGGCGGCGGGTTCGAGTTTTTTGTAGCTGATCTGCACGCAGTTGCCATCGACAAAGAAGCACGTGATGGCGATGCCTGACTTGTGAAAGAGCAGGGTCTTGGGCTGGGGGCGCTGGGCGGGCTCGCCGTAGCGTTTGATGCAGTCGTCCAAGCTTTCACCGATGCGCGCCTGAGTGCTGAGGGCGAGGCAGAGAAAGGTCAGGAGGGTGAGGGAGAGGGCTTTCATCGGTGGCTGTGGAGGAGGTGACAGCGTGAGGAGGGTGAAGCTGCAAGATTAAAGTGGAGGCGCGAAAGGGGCCGGCGGAATTCGCCGAACATTGTCCGAGATGAGATGGGAGCCATCATGCAGTCGAGCCGTGTGGAGTGCGTGGGTGTCGTTCCTCGGCGGCGCTGTTTCTACTGCAGCTCTTCGCGTGCTGCGGCCCATTTGAGGATGGCATCGAGCACGGGGCAGAGGGACTGGCCCCAGGGGGTGAGGGAGTATTCGACCTTGGGCGGGATGACGGGATAGACGGTGCGCTGGACGATGCCGTCTTTTTCCAACTGGCGGAGCTGCTGGGCCAGCATCTTTTGTGTGACGGCGGGGATGGCGCGATCGAGATCTGAGAAGCGCATGACGTTGCCGCCAAAGAGCTGGAAGAGGATGAGAAACTTCCAGCGTCCTTCGAGCATGCGGAGGGCCTCCTCCACGCCCTGAGCGGCGGTGAGGCGGGTCCAGGGAATGGGTGGCTTCTCAGGTAAGCTACTTACTTTTTTGTGGGTTCTTGCCATTTTGTAAGTTCGTGGTTCGATGGAGTGAGGTCAAGATTTTGACCGCCTAAACATCGAAAACATAGACCATGAAAACGATCCTTCCCCAAGTCCTTTCCGACTACTACGCGGCAGCGAATGACGGCCGCATTGAAGATGCCGCCGCGTGCTTTGCGCCGGATGCGCTGGTGCATGATGAAAGCCAGGACCGCCAGGGGCGCGAGGCGATCCGCACGTGGATTGCCGAGACGACGCAGAAGTATCAGCCGCAGGTGGAGGTGATCGGCATGCGGGAGGCGGACGGGGCGTTTGTGACCACGGGCCGGGTGTCCGGCACGTTTCCGGGCAGCCCGGTGCAGCTCGAGTATTCGTTCACGGTGAATGGCGGCAAAATCTCTCACCTTGTGATCCAATGAAAGCACCGACATTCAAGGGAGATGCGACGGAGTTTGCGGGCAAGCGTGTGTTTGTCAGCGGTGGCACGAAGGGCGCGGGAGAGGCCATGGTGCGCCGGCTGGCTGCGGCGGGGGCGGAGGTGATCACGGCGGCGCGCACGGCTCCGGCGGATGCGGCGCTGCCTGTGCGGTTCATCACTGCGGATCTGACGACGGCGGAGGGCACGGCGGTGGTGGCGCGTGTGCTGCGGGAGGAGTGCGGCGGGGTGGATGTTTTGATCCACAACCTGGGCGGCTCCCAGGCACCGGGCGGGGGCTTTGCGGCGCTGACGGATGACCTGTGGCTGGAGGAGCTGAATCTGAATCTGCTGGCGGCGGTGCGGCTGGACCGTGCACTGGTGCCGGACATGGTGGCGCGCGGCAGTGGCGTGGTGATTCACATTTCATCCATCCAGCGGAAGCTGCCGCTGCCGGATTCGACCACGGCGTATGCGGCTGCGAAGGCGGCGCTGACGACGTACAGCAAGGCGCTCTCCAAGGAGCTGGGGCCGAAGGGTGTGCGGGTGACGTCTGTGTCCCCGGGCTGGATCTACACGACGGCGGCCGAGGCGATGGTGCAGCGGCTGGCGGAGAACGGCGGCACGGATGAGGAGACGGCGCGGCAGGGCATTCTCTCGGCACTGGGCGGCATCCCCATCGGGCGTCCGGCCTGGCCGTGGGAGGTGGCGGAGCTGGTGGCCTTTCTGGCCTCAGACCGCGCGGCGGCGATCCATGGGGCGGAATACGTCATCGATGGCGGGACGATTCCGACGCTGTGATGCAGGTGGTCTTTTTTCAGAAACACATAACCACAAACTAATACTAAGAAATACAAAATACCATGAAAACAATGAGGGTTAAGATTCTGGCGGTCGTGCTTATGTCATTGAGCCTGCTGCTGGTGGCGGGCTGCGCGGCTCCGCAGCGTGGCGGGCGGCTGCATCAGGTGGGGCTGGTCTGGCTGAAGAAGTCTGGAAGCCAGGAGGACCAGCGGAGGGTGATCGAGGCGGTGCATGACTTTGGGAAAAAGATCCCGGAGGTGAAGCATGCCTGTGTGGGCCGCACGGACGGGGTGGGCGGTGCTTTCTCTGACACGAGCTATGATGTGTGTTTCATCCTGAGCTTTGAGGATGAAGCCGCGCGCCTGCGCTACAATGAGAACCCGGTGCACCTGAAGGCGGCGAAGGAGATCTTTCTGCCGCTGTCGCGCAAGCTGCTGTTTTACCGCTTTGCGGGGGAGTAGGCTTCTGATGCGGTGGTTTGATGAGCCTAAAAGCGTGCGGCCTCAACGTAGGCCGCACGCTGAGCTGAGGGGTCAATGAGGGCAGAGCGAGGGGGCCCGGGCTTGTGGCGGGGTGTTTGCTGCGGAGAGTGGGGCAGATGACTGACCCCAACGTTTTATTCACCACGCTCGTCAAACCGGCGCTGCCGCTGTTTCTGCTGGTGGCGGTGCTTTATGCGGTGAGGTTTGTGTACCGGCGGTTCAAGTCGTCCTTCAAAGGATCGCTGGGGGAGGCGCTGGTGACGCAGGGGACGTTTCGGCTGCTGGATGAGGCGCTGTACACGGGCTACAGCGATCTGTATGTGCCGCGCCCGGACGGGGATGGGCTGACGCAGGTGGACCATGTGGTGGTGTCGCCGTTTGGGATCTTTGTGATCGAGACGAAGAACTACACGGGCTGGATCTACGGCTCTGAGCATCAGGCGAAGTGGACGCAGACGTTTGGCTCCGGGGGAAAGTTTTCGTTTCAGAATCCGATCTGGCAAAACAAGCTGCACCTGCGGGCGCTGGCGCAGTTGCTGAAGCTGCCGGAGTCGAAGTTCCGATCCGTGATCTTTTTCATGGGCGGGGCGGTGTTTAAAACGGAGCTGCCGGAGTATGTGATCGACACAAGCCTGACGAGGTACATCACGGGAATCGAAGAAGTACTGCTGCAGCCGGAGGAGGTGGCGGCGGCGAATGCGGCGCTGGTGCATCTGGCGGCGCGGACGAACAAGCGCACGGCGAGGCGGGACCACCTGGCGGGTGTGAAGAGGCGGGCGGGGGTGAGGAGGAGATGATGGAATGCCGCGAAGGCGCGGAATGAAGCAGGTTGGAGCTTCGTGCTTCAGGGGGCTGCGCCAGAGCTGTTTTTCAAAAACGGCGCTCCCAGCGCGGCTGCCGCGTGGCTTTGGTGACACCAACTGCCCCAAAACCACGCGGCCTGTCCTGCGCGGGGCGCCCGGCATGCCAGGTCTTCTTTTTCGTTTCGGTTCTAGCGGGCGGAGGGCTCTCGTCCGG
Organism: Prosthecobacter sp. Pr1; assembly: GCF_057652315.1. Classification (NCBI taxonomy): domain Bacteria; kingdom Pseudomonadati; phylum Verrucomicrobiota; class Verrucomicrobiia; order Verrucomicrobiales; family Verrucomicrobiaceae; genus Prosthecobacter; species Prosthecobacter sp. Pr1. Next base: position 11,218 of record NZ_JBYFBS010000010.1, on the reverse strand, counting down.
CGGCGGTCTTGCTGGGGTTGGAGACCTCCTTGCCGGCGTGAGCGCCTTTGGGGGCGGCTGGCGTGCCCATTTCCCGGTTTGTTCTGGCATCGTCCCTGGACATTTTAGCGATGAGGGCTTCGAGGTAATAGTGGCGGCTTGATCTCATGTTCGTTTCTGGGGTTTGAATGAATGTGAGCTGACTCAAGGAACAGCCCTAGGATGCCCCAGCCGCGCAGATCCGGTATTGGCTCCGGGGCCGTTTCTGAATAGGCGTTGTTCCTGCCTCCGATTCGCGGTTTTTGGCACCGGCCAAACGACCGGCCAAACGACCGGCCAAAATAAGGGGATTACTAAGGTTAAATAACCGGCCAAAGTGTCGGCCAAGTCACCGGCCAAATGACTCGACAAGAGCCTCAATAAAGACCATGGTTAAAAATGCAGAGAGAGCTCTATACCAAAACAACCTCCATGGAGCCGCTGTTCCCGATGGATCAGGCGGGTGGGTTGAAGGAACTCGCCTTCGATTTGTTCCGCAGGTCTGCAGAACTTGGAGGAGCTTTGCATCCGGTTACCCGTGACAGCGTGGTCGAGTTGCTGCGGAAAATGAACAGCTACTACTCCAATTTGATCGAGGGGCATAATACCCATCCGGTCGACATTGAGAAGGCACTTCAAAAAGATTATTCTGCCGACCCGCACAAACATGCGCTGCAAATTGAAAGCCAGGCGCACATCGAAGTGCAGCGACTTATGGAGCAGCGTCTCCGGGATGATGAGACGCTGAAGATTTGTTCTCCTGAGTTTATTTGCTGGCTTCATCAGGAGTTTTACGCGCGCATGCCCGAGGAGTTTCGCCGTGTGAAGACACGCAATGGCGGAGAGGATTGGGTGAAGCCTGGGCAGTTGCGCGAATGTGAAGTGGAAGTGGGGCGTCATGTGGCCCCCACGTTCACGGCGCTACCCCAATTCATGGAGCGCTTTGCTCAACGGTATGAGCCGGCCAATCTGGAGCCTGTTCAGCGTATATTGGGTGCTGCTGCTTCGCATCATCGTCTGGCATGGATTCATCCGTTTCTCGACGGCAACGGGCGCGTTATCCGCTTGTTCACGAATGCCTATTTCATCCGGGTGAAGATGGAAGGACACGGCCTCTGGATGGCCTCACGCGGCCTGGCCCGCTACAGCACCGACTATCTGTCGGCGCTTGCCTCGGCTGATCTTCCCCGCCAAAGCGACTTTGATGGCCGTGGTAACTTGTCGGACAAAGGGCTCACCCATTTCTGTCGTTTCTTTCTTTCCACAGCCATTGATCAGGTGGAGTTCATGACGCGTCTGCTGGATCTGGATGCGATGCATGAGCGCATACTGGCTTTTGCGGATTTGCTGATTTCCAGAAAAAAAGCACCCAAGGAAACAAGCCATCTTCTTCCCGATTTATTTCTGCGTGGGGAGGTCACGCGTGGAGAAGCGGGCCGTATTTTGCAGATGCCGGAGAGAACCGCCCGGCGGCATATCGGGCAACTTTTAGCCGATGGTGTGCTTGTCTCAAACGGACCCGCTGCCCCGGTCCGCCTTGGCTTTCCAGCTTCTTATGTAGGTTACTATTTTCCGCATCTTTATCCAGCCGGGGTGGAGCTCGGGAGGTTGTGAGAGTGGAGTCTGACGGATGAAGCCCGGGCTTGAGAGCTGAGCAAGAGGAGCGCGGTGTTGTTGAAGGGAAGAATGGCAACTCCAAAGGAAAAATGGGAACGGCAGGGCTGGGTGGCTGGGATTTGGATTTAGGGAGGGGGCTGGGAGGGGGTGGGTGAGAAAAAAGGGAGGGGGCAGAAAACTCGGAGCAAGTTCTTGCCTGTAATTTGCGACTTGCTAAAGTGCGCGGCTTTACCCGCCACGGACCAACCAACCGACCCACCTTAACTCATGCCTCCATCCTTCCTTCTGACCAACGGCATCGCCCTTGCCATCGCCCTCTCTGTTGTGGGGCTTGTTTTCGCTTTTATCCTGATCAAAAAGGTCGTGGGGGCGGATGCGGGGAATGAGAAGATGACGGAGATCGCGAGCGCGATCCAGCAGGGGGCGAAGGCGTACCTGAACCGGCAGGTGATGGCGGTGAGCCTGATCGCGGTCGTTGTTTTTGCAGCGGTGTGGTGGCTGCGCGGCGGCCTGACGGCGGCGGGTTTTGTGGTGGGCGCGGTGTGCTCGCTGGCGGCGGGTTACATCGGGATGATGATCGCGGTGCGGGCGAACGTGCGCACGGCGCAGGCGGCCTCGGTGAGCAGTCATTCGGCGCTGAAGGTGGCTTTCAATGGCGGTGCGGTGACGGGTTTGCTCGTCGTGGCGCTGGGCCTGCTCTCTGTGGGTGTGTTTTACCTGGTGGTGCGCGGCACGGGGGCGCATGCGAAGCACGCGATCGATTCGCTGGTGGGTCTGGCCCTGGGCAGCTCGCTGATCAGTGTGTTTGCACGTCTGGGCGGCGGTATCTATACGAAGGCGGCTGACGTGGGTGCTGACCTCGTGGGCAAGAATGAGCAGAATCTGAATGAGGATGATCCGCGCAATCCGGCGACCATTGCAGATAACGTGGGCGACAACGTGGGCGACTGCGCTGGGATGGCGGCGGACGTTTTCGAGACGTATGCAGTGAGCTTGATCGGCGGCGTGCTGGTGGGCCACCTGACGGTGGGCACGGAGGCGGCGGTGGTTTACCCGTTTGTGCTGTGCGGTCTGGCGATCATTGCGTCTCTCATTGGCATCGGCTGGGTGAACTTCATCAAGCAGGAGGCGACGGCGTCTCTGGTGTGCGGGGTGGCGGTGTCTGGCATCGTGGCTTCGGCGCTGTTCTGGTGGTCCACGGCGGCTATCTTCCCTGCGGGGATCAAGATCGGTGAGCTGGCGGTTTCGAGCACGAACCTGTTTTACTGCGCGGCGGTGGGTCTGGTGATGACGCTGCTGGTGGTGTGGATCACGAACTACTACACGAGCACGCACCACAAGCCGGTGCGGCTGATTGCGAAGGCTTCCGAAACGGGCCCGGCGACGAACATCATCGCGGGGATCAGCATCGGGAACCAGGCGACGCTGCTGCCGGTGCTGGCGATCGCTGCGGCGATCTGGGGCTGCTATGATCTGGCGGGCCTGTATGGCATCGCGATCGCGGTGGTGTCGATGCTGTCGCTGTCGGGCATTGTGATTTCTTTGGATGCGTTTGGTCCGATCACGGACAACGCGGGCGGCATCGCGGTGATGGCGGGTCTGCCCGAGGGCGTGCGCAAGATCACGGACGAGCTGGATGCCGTGGGCAACACGATGAAGGCGGTGACGAAGGGCTATGCGATCGCGAGCGCGGGCTTGGCGGCGATGGTGCTGTTTGGCTCGTATGTGGAAGATTTGCAGGCGTTTGTGGGGCACAAGGTGAGCTTTGACCTGATGGACCACCGGGTGGTGATCGGGATGTTCATCGGCGGGCTGCTGCCGTTCCTGTTTACGTCTTTCTGCATGAGCGCGGTGGGCAATGCGGCGGGTGCGGTGGTGCGCGAGGTGCGCCGCCAGATCACGGCGAAGCCTGGCATCCTGACGGGTGCGGACACGCCAGACTATGCGCAGTGCGTGGACATCGTGACGAAGGCGGCACTGGGCCAGATGATTGTGCCGGCGCTGCTGCCGCTGATCTTTGTGATCGCGGTGTCGTTCCTGGGCATGGAAGCGCTGGGCGGGGTGCTGATCGGCACGATCGTGACGGGTCTGTTTGTGGGTATTTCGATGACGAGCGCCGGTGGCGCGTGGGACAATGCGAAGAAGTTCATCGAAGAAGGCAACCACGGCGGCAAGGGCAGCTTTGCGCATCAGGCGGCGGTGACGGGCGACACGGTGGGTGATCCTTACAAGGACACTGCCGGTCCTGCGGTGAACCCGATGATCAAGGTGGTGAACATCCTGGCGATTCTCATCATCCCGATCGCGTTCAAGGCGGTCACCAAGTGATGGGCTGAAGATTCCAATGAGAGGGCCTCCAGAGATGGGGGTCCTTTTTTTTATGGCCAGAGAAGGGGGCGGTGGAGGGCGAGGCGGTGTAGATGGACAGGATTAACAGGATGGCAGCATTTCAGGATTACTGCGGGGGTGGCACCGAGCTTGGTGAGATAGACGAATGAAGTGAGCCCGGAGGGGGCGGGCGGCGAATCAATGGTGGAGTGTGAGACGGTGTAGATGGACAGGATTAACAGGATGGCAGCATTTCAGGATGACTGGAGGGGGGGGGGACCGAGCGTGGCGAGATAGACGAACGAAGTGAGCCCGGAGGGGGAGGGCGGCGAATCAATGGTGGATGGAGGGATGGAGGAGAGCGGGGGCTTGAGGAAAGGGGGAGAGCGGGTGGGCTGGCTGGGGGCGGTGGGGCGAAGGATTCTAGGGACGCGCACAACGCGTCCCTACCAGCGCTGGGGCTGCGAGGCGGTGGGGCTGCGAGGCGGTGGGGGCTGGAAGGCAGGAGGGCTGGGTGATTGGATCGAGTAGGGGGCTGTGGATGAGAGGGGGAGGTGGGGTGTGAGGCTGCTCAATCAGCATTTGATTCTCAAGACTGGGAGAGCACTATATTGGGGGGAGGCGTATCTCCCTAAATTGGCCCGGCATTGTGACTGACTTTTATCCCATCGACCATCAACGCAGCAGCAACCTGCGCATTGCCATCACCGGCACGGTGGTGGTGCATGCGCTTTTGCTGGTGCTGCTGGCGTTTGTGTTTGCGAGCGAGGCGGCGCACCGGCTGTGGCTGGAGGCACACCAGCCGCCGAAGGAGGAGAAAAAGGAGGAGGAGGAGGTGCTGCTGTTTCCTGAGCAGTTCCTGACGACGCCACCCCCGCCAAAACCGAAGCCGGAGCGCATGATGTACATGCGCACGTCGCAGAATGAGGGCGTGGACGTGGCGCCGAAGAATCCGGCGTTCATCTCTGACCGGAACACGAATGCTTCCACCAAGAAGGCCCCCTCTCCGGATGCGACGGAGCCGCTGCCTTCGATGGACGGGATCAAGATCAAGATGCAGGAGCTGGCGGACCGCGATTTCCACAATGGGGATCTGAAGGACGATGCGCGGCCGAAGACGCAGCCGCCTGAGGTGGCGATGCTGGCGCCAAAACCGCCGGCCCCGCCCACACCGGAGGCCCCGCCTTCGATCCTGAAACCGAAGGACGCCGCACCGCCGCAGCCGCCCATGCCGCAGACGGTGCTGACGGTGCTGACGCCGAAACCGGAAACGACCACGCCGGAAACGGAGAAGCCGGTGGAGACGCCGAAGATGGCGAAGGTGGAGCCTGAAAAGACGCCGCTGACCAAGATGATGGAGGAGGCGGACAAGGAGCTGGCGAAGGTGGATCTGAACCGGCTGCCGCTGGAGGTGAAGAAACCGGACCCGATGGAGAAGACGCCTGACGCGCCGCCCACCACGAAGCCCGCACCGAAGAAGCTGGAGCTGGCGGAGGACATGCCGCCGCCGACTCCGCAGGAGAAGCCCATCCCGAAGGCGCTGCCGGTGGTGGATGATGAGGCGGTGACGCGCACGACGAGGAACCAGGATTCGAACGCCTTCACGCCGCACACGCGCAAGTCGGAGACGAAGGGCACCATTTTCAATCGCGGAAACGAGGAGGCGGTGGATGCTAAAATGACGCCGCTGGGGATCTATGACCGGCAGGTGCGCGGCATGGTGGAAAGGAAGTGGAACATCTACGTGAAGCTGCGGCGGGATGGCATGACCTACGCGAGCCTGAAGGTGGTCTTTTACGTGAATAAAAAGGGCAAGGTGGAGGGCCTGCGGGTGGTGGATGACAAGGAGTCCAATCCGATCCTCACGGAGGTGACGGTGCGGGCGATCCAGGATGCGGAGATTCCGCCGATCCCGGCCGATGTGCTGCCGCTGCTGCCGGAGGAGGACGGCGGGCGGTACAAAATCAATTACAATGTCCTCATCTACTGACCTGCCTGCCAGTGTGGGATGCGGCCGTGGGGGCGTGGTTCCGGGTGCGCTGGGTGCCACTGGTGTGTGGATGATGAGACTGCGTATGCTAGGCGCGCTGAGCGTGGCGATGGTGTGCCTGATGTCCGCTGCCGCTGAGCCACCGGAGAAGCCCATTCCCAAGGCGCTGCCGGTGGCGGATGATGAGCTTCCAAGGAAGCCGCTGACCAAGATGCTGGAGGAGGCGGACAAGGAGCTGGCCGAGATGGATAAGAACGGCCTGGCGCAGAAGGAGGAAACACCCCTGACGCGCTACAACAAGCTGGTGATCAGCCAGGTGGAGAAGAAGTGGCATGTCTATTTGCTCCTGCGGCCGGACGCAAGGACCCCCGGGGAATTGCAGCTCGTTTTTTACGTCAATCAGAAGGGCAAGGTGGAGGGCCTGAAGGTTATCAACGACAAACAGTCCACTCCGATGCTCACCGAGGTCACCAAGCGTGCCATCAAGGATGCGGAGATACCGCCCATACCCGCGGATGTTATTCCTTTGCTGCCGAAGGCCGATCTAGGGCGCTTCAAAATCACTTACAATGTACTCATTTACTGACCTCACCAGCACCGAAATGGATGTGATGGGGCTCAGCTTGCTGGGCGCCGCGTTGTTGCTCGGGATGACGATGAGACGTCATTGCGCACGAGTGGGCATGGCGGGCGCGGTGCGGCTGCTGGGGGTGATGGTGCTGCTGGGCATGCTGTCTGCGTGCAGTGCGCCTGCGAAGAGAGTTGTGGCTGATGTTGCTGCGGCTGCTTCTGACAAGGAGACTCCGAAGGACCGCTATGTGAGACGAGTGGGAGAAGTGATCTACAAGAAGTGGAAATTCTATCATCTGCAGACTCCGAATGCAGGGGCTTACGGGAGTTTGATTGTGAACTTTTGTGTCAGCCCGCAGGGCAAGGTGGAACGCATCCACGTCAGAAATAACAAGGACACCGACCCCGTCCTGACCCGGTTCAGCGTGAAGGCGGTCCAGGATGCGAAGCTCCCACCAATGCCTGCGGATGTGCTCCCTTTTCTCAAGAAGGAGGAAAAGGAGGGGATGGAATTGGGGCTGCGTTTCAATCTGGCCGAGCGGACGAAGGATGGCAGTGCGGCTGCCAGCAGGGAGAAGATGGCCCCGGACGAGATCCGACAGGAGACGAAAAAGCTGATGGAAAAACGGTGGGGCATGCAGCCGGAAGCCCGGGAGAGCAACGATAGGCAGGTGGCGGCCAAGGTGCCCAGCAGCCCGCCGACGAAGGGCAAGGCCACCACGGTGAAGCTGACCGCGACGCCACTGGACCGCTACTACCGGCAGGTGACGGGGCAGGTGGAAAAGAAGTGGAACATCTACCTGAAACTGCGGCCTGAAGCCCTGACCGAAGGATTCCTGCAGCTGGTTTTTTACGTAAACAAGAGGGGCAAGGTGGAGGATCTGCGGATCGTGGATGCGAAGAACTCGAACCCGCTTCTCACCGAAATCACCTTGCGGGCGATCAAGGATGCGGACATACCGCGGATGCCTGTTGAAGTGATGCCTTTGCTCCCGAAGAATGATCCTGAGCGCCTGAAAATCGAATATGATGCCCTTATTTACTGAACTCCTCGCCACTGCCACGCCCATGCTTGCAGCTGCTGCCGCCACTGCTGCGGATGCCACTGAAAAGGTTGCGCCTTCGGGGCTGCAGCTGGTTTATGAGTTTCTCTCGACGGGGGGCTTTGTGATGGGGCTGATCGTGATCTGTTCGATGTCGGCCATCGGGGCGTCGATTTTGGCGTGGCTGCAACTAAGGGAGCAGGTGATCATGCCGAGCGCGGTGGTGAGCCAGCTCAGGGCGATCCCGAACTATGCGCTGAAGGGGGACATCCGGCCGCTGCAGGAGTTTCTGGTGCATGATGGCTCGATGCTTTCGCGTCTGGGGAGCATGGCGATCAGCGGGGCCTTTACGAGCAAGCAGGAGTGCCATGATGCGTGCGCGATCAAGGCGCGCGAGGAGATCCACCGGCTGGAGAGCGGGATCCCGCTGCTGGAGGTGATGGTGTCTGTGGCGCCGCTGCTGGGGCTGCTGGGCACGACGGTGGGCCTGGTGGGGATGTTCTCGGCGTTCGGCGCGGGTGGCGGGCCGGACACGACGGTGATCGCGCATGAGATCGGCGTGGCGCTGCGGTGTACGATCGCGGGTTTGTTTGTGGCGGTGCCTTCGGTGCTGGCGCACACGTATTTTTCCCGGCGGCTGGATGCGCTGGCGGTGCGGGTGGAGTCGATCATGCAGGAGACGATCCAGCATTTTTACCAGCACTTTGAAGTGCAGCGTCCGGCGCACTGAGTGTGCGTGAGCGAGAACTTTTCCATCACTCCACCTGCTGCACGCCATGGCCATGAATCTGCGCCCCAAACGCCGCCCGGTACCGACGATCCCCATCGTGTCGCTGATCGATATCATGGTGATCTTGCTGATCTTCTTTGTGGCGACGACGACGTTTGAGAAGGACAAGACGCAGATGAAGATCACGCTGCCGGAGTCGAAGACGCTGGGCGGTGCGGCGACGACGCCGGAGGTGCGCGTGGCGATCACCATCGATGAGCAGCAGCATGTGTTTCTGGACGGGAAGCCGGTGGAGCTGGAGCAGCTGGCGGCGGCGATCACGACGATGAAGGAAAAGACGCCCGAGCTGAAGCTGGAACTGAAGGCGGACACGACGGCGGCGCTGGGGAACCTGGTGAAGGTGTGGGACGCGCTGCGTGAGGCGGGGTACAGCATCAATGATGTGCCGGCGCGGATTCAGCGGGCGAAGTGAGGCTTTTTTCGCGGGGCGGGCTGTGGAAGAGCGCGGGAGTGGCGTGCAATTTGAGCACGTGTGTGTGGGCGTGGCGGCGCGCCAGGCAGACGCTGCTGGAGGGCGAGGCGTGCGGCGGAGTGCTGGGTTTGCTTTCCGGATTTGATGGCGGGTACCAGGGTAGCCTCGCTGAGGCTCGGCAACCCTTCGCTATGTTACGCAACCCCTTTGGGGTTGGTGTGTGGCGGAGCGCGGTGCTGTGGGCGGAGCAGCGGCGAACAGGCCTTAGTGGCTAAGGGGCTATTTGGCTGAGCAGCTTCGTGGTGTGGAGCAAATGAGAAAGCCGCAGGCCAGAACGGGCTGCTGCGCAGCCGCGAAGCGAACCCCGAACTACGAACGAAGAAGGCGGGCCGGCTTCCTCCTGGGCTCTTCGAGCAGTGGAGGATACATGCTTTCTGAATCGGAGATCCGGGGCGTGGCTAGGTGCTGCGCAGCTGCGGTGTTTGATGTGTTCCGCGCAGTCTTCGTTGTACCGGATGATGATCGGCGCAACTCATCGTGGCACTTTTGGAACACGAGGAACTTGGGGGACACGAGGCACCTTAGGTAAAGAGGGCACCTTTGGGACACGGGGAAGTTTGGGGACGCCGGGGGGATTGTATTTTTTGCCCTGTGTGGCGGGGGCTGGCTCGCTGAATTGGACCCAACTGCCGCCGTTGCTTTCCCCGGTGAGGGCTGGGTCGGCATTGAATGTGTGGATGGTGCGTGGTTGGGGGCGGCCATTCAACAGCCATGGTTCCGCCTGGGCGGCTGAGGTGAGTAGCAGCAGGGTGAGGAGGAAGGGCTTCATGCCGGGACTGTGTGCGGTTATTGGCGGGGGGGGCAAGTGGGGAATGAGACTAGGTGAGTGATTGGGGGCAGGATTTAGTGTTTGGATGCGCTGTGTCATCCTGAGCGAGTTCGAAGCGAACAGCGAATTGGAATGCCGCAAGCCAGAACGGGCTACGATCCCGAACTACGAACGAAGAAGGGGCCGTCTTCCTCCCTGGCTCTCCGAGCTATGGAGGACACGAAAGCCGGGACGGCAGAATGAACGGCGCCGGGAGTGACCTGACGTGAGAAGTGAGGAGCGCGTCTTAGCGGCTCTTCACTTGGGTGCTCACCTTGGTGTACTTCACGTAGGGCTCGAATTTGTAGCAGGTGGGCATGAGGATGCCGCGCTTTTTGAGGATGGAGGTTTTGTTTTCGTCCACTTCAAAGCCGGGGTGGCCGATCCAGGCCCACTGCCAGCCTTCGTTGGCGATGAAGAGGCCGCCACGCTCGTGGCCCTGGCGAATGATGCCGGTGGTTTTAAGGCGCTCCGGGGCGACGTAGTAGATGCCTTTGGCGGACTGGGCCTCGGGCTGGTAGATGCCGGCGGGGAGGGTGAACTTGCCGTCCTTGTGAGTGCAGTCGACGGCCTGGGCGACTTTGATGGCGGGGGTGCCGGGAGGGCAGCGGTCAAGGTCTTTGGAAGCGCAGGAGACGAGGAGACAGGAGGCCAGCAGGGCGGAAAGCAGGTGTTTCATGAGATGAGGAGGAAGCGCTGAGGTGGTGCGCGCCATGTGCGGACGGGGCCGGAGAGGAACGCGGCCAGCACTAAACACAGGATGTGGCGCGTGTGGTAGCAGAATGTGGCGGCGTTTTTGGTGCGAACCTCAGGCGCTGCCGTGCTGCTGCTTCTTCTTGCGTCTCGTTGCAGCCGCGGGCGGGTGTGACGGCTTTGCCGTTAACGGCTCCAGATGATGATGGGCTGCACCACGTGAAAGCCCCCTGAGGAGTGGACATGGGGGATGTGGAACTGATTCACGTGGGCGTGAGGAATGCAGCCGTAGGATGAATAGTTGCGGTATCCGGTTCGCGGGTAGTAGTAGTACTGAGAATAGCGCGGGACGCTGTAGACCGGGGAGTATGACCTGCGGTATGCTGCCGCCATGCGGCGGGCGTCTTCAACGTGCTGCATATTGACCTGATGCTGTGCAACGCTGGCTGCGTACCCGGCATTGGCGGATGTCTGGGACTGGGCTTGCATCAGACGCCTTTGCTCCGTCTGGGCCTGGGCCAGGGCCTGGATGTCCAACTGACGATTTTGCTCAGCCTGGGCTGAAGCCTGGGCTTCCAACTGACGTTTTTGCTCCCTCTGGGCCTGCACGGCGGCCTGCTCCTGCGGTGTGGCGACACGGAGCCGGACGCGGGTGGCAGGGTCGAGCGCGGTGACTTTGATCCAGCTGCCTTTGTAGTTGTCCCTGTCTGAGGTGACATAGACCTTGGTGTGGTCGACACTGAATTTATGGAAGGTGCCGTTGTAGGTCCGGCCGTTCACGAGCCATTGCTCTGCCTGGGCGGCGGAGGTGAGCAACAGCAGGGTGAGAAGCAGCATCTTCATGCGGGGAGTGTGCGCGGGGTTTGTCTGGGGGCAAGTGGGGAATGGG
>NZ_JBYFBS010000009.1:0-242361 GCF_057652315.1 Prosthecobacter sp. Pr1 | reverse complement strand
TTTTTTCCATGATTCTTGGGTGGAGCTTGGCGGAAATTCGTCTTTGCCATGCTTTATGGTTGTACCTATTTATTAAACAGGGCTGCGTCACAGCTGCCGACTCATTTCGCGCACCCGGCCGGTTGCAGCTTCAAGCGGCGGTCGTGCGTGGTGGCAGCTGGATCCTGGAGGTGAAGGTCTGCTCCACGTCGAGGTCGCCGAGACAGCCCAGGTAATCGAGGAGCTCCATCGTGCATGCATTGGTCCAGCCAAAGCCGGGTTCATTGGTGGGGTAGCCGAATATGATCTTGCCCTGCACGTCACTGGTCATGTTCTCCACATCGTATTTTTCAAATAACAGTCCGGTGCGGCGGAACTCATTGATGACCAGTGTCACAAAGCGTCGTGCGATGCGGCGCGCCTCATGGCGGTAGCCATAGCGGTGCAGGCCCATGACGGCGAGGTAGTTCAGGGGTGCCCAGCCAAAGGGCTTGTCCCACTGGCAGCCGCTGAGGTGCAGGCTGGTGAGAAGGCCACCACGAGCCTCAAACTCCGGGAGGCGCGAGACGATGCGTGCGGCCTGCTCCCGTGAGGCCAGGCCCGCCCACATGGGCCAGAAGGTGGTGGCAAAGGGATAGGCTCGGCGCTTGCCTGCCCGTCCGTCGTAGTCAAAGAACATGCCGGCCTCTTCGTCCCAGAAGTTAGCGTTCATGATCGCCGCGCGCTGCCGGGCGCGATCCAGCCAGACATCGAGAGTGGCGGTGGCATCGAGAAACTCGCGGATTTTGGCGATGTCGAGTTCCAGCTTCCAGAGAAGCGTGTTGAGGCAGACGGGGAGGATGTCGAGCACATCCAGATTGGCGAAGCCGAAACGACCACTGACATCAAAGCCGGACTCGCGCATGCTGCGGTCGGCATGGTAGGCGTGGGGTGTTAGCGCGCCGGTCTCCGGATCCAGAAAGCTGCTGGCATCCTGCACATACTCGCCGCCTGCGGCGAGGTTCATGCGGAGGCGTTCATAATGATTGTGGCCGGTTTCGTCGACCTCTCCGCGAACCACTTCCGGTGCCGGTCCTTGAGCAAAGTCATAGTAGCGGGACAGATTGATGCCGGACACATGGTGCGGCGGCACGGACCAGTAGAAGTAAAATTTTTCGAGCAGGGGAAGGGCCCGGCGCAGCCAGGTGATGTCACCCGAGGCGCGGTACACGGCCAGCACCAGACGGCCGAGAAAAGGCGGATGAGAGCGGGTGAGGTAGTAGGTGCGGTTGGCCGTGAGGACGGTGCCATAATGCTCCACCTGATAGAGGCACTGGTCCGCGATGGCCCGGGCCATGGGCACGCGCCCCTGCCGCAGCAGGCCGAGAGCAATGAAGTAGCTGTCCCAGCCGTACATCTCATTGAAACGGCCGCCGGGCACCACATAGCGCCCCGGCAGAAAGAGCAGCCCATGCTCCTCGATACGGGCGGGGTCTGAGGGCAGCACCTTGAGCCGCACGGTGGTCGTCTTGCCGGTGGTGGATGATTTTTCAAAGATGCGCTGCACACGCGGGAGATCTTCTGAAGCCGAGATGTACACCGGACTGGAGTGGGTGCTGTCCTCGCCGAGTTTGACATCGCTCAGGGCCTCCGTGACCTGACGCAGCCCGCGACTGAGACCGTGCCACTCTGACTGGATATGGTGGACGAGCCGGGCGATGTCGGCTGTGGATGGAAATATGGGTTCTTCCTTGATCACAGAGAGGGGCGGTTTGTAGTTTTCTACCACCATTTGTCAGCGGGAGGACGATTGACTGTGTGAGACATATCGATTCACACGCGGAAATGGGATGTGACATTCAACCGAAATACCACCGGGTCATCCGGTCAGCACTATGATTTCCAGTCGCACATGGACCCGGGAGCTGCTGAGTGAACTGATTGAGACCCGGCTCGGCGGGGTGAAGTTCATCGTCGTCTCCAATCGTGAACCGCACATGCACCGCTATGGGGAGGGAGGTGATCTGGAATGCATCGAGACGACCGGCGGTCTGGCAACGGCCCTGAGGCCCATTTTGGCTGCCACGAAGGGAACGTGGATCGCCCATGGTGCGGGCAATGCAGACCGTGACACGGTGGATGAGCACGACTGCCTGGCCGTGCCGCCCGGGAATCCCAGCTACAAGCTGCGCCGTGTGTGGCTGACGCCGGAGCAGGAGGAGGGGTACTACTATGGCTTTGCCAACGAAGGGCTGTGGCCGCTCTGCCACATCACTTTCAAGCGCCCGGTGTTTCGAAAGGCCAACTGGGAGAGCTACCAGGAGGTGAACCGCTTGTTTGCCAGGGCCGTGATCGAGGAGGCGGGGAAGGAGCCTGCCATCATTTTCATTCAGGACTACCACTTCTGCCTGCTGCCCCACATGCTGAAAGAGATGGGGCATGAGAAGCTCATCGTCGCCCAGTTCTGGCACATCCCATGGCCGAATCCTGAAATGTTTCGCGCGTGCCCGTGGTCGCAGGAACTTGTGGAAGGCCTTTTGGGCAATGACCTGCTGGGCTTCCATATTCAAAACCACTGCCAGAATTTTTTCGAGACAGTGGACCGCTCTCTGGAGGCCCTGATGGATCGTGAGAGCTGGCAGATCACTCGTGGCGGCCACGTCACGCGTGTGCGCCCGTTTCCGATCAGCATCGACTTTGAGGCAGCGACGGCGCTCAGCACCAGCACGGAGGTGCAGGCCGCCATGGAGAAGTGGCGGCGCAAGCTGCGGCTGGGAGACCGCCTGCTGGGAGTGGGCATCGAGCGACTGGACTATACCAAAGGCATCCCGGAACGGCTGCGCGCGCTGGACTGCTTCATCGAGGCACATCCCGAATGGCGGGGGAAGTTTACGTTTGTACAGGTCGCCGCGCCCAGCCGGTCACATCTGCCGGAATATCAGGCTGTGGAGGATGAGATCGAGGGACTGGTGGACCACCTGAACTGGCGCTGGGGCCGCATGGGCTGGCAGCCGGTGGTGTTTCTGAAGCAGCAGCATGGCCCGGTGGACATGGCGGCCCTGCACCGGCTGTGCCGGTTTTTCATCGTGAACTCGCTGCACGATGGCATGAACCTCGTGGCGAAGGAATTTGCCGCCAGCCGTGCCGACAATGACGGGGTGCTCATCCTGAGCCGCTTCACCGGCGCCTCCCGCGAGCTGGACACCGCGCTGGGGGTGAACCCTTTTGCGATCGAAGAAACAGCGCAGGCCATTCACCAGGCGCTGACGATGGAGCCGGAGGAGCGGGAGCGGCGAATGAAGGCCATGCGGGAAAAGGTGGCGTATAACAATGTCTATCGCTGGGCGGGCAGCATCCTCTCCCGGCTCATGAAGCTGGACATCCCCGAGGCTCCTTGAAACCATGAAACCGCACTGGACTGAACAACGCAGCGCTTTGCAGTACTGGCTGCTGATGAGTCCGCGAATTCTGATCGGCTGTGACTTCGACGGCACGCTGGCTCCCATCGTGGCACATGCGGATGACGCACGTCTTCCGGCGTCCACACGGGAGGTGCTGCAGAGACTGATCGCCATGCCTGGAGTCACGCTGGCCTTCATCTCCGGCCGATCACTGGCAGACTTGCAACAACGAATTGGTCTGCCGGGCGCGCTGTATGCGGGCAACCACGGGCTGGAGATGACAGGGCAGGGGGGCTCAGTCACTCTGGCTCCCGGTGTGCTGGAAAGCCTGCTTGCCATGTGTGAAGTGCAGAATGGGCTGACGTCTTTGCTCAACCCGATTCAAGGTGTGTGGATCGAGGACAAAGGGCTGACGCTCTCCGTGCACTATCGCCTAGCGGAGCACAGCCGCCATGCGGAGATTGAGCGGCTTGTTAGACATGCGGTGAGTGAGAATAAGCATCTGATCGTCAAACCTGCCAAGTGCATCTGGGAAATCCGCCCGGTGGTAGACTGGGACAAGGGCACGGCGCTGCGGCAGTTCATGCAACACCAGCAAGTGCCCGCAGGCGCCACCGCTTTCCTGGGCGATGACATCACGGACGGTGATGCTTTCCGCGAACTGCCGGATGGGTGGACTTTCTTTGTGGGAGAGGATGAAAGCGTGGCCGCGCGGCTCTGGGTGCGTGATGTGCAGGACTGTGCCGCCCTGCTGGTATGGATGGCTGAGGTCAGAGCCGCAGCCCGAGTGCTGCGGTGAGAAAAAACCACTTTGCGTCCTCCTGTCTGTGCGGCATGCCGCCACGATCATGGAACACTGGCCAGCGCCAACTCCTTTTCCAAAATGGCGAGGCTGGTTTTTAGCACGGTGTCGGGGTTCAGTGAGATGCTGTCGATTCCCTGCTCGACGAGGAACTGGGCAAACTCGGGATAGTCGCTCGGAGCCTGGCCGCAGATGCCGATCTTGCGGTGCTTTTCACGGCAGACTTTGATGACCTGGGCGATCATGTTTTTCACGGCGGGGTTCCGTTCGTTGAAGATGGGCGCGACGATCTCGCTGTCGCGATCCACACCGAGGATGAGCTGGGTGAGGTCGTTGGAGCCGATGCTGAAGCCGTCAAAGATCTCGGCGAATTCGGCTGCGAGGATGACGTTGCTCGGAATCTCGCACATGACGTAGATCTCCAGGCCGTTGGCTCCGCGTTTGAGACCATGCTTTTCCATCTCCGCCTGCACGCGCTGGCCTTCTTCGATGGTGCGGCAGAAGGGGATCATCACTTTGAGGTTGGTCAGTCCCATGTCCTCGCGCACGCGGCGCACGGCCTGGCATTCGAGGGCGAAGCCCGCCTGATAACGCGGATGGTAGTAGCGTGAGGCACCGCGGAAGCCGATCATGGGATTCTCCTCCACCGGCTCATAAGCCTTGCCGCCGATGAGGTTGGCGTACTCGTTGGACTTGAAGTCGCTGAGGCGGAGGATGACATCCTTCGGATAAAACGCTGCTGCGAGCATGGCGACGCCCTGTGCGAGTCGATCAACAAAGTACTGCGGTTTGTCCGTGTAGGTGCTGGTGAGCTTTTCGATTTCCGCTTTGGCCGCCTGGTCTGCGAGCTTGTCAAAGTCCAGCAGCGCGAGCGGATGCACCTTGATGTAGGTGTTGATGATGAACTCCATGCGGGCGAGGCCGACGCCATCGTTTGGGAGGAATGAAAGCGCGAAGGCCTCCTCGGGATTGGCGAGGTTCATCATCACCTTGGTGCGCGGGCGCTGCAGGTCTTTGATGTTGGTTTGCTGCACTTCGAAGGGGAGACTGCCTTCATAGACAAAGCCTGTGTCTCCTTCTGCGCAGGAGAGCGTGACAACCTGGCCTTCCTTGAGCAGTTCGGTGCCGTGCTCGGTGCCGACGATGGCGGGCACGCCGAGCTCGCGGCTGACGATGGCGGCATGGCAGGTGCGGCCGCCGCGATTGGTGACGATGGCGGCGGCCTTCTTCATCACCGGTTCCCAGTCGGGGTCGGTCTTGTCGGCCACGAGGATGTCGCCTTCACGGAACTCACGCAGATACTCGACGCTCTTCACCACGCGCACGGGGCCGGATGCAATCTTCTCACCGACGCTGCGTCCGGTGATGAGGACTTTGCCATGCTGCTTTAGCTTGAAGGTCTGGATGACGTCGCGGTCTTTCTGCGCCTGCACGGTCTCAGGCCGGGCTTGAACGATGAACAGCTCGCCGGTGCGGCCATCCTTCGCCCACTCGATGTCCATCGGCGTTGGCTGGCCGCGTTTGGCGGAGTAGTGGTCTTCAATGATGCAGGCCCAGCGGGCGAGCTGAAGGATATCCTCATCGCTGAGTGCAAAGCGTGCGCGGTCTCCGGGGGAGACGGGCACATTCTTGACCATGCGGCTGCCACCGTTGTCATAGATGAGCTTGAACTCCTTGGAGCCCACACGCTTCTGCAGGATGGGCCGGAAACCCTGTTTCAAGGTGGGCTTGAAGACGTAGTATTCGTCTGGATTCACGGAGCCGAGCACGACGTTCTCGCCCAGACCATAAGCGGCATTGATGAGCACAGCGTCGCGGAAGCCGGTCTCGGTGTCGATGGTGAACATGACGCCCGCAGAGCCAAGGTCAGACCGCACCATGCGCTGCACGCCGATGGAGAGCGCAATGGCGGTGTGCTCAAAGCCCTGATCCACGCGATAGGAGATGGCGCGATCGGTAAACAGCGAGGCAAACGAACGCCGGCAGTGCTCCAGCAGCGAGGCGTTCCCCTGCACATTGAGGTAAGTCTCCTGCTGACCTGCAAAGCTGGCATCCGGCAGATCCTCCGCGGTGGCGCTGCTGCGCACAGCGACATCCAGCGGCAGCTTGCCGGGGCCGCTGAGACCCAGATAAGCCGCCAGAATTTCATCTGCCAGATCAGAGGGGAGCGCCGTGGCGAGGATGGCCTGGCGCACCTCGCTGCCGCGTTGCTGGAGGTTGTCCATGTCGGCGGTGTTCAATCCGCTGAGAATCTCCTGGATGCGCACCTCCAGCCCCGTGCTGCGCAGGAAATGACGGTAGCCTTCTGCGGTGACGGCGAAGCCATCCGGCACCTTCACGCCCTGTGAGCTGAGTTCATGGAACATTTCGCCCAGTGAGGCATTCTTGCCGCCGACGAGTGGAATGTCGCCAATCGAGATGTCGGCGAACCAACGGATGAAACGAGGTGATGTGGTCATGGTATAAACTTTCACGTCTTGGCAGACTTGCTCGGCCAGCATTGGCGAACACTGGGCCGATCATGTGGCCCTCGCGAACGAGCCGGGTTCAAGCTGTTTCCTCCCAGCAGGTGGGTACGCCCATATTCAGGACAGCTTCAGCAGAAAGATGTCAGCCCCGGGATACGCAGCCGCTGCGCGTGCCGCCCATGCTGCGTCAGCAATCACGATCACGGCTGTCATCACGGCAAATGAGGGCAGAACTTCATGGAGCGGCAGATAACGGACGCCTTCTGAATCGTCCTCCATCTCCTTCTGGCTGGAGCGCGCCACATAGGCATAGCCATCGTGGTTGAGGTGGTGTGCCAGAGCCTTCACCCTGTCATCGGGCGAAAGGGCAGCCGAGCCGCATGCGACGGGCTCAGGGGCGATGATGAGAAAGTTGCGGTAGGGCGGCTGACGCTCTGCATCAGAAACTGCCGCACGAATGGCGAAAACCTGGAGGGCTTGTTTCATGGGGGGACGAGATCAGCTCTCAGTTCTTGCGAGGTCTGTTTCTTGAGTTTCCACTGCCTGCGCGGTTTGGGCCATGCAGTCCTGAAAACGTTTCATGCTATGCTCCAGGGAGCGGCTGAGCGAAGGCATGGGATCGCCAAGCCATCGGTGCACGCCGCTCAAGTCGAAGCCGACTTGCACCATGATCCAGGTGCGGAGGTGGCTGATCGGCTCAAAGCATACGGCACCAAAGCCGGGGTGAGGTGTGCCCTGAACGCTCTTCCAGGCGATGCGGTCAAAGGGCACCTGCTCGCAAACTTTCGCCTGCCACGCAAACTGGTCGAGCGTAGTCCGGATGCGCCAGGTCATGCGGCTGCCATCATGAGACTCGGGCAGTTCAGTCCCCCGCATGAAATGGGGAAACTCATCAAACCTGATCCAGGCATCATAGGCAGCAGTGAACGGAACAGGCACCTCGATGGACATGACCAGATAAGATCCTTCTTCATCGCTGATCGTGCTGAGGATGAGGTTCAGTCCGTCTCCAGAAAGCACCGCATCTTCGCACACGATTTCCAATGAGGAAGGCTCAGCGCCAGCATCCTGCTGCTGCTTAGGGGGCGGTGGCATCCGTTTCTGTTTGCCGGCCTTGACTCGTGGTAACAGGGAATGCCGCCGGGTGGCGTGGCCGCAGTGTCTGCGCTCCTGGCGATAACGCTTGGTTTTCATGGCTGATGGTTGGCTCATAAGTGGGATTGCTGAGGGACGGCGGCCTGGCGCGTGAGGAAAGGCCGCCATGCGGCGCTAGCGTGCTTCGACGTCGGTCATGCGGGATCGAGGTTTTTCACGCCTGGGCAGATGGACGATCAGAAGATCCCCCTTGAACTCCATGCTCGCCGCTTCGCTGACCACATCCTCCGGCAGGGTGAAGTTCAGCAAAAAGCTGCTGTGCTGGCTCGTGAGGCGGTGATAATGCTTCTCCTTGTTGTGCTCCTCAAATTCGCTGGTGAGCTCAGCGGAGATGGTCAGCACATCGCCGTTCACCATCGCGATGACTTGATCGTGCCCGACATCTGCCAGCTGCGCTGTGACCATGTATTCATGCGGACACTCCAGGAAATCACAGGCCGGGTTTAAAGCCGGTTGCGAATGCAGTTTACGCGGGCTGCCAAGGTCCGTCAGCCAGCGGTGCTTGAAAAGTGAGCCGACCCGACGGGCGAGACTGGTCAGATTCAGATCGCGGGACGTGTGGCAGTTTCCTCCGTCTGAATCTTCACCGTCGGACAAAACCGGCCGGAGCTGCCTGGAGTGTGCGGGCATGCAACCACCGGAAATTTCACTTAAAATTTCCTGTCTCAGATGGCGGATGTTCCCGGCGGCTGGTGTCTCCTGCTGAAAGTTTCCAGTTCTCATGCGCCGATGCTAAAATGTGCGCAGGCATGGGCAATGGGGAGACTCTCCCGACGCATCTCAGCCAATGGCTGAGGCGATCCCGGCTTGGTGGCAGAATGCCCGCATCAGTTCCGCACCACGCGCACGGGGCTGCCGTTGTCCACCCACTCGTAGAAGAATTTGGCGGGATTGCCGCCGTCCAAGGGGACGCGGATGCAGCCATGGGAAGCTGGGTAATTTGGCACGGAGGTGAAGCCGTGGATGAAGACGTTGCCGTAGATCTGCACGCTCCATGGCATGGGCGCGTTGTTGAAAAGCTTGGAATAATGCATCCGCTGACGGAAAGGGCCTGCGGTAAAGTTACCGGCCGGAGTGCGACCATAGCGGCCGGAGCTGATGTGGGTTTGCAGCACCAGGCGGCTGCCCTGCCAGGCACGGAGCTGCTGTTTGGCCAGGCTGACTTCCACCTGCTTGGGGCTGACGATGAGGGTGAAGCGGTGAAAGCCCCACCCGACCACGATGCGGCCGTCTTCCTCACGGATGAAGACTCTCGCGCCTGCCAGTTCGAGATCACTGGTGCGGATGAGCTCCGTGCCATCGATGAGCTGGCGCAATGAACCGGCGGGCACGGCAACGTCGTGAAGACGAACACAGCGGCCAATCTCATCACGCTGCACCTTCCAGTGCAACTGATCCGCTGCTTCATTGAGGGGCACGTAAATGACACCGGGCACCAAAGCGAAAGTCACGGCTTCCAGCGGCGCTTCGGCCCGCAGCGTGGTCTGGCCCAGCCAGACCTGGCATGCCAGGCAGATGATGAGGGTAAAGCGGGTCAATAAAGACATGGGAGGAGGAAGCTTCATACCTGCTCCCCCACCCAGCGGACGGCGTAGTGGATGAGTTCGGTGCCGTTTTTGAGGCCGAGCTTTTCCTTGATGTGGCCGCGATGAGTGTCCACGGTTTTGAGGCTGATGTGGAGTTCCTGGGCGATGGCGCGGTTGTCCTTGCCCTGGCCGGTGAGGCGGAGGATTTCGAGTTCGCGGTCGGTGAGTTTTCCCACGGTGGAGGTGCTGGCGGAGGAGCGGGGGCGGGAGAGGGCGTCGAGGATGGCGGAGGCGGTGCTCTCGCTGGCATAGACCTGGCCGTTGAGAACTTTGGTGATGGCCTCGCGCATCTTCTCGGGGCCTTCCTGTTTCATGATGTAGCCGCGCCCGCCAGCACGCAGCACACGCTCGGCATAGAGCTGCTCGTCATGCATGGAGATGATGAGCACGGGAAGTTCAGGCCGCATGGCATGGACGTCCTGAAGGAGCTCAAGCCCGCTTTTGCCGGGGAGATTGATGTCCATGAGGACGAGATCGGGATTGAGCTTGGAGATGGAGTCAAAGGCGTCGTGGGCGTTGTCGGCCTCACCACAGACAACGACACCGGGAATGGCTGCGGCGATGCGGACAAGGCCATCACGGAAGACGGGGTGGTCATCGACGATGAACACTTTTTTAGCGGGCGGACCGGATGCTGTTTTAGCCATGGTGGTGTTAGGTTGAGGCAGGTGATGTAGGAATGGTACAGAAAACGGTGGTGCCGAGGCCGGATTGATTGCGCTGGATGTCAAGAATGCCGCTAATCATGTCGGCGCGGTACTTCATGATGCGAAGGCCCATGCCCAGGTGTTTGGGGTTCAGTTCGGTGATGCCCCTGCCATTGCCCTTGTCGTGAATGGAAAGCACGGTGCGGTGGAGATTGGTGGAGATCTCGATGTCGATCTCCTTGGCCAGACCATGCTTGACGGCGTTGGTCACGGCTTCCTGGGCGATGCGGTAGAGGTGCGTGGCGGTGGTGTTGTCCGTCTCCATGGATGGGGGGCATTTGCAGCGGCATTGAATGCGGAACATGCTGCTCGTGCGCTGGGCCAGCTCATCCAGCGCGGCAACGAGACCGCCCGCCTGCACGGCCACAGGATGCAACCCGCGCGCGAGTGACCGTGTCAATGCCAGGGCTTCCTTGAGCAGGCTGGCGATTTTGTCCGCGCTTTCGACTTCGGATGATTTCTGCTCGATCAGGCGGGATTTGAGCAAGTCGCAGAGCAGCCAGAGGCCCGCGAGCTGCTGGCCCAGGTCATCGTGCAAATCCTGGCCGATGCGCTGCTGCTCGTGCTCACTGATGTGCAGGATTTCCTTTTCGAGCTTTTTGCGCGCGGCAATCTGCTGTTTCAATTCGGCATTGGTGTGCTGAAGCTGCAGAGTGCGTTCTTCCACGCGTTTCTCCAGTTCGTCATTGAGCCGGCGGATCACCTGCTCGGCGCGTTTGCGCTCGCTGACATCCACATGGGCGATGACGACGGAATGCGGGCCGTTGCCTGAGAAGGGGGTGACGTAAACGACAAACCAGCGCTGCTGGGTGGGCGAATGGCAGGCGTATTCCATGCTGAAGTGCGCGGATTCACCGCTCATGACATCGCGAACGCCGGCGGCAAAGCGTGCCGACTCTTCGACTCCCTCCGCCGCAGCCGAATCGCACAATTCCAGGTAGTTTGAGCCGATGGCCCCGGCATTGATGGCTCCACCTTTCTCCTGGACGAAGGCTGTCCAGGACTTGTTCGCGCTGATAATCCTGCCGTGGGCATCCAACACGACAATGCTTGCAGGTATGGCCTCCAGCGTGGACTCGGCGAAGTGCCGTGCTTTCAGAATTTCATCTTCCGCCTGCACCCGGTCATTGATGATTTCGGCAAAGAGAATGAGTCCTCCGATTTTACCCAGGGCATCGTGCCATGGGCGGATCTCCCATTTCACCCAGTCGATGCTGCCGTCTGCGCGGGGGAACTGGTCGCGAGCGCAGCTCTCGGTGGCACCGGCCAGACAACGCTGGTGGATCTGCTTCCAGCGCTCAGGGATGTCAGGGAAGACTTCATAATGTGACCGGCCGATGAGGTCGCCGGTGTGGAGCCGGAAATCCTTCGCCCAACGGTCATTGACGATGAGGTAGCGCATGTCGCGATCAAACATCACCACGGGTGCGGGTGCATTTTTGATGAAGAGGCGAAGGCGCTCCTCGCTGGCGAGCAGGGCCTGCTCAGTTTGCTTGCGGTCGGTGACGTCCTCCGCGATGCCCACAATGCAGCGAACGGAGCCGTCCTCATGGTAGAGGGTCGTGGCTGTGCCGCTGACCCAGATCATGGCCCCGTCCTTGCGGAGATATCGGCGCTCTGTTTCATAGGTGGGGAGCTTTCCATGCAACACCTGCTCCACGCGCTCCCGGTTGATAACTTCATCGTCTGGATGGGTGAGATCTCGTGGGGACATGCCGGCCAGCAGTTCTTCGCGGCTGTAACCGGTGATGGAGCAGAAGCGGTCATTGACCCGGGTGAAACACCCATCGGCCCCGACTTCGACGGTGCCAACGCCGACGTTTTCAAAAAAGCCGCGGAACCTTGTTTCGCTCTCGCGCAGCGCCGCCTGAGCCTGCTCGGCCTTTTCGCGGGCAGCAATGGCTTCTTCCATCAGATGGAGCGCCGCCACCCGTGACTCGCGCAGCGACTGATTGGCCTGGGTGAGTTCCGCAGTGCGCTCGATCACACGGCGCTCGAGTTCGGCGTGGGAACGGGCCAGTGCCTGCTCAGCGGCGGTGAGGCGCGCCTGCTCCTCCAACCGTGCCAGCGCGCGCTGCACCACGGTGGACACCATGGTGATGAAGTTTGCATCCTTGACCAAGTAGTCGAGAGCACCACGTTTCATCATCTCAACAGCCACGCGCGCGTCCCCCTGGCCGGTGATGATGATGAAGGGCAGGTGATCATGAAGCCCATCCAAGTGGTCGATCAGATCGTTTCCGCGCAACCCCGGCAGCTTTAGATCCAGCAAAACCAAGTCTGCGGCGTTGTCCTTCAACCAACCAACGGCCTCTTCGCCGGAGTGGACGGCGGGAGCATGATGGCCGTCTCGCTCCAGCTCACGCGTGATGAGGCGGGAGATGCCCGGATCATCATCCACCACAAGAATGGTCGCTGGCGTGTGCGGCTGGGCCATGAGGGGTCAGAGTTGGTCGTTGATTTCGGGGACCTTCACGAGGGAGACGAAGAGGCCGAGCTTGGCGATGGCCTCGGCGAACCTGTCGTAGTCCACGGGTTTGACGATGTAGCTGTTGCAGCCCAGCAGATGGCAGCGCTCGATCTCGCGCGGATCATCCGTGGTGGTGAGCATGATGACCGGCAGCTTGCGCAGGAAGACGTCTTCCTTGATCTGGCGCAGAGCCTCCACGCCGTCCACCTTGGGCATGCGGATGTCCAGCAGCAGCAGGTAGGGCGTGTCCGTCCTGCGATGCGGGCCGGGTCCCCGACGGAAGAGGAAATCCAGCACCTCCTGGCCGTTTTCGCAGCGCAGGATGGGGTTGTGAAGTCCCACGCGGTTGAGACTTTTTTCAATCAGCCGTGCGTGTCCGGCGTCGTCTTCCGCGATGATGATCACCAATTCCTGCATCATGGTCATGGATTCCTCGAGGTGGGGTCCAGGGGCTGCAGAAGGACTTCAGTTTTCATGTTCAATACGCATTGAAAATGAACCGCTCAGGTGGAGCCAACAACGAGGCAGAGGAAGTTCACGTCTCATCCAATGACTGAGAGGGGCTGCGAGTTTTCTCTGAGACGACTTTGGCGCGGCGGAGCGTTCGGAAGGATGATGTGGGACAGGCATGGCACGGGGCAGGATGAATTCCATCCTGCCACAGGGCTGGCCTGCAGGCTCAGCCGCCGCTGTCATCTTGATGCCCAATTTTAACCATCCTGAGGGGCACCAGAAAGACGGTGGGCGCTTATGAGCGAGGAGCGTGGCCCGAGGCGGCGGCGCGTTCTTTGCGCACCTTTCTCATGTGGCGGTAGCCGACCAGCCTGCCGAGCTTTTCATCCCACAGACGGAGTGACAGGGACTTCAGGCTGGAGAAGAGGGTGATGGGCTTGACCTCATGGAACATGGGGTCGGCTTTGTGGCAGCGCTCCAGATTGTAGTTGGGGATGCGGGGGCTGAGGTGGTGGATGTGGTGGAAGCCGATGTTGCCGGAGAACCACTGGAGCACTTTGGGGAGCTTGTAGAAGGAGCTGCCCTGAAGGGCGGCTGCGGTGTAATCCCAGTTTTCATCGCGCTCCCAGTACACGTCTTCAAACTGGTGCTGCACATAGAACATCCAGATGCCGATGCCGCCGCCGACCATCTCGATGGTCATGTGAATCAGGAGGTAAGGGATGATCCCGAACGCCCAGCTCAGCAGCACGGCGATGCTGAGAACGGCCAGATTCATCCAATGCACGGATGCGCGCTCGCGCGGGCTGGCCGTGGAGGATGGAAAGCGCTGTGAGATGACGAAGAGGTAAAGAGGCGCGATGCCAAAGAGTACGAAGGGATTGCGAGCGAGGCGGTAGGCAAAGCGCTTCCAACGTGAGGCCTTGAGGTATTCCTCCACGGTCATGGTCCATACGTCGCCGGTGCCGCGCCGGTCCAGCGCGCCTGCCGTGGCATGGTGGATGGAGTGCTCCCAGCGCCAGTGGTAGTAGGGGGTGAGCGTCAGTACGCCGGTGATGAATCCAACGATATCATTGGCCAGGCGTGACTTGAAGAACGAACCGTGCCCGCAGTCATGAAAGATGATGAAAATGCGGATGAGAAACAGGCCCGCCAGCGCCGCGAGGGCAAAGGTGAGCCAGTAGGAGTAGGAGAGGCTGAGGTACATCAAGTACCAGAGTGCCGCATAGGGGACGAGGGTGTCGACCAGCTGCCAGATGGCGCGCCCGAGGGAGGGCTGCTGATATTTCAGAACAATCGCCTTCCAGGCGGCTGTGTCGCGCCTGGGGATCCGGCTTTCTTGAGTCGGCACCGGTTGGAGGGTGGTGCTCATAAAAATACCCTACCACACCTGCGGCACAATGCACTACGGGTCTTGCGAATTCGTTGCCCCGTTTTGTTCCCTGGGCAGGCTGCAGGTGACGCGGGTGCCGCCGCCGCGCTGCTTCTCAATGGTGAGTCTGGCGCCGATCATGCCGGCACGGTAATGCATGATGCGCAGGCCCATGCCCTGCCGCTGCGGATCGGGCGTGCCGATGCCAATGCCATCATCTTTGATGGTGAGAGTGAGGGTTTCCA
Source organism: Prosthecobacter sp. Pr1 (assembly GCF_057652315.1). Classification (NCBI taxonomy): domain Bacteria; kingdom Pseudomonadati; phylum Verrucomicrobiota; class Verrucomicrobiia; order Verrucomicrobiales; family Verrucomicrobiaceae; genus Prosthecobacter; species Prosthecobacter sp. Pr1. The sequence goes on along the minus strand of NZ_JBYFBS010000009.1, from coordinate 227,744 downwards.
AATCTGAGGAGAGCCCGATGAGCACATGCTTGGCATGACCATGCTTGACGCCATTGCTCACGGATTCCTGGGCGATGCGATAGAGGTGGGTGGCCGCCGTGTTGTCATTCATCTGAACCGAGCCGGAGCATTCAAACTGGCAGTCGATATGGAACAAGCTGGTCATGCGTGCGGCAAGGTCATGCAAGGCGGACATGAGGCCGTCTGGCTCTGCGGCCACGGGGTGGAGTCCGCGGGCCAGGCTGCGGGTCATGGCCACAGTCTTTTTCAGGATCTCGGTGATCTTGGCGGCCTCGGGCACTTCGGGCGCGGCACGGCTGGCGAGGCTGCGGCTGAGCATGGTGGCCATGATGCTGAGGCCGGCGAGCTGCTGGCCGAGATCATCATGCAGATCCCGCCCGATGCGCTGCTGCTCCAGCTCGCTTATCTGCAGGATTTCCTGCTCCAGCCGGTGGCGGTCGGCCTCGGCGGCGGCAAGGCGCTGCTCCTTGTCCAACTGCGAGAGCGCACGGCGGACCACGGTGGGGACGAACTCGATGAAATTCACGTCCTTGACGAGGTAGTCGAGTGCGCCACGCTTCATCATGTCCACGGCCACGCGCTCGTCCCCCTGACCGGTGATGATGATGAAGGGCACGGAGCGGCCCATGGTCACCATGGACTCAATGAGCGCGGGGCCTTCCATGTCCGGCAGTTTGAGGTCGAGGAGCAGCAGCTCTGCGCGGTGGTGTTTCAACCACTCCGTGGCCTCCAGGCCTGAACCGACTGCGGTGGTCTGATAACCCTCCCGCTGCAGTGCGCGGCCGATCAGGCGGGTCAGCCCCGGATCATCATCCACCACAAGGATCGTGACTGGCGGCGGAGTGGCGGACATGACGGAGTCAGGGCTGGCCATTGATCTCAGGCACCTGCACGAGGGAGACGAACATGCCGAGCTGCTTGATGGCCTCGGCAAACTTATCGTAGTCCACAGGTTTGACGATGTAGCTGTTGCAGCCGAGGAGGTGGCAGCGCTCGATCTCGCGCGGATCATCCGTGGTGGTGAGCATGATCACGGGCAGCTTGCGCAGGGAGGGGTCTTCCTTGATCTGGCGCAGGGCTTCGACGCCATCCACCTTGGGCATGCGGATGTCCAGCATCAGCAGATACGCGGTGTCACTTTTGCGGTGCGGTCCGGGACCGCGGCGAAAGAGAAAGTCGAGCACATCCTGGCCGTTTTCAAAAAACTGAACAGGATTGTGCAGGCCCACGCGGCCCAGATTTTTTTGAATCAACCGTGCGTGGCCGGCGTCATCTTCGGCGATGATAATGACTACCTCTTCTGTCATGATCAACGCTTAGACTTGGTGGGCAAGGCTGGCAAGCTGACAAAAAAGATGCTGCCATGATCCGGGCTGGACTCGACCCAGATTTTTCCATCCAGGCGCTCCAGAATGCGCTGGGCGATGGTGAGGCCGAGACCTTCTCCCTGGCTGTGCGAGGGGTTCAGCCGGTGAAAAATTTCGAATGCCTTCTGCTGGTGAGCGGGGGCGATGCCGATGCCGTTGTCCTTGACCTCGTAGGTCACGTGGGTGCCCTCCGTCCGGCCGCTGATGCTGATGAGTCCGGGGCGCGTGGGATCGAGGTACTTGATGGCGTTGTCGAGGAGGTTGGAGAAGACCTGGTTGATCTGCGTGGCGTCACCGAGGCAGTCGGGAAGAGGGCTGATATCCAGCCGGGCACCGGCCTGCTGGAGCTGAAACTCCATGGAGTGGGCGATCTGCTGGATCATCTCCTGCATGGACAAGGGCTCGACCGTGAGGGCCGCACGGCCCAGACGCGAGAAGCGCAGCAGGCCTTTGAGCAGGGAGTCGATTTTGGAGACGCCGGCCTGGATGAAGCCCAGGGATTCAGGGATGTCTTCCTCGATGGCCGGCCGCAGATCGGCCTTGGGCACGGTGGTGTCTGGTGTGGCGGCGAGGGTTTTGTGCAGGGCTTCGCAGGTGCGTGCAAGCTCGCGGCTGAAGCCCTGAATGTTCACCAAGGGGGAGCGCAGATCGTGCGATGCCACGTAGACGATGGCCTCCAGCTCCTTGTTCTTTTCGGCGAGGGTCTGGGCGAGTTCGGCGAGCTTTTCTTCATCGCGCTTGCGCTGGGTGATGTCGGTGCGGATGGCGATGTACTGCTGGGGCTTGCCGGCGGCGTCCACGAAGGGGAAGATCGTGGTGTGCACCCAGTAGATGCTGCCGTCCTTGGCGCGGTTGCGGATCTCCCCTTTCCATGTTTTGCCATGGCCGATGGTGCTCCAGAGGTCGTGGAAGAACTCCTTGGAATGATGACCGGAATTGATGATGCGGTGGTCCTGGCCTAGGAGCTCGCTGCGGCTGTATTTGGAGATCTCGCAGAACTTGTCATTCACATAGGTGATGATGCCGCGTGCGTCTGTGGTGGCGACGATGGAGTGGGCGTCCAGCGCCGCCTTGAGGTCGATCAACTCCTTGACCAGAATGTGCTGCCCGTCGGGCGGTTTGGCCCCGGGCAGGTGGTCTGCCTCGAGGAGTTTGAGCCGTTCAATGAGCTCAGCTTTGGTCATGCCGGAGTAGTCAGTCATTCGTGCTTAATTGTGGCGAGGTTCCATGCCAAAGCACAATGAAAAAAACGAGCAGGTGCAGATCCTGTTACTTCATCTTCGATTTCAGTTTGATCGTTTCACCGGCCACCATGAAGCTGCCGTAGCCGCGGTGATGGAGGGTGCGGGGATTTTTCACGGCGGGATCCATCCATGCCTGAACGACTTCGAGAACGAATAGCGAGTATTGGGACACCATCCGCGTGTCCACCACCCGGCACTCCAGGCTGGCATGGCACTCGGCGATGAGTGGTGCGCCGACCTTTTTGGCGGGCATCGGCGTGAGGTTGAAGCGTTTGAATTTGTCGATCTTGGCACCCGAGGTATTGCCGCAGCCCACCACCTTTTCTGCCAGCTCCAGGGTGGGGATGTTGATGACGCATTCCTTGCTGGCTTTGAGCAGGCTGAAGGAATGGTTGCGGTCACTCATGACGATGGCCACCAGCGGGGGCTCAAACTCAAGCATCATGTGCCATGACAGCGTCATGACGTCGCGGCAGTCCTTGTGGGCTGTCGTCACGAGGACAACCGGGCCGGGCTCCAGCAGGCCGTAAACCTTGGACAAAGGGCAGGATCTGCGGGCCATGGCTTGATCAGCTGTGTTTTTTCTTCCATTCCTGCGGCGGCACCAGACGCGTGTTCTCCGGCCAGGTGGCGCCTTGTTGAATCCAGTCATGCAGAAGCTGCGCGCCTTCCTGCTCCATGCCTTCCGGTGTGGGTGGCATGGCCACGGGGCTTTCGTGCCCCAGCAGCAGCACTTTGTAGAGAAGGCTCTGGTGCGGCGAGCCGGGGATGATCACCGCACCGCTGCGGCCGCCCTTCATGGCCAGTTTTTTCGTCTCCAGATTCAGCCCTGCGCAGACGTAGTGGTGCTGGTGGCACTCCAGGCAGCGTGTTTCGAGCAGAGGTTTCACTTCGGTCACAAAGTCCACCTGATGAGGGGGCTCCATCTGCATGCAGGAGGCGAATCCCAGCAGTGCCGTCATGGCGGAGAAGAACTTGAGTTTCATGGGGGCGGAGCGTGGCAGTGAATCAGGCGGCGAAGCCGAAGCGATGCTTCACCTGCACCGAGTCCAGATCGAGAGACCTGCCCAGCAGGCGCGAGGCCAGGCGCTCTGCGGCCACGCGCAGCATGCGGTCTGCCTGCCCCGCTTCGAGTTCGGCACCCTCATGCTTGATCGCACTGATGCGTGCGCCGACGATGAGCAGGTTCATGAGGAAGTCCTCTGCTTCAACGGGATCGTCCGTGCGGTGGGTGTCCACGCGGTGGTTGTGCTGGGGATGGATGACGTATTCGATTTCAAATTTGGCAATCATGGTGGTGGGGTGGTTGGTTGGTTGAAGATGACACGCGGCATGACGGCCTGCTCAGCCTGAGGTGGCGTGTTTGGTTCCGTTCTTGTGCAGTCAAGGAGCGGGGACAAAACGGCTCAGGCTGCGACGGGCGGCCTGACCACGAGCACCGAGCATGGCAGCCGGGTGAGCAAACGCTCCGCCGTGGATCCCATGAGGACGTAGCGCAGATTGGTGCGGCCTTTGCCGCCGAGGATGATCAAGTCGGCCTTTGCCTCCTCGGCATGGGCCACGATGCCGTTGCCGTAGTTCAATGATTCCAGCAGCACTTCTCTGGACTGGATGCCTTCGGCGGCCTCCTTGACGAACTCGTGCAGCTCCCGGCGCAGGCCCTCGATGAGCGTCTGCCGCTCCGCAGGCGTGAATACCACGGTGGGGTGGCCTATGCCGATCAATGCATCTGCTGAACCGCCATAGGGTGAAGAGATCAGCGGCTCCTGCCACACATGCAGGAAATCCACGCTGGCCGAGTCTTTGATGGCGATACGGCGCGCCGCAGCCACCACTTCTTTGGCGGTGTCTGAGAAGTCAATGCAGGCCACGACCTTCTTAAAGGCATGCGGGTGAGTGGAGCGCACCAGCAGCACGCGGGACGGAGACTTGCGGGCGAGTCTGCCGGAGACGGATCCCGCTCCTGCGAGTGTCTGGCCGGTGCCTGCGATCCCGGCCACAAGCAGGTCCGCCTTCAAGCTGCGCACGTGCTCAAGGATTTCATGCAGCGGGGTGCCCATGGCAATGGTGACCTCGGCATCGGCGGGCACCTCAGACTGTGCCAGCCAGGCATGGAGCGCGGTCCGGGCACCCTCAGTCGCCGTGGTGGCCTGGCTTTCATAGGCGGATTCACGGCTGGCGGCCAGGGTGGCCACGGCTGAGGAATCCACGACATGCAGCACGTGGAGTTTGGCACTCTGCAGCCGGGCAATCCGGGAAGCCTGTTCAAGCGCGGCGCGAGATCCGGTGGAGAAATCAACGGCAACGAGGATGGTGTTGAGCGTGTTCATGGTGTGGATGGGATGAATTCGTCACTCATTTAAACGTAATCCCGCAGGCTGATAAAAGGGCTCTTCGTGTCATATCATTGCGAATCCTGTGCGGATATTGATCCTAAGCTTTAGCTCCCAGGCGCACCCATGGAGGCATGGAAGACAACCCGCGCTGCATGATAAGAATCGCCATGAGCCGCTTCGGGCCTCAGCTTCGGTCGATGATTTAAATCTTCAGCTTATGAACGAAAAACTCGACACCCTGTTGGAAAAGATGCACGCGCTGGAAAAGGAAATTCTGCGCGAGCTGCAGAAGAAGGAGCTGGAGTTCTTCTACGAGGTGCGCCAGGGCAAGGTGCGCTTCACCGAGGAAGCACACGCACGGCACAAGCTGCTGGTGAAGAGATTTGCCAGCTACATCCGTGACTCGCGTTTCATGATCCTGCTCACCACGCCGGTGATCTGGGCGTGCTTCATCCCCATCGCACTGCTGGATGTGGCCATGATCGTGTACCAGGCCATCTGCTTTCCTGTCTACGGCATTCCGAAGGTGAAGCGCAGCGACTACATCCGGCTGGACCGGCGGCATCTGGCCTACCTGAACTGGGCGGAGAAATTCAACTGCGAGTACTGCGGCTATGCCAACGGCGTGCTGGCCTGCGCCACGGAGATCGCCGCGCGCACGGAGCAGTACTGGTGCCCCATCAAGCATGCGCTGCGCATGAAATCCATGCACAGCCGCTACCGGCACTTCTTCGACTACGGCGACGCCGAGCATTACCGGCAGCAGATTGAAACGGTGCGGCGTTCGTTTGAGGACGTTGAGAAGAATGACGCACCCGCAGCGAAGCCTCCCGTCAGCGCATGATCCGCCCGGCAATGACCAAACCACGAGCAGCCGCAGATGCGTGCCCATGACAAGATCACATCACCGCCATGAAAACGAAAACCACAGCCACGAACGCCACCCCTGAAACCCCAGCGAAGCCTCTTCCACGCAAGCTGGGGGCCAACCACAGCGAGACCGCCAGCCGGCCCCGCAAGCATGACAACAACTTCAAGCAGTCCAAAGACCTGCGTGAGGACCGAGGGGTTCGCCAGTTGAAAGCGAGTCCGAAATCCCAGTCCGCGCGTGGTGGGCGCTGAATGACTTTCGGCCTGCCGCTGCAGTGATCGCGAAAGCCTGTGCGATGAGGCCAAGTTCACCGGCTCTACCCTCGACGGCGGCTATGCCGAGCATACGGTGGCGGATGCGCGTTCCTGTTTCCCGCCGCCCTGCGCTGAGAGTGATCTGAGATACCGGCGATTGGTCCGTTGCTTGTTTCTTCTTCAGGGCGATGCTCCCAGACATGGCTTTTCAAATCAACACTGAACTTCAATATGACGTGCTGATGAGAAGCACGATGCTGCTGAGCATCCATGCGCTTGCCACGCAGAATCAAAAGCTGCGGCTGGAAGCCTTCTCTGTGACGCCTGGTGTGGTGTGGGAAGAACTGCCGGCAGGTGCGAGCGGGAACCGCTACATCCGATTGGAAACAGGCGATGCCACAAAGCTGGAGGTGAGCTACGCGGTGGTGGCCGAGACGCGGCACAAGTTGGTCGATCATGAAGAGATTCAGGGCATCCCGATCTCGGAGATCCATCGTTCGGCCATTTCGTATCTGTTCCCGAGCCGCTACTGCCAGTCTGACCGGATGGGACGGCTGGCGATGAAGATGTTTGGCAGCATCGAGCATCCCTATCATCAGACGGTGGCCATCGCGGACTGGATCTTTGAAAACATCGACTACCTCAGCGGCACGACGAATGAGGAGACCTCCGCCTATGACACGGTGACGCAGCGCGCGGGTGTGTGCCGTGATTTTGCCCACCTCGGAATCGCTTTCTGCCGGGCGCTTTCTATTCCGGCCCGTTATTTTGCGGGATATGCCTGCGGCATGCAGCCGCCAGATTTTCACGCCTGTTTTGAGGCCTGCATCGGAAACCGGTGGTTCATTTTTGATCCCACGCAACGGGCTGCGCTCAACGGGTTGGTCCGCATCGCCACCGGGCGCGATGCTGCAGACGCCGCCGTGGCCACGATTTTTGGCCAGATGCAGATGACCGGCATGTCGGTGTCCTGTGTGTCGGATGAATTTCAACCGCTCAGCGCCGCCGATCTGGCGGGCAGGGCCGTACTGATCGAGCCATGAGCGACAGCCATCTGCTGAGGATCATTCACCGCACGCACTACCAATATGCGGAGCCGGTGACCTTCGACATGCATCGTCTGGTGATCCGCCCGCGAGAGGGGCACGACTTGCGGGTGGAGCAGCTGAGTCTCTCCATCACGCCCGCGGCGGATGTGACGTGGGCATGGGATGTTTTCGGGAACTCAATCGCCTATGCGCATTTTCGTGAGCCGGGCAAGGAGTTGAAATTTGATGTGGATGTGGTGGTGAGGCGCTTTTTTTCGCCGGACACACCACCCCAAAAGCCGCACAGCCCGAATCCCTATCCGCTGGAGTATGATCTGCTGGAGCAGGCCATCCTGAAGGGGTATATGACACCGGTCTTCGCCGAGGAAACGGCCACCATGCAGGTTTGGATCGACACACTGCCCAACCCCAGGGAGTTTCCAAGTGCCGAGGCTTTCGTGCTGCAAGCGGCGGAAGCCATCCACCAAAAAATTCGCTACATGCGCCGCGAGCAGAAGGGGGTGCAGACGCCGGGAACCACCTTGTCTCTGGGCAGCGGATCGTGCCGCGACGTGGCGACGCTGATGATGGAAACGCTGCGGCATCTGGGCATCGCCGCGCGCTTTGCCAGCGGATATCTGGACTGCCAGGCGACGCGTGCGGCACGTGGCTCGACCCATGCGTGGGCCGAGGTGTATTTTCCCCAGCTTGGCTGGCGTGGCTTTGACCCGACGACGGGAAAACGGTGCGAGCACCGGCACATCGTCACCGGGACGAGTCACCACCCGCGCGGCGTGATGCCGGTGACGGGACGGTATTTCGGGCCGTCAGGTGCGTTCCTGAGCATGGACGTCGGTGTGGAGTTTTCGACGCCGGAGCTGTAGGGCCTCATTTGATGGGGGGCTGGAGGCGGAGAATGCCCTCGGCTGCTTTCCCTGTCGTTATCATCTTGAATCTCGTCGCGTCCTGCGGCATGGACACGGCCCCACTTACAACCATGTCCGAAGCCCGCAAGACCCTCGAAGAACGCGCTCAGATGTCTGACATCGATCGCCTGCGCCACTCCTGTGCCCACGTGATGGCCACCGCCATCCTGCGCCTGTGGCCGAACGCCCAGTTTGCCTACGGCCCGCCGGTGGAAAACGGCTTCTACTACGACTTTGATCTGCCGGATCACCGCATCACGCCGGATGACTTCGAGAAGATCGAGGCGGAGATGAAGAAGATCTCGAAGGAGAACCAGAAATTTGAATGGAAGGGCGTCAGCCGTGACGAGGCCATCGCGCTGGCGAAATCGGGCCGTCTGGGTGGTCTGACGGAGCGTCCGGGGAATCCGAGCACGTTCAAACTGGACCTGCTGGAAAAGATTCCTGAAGGCGAGCAGATCTCCACCTTCCAGAACGGGGACTTCATTGACCTCTGTGCAGGTCCGCACGTGGGCTACAGCGGCAAGTGCAAGCACGTCAAAATTATGTCCGTGGCGAGCGCTTTCTACATGGGCGACGACACGAAGCCGCAGCTGCAGCGCTTGTATGGCACGGCTTTCCCGACGAGCGAAGAACTCGCGAAGCATCTGGAACAGCTCGAAGAGGCGAAGAAGCGTGACCACCGCAAGCTGGGCAAGGAATTGAAGCTCTTCCACATCGACGAAGAAGTGGGGCAGGGGCTCATCCTTTGGACGCCGAATGGCGCGATCCTGCGTCAGGAACTGCAGAACTTCATCAGCGAAGAGCTGCGCAAGCAGGGCTACAGCCAGGTCTTCACGCCGCACATCGGCAAGGTGGGTCTCTACAAGACCAGCGGACATTTCCCGTATTACAAGGACAGCCAGTTCGCGCCCGTCATTGAAAACGATGACCTCGCGAAGGTGATCAAGGAAGGCTGCGGCTGCTGTGAAGTCATGGAGCGCCTCGGTGCTGTGTCTGCGCGCATGCGCCAGCAGCTCAATGAGCGTGCCGGCAAGGAAGTCATCACGGAAGACCGTGTGCTGCCAGATGACAAGCTGCTCGACGGTTTCCTGCTGAAGCCGATGAACTGCCCGCATCACATCAAGATTTACGACAGCCAGCCGCGCAGTTATCGCGACCTGCCGGTGCGCCTTGCCGAGTTCGGCACGGTGTATCGCTGGGAGCAGAGCGGTGAGTTGAACGGCATGACGCGTGTGCGTGGTTTCACGCAGGATGACGCGCATCTGTTCTGCACCGAAGACCAGGTGGCCAAGGAAGTGCTCGGCTGCCTCAGTCTGGTGAAGATCGTGCTGAATACGCTGGGCATGCATGACTATCGCGTGCGTGTGGGTCTGCGTGATCCGGACAGCAGCAAGTTCACGGGCAATCCGGAGCAGTGGGACAAGGCCGAAGCCGCCTGCCGCGAAGCCGCTGCCACGCTGGGCGTGCCTTTTACGGAGGAGCCCGGCGAAGCTGCGTTCTACGGACCGAAGATCGATTTCGTGATCAAAGACGTCATTGGCCGCGAATGGCAGCTGGGCACCGTGCAGGTGGACTACGTCCTGCCTGTGCGCTTTGACCTGACTTACAACGGCGCTGACAACCGTCCTCATCGCCCGGTGATGATCCATCGTGCGCCGTTCGGCAGCATGGAGCGTTTCTGCGGCGTGCTCATCGAGCACTTCGCCGGTCATTTCCCGACTTGGCTTGCGCCTGAGCAGGTGCGCATTTTGACCATCAGCGAGAAGGTGGACGCCTTTGCGGATGAGATCTATGCGCAGCTTAAGGATGCTGGTCTGCGTGTCTCATTGAACAATGATGCGGATAAGATTGGGGCGAAGATTCGTTTGGCCCAGCTTGATCGGATTCCTTACATGCTCGTTCTTGGCGAGAAGGAAGCGGCTGCGCAGTGCGTCGCCGTCCGTCACAGCAAGAAGGGCGATCTTGGCGTGAAGCCGATCGCTGAGTTCCTTGCGGAGATTGCGGCGGAGGTGAAGGAGCGGAGGCTGTAGGGCGGGAGGCAAATGGTCCAGGAGTGGTCAACGGGGTCAAGGCGCGATGCTTGACCACCTTGACCCTGCTTGACGGCTTTGGCCTCATCTGGCTCAAATACCACGCAAGCGCTCCAAGAGCGCCTGGGCCGCAGGGCAGGCTTTTTCGACCTCAGCCGGTTCGATGCATTGCAAGACCTCAAACGACACGCTGCCCTTCGAATACTTGCGTGCGCCGCATGCAGCCGTGGCTTGATCCAATGCACGAAAGACTTTCGTCTTTTCCACGGCTTCAAGCTGGGGCCACTTGGGCAGAGACGGATCTCGCCAGCAGCCGTGAAAGAATTGCTTCAGTGACGTTCGGTCTGCCAAGAACCAGGTCTCCATGCAGGTGATCATCAAGAATGCATCGTGATTGCCTGCGCCCGCAGGCTTGCTCCAGCCATCGCGCACTTTCAGGTGTTTCCACGCACTGGGGCCGGTGGTCACCAGATCTTCGCTGTCCACCAGCAGCAGCGGCAGTTCATCCTGCCTGCGGTTTTTCACGGCGGTGCAGTAGGCATCAAAAGTTTGTGCGCGACCACCGCCACGAAACGTCGCGGGCATCTTGCGCAAGGTCCTTAGGCCCGCTTTCTCGAAGAACGCCGCCCAGGCCGCACGAAACTCCGTGTCTTGCAAATGGGAGTCGCCGCCCCCTTCGATGTAGAGTTTGACCTTCACCAGCGGTTGCCCCCCAGTTCGCCTTTGCTCCACAGATCGCCCAGAGAGTATTTTTCCAGCCAGTCCTTCAATCGTTTGGCATCCAGCCGTTCAAAGACCGATTCGCCATCGTGCTTCTCGCAGACAATAACTGATTCGGGATCATCGCCCAGGGTATCGATAAGCATGCGCGAGTGAGTGGTGACGACCAGTTGCGTGCGTTCAGAAGCTTCTTTGAGCAGCCGTGCCACCTGGGGAATCACATCGGGGTGCAGACCTATTTCCGGTTCTTCGATGGCGATGAGTGGCGGCGGGCTGGAATCCAGCAAGATGATCAGCAGAGACAGGTAGCGCAGGGTTCCGTCTGAAAGACGGCTCGCGGGGATCTCCACTTCATTCGCTTCTTCGAGATAAAGTTGCAGGCTTCCACCGGCAACTGGGCGAACATGAATGTCTTGGATGTCGGCATAGAGCACCTGCATGGCCTTGATCACTTGCTTCTTCACTTTCCCGCTCATAGCCGCCGCCACCACGGCGAGGTTTTGACCGGAGCGGCCCAGTGCATCGCTGCGGTCATCTGTTTTTCCCGGCTTCCGCAGAGAGGCGTGCGGCCCAAAGCTCCAGTCCCTATACATCTGGATTTTGGAATAGTTGTCCTGAAGGTATTGCAGAATCTTGTAGCGGCCAGGGTCGCGCACCTGCGCCAGAATCGAGGCTTTTGGATTGATCTCATCGACCTCGAGTTTGCGAGCGCGTTTTCCTGGGCCTGATGAAAGCAATCCACCAAAGGGCGTCATGATATAAACTGGCTCTGGCTCTGCCTTTCCGGGTTTTGTTATTGTGATTTGCTCGGACCCCATGCTGAGCGATTGGCCCACAGCATCGAAGGACAGCTCATGCTGGTAAAACTCGTTTTTCTTGGTGGCGGTCATGGTGCAGGAGATTTCAGCACGCATGGGTTCACCATCCCCCTTTGCTCCTTCCTTCCAAAGCCATTCCGAGATGCCGCCGTCTTCAAGGATGGGGCCCGCGATGGAATGCAGCGGGGAAGGTGCTTCGCGAAAGAGGTTGATCACTTCCAGCAGGTTGCTCTTCCCTGATCCGTTCGGGCCGATCAACACATTCAGCTTCCTCATGGGCAGGTCGATCCCCTTGAGCCCGAAAGACAGCAGGCCAGAGACTTTGAGACGGTGGATCAGCATGAGATGAGACTAAACGCTCGCAAAGGAAATGGCAAGGGGACCGAAACCAAGGCCGAGGAGTCAAGAAATTGTCAAGAGTGTCAAGGCTCGACACTTGACCACCTTGACAACACCTGCCCCTGCTTGACGGCTTGGCCACTACACTTTTGCCAATCCCAACAATTCCTTCACTCTCCCAATCTCAGCTGCTGACGTCTTCGCCACAAAGCCACGGGCGTGGGCGAAGTGGACGTCGGGTTGTTTTTCGATGCGGGTGAAGTCGTAGAGAGGGTTGTCGTTGTGGCGGGAGAGGCCGTAGCCGTAGCCGCGGCGGTCGGGGTAGATGAGGGCGGCGACGGTGGTGGCTTTGCCGATGGTGGCGAGGTAACGATCTATGCCGGCGGAGGGCTCGTCGGGCATGGGATCGGTGCGGGGGAGGAAGAGGATTTCGTGCTCGTCCACGGTCCAGATTTGCGCCTGCTGGGCGATGTAGTCGAGGCGGGTGCGGAGTTCGCGCAGGTACTCGAGGAGATCGGCACCGATGTAGCTGAGGATTTCCCAGAGGGGCTCGCCGGGCTCCAGGCGCTTGGCTTTGGCGAAGCGACGCAGCACGGTGATGTCGATGGGGGAGTTGAGCTTGTTCATGGTGTTGCGGTCCACACCAAGCCACTTGGCGGTGACGTTGGGGCCGCGGGTGTCGAACCATTCGGCGGGCTCCAGCCAGTCGCAGAACTGGCGGGCGTCTTCATAGACGCCGAGATGCTGCAGCACGAGGCTCAGGGCGCAGACGGGAGGATGGTCGGCAGGGAATTGATGGTGGTCGAAGTTGTTGCGCTCCGGGGCATGCTCGCCGCCGACATCGACGACGGCAATCGTGGGATCGGCGAGATCCTCCGGGGTGGGTTCGCGGCGCACGATGGGCACGCGGTGCACGGCGGCGAGGAGGCTGCAGGCGAGGAGTTCGTCTTTATGGGAGCCGCCGGGGTGGGTGAGGATGAGGGTCAGAGACATGGGGGAGTGGAGCGGAGCGCAAGCCGTCAAGAGGTCAAGGAATAGTCCAAACAGCACGGTGCGCAGTCTGGCCCAGTTTGACTGCTTCAACTCCGTCTATCGCTGTGTTGCGGCGCGTTGAATCACCGGCTTTACATAACCTTCGATCTTGTAGCTCCTGCGGGTCTCTTTGCCCTTGAGGGTGGTGATCTCTTCAAACTCCACCGTCAGCCAGCCGAGCAAACGGGTGCCGGGTTTGAGCTGATCGCTTTTCATGCGAAACGCTTTCTTGGTGATGCGCCACTGAAGCTTTTCGCCTGGAATGGTCATGGGGTAGGTGGCTTCGAAGGCGCAGGTGATCTGCTTCTTTTCGTCGAGCTTGACCGTCAACATGCTTGCATAGGCGGGCATGCCACCGGTGATGACCAGATCCACTCCTTGTCCGCGTAGGGTCGCATCACAGAAGGACATGAGGTGCTCTCCTTGGTGGGTGGAGATGCAGCTGGCGGTGTGCTCGATCTTGCTGACTGTTTTGCGGTTTGCCGGGCCTCCGGCAATGGTGTCTTCCAAGTGGCCGTCATCATGCTCGATGATGTGCCAGGGATAGGACGCTTGCTTGGATCTGAAAAAATCAGAATCGAGGCTGGTATCGATCACGGCAGAGACACTCAAGACATCGGCACAGCGATCCTCAGTAGTCTGTGCTTTCCCAACCATCCAGAACCCGACGCAGCAGGTGAAGCACGCTGCTGCGAATCGGGTTCTCATATGAGCGGGGTGGGAGTGGATTACTCTCCTGGCAGAGGCTCCGTGGGCCACGTCTCCAGCCATGGCAGGCCGTAGGCGTTCAGGTCAGCCATGAAGGGATCTGGATTGAGCTGCTCGATGTTCCAGACGCCGGGCTGGCGGTACTCGGCGGGATTGGTGAGGAGCTGACGCGCGGCGATCATGGCGGGCACACCCGTGGTGTAGCTGACGCCCTGGGAGTTGGTTTCAACGTAGCACTCCTGATGGTCGCAGATGTTGTACACGTAGTAGCGCAGCGGCTTGCCGTTTTTGTCGAGGCCTTCGATCCAGTTGCCGATGCAGGTCTTGCCCTTCGTATCTGCACCGAGGGTGCCGGGTTCGGGGAGAAGGGTCTTGAGGAATTCGATGGGGATGATATCCACGCCCTTGTGCTTCACGGGATGGATGCCGGTCATGCCCACGTTCACCAGCACTTCCATGTGCTTGATGTAGGCGTCGCCAAAGGTCATCCAGAAACGTGCGCGGCGGATGTCGAAGTGTTTGGTGAGCGACTCCAGCTCCTCGTGGTAGAGGCAGTAGATGTTCTTCGCGCCGATGCCGGCGGGGAAGGGGAAGCTGCGTTTGATTTCGAGGGGCTTGGTTTCCACCCACTTGCCATCCTGCCAGTAGCGGCCGTTGGCGGTGACTTCGCGCAGGTTGATCTCAGGATTGAAGTTCGTGGCGAAAGCCTTGCCGTGGTCGCCGGCGTTGCAGTCGAGGATGTCGAGTGTGTCGATCTTCGAGAAGTGGTGCTTCATCGCGTAGGCGGTGTACACATTCGTCACGCCCGGGTCAAAGCCGCAGCCGAGCAGGGCGGTGAGGCCCGCTTTCTTGAACTTGTCCTGGTAGGCCCACTGCCAGTGGTACTCAAACTTGGCCACGTCACGCGGCTCGTAGTTGGCGGTGTCGATGTAATGCACGCCGGCTTCGAGGCAGGCGTCCATGATGGTGAGATCCTGATAGGGCAGCGCGACATTGATGACGACTTCGGGCTTGTAGCTTTTCAGCAGCTTGACCAGCTCCGGCACGTTGTCCGCATCCACGGCGGCGGTTTGAATCGGGCGCTTCAGTTCTGCGGCGATGCTGTCGCACTTGGACTTGGTGCGGCTGGCCAGCATGATCTCGCCGAATACATCGGGAAGCTGGGCGCATTTATGAACGACAACGCGGCCAACGCCGCCGGCTCCGATGATGAGGACTCTGTGAGACATGAAGGAAAGAAATGACGAATGACGAAATTATAGAATGACGAATGCCAGATTGGCGGGAGAGCGAGTGTAGCAGACGGAGGGGGAATGCAAGCGACGGAAATGGCGGGAGGAAAGGTCCCGATAAGCCAATTAGCGTGTGACCAGACTTATCACGCCTTGACCGGCGGCGGACCACCGTTTCCTCGCGCAGGCTGTGCAGCGAGCAAATCGGTGAGCAGACCACTGGATGATGCGGGCATGAGGGTGACGGTGGCTTTGCCGTTGATGATTTTTTGGGCTTCGAGGACATCGAAGACGGCCTGGGCGACGTCGGGGTCATTGGAGATGTCGCGGAGGGCGTTGCCGACGATTTCTGGGCGGACGGCTGCGGCTTTGGCGAGCTCGATGGCGGCGGTTTTTTCGGCGGTGCTGGTGATGACGCTGACCTGATTGACGCCGTCCTGCTTGATGGCGGAGGTGACCTGACGGAGACGGTTGACGACCTTGCTTTCGATCTGCTTGATCATCATGGCATCGCGGAAGTGGACCTTGCGGATGTAGACGCTGCCGAGTTTGTAGCCCCATTCATGGGACTTGGGCGTGACTTCGTTGCGCACGGTGTCGCTCATGACGTGACGGTTCACGAGCATCTTGGCGAGCGGCAGATTGCTGAGGCAGCGCACGGTGGAGTTGCTGACGTTGGCGGAGAGAGAGCCGCGTGGATCGGTGTTTTTGAAGAGGAAGGAGACGGGGTCGCTGACAAACATCTCATACCAGATGCCGATGCCCATGGGGGCGCCTTCTTCGGAATTGACCGGCTGGCTGCGCAGGTACATCTGGTCCAATCGCAGATCGACGATGTGGCATTTGCCGAGCCAGTTGACCAGGAATGCAGCGGGGCCGAGTTTCGCGGGCAGGAAGTGCAGGCCGGGTTCGTCGAGGGTGCCGACGACCTTGCCAAAGAGCAGGTACACCTGGCTGCGGCGCTCCTGCACGACGGCATAGAGTCCGATGATGCGACCGATGGTGAGGATGAGCGGCACTGCGATGCTGCAGCCGATGAAGGTGACTGCGGCGGCGAGAAGGAAATGGGAGAAAGCGTCCATGGAAGTGTGTTGTTGGTTCCTGGTTCTTTGTGCTGGGTTTAATCTCTGCGGGTTTCGACGAAGACCTGGCTGGCCTTGTCGAAGAGGGCGAGGCGGACATTGCGCACGTAGGAGCGCAGGGCGGCGGTGCCACGGGTTTTCAAATCGAGGAGCTGGGAGGCGAGGCACTTGAGGGGCTCGACTTCGGCCTGGGCTTTGAGCGTTTCGATTTCGACGGCACGCTGGGACTGCACGATTTTTTGATCGGCGCTGGCCTGGGCGAGGCTGATGTCTGAGGAAACCTGATTGTAGGCGGTGTTGATGGCGGCGAGCGCGGACTCGACTTCATGCGGCGGGTCGATGCCGGTGATCAGGGAGGCGTCCAACACGATGCCGTAACGAGCGGAGGAGCTCTGGCATTCGTGGTCCATGTGCTCGTTGAGATCGCGCATGTTTTTGCGGATGTCGTTGATCGAGATGCCGATGGTGGAGGCGGCGGAGTGCTCCGGATCGGCAGCGGGATCAGGCGGTGCCTCAAAGGTGGCGATGCGCTCGCGCAGGACGCTGACGAAGTAGCCCATGACGTGGGCGTAGGCGTTCTTCACGCCGAAGACGAAGGCGTAGAGATTGCGCTCCGAAACGCGGAAGCGGATCTGGCCATTGAGCCCGACGTTGAGCTGATCCTTGGTGACGGCATCAAGAATGCTGCCGGAGTTGTTGGCGGTGGGATCATCGGGATCCCAGGCCATGTTCACGGTGCTGGTGGCGATGTCGACCTTGTACACCTTTTCCCAGGGCCATTTGAAATAGGGGCCGCCCGGCTGGATGACGCGCACCTGTGGGTAGTCGTAGCGCAATTTCTGATCAGCGGTGAGATGCTCGGCGACGGGGTCATTGATCGTGCGGAGATTGCCGACGCGTTGAGCACGGCCGAAGCTGGTTTTTACCGCGCGTTCGTTTTGGTTCACCGTATAAAATCCGGCAATCAGGTAACGCATCAGGAACCAGACGAGGAATCCAACAAAACAGCCAAAGGCAGTGGACATAGGTAGGAGAGGTTGCTGGCCGGAGACTCCGGGGAAAAGCCGCATATGCCAACTACAAAGGTGCGGTCGCGTTGGAATTCACCTCCTCAAGAATTTGGGGGCTGGAGCTGATGAGCGGCTCGGGGCAGGCAACTGGCCACTTTGCCGCTTGACCCGGGCGGGGTACGAGGCAACTGCGGGGACCTACCATGAAGAAAATTTCCCTGTTCATCCTGCTCACGAGCGCCCTGTCATTGATGAGCTGCGCCACGGCCTCCAAGCCCCAACGCCAGCCTGTGGCGGGTGGTGAGATGGTCTCCTTTCCCAGCCAGCACATCTCGTTCTTTTTGCCAGACGGCTGGAAGGTGATGCCTAAAACGAAGGGGGAGGGGCGGCTGCTGGGCGCGGCGCATGATAACGGCGACCAACCCGGGGGCATCGTGTTTGCTCTGATCACGGCGCCTGATACCAGCCACAAGGGAGTCAAAGACCCTTATTTCATCAAGGATTACCAGCGCGCCTGGAGTGCGAAGGGCTTCACGAAGTTCAGCAAGCCGCAACTGGTGACGGTAGGCGGACGTGAAGCGATGCGCTGCGAAGCGCGCAAGCCGGAGACCAATCAATCCTTCTTGAACTACACGTTCATTGATAAAGGCCGGATGGTCGGTCTGCTGTTTGCCTATTATGGCATGCCGATCTCGCGTGGTCCTGCGGTGCAGCGGATTGTGGATTCGTTCTCGATACGCTGAAGCGAGAATGGGAGCAGGTCGGGACTTGGCAAGTCCCGCTCCTTGGGGGGGCGCGGCGCGCTGATAGATGTGTGCGAATTGCGGCAAGGAAGGTGGGCGCATAACACGCCGGAACCGGCTAAAGCCGGGACTACAAAACATGGTCTGTGTCCTTCCTACGCTGAAGCGAGAATGGGAGCAGGCCGGGACTTGGCAAGTCCCGCTCCTTGGGGGGAGCTAGATGTGTGCGAATTGCGGCAAGGAAGGTGGGCGCATAACACGCCGGAACCGGCTAAAGCCGGGACTACAAAACATGGTCTGCGGCCTTCGTTCCTCGCCGAGCAAGCGCAGTCCAAAAAAAGACCATGAGATGGAAGTCTCATGGTCTGCTGTGCTCCGGGGTGGAGCGAATCTAGGTGCTCCAACTCAAATGGTCTTGCGCTTGCGCTTGATGTTGAGGTGGATGGTGGCGCGCTGGATGGCTGCCATGGCGGCGGCGACTTCTTCCTGATGTTCGCCTGGCTTGAGGTTTTCGAGGGCCATTTTCGCGCGGGCGATGGCTTCCTCAGCGGCTTTTTCGTCGATCTTGTCGGCGTCCACAGCGGCATCGGTGAGGATGCGGGTGACGGAACCGGTGACTTCGACCAAGCCTTCGCCGACGGCGAGTTCGATGGTTTTGCCACCCTTGGTGATGCGCAGCTCTCCGGGGACCAGGGTGGTCACGAGATTGCTGTGCGCAGGCAGGACGCCCATTTCACCCTCATACCCCGGAAGCACGACGGTATCGACCTCATCGGAGTAGATGCGGGCTTCAGGGGTGACGATTTCCAGTTTAAGAGGCATGAGATGGAGAAATGACGAATGACGAAATCAGAATGACGAATGAATACGCCGTTGGTTGGCAGCGCAGTGGATTAGTCCTTCTTAACGGAGTCGATGCCGCCCTTCATGTAGAAGTTGGCTTCAGGGACGCTGTCGTGCTTGCCGTCGAGAATTTCGGCGAAACCCTTGATGGTGTCGGCGACCTTGACGTATTCGCCTTTGGTGCCGGTGAAGATTTCAGCGACGTGGAAGGGCTGGGAAAGGAAGCGCTGGAGCTTACGAGCACGGAAGACGGTGAGTTTGTCTTCTTCGCTGAGTTCGTCCATGCCGAGAATGGCGATGATGTCCTGAAGGTCTTTGTAGCGCTGAAGGACGCGCTGCACGCCACGGGCCACGCGGTAATGCTCTTCGCCGACGATTTCAGGCGCGAGGGCCTTGGACACGGAGGCGAGAGGATCCACAGCAGGGTAGATGCCCAGCTCGGCGAGGGAACGCTCAAGCACGACGGTGGAGTCAAGATGGGCGAAGGTGTTGGCCGGGGCAGGGTCGGTCAAGTCATCCGCAGGGACGTAAACGGCCTGGAAGGACGTGATGGAACCGGTCTTGGTGGAGGTGATTCGTTCCTGCATCATGCCCATTTCTGCGGCAAGAGTCGGCTGGTAACCCACGGCGGAAGGCGTACGTCCAAGGAGAGCGGACACTTCGGAACCGGCCTGGGAGAAACGGAAGACGTTGTCCACGAAGAAGAGCACGTCCTGATTCTTTTCATCGCGGAAGTACTCGGCCATGGAGAGGGCGGAGAGGGCGACGCGGAGACGGGCACCTGGAGGCTCGTTCATCTGGCCATACACAAGGGCCACCTTGGATCCGGGCTCGCTGATGTAACCGCCCTGGTCGTTCTTCACGATGTCGTGGCCGTTCTTCTTCACCTTGATAACGTCGGACTCGATCATTTCATGGTAAAGGTCGTTCCCTTCACGGGTACGCTCACCCACACCGGCGAACACGGAGTAACCACCGTGGCCTTTGGCGATGTTGTTGATGAGCTCCATGATGACGACGGTCTTGCCGACGCCAGCACCACCGAAGGCGCCGACTTTACCACCCTTGGTGAAAGGGCAGATGAGGTCGATGACCTTGATGCCGGTTTCGAGGATCTGAGCGGAAGGATTCTGATCAACGAGAGCAGGAGCGGCGCGGTGAATGGCGTAGCGCTTCTGGGTCACAGGAGCGGCCTGGTCATCGCAAGCGTCACCAGTGACGTTGAAGATACGACCCAGGACTTCTTCACCCACAGGAACGGTGATCGGGCCGCCGGTGTCGAGGACGTCCATGCCGCGCTTGAGGCCTTCCGTGGAAATCATGGCGATGGAGCGGACCCAGCCGTCACCCATGTGGCTCTGAACTTCGCAAGTGAGGCGGACCTGCTTGCCAGCCTGGTTGAAGTTGATTTCGAGGGCGTTGTAGATGCCGGGCAGCTTGCCAGTGGCGGAGAAATCCACGTCCACCACGGGACCGATGACTTGAACGATTTTGCCGATGTTGCTCATAAAAGAAGGGAAAAGTGAAAAGGGAGAAGTGAAGGGGGCTTATTCAAGAGCCATCTTGGCGGTGGTGATTTCGAGGAGTTCGTTGGTGATCGCGGCCTGACGGAGCTTGTTGTACTCAAGGCTGAGGTCCTTGATCATCTGCTTGGCGTTGTCGGTGGCGTTCTTCATGGCCACCATTCGGCTGGAGTGCTCGGAGGCGCGGGATTCGAGCACCATCTGATAAACGGTGTCGTTCACGTACTGAGGCAGGACGGTTTCAAAGACGACCTGAGCGCTGGGTTCAAATTTGTACTCCAGAGAATCCGCAGCAGTCGGGGTGATTTCGTGGCCAAAGTCACGTTTGCCACCCAGAGTCACCGGATTCACGGGCAGCAGCTGCTCGACCGATGGAAGGACGGTGACGGTGTTGATGAAGTTGTTGAAGATCACGAGCACCTTCTTGTATTCGCCAGTGCGATACTTTTCCTGGATGAAGCGGCTGACGGCGCGCACTTCAGCGAACTTGGCAGGGTCCTTGATCGGGAAATCAGCGACCAGAGTGCGGCGCAGACGATTGATGGCCTGCACGGCTTTGCGGCCGATGGTGACGTATTCGACTTCACCTTCGATCTGCGAGGTGATGAGCTTCTTGAACAGGTTGGTGTTCAAGGCGCCGCAGAGACCTTTGTCGGATGCGATGAGGAGGACGAGGGTCTTGTCTCCCTTGCCTTCGGCGAAGAAGGGGTGGATGCCTTCTTCGGCGTGCGCCTTCAGGTTCACGAGAACCTTGTTGAGCATTTCGGCGTAGGCACGGCCATGGCTGGCCTGGTCCTGCGCTTTTTTCATCTTCGCAGCCGCGACGAGCTGCATGGCCTTGGTGATCTGGGCCGTGTTTTTGACCGATTTGATTCGGCGTCGGATGTCGCGGGTGGAGGGCATGTGAGCGGGGAGCTAGGAGCGTGTAGCAGAAAACCGGGGGGCGTTACTTCCAGGAGGCTTTGAAGTCGTCGAGGGCGGACTTGAGGCCGGCTTCGACATTGTCGAGGGTCTTTTCGTTGGCGAGCTGATCCATGAGCTCGCTCTTGCGGGTGCTGAGGTAGTCTTCCAGTTTGGCCTGGAATTCCTTCACGCGATCCACAGAAACGGAATCGAAGTAGCCCTTCTGCATCGCGTAAAGCGTGCTGACCATGATCGGCAGGCTCTTCGGCTGATACTGCTGCTGTTTGAAGAGTTCCACGATGCGGGCACCGCGGTCGAGCTTGGCTTTCGTGCCAGCGTCGAGGTCGGAGCCGAACTGGGCGAAAGCGGCAAGTTCGCGGAACTGGGCGAGATCGAGCTTGGTGGTGCCGGAAACCTTCTTGATGGCCTTCGTCTGAGCGGCGGAACCCACGCGGGACACGGACAGACCCACGGAGATGGCAGGGCGGATGCCTTGATAGAACAAGTCGGTCTCAAGGAAGATCTGGCCGTCGGTGATGGAGATCACGTTCGTCGGGATGTAAGCGGACACGTCGCCAGCCTGGGTCTCGATGATCGGCAGAGCGGTCATGGAACCACCGCCGTAGTTTTCGCTGACGCGGCAGGAACGCTCAAGGAGACGGGAGTGGAGATAGAACACGTCGCCCGGATACGCTTCACGACCGGAAGGACGCTTCAGGATGAGGGAAACCTGACGATAGGCAACAGCCTGCTTGGAAAGGTCATCGAACACGATGAGGACATCCTGGCCCTGATCCATGAACCACTCACCGATGGCGCAACCGGAATACGGAGCGAGATACTGGTTCACCGCAGAGTCAGAAGCGGAAGCGCTGACGATGGTGGTGTATTCCATGGCACCGGCGTCTTCGAGAGTCTTGACGACACGGGCGATGTTCGACTGCTTCTGGCCGATGGCGACGTAGATGCAGTAGAGAGGCTTGTGGCCCTTGAGCTTGCCCTGTTCGGCGGCCTTGTTCTGCTGCGCCTGGGAAATGATGGTGTCGACCGCGATGGTGGTCTTGCCGGTGGAACGGTCACCGATGATCAGCTCGCGCTGGCCACGGCCGATCGGGATCATGGCGTCGATGCTCATGATGCCGGTCTGCACGGGGACGGAGACGGACTTACGGGCGATGATGCCAGGAGCGAGCTTTTCGACAGGGTACTGGGTTTCACCCTTGATGTCGCCTTTGCCGTCGATGGCCTGACCGAGGGCGTTCACGACGCGACCGAGGAGGCTCTTGCCGACTGGCACGGAGAGGAGGCGGCCGGTGGTCTTGACTTCATCACCTGCACGGACGTTTTCGCCGGAGCCGAGAAGCACGCAACCGACTTCGGTTTCTTCGAGGTTCAGAGCGAGGCCGTAGACACCGCCCGGGAACTCGATCATTTCGTTGAGCATGACATCGCTCAAGCCTTCAATCTTGGCTGCGCCGTCACCGATTTCACGTACGATGCCCACATTGGACTTCGTGACGGCGGTCTTGAGGCCGGCGATTTGGGATTCGATCTCCTGGAGGATGTTGCTCATGGTATTGCGGGTTTAAAAAACTGAGAGAGGGGCTGAGGGCGGAAGAAATTAAGCGGAAAGGGAGTCTGACAGGGCTTTGAGACGGGCTTTGACACTGCCATCCCAAACGTCGGAACCGACTTTCACGCGGATGCCGCCAAGCAGCTCTGGATTGACACTGAATTCGAGGGTGAGCGGGCGGCCGTACTTCTTGGAGAGGCT
Organism: Prosthecobacter sp. Pr1; assembly: GCF_057652315.1. NCBI lineage: Bacteria > Pseudomonadati > Verrucomicrobiota > Verrucomicrobiia > Verrucomicrobiales > Verrucomicrobiaceae > Prosthecobacter > Prosthecobacter sp. Pr1. The sequence continues at coordinate 204,937 of NZ_JBYFBS010000009.1, read as the reverse complement.
GGCCTGGAGCTCGGACTGTGTGGCTGGAGCCAGCGCGGTGGCGCTTTCCACGGCGGCACGCTGACGATCCACTTCATTGCCCACAAGGCGGGCGAAGGCATCGAGGATGCCGATGAAACCACGGGGCTTGCTTTGGGCCACGCTGTTGACCACGGTGCGCACGCGGGAGTCATCCAGTTTCCCGTCTGCGATACAGGCGCGGAAAAGCTGGCGGGAGGTGCGGCGGGCTTCTTTGGTGATCTTCATGGTGGCGAAGCGGCGGAAAAATTAAGCGGAGACCTGGGCGGAGGTTTCCTGATTGATGCGGGACTGGTCTTCGGAGTTGAGGACCTTGCCGGTGACGCGGCTGGTGGCGTCGGAGACCATGCGGCCGAACTCACGCTTGAGCTGGGACATGAGCTGCTCCTGCTCAAGCTGGGCGGCTTCACGGGCCTTGGCGATGATGGTGTTGGCGGAGGAGACGGCCTCCTGCTGGCGGCGCTCCTGGATAAGCTTTGCGGCGTCGTCAGCTTCCTTCACAAGGCGGGCTGCATCAGCCTCTGCTTTGTCGAGGATGGCCTGGGAATTCTTCGCGGCCTCGGCGGCGTCGCGGGTGATTTTTTCGAGCTTGGCTTCGCCATCGGCGATGCGCTGGCGGCGCTGCTCAAGCATGCCCATGATCGGACCGAAGGCGTACTTCTTGAGGACGGTATAGACCAGAATGAAAATAATGACTTGGGCAAAGAACTTGCCCCAAGCGAGTCCGAAGTCGCCTGCGATCTGATATGCGATGCCTTTAATCTGGTCCATGACAGTGTAAAAAAAGAGAGAAGAGAGAGTTAACTGCGGCGGGCTGCCTTCAGCCCGCCGCGAAATTCAGGGCTTACTTGCCAAGAATGAAGGACAGAATGCCCAGACCTTCTGCAAGGGCCATGGCGATAATGCCGAGGGTCAGGATGTTGCCGAAAGCGCCAGGATTGCGGCCGACGGCTTCCACAGCCTTGGAGCCGATGAGGCCCACGCCGATGGCGGCGCTGCCTGCACCGATACCGGTGGCGATGCTGCCGGTGACGCCAGCTGCTGCTGCGGCTGGAGCGTGGGCGGCGGCTTCTTGTGCCAGAGAGAGGAGTTCCATTGTCATAATATGTGTCGAGTTTGTGGTTTGTTGTGTCACCGGCGTCCACGCGTTGCGCATGGTCCCACAGGCAAAGTCAGAGATTAGTGATGCGCGTCCTCGTGACCGTGGTCGTCATGAGAAGTGGAAAGCTGGATGTAAACCGCGCTGAGCAGAGTGAACACGATGGCCTGCAGCAGGCCGACTAGAAGTTCCATGAAGTAGAAGGGGAAGGGGGCAAGAACGCTGCCGATGAAACCACCCATGCCGCTCATGGTATGCAGCACGTTTTCACCGGCGAGCACGTTGCCAAACAGTCGGAAGGAAAGCGTGACGGGACGGAAAACGATGGAGAAGACTTCGATGACGCCGACGAACAGGAAGACCAGTGCAACCATGGCGCCCATGAGGCCCTTCAGGCCGCCCTTGGCGCCGAAGGTGTGAACAATGAAGCCCCAAACGCCCACTTCTTTGATGGTGATGTAGAGCCAGACCAAGAACATGGAGACCGAAAGACCGAAAGTCATGTTCAGGTCAGCCGTTGGCGCGCGGAGCAGCGGGTCATGCACTTCCTTGACGCTCATGAAGCCAGTGCCTTCGCCCCAGCCGATGGTCCCGACGCCCGGAAGAAGGCCGAACCAGTTGGAGACAAGGATGTAAATGAAGATGGTCGCGAGAAGGGGGAAGACGCGGGGGGCAATCTTGGCACCGACGATGGATTCCACCTGTCCATAAAGGAACTCGACCACCAGTTCGAAGAAGTTCTGCGCCTTGTGCGGGATCAGCGTCATGTTCTTCGTTGCCTTGGTGGCGAACCAAAGAATCAGGCCGACCACAACCGCAGCGACGAGCAGGGAATTGGTCAAAAAGCCAAGATTGCTGCTCTCTTTGAGAAACTCCGACGCATAGCTGTGCACGTTCGCGAGCAGCGGCGAGAAGGAGGTTGGTTGGAGAAAATTAAGCAACATGGGGGTAGGGGCTACCGGGGAGGGCCAGTGTAGGGTCTGGCCGGGATGGTGGGCCGTTTTTTTAGCCACATGAAAGGGGGGTAGCAAGATCTATTTGTGAAAAATTTCACAAAGTCGCCGTTTGGCGGTTTTTGTGAAGGCGTATTTACCCCCTTGGAGGGCTTGAGTGCGGGTTATTTGGGGGTGAAAAGAGGTGCTTTTGGGCCGCTTTCGAATGATTTAGAGGGGCAGGTGCGTTGGTGACAGCTCCATTTATGCAGCCGTACCCCTGTAGCGTTTCCTGAACTGGTGTCTTTCTTAATTTCCTATGGTTAACTGGACTGCTCGTGGTGTGGAGATGATTGTTACGATTTGGATCCGATGCAGCGGGCATCTGGAATCTGCCATGTACTGCTTCGGACTTGAATCAGTGAGGCCATTGTCTCGACATCCCATCCGCCTCGTGCGAGTTTTTCCATGATGTCATTCCACTCCTGTATCGTCCTTTTCGCCCTCTCTTTGCTGGCTGCGACGGCTGATGCCGCAGTGAAATCGAAGGCGAAGGTGGTTTACGCGGACGGAAAGCCGAATGTGCTGTTCATCATCGCGGATGATCTGCGTGATTACGCAGGCTGGATGGGCGGGCATCCGCAGTCGGTGACGCCGAACATGGACCGTCTGGCGAAAATGGGCATGCGGTTCAGCAATGCGCACTGCAACTATGCGTTGTGCAATCCTTCGCGAACCTCGCTGCTCACGGGCATGCTGCCTTCATCGAGCGGTGTGTTTGGCAATGAGCAGGACTGGCGGCGCAGCGTGCAAATCGCAGGCAAACCGACGCTGCCGGAGCACTTCAAGGCCCAAGGCTACACGACGGCTGCGGCAGGGAAAATCTTCCACGCCAATCACGGCGGGCCTGAAGGTCGCCTTGCCGGATGGCATGGTGGCAGGCGTGGTTTTGAACTGGATTCGGCCTGGGACCTGCGCTTTCCGCAGGCGGGTGTGCAGATTCCGGATCTGCCGGTGCACACAGGGCAGAACTTCAACGGGCTCAACATCTGGCACTGGGACTGGGGTGGCATTCCCGTCGCCGAAGAAAAGACCGACGACGGCCAGATCGCGACGTTTGCCACTGAGTTTCTGACGCAAAAGCAGAAGAAGCCGTTCTTCCTCGCGCTGGGGCTCTACCGCCCGCATTCACCCTGGTATGTGCCGCAGAAGTACTTCGATGCGCTGCCGCTTGATTCGATCAAGCTGCCGGAAGTGAAGGTGGATGACCTAGGTGATGTACCCGCAATTGCGAAAACTCATCTTAAGGATGGATTGCATAAACAGATCCTCGAAAAGAACCTCTGGAAGGACGCTGTGCGGGCCTACCTGGCCAACGTGGCATTTTGCGATGCCATGCTGGGACGCATTCTGGAAGCTGTGGAAAAGGGGCCGAACGCGAAGAACACGATCATTGTCTTCACCTCCGATCACGGCTGGTATCTCGGGGAAAAGCAGATGTGGCACAAAGGCGAGCTCTGGGAGCCGACGACACGCGTGCCGCTCTCGATCTACGTTCCGGGTGTCACCCAGCCTGACAGCCTCTCGGCGCAGCCAGTGGCCCTCATTGATCTGTATCCCACGCTGTGCGATCTTACTCAGTTGCCGCTGCCTGAGCATCTGGACGGCAGCAGTTTGAAGCCGCTGCTGCGGGACCCGATGACCAAGCGTGACCAGCCTGCCATCACCTGCATGAACGGTGGCCAAAGCGCCGGGTATGCCGCGCGCGATGAACGCTGGCGCTACATCCGCTATGCGGATGGCACTGAGGAGCTCTACGATCATCAAGCCGATCCGAACGAGTGGACCAACCTCGCAGCGAAGCCGGAGCACGCGGCGCTGAAGGCCACGCTGGCTGGTTTTTTCCCGAAGGAATTCAAGAGCGCCGTGCGCCCAGTGGCTGAAATCATCGGTGCCGCCAGCCCGGCGGGTTCGGTCGATCTGGTGCTGAACATGGGCGATGTCCTCAGCACTGCGGACGCGCCCAAGCTGCAGGGCAGGGGTGTTTTTGTGGATGCTTCCTTTGAGTTCGATCCGCTGGTGGATCAGGACAGCACGCTGCTGGCGCAGGGGGACGAGCAGTCCGGCTATGCGCTGCATCTGGTGGCTTCCCAGCCCACGTTGACCGTTTTTACCAACGGCAAGAGCACGACAATCAGTGGCGCGGCGCTGGAGAAAGGCCGTGTGAACATGCGTGCGCAAATTGACACAGGCGGTGTCATCACGCTCGCTGTGCCAGGACACAGCGAGGTGCTGGGCGTGGCTCCGTTTGAACAAGGATTTCCCCAGGAACCCAAGGCTGGCATCGCCGCGGGACAAAGCTTCGGCATTTTAAAGCTCGCCCAGCATCCCAACAGCACGCCGTTTGACGGTGTGGTTTATCGTTTGAAACTCACGATCCTCCCACCCCACAAGGTGCCAGTACAGTCAGCCGCCCCACCGCCAGAGAAGGTTCCGTAGCAAACACTCAGGCGCTCTGAATCCTCAATTATCAAATTTCGCACATCAATTGTGCTGGTGAGTGGATATTCGTGGGTTAAAGACTCCTCCCATCCAAAAAACATGCGCGCACGCATCATCAAAGACTTCCGTTTCGAGGCCGCCCAGACGCTGCCCAATCTTCCTGGCGACCACAAGTGCACCAAGATGCACGGTCATTCCTTCAAACTGGAGATTGCCATTGAGGGCGAGGTGGATCCGAAGATCGGCTGGGTCTATGACCACGCGGAAATTTCCCGGGCGATGAAGCCAATCATGGACCAGCTGGATCACTCCTACCTCAATGAGATTGAAGGCCTGGAGAATCCCACCATTGAATACATGGCCGCCTGGCTTTGGAAAAAGCTGGCCCCGCAGCTGCCCGGTCTCTGTGAGATCGTGATCCACGAAACACCCAACGCCCGTTGCGTGTTTCGTGGCGAGTTTTGAGCAATCAAGCCTTGGCCAAATGGCGCGCTTTGCGCCGATGGCGGAGGGTCAGGACGGCCAGGCCCAGACCTCCCAGTACTGCACGGGAGGGCTCAGGCACGGCGTCCACATGCAGCGTGAGTGAGCTGGCTCCGATGGTGAACTGACCGGCAAAGCCAGCTGGTGTGGAACCGAAGGCGAGATTTGAAAGCGTCAGACCAGAGACGGAGCTGTAGTTCATCAATGTGTAGTCTGAACCACTGATCAGACCATTGTTAAGGATGTCAAAAAGTGCGGTGCCTCCGCCGGTGAAGTTCAGGGCTCCGCCGATGTTCAGCAGATCCGATGTGGTGCCGAGTTCGAAGGCAAAGTGAGATCCGTCCACGATGCTGAGATTTCCATCAACGTTCAGGGTGCCCGGGCTGAGACCGGGGGCGATGGTGCCGCCGCTGGCGACAGAGATATTTCCTGCGATGTCGCCCGTGCCTTTCAAGGTTCCGGTGGAGTTGACGATGACATTACCCGAGCCTGTGGCGCTGCCCGTGGTGTTGGTGATGCTGAGCGTGCCGCTGACGGTGGTGTTGCCGCTGTAGGTGCTGGCACCGGACAAGATGACGTTGCCGCTGGAGAAGTCCACGCTGCTGAAATTGGAGATCGCCCCGGCATAGCTGAAAGTGTTGCCTGTGCCTGGATTGAATGTGGCCGTGTTTGTGCCAGTGCCGCCGTCGATGTCGCCAGTGATGGAACCTCCGGTGACGGTGAGCGTGTCATTGCCGCCCTGCATGGCGATGGCTTTGCCGTTGTCTCCCGTGATGGTCCCAGCGTTGCTGAGGTTGTCGTTGCCATTGCCGGTTTGGATGGCGGCTCCGACCGTCAAAGCATCGCCTGCGCCGCGAATGATCCCGCCTGCGTTGTTGGTGACAGTGTTGTTAAAGGTGCTGACCATCTGAATCGCGTAGCCTGTGGTGCCTCGGATGAGACCGCTGTTGGTGATGCTGGTGGCAGCGAAGGCGCTTCCAGTGCTGGAGTTGTCAACCAGGATGCCATGCCCCTCGATGCCGGTGCCGTCCAAGGCTCCGCCAGTAATTTCCGCGCCGGAGTAGTTGATGATCGTGCCGCCGCCAATCGAGACGCCTTCGGGGTGATTGGTCAAAGTATCGGAGCCCACGCCATTGGCACCGAGACCCCGGATGATGCCATGGTTGTAAAGAGTGGTGATGCCATCCACATCGACACCATCGCCATCGCCGACGTCGTAGTGGGCGCTGTCATAGTTGCCGGTGATGGTGCCGTAGTTGGTGACAGTGGCGGAGGAGGAGGCTGCGGAGGAACTGAAGTTGTCAATGTTGACGCCGGAGCCGTTCACGCCCGTGATGGTGCCGCCGATGTTGTTCGTGACGGTCATCGTGAAGGAGTTGACGGTGTCAGTGGCGGCGCCACCGGTGATACCATGACGGCCGGAGATGGTGCCTCCGTTGTTGTTGGTGACCTGAACCCCGGTGTTGGTCTGGGCATCGATGCCATCGCTGCTCGTGGCTGCAACTTGCGTTGTGACAGCGGAATCAACGATGGGCACCGCGAGGATGGAGCCGTTGTTGACGATGGTGCCGTTCACGCCCGGACGCACGGCATCCGCCGCCGTGGCTTTGAGCAGCCCGGTGGAGTAGTTGGTAATGGTGGTCGTCCCGGAAGTGACGGCGGCAAGATCCAGCGCCTGTGCGCCTCCGGCGGAGGCATTGAGGGATATGATGCTGCCGTAGTTGTCCACCGTGACATTGTCGGATGCCTTGTTGGCGCGGACGGTGTCAGCATCAGCGGACTGGATCAAAGCACCGGCATTGTTGGTGATGGCCATGGTGATGCTGGCCGTATTGAGATCAATGGCCCTTCCGGAGCCTGTCTGGCTGATGGTCCCATTGTTCGTGATGCTGGCGTTGTTGCCAGTGACAGTGACGGCCACTGTGCTGCCGCCCACGGTGAGTGAGACGCCGCTGTTGACTGTGCCGGTTTGGCCGGAGCCGCTGCCCAGTGTCTGGGCGGTGGTGGAGTTGGAGCTGATGACAAAAGTTGCCGCTTGAAGCGAGGCAACCGAGAGGAGGCTGGCAAGCGCCAAGACGGCTGCGGAGATGTTGCGATGCTGGGTTTTCATTTAAGGGGAGGGGGCGAAAGCGCGCGCCTATGCCTGCTGCGTTCCGCGTTGTCGAAAGGCGCGGCGTGACGATTTCGCCTTGTGGCAAAACCGGCACATTGAGGCTGAAAAAGTCCAGGCTCTCACCGGCTCCAATATGGAAAAATCGTAACATGACTTGTCGCTTTCATCTCATGGCTATAGTCGCGCCATGCCTGTCCTCACCGAACGCAAAACGCAGCCGCAGTATGATGTCATTGTCGTGGGCTCTGGAGCCGGCGGCGGCATGGCGGCGATGATCCTGGCCTTGAACGGCGTGAAGGTGCTCATGATCGAGGCCGGGCGGAATTACGAGCCGGTGAAGGAGACGCCGATGTTCAACACGCCGGAGATGGCGCCGCTCCGTGGGACAGCCACGCCGGACCGACCCTTCGGCTTTTATGATTCGAATATCGGCGGCTGGCAGGTGCCGGGAGAGCCGTACACCAACAAGAAGGGCACGGAGGGTGATTTCTGGTGGTGGCGTGCGCGCATGCTCGGTGGGCGCACGAATCACTGGGGCCGTATCTCGCTGCGCTTTGGTGAGTTTGATTTCAAGCCGAAATCCCGTGACGGCCTCGGAGTTGACTGGCCGATGAACTACTCTGACATGGCTCCGTGGTATGATCGCGTGGAGCAGTTGATCGGTGTTTATGGTGAGAACGACGGCATCGCGAATGCGCCGAATTCATCTCCGGGCGTGCTGATGCCGCCGCCGAAGCCGAGGGTGGGGGAGCTGCTCGCGAAGAAGGCGGGGAGGAAACTCGGTGTGCCTGTCGTCGCCGCGCATCGTGCGGTGCTCAGTCAGCCGATGGACTGGAAAAATCTGCCGAAGGTGCTGTTTCCCAACAACCCCAAAGCGCAGGAGATTCTCGGCAAGGACATGATGTCACGCGCCGCCTGCTTCTGGGCCACCAACTGCATTCGCGGCTGCAGCATCCGGGCAAACTTTCAGAGCACGACGGTGCTGCTGCCACCTGCGCTGGCCACGGGAAATCTGGACATCATCACGGATGCGATGGTGCGTGAAGTGGTGCTGGATGACAGCGGCAAGGCCACGGGCGTGCATTACATCGACAAGGTCACCCGCCGGGATGCGATTGCGAAAGCGCGCGTGGTCATTCTCGCCGCGAGCACCTGCGAAACCTCGCGCATCCTGCTGAATTCAAAGTCCCGCGACAAGGCCGGCCTCGCCAACTCTTCCGGGCAGGTGGGGCGGAATCTGATGGACAGCGTCGGCACGCGCCTCGGTGCACACATTCCCGCCATGGAAGACCTGCCGCCGATGAATGAGGATGGCGCGGGAGGGCTGCACACCTATGTGCCTTGGTGGCTGGTGAATGAACACTCCAAGCTCGGCTTTGCCCGAGGCTACCACATCGAGATGGGCGGCGGCCGGCAGATGCCCGAGGCGAAGAGCTTTGGCTATCTGGACTCGACTTCGCCGGGTGTCTATGGCCGCAAACTTAAGGAGGAAGCACGCCGTTACTACGGCGCGCAGTTCGGTTTCTCCGGTCGCGGTGAGATGCTGCCGAACAAGAACTGCTACAGCGAGCTTGATCCCAATGTCGTGGATCAGTGGGGCATCCCGGTGCTGCGTTTCCACTGGAAATGGAGCGATCATGAGATCAAGCAGGCGGAACACATGCAGCAGACCTTTGCGGCCATGATCGAAGGCATGGGCGGCAAGGCAAAGCCGCTCAGCGGAGCGGATGCCATCCAAAGGCCAGGCGAGATCATCCACGAGGTCGGCACCGCTCGCATGGGAGATAAAGCTGCTGAGAGCGTCACCAATCAATACTGCCAGACCTGGGACGTGAAGAACCTTTTCCTCATGGACGGTTCGGTCCTGCCCAGCAACCCCGACAAAAACCCCACGCTCACCATCCTTGCCCTCGCCTGGCGTTCCAGCGAATGGCTGATGGAGGAGATGAAACGGGGGAACGTGTGAGTTTTGGAAGGTTGAAACGTTCCGAAATGAAAGCTATTTTAGCAACATGAAAACGACCGTCACCCTCGACGCAGACGTGGCCGCTCAGCTTCGGCTGGTCATGCAAATCAACGGGGCGAGCTTTAAGGAGACGCTCAACAATGCCATTCGCGCCGGACTGACCTCGAAACCGAAAACGCGTCAAAAAGCCCAGCAGCCTTATGTTCTGAAACCACGCGATCTCGGCATGCGGGCGGACGTATTGCCCAGCCACTTGCTGGCGGCCATGGATGATGAAGCCGATTTCGCCAAACTTCGCGTCAGCCAATGAGCGTACTGCCTGACGTGAACGTGCTCGTTTATGCCGTGGACCGCAGTTCATCGCGACATGGTTCATGCATCCAATGGCTGCAAAAGCAATTTAGCGGTTCTGAGCCTGTGCTGTTTGCCTGGAACGTGTTGATTGGTTTCGTGCGAATCACCACCAACTCCAAAGCGATGGCGAACCCGCTCTCGATTGACGAGGCCTTCGACTATGTCGACGAATGGCTGGCCCAGCCAGTGAGCCGCATTGCGGTGCCTGCCATCTCGCATTCAGAGGATTTTCGTCAAAGCTGTCTGCAAGCTGGAATCGGGGGCAATCTCATCAGCGATGCTCATCTCGCGGCCTTGGCGATCCAATCTCAGGCTGAACTATGTTCATGTGATGGTGATTTTAACAAGTTTTCCGGCCTGACTTGGCACAATCCCGTTGCTGGAATAACTAAAATTAATCCGTAGCATTATGTCCGTGAACTCAGTCTCCCGCCGCCACGCCCTCAAAGGCCTCCTGACCGGTGCTGCTGGTGCAGCAGCCGTTCCGGCGCTTGCCGCGCCAAACCAAACAGAGCCGGCGCATCCGGCTCATCCATCGCGGTTTGTGTTTCACGACCCCGACTTCATGCAGCCGCTGAAGTTTCCATGGGAAAAGCTGCTTTCTGCTGAGGAACTGGCCACCACGCAGGCCCTGGCGGATTTGATCCTGCCGAAGGATGAAACCTCTCCCGCCGCCTCGGAAGTGGGCGTTCCAGATTTTATCAACGAGTGGGTCAGCGCCGATTATCCCGCGCATCAGGAGGACCGTGAGACCCTGCGCGGGGGCCTCGGCTGGCTCAATACGGAGAGTTTTAAGCGCTTTTCGAAGCGTTTTGAGGAGCTGGGCGTCGATCAGCAGTCCCAGATCGCCGATGACATCTGCGATGCGGCCAAGGCCAAGCCGGCGCACCGTGTCGGGGCGGTCTTTTTCAAGCGCTTTCGCCAGCTCTGTGTCGGTGGTTATTACAGCCATAGTCAGACCTGGAAAAGCCTCGGCTACGTGGGCAATATCAGCATCGGCGGCCCCTATCCCGGGGTTTTGCCGGAGGTCATCGAGAAGCTGGGGCTGCAGGACGTGGTTTGAGGGCTGATTTGGGGGCCAAAAAAGACTTCGTTTGGGAGCAAAAAATCCCTTTGCTCGCCTCTTCATCTTGCTAGTCTAAAACGGTCATCATCGAGCACGTTTCCGGTAGCGGTTTCAAGGACGGATTCAGTCGATGGGCAGCCCTTCAAATCTTATGTCCGAACAGTCCTCTGAGCAGAACACTGCTTTCAATACCGGTGTGGCCGAAAACCAGGCCTACGGTGCCGATCAAATCCAGAAACTCGAAGGTCTCGAAGCCGTCCGGCTTCGACCCGGAATGTACATCGGCGACCCCGATGAGCGCGGCCTGCACCACTGCGTGTTTGAAGTGGTGGACAACTCCATCGACGAACATCTCGCCGGTCACTGCAAAAACGTCTGGATCACGATCCACACGGACGGCTCCATCACCATTCAGGACGATGGCCGCGGCATTCCCGTGGAAATGCACAAGGTGGCGAAGATTCCCACTGTCGAGCTCGTGCTCACCAGCCTTCATGCTGGCGGTAAATTTGGCGACGGTGCCTATGAATTCTCCGGCGGTCTGCACGGCGTGGGAGCCAAGTGTACCAATGCTCTGTCCGACTGGTTCAAGTGCGAGGTCTTCCGCGACGGCAAGATCCACGCCATCGGCTTTGAACGTGGCAAAACCACGGAGCCGCTGACAGTCCTTGGCGATCTCGATGATCCAAAGACCACCGGCACCAAGATTTCCTTCTTCCCGGACGCCTCGATCTTCACCGTCACCACGACGTATAATTTTGACCGCCTGCTCGTCCGTCTGCGCGAGCTTGCCTTCCTCAATCCCGGCATCCACATCACACTCACTGACGAGCGCACGGAGCCGCAGCGTCAGGATATTCTTTTCTACCAGGAAGGTGTGAAGCAGTTCGTGCGGGAGATGGGTGCGGACAAGGACAAGATCCACCCTGAGCCCGTCGCGCTCGCAGGTCGTCGTGAAGTGCCCATCGACGACAAGAAGAAATTCATCCTCGTCGATTGTGTGCTGCAATGGAACAAGGGGCTCAATGAGCAGACGCTTTGCTTTGCCAATGCCATTCCGAATCCGGACGGCGGCACGCACTACAGCGGTCTCAAGACGGCGCTGACCAAGGCGGTGAAGCAATACATCAATGCCAACCCGAAGAGCTTCAAAGAAAAGCTGCCCGACATCGAAGGCGACGACTGCCGCGAAGGCATGATCTGCGTGCTGAGCGTCAAGCTCACCAATCCGCGCTTCAATTCGCAGACGAAGGTGAAGCTGGTGAACGGCGAAGTCGAAGGCGTGGTGAACTCCATCGTCTATGAAGGACTGCTGCGCTTCTTTGATGAGAATCCCGACACGGCCATCGAGATCATCAAGAACATCATCATCGCGGCGAAATCCCGTGAGGCTGCGCGCAAGGCTCGTGAAGCGATCCGCAAGGACGCCATGAGCAGCGGCGGTCTGCCGGGCAAGCTGGCCGACTGTTCCGAACGCGATCCCGCAAAGACCGAGCTGTTCATTGTCGAAGGTGACTCCGCCGGTGGCTCCGCGAAGATGGGCCGCAACCGCCACAATCAGGCGATCCTCCCGCTGCGTGGAAAGCTCATCAACACGGAGAAGGCTCGCCTTGAGAAGGTGCTGCAAAACAAGGAAGTCCAGACGATGATCACTGCCATCGGCACCGGAATCGGTGGTGATAGCGAAGTGGAAGGCTCCTTCAACATCGACAAACTCCGCTACCACAAGATCGTCATCATGACCGATGCTGACGTTGATGGCAGCCACATCCGCACTCTGCTGCTGACCTTCTTCTTCCGCCAGATGCCGGAGCTCGTGAAGCGCGGCCACATCTACGTCGCGCAGCCGCCGCTGTATCAGGTGACGCGTAAAAAGCGCGAGGAGTACGTGCAGAGCGACGCCGAAATGGACGCCATCTTGCTCGAACTCGGTTCTGGTGAAATCAGCCTCCGCAACATCGCCGATGGCAGCAAGCTGGCCGCCGACCGACTCAAGGCGATCCTCGATCTGCTCGTGCCCGTGGCCAAATTTGCCGACATCATCCGCCGCCATGGCGCTGACTTCGAGCACTACCTCCAGGCGCGCGATGAAGCCACCGGCAACCTGCCGCATCACCTCGTGGTGATCCGTGAGGGCAACGAGGTCAAGATTCACTACTTTCACAGCAACGAGCAGATTGCCGCCTTCTCCCGTGACAACAGTGACCTGCATCTCTTTGGCAACCCGGCAGCCGTCGAGGCCAATGGCAACGGAGCCGTCGTACTGCCAAAGTCACACCGTCGCGCCCGTCTCATTGAGATCCACGAAGCCCATGGCATGAAGAAGCGCTTCCAGCAGCTCGATGAACTCGGCCTGCACGTGGACCACTTCAGCAGCCAGGACAAGCCGCTCTTCGAAGTCATCGAAGGCGATGGCGACAACGCCAAGGTGCATCCCGTCTTCAGCATCCCGGGCATCCTCGACAAAGTCATGGAGATCGGCAAGCGCGGCATGGAGATCAAACGATTCAAAGGTCTGGGTGAAATGAACGCCAAGCAGCTCTTCGAGACCACCATGGACCCGAACAAGCGCACGCTTCTCCAGATCAAGCTCGATGAAACCAACGCCCACGAAGCCGAACGCATGTTCACCATTCTGATGGGCGACGTGGTCGAGCCAAGAAAGCATTTCATTGAAGAGAACGCCCTCAACGTTCGCAACCTCGACGTGTAGGAGCGCATCAGAGAGCAAGCAGTTGTCAGGAATCGCCAAGAAGCTGGAATGGGCACGGTCGATCTACATGAACTTAAAGTCTATCAACTCGCGATGCGGGTTGGGGAGGACGTATGGTCTGTGACTGCCGGCTGGGATTTGTTCTCGAAGCAGACGGTCGGATTGCAGTGGATGCGCGCTGCCGATTCCATCGCTGCCTACATTTCCGAAGGAGCCGGACGCAGTTCCGCCCAGGAGATTGTCCAATTTTGCCACTATGCTCTGGGGGCTCTCCGTCAGACGCAAACGTGGCTGGAAAAGGCTGCGGCTCGAAGGCTTGTCATCGATTCCGTGGCCAGAGAACTCTTGCTGAAACTCGAAACCCTCCGTCGTCAGCTCGACAACTACATCGCAACTTTCGAGCCCACTCCCTCCAACTCCGCTCGCGACACCTCCCAAGACGGCTCCATCCACCTTCTGCCCCTGGAGGAGTTCTTTCACCCACGCACTTCCGCCTGGCATAATTGACCTTTTGACGGCGCCTCGTCGCCAGCCCTGACCTTTCCCATCTCATGCAAGACCCCAACATTCGCCCCATCTCTGTCGCTGAAGAAGTGAAGAACTCCTTCCTCGACTACTCGATGTCCGTCATCATCGCCCGTGCGCTGCCGGATGTCCGTGATGGTCTGAAGCCCTCCCAGCGCCGCATCCTTTATGCGATGCATGAGCTGTCACTCTATCCGCCGAAGAAGCACATGAAGTGTGCGAAGATCTGCGGTGACACCTCCGGTAACTACCATCCGCACGGTGAGGCCGTTATTTACCCGACGCTCGTCCACATGGGGCAGCCCTGGGCCATTCGCGAGCCGTTGATCGATCCACAGGGGAACTTCGGTTCCGTGGAAGGCGATCCCCCGGCAGCCATGCGTTATACGGAAGCCCGCATGACTCACCTGGGCGGCACCCTGATGTCGGACATGGAGAAGGAGACCGTCGATTTCGTTCCAAACTACGATGAACGTCTCACCGAGCCCACCGTGTTCCCGGCGGCGTTCCCCAATCTCATCGTCAATGGCGGCACCGGCATCGCCGTGGGCATGGCCACCAACATGCCGCCGCACAATCTCGGCGAAGTCGTCGATGCGGTGTGTGCGCAGATCGACAATCCAGCGATCACCTGCACGGAGCTGCAGGCGCACATCAAAGGCCCGGACTTCCCGACGGGCTGCGTCATCCTCGGTACCAACGGCATCCGCGAATACATGGAAACGGGCCATGGCAGCGTGCGCACTCGTGGACAGGCGGAGATCGTCGAAAACGGCAATCGCGAGCAGATCATCATCACCGAGATTCCGTTCAACGTGAACCGTGCTGAACTGGTGAAACGCATCGCCGAATTGGCGAATGAAAAGGTCATCGCCGAAATCAGCGGCGTGCGGGATGAGTCGGATGAAAACACCCGCGTCGTCATCGACCTCAAGCGCGATGCCCGCGGCCAGATCGTTCTTAACAATCTGTACAAGCACACAGCGCTGGAGTCGAGCTTCTCGATCCACATGCTGGCCATCGACGGTGGCAAGCCGCGTGTCTTGAGCATGAAGGACGCGATCGCATGCTACATCGAGCATCGCCGTGAGGTCATCATCCGCCGCACGCGCTTCCTGCTGAAGCAGGCCGAGTTCAAGGCTGAAAAGCTGGAGGCCCAGCTCCTCGCGCTCGGCCATTTAGATGACTTCATCAAGATCATCCGCGACAGCAAGAACCGCGATGAAGCCCGTGAGCGTCTCAAGGCCTACAATTTCTCAATCACCACCGCCGAGCAGCTCGGCATCATGATTCGTGCGCAGGCCAGCATCGTGGGGGACAAGTACATCTTCACCGACAAGCAGGTCGAAGACATTCTGGAACTCCGCCTCTATCAGCTCGTCGGACTGGAGCGCGACAAGATCAAAGCCGATTACGACGACGTGCTCGTCAGCATCCGCGATTTCATGGACATCCTGGCCCGTGAAGCCCGCGTGCTCCAGATCATCAAGGACGAGCTTCAGGTCATCCGCTTGAAGCACGCCACCCCGCGCCTCACCCGCATCGAAGCCGCCGAGGGCGAGATCGAAAACATCGACCTCATCCCGAACGACCCGACCGTCGTCACCATGACGCACATGGGCAGCATCAAGCGCACCGCCACCGCCGAATACCGCGTGCAGGGTCGAGGTGGCAAGGGCCTCAAAGGCATGGAAACCCGCGATGCGCAGGGCGAGGACGAAGCCAGCGACTTCGTGGAGCATCTCTTCAGCGCGCATTTGCACGACTTCCTGCTCTTCTTCACGAACACCGGCCGCATGTATGTGGAGCGTGTGTATCAGATCCCGGAAGCTTCCCGCACCGGCAAGGGCCGCAGCATCAAAAACATGCTCAACCTGCGCGCCGAAGAGAAGATCGCCAGCGTACTGATCCTCAAGGCCCAGGGCGCCGAAGACGAAGCCATGTGGGCGGCGGACAAGTATGTCCTCTTCGCAACGAAGGACGGCACCGTGAAGAAGACCGCCCTCGAAGAATTCAAAAACTACCGCAAGGACGGCATCATCGCCATCAAGCTGGATGAAGGCAACGACCTCGTCGATGTCGTGCTCACTGACGGCAACAAGGAGGTCTGCCTCGTCACTCATGAGGGAATGTGCGCCCGCTTCCATGAAACAGGGGATGATCCCGAATCCCCAAATCTACGTGCGATCGGTCGCAACACCGCCGGCGTTCGTGGCATTACTCTGGACGATGGCGACTTCATCGTCAGTTGCATCACCAACGAGCCGGACACCATGGTGCTCGTTGTGTCTGAAAACGGTCTCGGCAAGCGCACTGCTTTTGATGAGTACCGCCTCCTCACCAATCGTGGTGGCAAAGGTGTGACCACGATGAATGTCACGGAAAAAACCGGCAAGGTCGTCGCCGCCAAGGCGGTGCATGACAAAGATGAACTCATGCTAATGACCACCAAGGGCCAGAGCGTGCGCATCCGCGTTTGTGACATCCGCGAAACCGGCCGCAATGCCCAGGGCGTCAAGCTCATGGGTCTCAAGGAAGGCGAAACCATCCAGGACGTGGCCACCGTGGTTGCGGAAGAAGCTGAGGTTGTGGTGGAAGCTGCTCCTGTGGAACCGACTCCGGAATCGCCAGCGGAAGACACGCCTGCGGCGGAATAAGCCGACCCCACAAATCCAAAGAGGCGCAGGCAACTGCGCCTCTTTTTTGTGATCATGTCTTACCGGCGGAAATAGGCGTAGAAAGAGGGGCGGGGGATCGTTTGGATGCAGAATGATTCGCCTGACCGTTTTCTTCCTGCTGTTCGTCTGCGCCACGCTTCATGCCGCGTCTGCAAAACCCAATTTTGTCATCATCCTCGCGGATGACCTGGGCTACTCGGACCTTGGCTGTTACGGCGGTGAGATCGCGACGCCGAATCTGGACAAACTGGCGGCGGGCGGGCTGCGGTTCACGCAGTTTTACAACACCGCACGGTGCTGGCCCACACGCAGTGTGCTCATGACGGGGCACTATGCACAGCAGATTGGCATGGACCCTCAGTATGGCAAATTCCCGGCATGGGTGCGCACACTGCCGCAGCGCCTCGCACCATTGGGGTATCGCAGCTATCACTCGGGCAAGTGGCATGTGGGAAACACTCCGCGCGTCGTGGCAGACGCAGGCTTTGACCACTCCTACCATGTGGCGAAGCAGGACAATCATTTCCATCCGCAAAGGCATGAGCTGGATGACAAGCCGCTGCCAGAGCCGGAAGGGCAGTGGTATTCAAGCATCGCGATTGCGGATCATGCGATCGACTTCCTCAAGGAGCACGCACAGCAGCATGCGGGCACGCCGTTCTTCAGCTACGTGGCCTTCACGGCACCGCACTTTCCGATTCAGGCTCTGCCGGAGGACATAGCGAAATACAAAGGCACCTACACACAAGGCTGGCCGAAGACACGGGCGGCACGCTTTGAACGACAGAAACAGTTGGGGCTTGTCTCAACCACTTTGTCTGATCCTGAGCCTCAGATCACCGCGCCAAGCGGCAAGGAGAGCGATCTGGAAATCCTCGGCCCCGGTGAGACTCGGCATGCAGTGCCGTGGGAGAGTCTGACCTCTGAGCAGCAGCAGTTCCAAGTCACGAAAGAGGCGATCCATGCGGCGATGATCGACCGACTGGATCAGGAAGTGGGCCGCGTGCTGGCCCAGTTGAAGGCGATGAATGCTTACGAAGACACGCTCATCCTGTTTCTCTCTGACAACGGCGCGAGCGCGGAGATCATGGTGCGCGGACTCGGACACGACAAAGCCGCCCCCATGGGCGCTGCCGCATCCTATCTCTGCCTCGGGCCCGGAGGGTCCACGGTTTCAAATACCCCCTTCCGTCGTCACAAGATCTGGGTGCATGAAGGCGGCATCAGCACGCCGTTCATTGCGCACTGGCCGCAGGGAATCAGTGCGAAGGGAGAGCTGCGCCAGACACCGGGCCATGTCATCGACATCGTGCCGACGCTGCTAGCTCTGGCTGGTGACACGGAGCCTGTGATACCGGAGAACGCGCCACCGTTTCCGGGACGCAGCTTGGTGCCTGCGTTTGCGAAGGATGAGACAATCAGCCGCGATTTTCTGTTCTGGCACCACTCCGGCAATCGCGCCTTGCGTGAAGGGAACTGGAAAATCGTCAGCGCAGCCGACAACGGCGATGTGTGGGAGCTTTACGAGCTAACGACAGATCGTGCAGAGTCCACCAACCTCGCTTCCAAGGATCCACAACGTGTGAAGGCAATGGCGGAACGCTGGGAAAAACTGGAGCAGGAATACGTCGCCCAAGCAGGGCCAAAACCGAAAGGCAAGGCCAAGAAGGGGAAGGGTGCGCAGGATTAGAAAGCCGGGCGCCGGCTATTCTTTGAGTGGAACGTTTTGCTCCACTTTGCCCGTTCGTGGATCAGGTTCCAGATGGTGAACTGGGATCGCCCTGGATTTGACATTGGCGCAGCCTCCTTCGACCAGGCATCTGCGAATGGAAGCTTCCAGTCGAGATTGGATTTCGTTCTTATCAGAACCTGGCTGGACGACGAAGAGGCACTCAATGGCGTCTGCGCTGGATTGACGAAACTGATAGGAGGTCACTTCGGGCTGATGCTCCAGAACGGTGAGAAATTTGGTCCCGACAAAAATCAATTTTTCAGGGGTCCTGAAAGTGTAAGTCATGGCGCTGCGCCCGCTCAGTTCCTGAATGACTCTGAAGGGCCAGCCTGCTGGTGGTGGCCCCAAACGAACTCTATCATCAAGACGGTAGCGCAGCAGCGGCAGTGCTGTATTGAACAGCGGGGTGACGAGAGCATGATCTGAAAGAACTCCTGGCGGAGACTCCTGCTCGTTTTGATCCACCGCTTCAAAGACTGCAAGGTCTTCAAAAACGACCAGCGAGTCCATGCCTGCCCACTGGCGGGCGATGCCAAGAGACTCGCCACACCCATAGCCATCGAGCGGCTCAATGTCCCAGGCCTGTTTGCACAATGAACGAATGCCAGGCGTCAGGCAGTCGCCTCCGGTGGAAATGGCACCGCCAGGAATGGGCAGCTCCAGTTTGAGAGTGCCATCAAGCTTGGCTTGTGCGAGGCGCCCTATCAGGGATGCATACCCGATGAGGATGGTGGGCTTCATCTCGTGCAGCCGATCAATGATCTCCTGCCATGGCGCGGTGACACTGATGGGTTGATAGTCACAGAACAAAGAACCAATCCATGGACGTGTTTGCAGCAGGGCTGCGGAAACGGATGGGGCCGCCGAGCAGACGAACGAGGCTGCCACGGGTCGCTTCCGGAACAGCGACGGCTTCGGTGTCGCAGACTTGGCTGCCGTGGGCGCACTGCGGATGGCATGGGCCGCGTGATTCCAGTCCACTGAGGTGATCTCATGCGGGATGGCCAGGGCAGCGCCGGAGGTGCCTGAGGTCATGCTCACCATCCAGCGATTGTTCAGCAGCTTGCCCCAGTTGTGAGGATCCTTGAGGTATCGCTCAAGCGCCTCCCGGTGAAGTTGTGGGTCTGGAACAATTTCGTCCCAGTTCTTGACCAAGGTTGCTTTGGTGAGCACGGGAATGTCTGTGAAGGCGCAGCGGTCAAGATCCAGACCAGCCAGCTGACGGCGGTAAAATGGACTGGTGGCAAAGGCCCGGTGGGCCAGCGCGCGCCAGCGTCGTTCCTGAAGCTGCATCAGCTCAACGCAGCTCAGGCTTTGAGCATGACGGATGGACTTGGAGGCACGGTAAAGATTGAACAGCCTTTTCATGGTTGTAAGATGCCGCAGCGATCATATCCTGCGATGGATGAAGCACGCTGTTCGGTACGCCTCTGTCGGCTGAATTGATGCGTGATTATCCTTCGGACAATTTTCTTCAAATCCCCCCCTAAAAAAAAATTGACTGCGGCTTCACCCAGCCGGGATGGGGTTGGAATACGATTTTAATAGAATCCTCAGCTTAACCCAATGGTCAGAGAAATTGAATTTAATGCCTATCGGAATACGATTGAATCATTCCGGCGGGCCTCCTATGGCGCGTCCATCACCCATGTTTTGGATGAGTTTGATGAGCAGGCTCATCATTTTGCTCTGTTTGACAGAAAGGACAACGTTCTGGGGGTCACACGAGTGCTGCGCAGTGACGAGGTCCAGCAGTTTGAAATGATGCATGAATCGCAGCTCAAGGATGTGGTGCTGCCTCCTGCAAAACTGAGCCTGGAACTTTCACGCGCTTGTACCGTGAAGGGGAGCGCGGGCATCCATCTTCTGAAGCTGTGCATGGGCATCAACGATTACGCGGTGAAAAATAAGGCCGAGTATCTGATCACGAAGACGGGCAAGCATCTGCTGCCCCTCTACCAGCATTTTGGTTTCACCACGTTTGGTCCGCCCTTCGTCTCGGATTTCTTCGAGGATAAGCGTCCGATTTATCCCATTATGTACCGCTGGACCGTCGTGCGAAAAGAAGAGCCGGAGGAAGATGTGCTGGTGTGGTGACCACGCCAGAGAAGCTTGAAGCAAGATTCATTGCAGTGTCTTTCGCTCACCCGAGGAGCGCGCTTGCCAAGTGCGTCGTGAAGGATTAGGCGCGGCAGGCCCGGCTTTTGACAAAGCACTCTCCGAAAGAGCGGTCGAAGGCAGGCGGACTCATCATGCCAGACATTCCTCACTTCATGCCGCCCATCTTGCAGCCCTGTGCCTCGTGTTGCGGAGAGGGAACAGGCTTCCCAGTGAGAACGGCATCGAGCGCATCCCTCAGATCTTTGGTGGTGGCGGCGCGCTGACGCTTGGTGGGGCCGAGGTAGAGGTCGTTAATGCGGCCTTTGTAAAGCGTCTCGCTCTTGGGTGAGAGCACGACAGCCTCCGGCGTGATCCTGGCGTGCACCTGCTTGGCAAGCGCCTGTTCCTTGTCGAGCAGCACGGTGGCCTTGACCTCGGAGAGGATGGCATGCTCCATCGCCACTTCATTCGTAATCTCTGGATCGGAATGCACGAGGTAGACCACAACCCGGTCGCTGTAATCGGCGGTGATCTGGTTGATCTCCTTCATGAACGACTTGGTGGTCGAGCAGAACGGCGAGACGAAGAAGAGCACGACCGCCTTCTTGTCACCCGCAGCGGCAGGATCGTAGCTCTTGCCGTCGGTGGCCGGGAGGTCGAGGGCGGAGGCGATGCTGGTGAGAAGCAGCATCGCACAAAGCAGGTGTTTCATGGTTTTATTGCAGTTGGGCCACCGCCGCATCCAGCGAAGCCGCATCCTTGATGCTGATGACCTTCACGGATTTGTCGATCTTGCCCATGAGCCCCCGCAGCGTTTCATCAGGCCCCAGTTCGATGAAGGTGGTGTGACCCGCGGCGATGAGGTGCTGCATGCTCTCCACCCAGCGGACGCTGCCGGTGACCTGGCTGGTGAGCGTAGCGCGAATTTCTTCGGGCGTGGAAACAGGGCGGGCTTCGAAATTGCAGACCACCGGAACCTTCGGGCTCTGAATGGATGCCGCAGCAAGAGCCACGGCGAGTTTGTCCTGAGCGGACTTCATCAGACGGCTGTGATAAGCTCCGGCGACGGGCAGGGGGATGGCGCGCTTGATGCCTTTGTCCTTGGATTTGGCAGCGGCATCGGCAATGCCTTCAGCGCTGCCGCTGAGCACGATCTGCCCTGGGGCGTTGAGATTGGCGACATCCACATCGCACTCCTTGGCGAGTTCGCGGATGGCGGACTCCTCACCACCGAGCAGGGCCAGCATGGCACCCTTGGTGTTTTCGCAGGCTTCTTCCATGAAGCTGCCACGTTGGAAGACGAGGTTGAGGCCGGTGGCAAAGTCGAAGGTGCCGGCAGCGGCGTGCGCAGTGAATTCACCGAGGGAGAGGCCTGCGGTGGCGGTGATGTTGAGCGCGGGCACCTTGCTCTTAAGCACTTCGAGGATAGCCAAGCCATGAGCGTAGAGGGCAGGCTGGCAGCGGGATGTCTTCGTCAGTTCCTCCATCGGGCCTTCAAACATGATGTTGGAAAGCGAGTAGCCGAGGGTGGCATCGGCCTGGTCAAAGAGGGCGCGGACGGTGGGATAGCTTTCGGCAAGATCTTTGCCCATGCCGACTTTTTGGGCGCCTTGACCGGCGAAGAGGAGGACTGCGTTCATTCTAGGATGCTGGATACGGGAGACTGGTTGTTAAATGAGGGGAGGGGATCACTGAGCACGGTCAGTGGGGCCGGTCAAGAGGTCGCGAATGGCCGGGCTCTGGGCGATAACCGCCTCCGTCAGGAGTTCGGGGCCCCGCTGCATGGCTTCGGCCAGGGGCATTTCCTTGGGTTTGATGGCGCAGAGCAGGTCGAAGCGGGTGCGAAGCTGGTCTTCGGCCTCGATGGCTCCAGCAAAGGCAGCGACGGGTTTGCCGAGCTCGCGGGCCATGTCGGCGACCCCCATGGGCCCTTTACCATGGAGCGTCTGGGCATCCAGCCGGCCTTCACCGGTGATGACGAGGTCGGCGGCGGCGATACGTTCGCGTAGATGAACAAGATCGGCGATCAAGTCGAAGCCGCTGGTGAGTTTGGCTCCGCAGAAAGTCATGAGGCCAAAGCCAAGGCCACCGGCAGCACCTGCACCGGGAACATCTCGGTGATCGACACCGAGATCTCGTTTCGCGATGTCAGCGAGGTGCAGCAGACGATTCTCAAAGAACTCGAAGTCCGTCACTCCCTTCTGCTTTCCGTAGACCCGCGTGCAGCCATGGGGGCCGAGCAGGGGATTGTTCACGTCACAGGCGACCAGGATCTCGGGAAACTCACCCTCTGGCGGCTCGATCCTGGCCAGCCGGTCCATGTTGGCGATGATGGGCTCCAATGCAGCCCCTGAACCATCCAGAAAGCGAAACCCCAGCGCTGCTGCCATGCCGACTCCGGCGTCATTCGTGGCACTGCCGCCGATTCCGATGACGACGCGCTGCACGCCACGTTCCATGGCATCCTGCAGCATCAAACCCGTGCCATGCGTGCTGGCCGTGACCGGATTCAGCGGAAGGTCACAGACCATGGCGAGGCCGGACGCAGCGCTCATTTCCATGATGGCTTCCAGCTGGTCTGCGGTGGGGACGAGACCATAGCGGGCGGTGACCGGCCGGTTTTGGGCGTCAAAAGTCGCGGTCTCACACCACTCGCCATTCAGTGCGGTCACCACCGCCTCAGCGGTGCCTTCCCCCCCGTCGGCTATCGGGCAGAGGTCGCAGACAGCCTCTGGCAAAGTCTGGTTCAGGGCCGAGGCGATGGCCTGAGCAGCCTCGGTGGCCGGGATGGAGCCTTTGAACTTGTCGATGGCGATGAGAATGCGCATGAGCCTCGTATGATGCCAAGCCCCGGCGGGCTGCCAAGCGATCAAGAAGAGAATGGCGCTGCATCTTCAAGCCGTCTCAGCGGTGCATGGTACGTGGGGAGGTTGCTCTGAATCCGCCACGCAGCAGGGCTCCTTGACCCGCTGACTTGTTGTGGTTGAGTCCATTCGGTCGCACCGTGCCTCTTGTCAGAGAATTGTAAAAAACCTTGAATTGGCCTTGATTTAACAACGTAATTATTATTAATTTTATAGTAATTATGTCAATCGCCGCCTTGGCAGAAATCAGCTCACCTCTGATCGCATCCAGCACAGACCGCCCCGTAAGGAAAGGTTTAGAAAAAATTGTGCCTCCACCCAACCGTTTCGAGAAGGAACAGATGGAGCTTAATCTGCGCAATGCGAGAATGGGGGCCTGGTTTGTGATGGTTCTCGTTCCCTTATGCAGCTTCCTCGACTGGATGGCCTATCCTGCTGATTACTGGCAGTTTCTGGTCCTGCGTCTGGCCTGTGCGGCCAGTTGCGTGCCTTTGCTGCTCGCGTTGAATGGATCACTCGGGCGGAAATACTGCCGTGCGTATCCGATCATCCTGCCACTGCTGCCAGCTTTGATGATCTGCTTCATGATCTACCTCAGCGGTGATCCCGGCTCGGGCTATTACGCGGGTCTTACGCTCTGCATCGTGGCCACGTCATTTGTCTTCCATTGGACGTTCCGTGAGATCGGCATCACGCTGGGCCTCGTCGTGCTGGCTTACTTTGCCGCCACCCTGCCCAATCTCAATTTCAGTGATTCTCATGCCCTGGGAATTTTCGTGAACAACACCGGCTTCATTCTTCTGAACTGTGTGGTCCTCTATTTCGGCAGCCGCCAGCATCACGCGATCCGTCTGCGGGAATTCGCCAACCGCTGCAAGGTGGAGGATCAGCGGGAAGAGCTGGCCGCACGCAATGAGGAGCTCACCGCAACACTGAAGCGCCTGCGCGAAACGGAAGCCCAGCTGGATCAAAGTGAAAAGCTGGCCTCCATCGGCCGGCTCAGCGCCGGGATCGTGCATGAGATCAACAACCCGCTGAACTACGTGAAGTCAGCGATTTATCTGCTCAAGAAAAAGGGCAAGGCGCTGCCGCCTGATATCGCCGAGACCTTCACCAGCATTGCCGAAGACATCGGTGAAGGCATTGATCGTGTGGCTGCCATCGTGTCGGATCTGCGCACCTTTGCGCACCCGGAAAATCGTGGTTCCAGACCGGTGAATCTGCAGGAAACTTCACGCAAGGCACTTCGCCTGCTGGCCAAGGAGATCGGTGACCGCGGAGTGACGCTGGTGGATGAGATCCCGGCGGACCTCATCGCGCAGGGAGACGAGAACTACCTCATTCAGATTTTGCTCAATCTGGTGCAAAACAGCCTGGATGCTCTGGCAGGCCGCCCCTCGCCCACCATCTGGCTCAAAGCCTGCGAGACCGCGAACGGTGTGGATTTCATCGTCAGGGACAACGGCCCGGGCATTCCCAAGGAAAACCTCTCAAAGATCTTTGATCCCTTCTTCACCACCAAGCAGGTGGGGCAGGGCATGGGCCTGGGCCTGAGCATCTGCTTCCGCATGATCCAGCAGATGGAAGGCGAAGTAAAAATCGACACTGCGGTGGGCAGCCACACGCAGTTCACCTTGAGCCTGAAAAAACCTGCGACTACCTGATACTGATGCCGAGCCCGCTGCTATCGCCATATCATATTCTCTACGTCGATGACGAGGAGAAGGCGTTGCATTACTTCAAGGAGATCTTTGGTGATGAGTACACGATCCACGTCGCCAACAACGCGATGGACGGCTACCGCATCCTGCAAAATTACGGCCCGCAGATCGGCCTGCTGCTCACGGATCAGCGCATGCCGGGGCCCAGCGGCATTGAGTTGATGGAGCATGCACGCAAGCTTAACCCCAACCTGGTGCGCATCCTCGTCACGGCCTACACGGACTATCAGGCGGCGGTGGACGCGGTGAACTCCGGGCGCTGCTTCCGCTATTTGCACAAGCCCTGGGATCCGGATGAACTGAGCGTGGTGATCAAGCACGGACTGGACTACTACCATGCGCTCATCGAGCGCGAGCGCCTGCTGGTGGAAAAGGCGGAAAGCGTGCGCAACATGCTCTCCGCAGACAAAGTTTCCGGCCTCGGCATTCTCGCGGAAGGTCTCAACCATCACCTGCGCAATGCGCTCACAGTCGTTCGCGCATTCATTGACCTGGCACCGATGAAACTGATGGAGGAGATCGGCGGCGCTCATCCGCGTGATCCCTCATTCTGGATCGATGTGCAGAATCAGGCGCAGTCGCAGCTCGAACGCATTCAGTCCATGCTGGCTCGTCTGGCCGAGGCCTCTCACTCCAAACGCCTGGAGCGCACGGATCAATGCCATCTCAGCAATGTCATCAACGAGATGCTCGACTTGTTTGCCGTGCAGATGAAGGAAAAGAACCTGAAAATCGAAGTCTCAATCGATCCAAGTCTGCCTCCAGTCCTGGTTCATGGTGCGCGCTTCCGCCAGATGTGGCGTTTGATTTTCATGGAGGAGCTCACGCACCTCAGCCCCGGCGACAGCATACACATCAGCGCGAAAGTTCGTCAGGATGCGAGAGGTCAGTCGCATCTGGTCATGTATGTGCGTGACACCGGTGTCTGGGAAGGCGGGGACAAGCCGGTGAATCTGTTTGATCCCTTCTACACCCGCAGCCGCAAGCCGGATGATTTTGGCGTGAACATGATGGCGTGCTACGTCACCATGCATCTGCATGGCGGCACTGCCGAGGCCCGCCATCTGGAACCGCGTGGCCTGGAGCTCGAATTCAGCCTGCCCGTCGAAACCAACCTGGAGCCCAAGAAGGAGGAAGATTTCTTCCGTACCCTGCTCAATCACGAGCAGCGCTGGAAGATGCGCGATGAGATGGTGGCGGCGTAAGGGGAGCCCCAAGGAGCGGCACTTGCCAAGTCCCGCTCCCTGCTAAACCAGCGAACTCGTGCTCACCCCAGCTTCCAGCCCTCACGAGGGACACGACTGAGGAAGCGATTCGCCGCCTCATTGTTCGTGATGCGCATGGCTTTGGAATCCCAGAGGATCTTGCCACCCGCGCGGTGAGCCACGTTGCCGAGGTGATTGGCCTCAGTGAGCGGACCGGCGTAGCTGAACGGGCTGCCGGTGGGCGTGCCATTGCGGATGGCGGCGAGGAACTCGGCGTGCTGTCCGGGCGAGTCGGCGATGAAGGGCTTGGGCGCCTGGAAGTCTTTGAACGTGGCTTCGGGGAGCAGGACATGCTTGCCGTAGTCGGAGAGCAGCATGCCTTTGTCGCCAATGAAGAGCACCCCGCTGCCCCACTTGCTGATGAAGGGATCGTTTTTCCACACGTCGGGTTTGTCCGCGCCCTGATGCCAGTGGATCTTGCACGCGGGCATGTCGCCACGCGGACCATATTCATACACGGCGTGCATGGAAGCCGGGGCGATCTCGGGATGCGGTGGTGGGCCAAAGGCTTCGATGCTCAGCGGGGCATCGAGTTTCAGCGCCCAGAAGGGGAGGTCGTTCCAATGGCTGCCGAGATCGGACATGGTGCCATTGCCGAAATCCCACCAGCGGTACCACTTGGGACCGGGGAAATAAACACTGTTGTAAGGACGCATCGGTGCGGGGCCGATCCACAGATCCCAGTCCAGATATGGCGGCGGTGTTTCACCCACAGTGGGGCGCTCCGTGACGTAAACGATGTCTCCGTTCTTCTTCGCGTCTTCCTCACTCTGCAGTCCCCAGGCCCGCGAGACACACACGTGGGCCTCGGTCACTTTGCCGATAGCGCCGCTTTGAATCAATTCGACCACGCGGCGGTAGTTTGGCATGCCGTGAATCTGCGTGCCCATCTGCGTGACGACTCCAGCTTTGGCCGCAGCCTCGGTAATGAAGCGTGCTTCCGCGACGTTGTGGGACAGCGGCTTCTCACAGTACACCGCCTTCTTCATCAGCAGTGCAGGCAGCGTGGCGTAGGCATGCGTGTGCTCGGTGGTGCTGATGATGACGGCGTCGATCTCGTCGGGTCTGATGGTGCTGTACAGTCTTCGGAAGTCGCTGAACTTCTGTGCTCGCGGAAACGCCACGCCTGCTCGATCAAGGTTCTCGCCATTCACATCGCAGATGGCGACGACGTTTTCACGAGGCTCGACGACTGGCGGTGGCGGAGGCGCGACCGCACCGGGCTTGGCATCCTTGCCACGCGGCGGCGTGTAGAGCGCGACGCCGGTGAGTTCCTTGATGTTGGACGCGCCGCGCCCGCCCACACCAATGAAGACGAGGTTCAGCTGCTCGTTCGGCGAACGTGAGCTGACAATGGCAGGAAATCCCAAAGCCGCAGCGGCGGTGGCGCTGCGGGTGAGGAACTGACGGCGGGACGAGACAGGTTGGCTGGCACTCATGGTTGTCTACTTACAACGCACGGTCACCGGCGGAGTTTCCGAGGAAACGTCAAGAAGCACAAAGTGCCCGCACTTCTCCAAATCACTGCGCTTTCTTCTTCCCCGCTCCGGGCTTCCTTGGCTCATTGATCGGCTTGTCGGGATCGTACTTCAGATTGTGTTCGGGAATCTGGGCACCGGTGTCTTTGAGCCATGCCATGAGTTTGTCGCGCAGTTGCAGGGCGCGCACGGAGTCAAACGGGGCGCGGTTGTCCACTTCGCCTGCGTCGAGTTTCAGGTTGTAGAATTCAACGTGGCTGTCCTCATGGAAGTAGATGAGCTTCCAGTCACCTTCGCGGATCGCGCTGTAAGGCGTGGCGCTGCCGGGATGGTAATGCGGGTAGTGCCAGTAGATGGCCTCGCGGGCGAGGGTGTCCGTGGCGCCGAGCAGCGGCAGCAGGGACTCGCCATCAACAACCTGATCCTTCGCGAGCGCAGTCTGCGTGGCGGCGAGCAAGGTGGGAACGTGGTCGTAGGTGATCACGGGCACGTCGCAGGTGCTGCCGGGTTTCACCAGTCCGGGCCAGGAGACAATGAGTGGGATGTGCACGCCGCCCTCATACGCGCTGCCTTTGCCAAGACGAGCGGGACTGTTGTCTGTGGGGCCGCGTGACCAGCCGTTTGCGTTGACGGTTCCGCTGAGGCCGCCGTTGTCACTGGTGAAGATGAAGATCGTGTTTTCGGCCAGCTTCAGTTCATTCAGTTTGGCTCGCAGCTTGCCCACGCTGTCGTCGATGCTCTCAACCAGCGCGGCGTACACAGGGTTGCTGTGACCACCGGCTGCCTTCTTGGCCTGATACTTCGCGATGACTTCCGGCTTGCCCATGATGGGTGTGTGGACGCCGTAATGCGGGAGATAGACGAAGAAGGGTTTCTCCTTGTTCTTGTCGATGAACTTCACGGCTTCATCGGTGAGGCGGTCGCTCAGGAATTCATCCTTGGGACCATCCGGCAGCGTGGCAATCTTGTAAGGCGAGAAGTAGCTGGGCGGTGAGCCGATATGCATGCCGCCGATGTTCACATCAAAGCCATGCTTGGTCGGATAAAACTCCTCCTCGCCGAGGTGCCATTTGCCGATGCTCGCCGTGGCGTAGCCCTTCGTCTTGAGACGCTCTGCGATGGTCTCCTCCTCCAGCGGCAATTTCATCGTCCAATTGGGGATGAGCAGACGTCCATTGCTCGGCACATGGCCGGCGATCCAGTCGGTGATGTGCAAGCGAGCAGGTGATTTGCCCGTCAGCATGGCCGCACGTGTGGGCGAGCACACGGTGCAGGCCGAATACGCTTGCGTGAAGCGCATGCCATCCTTCGCAAGCTGGTCAATGTGAGGCGTCTCGTAATACTTCGAGCCGTAGCATCCCAGATCCGTCCAGCCCATGTCATCAATGAGCATGACGATGATGTTCGGCGGCGGTCCCGCTGGCAGCGTCGGCACCACAGGCACCTTCACCGGCGGCGGCTGAATGGGGGGCAGGGGAGCAGGCGGGGGCGTTTCCGTGGCAGGGGCTGCGGCAGCGGGTGCTCCGGGTGTGGCCGGAGCAGGCGTGGCGGTTGGCGAGGGAGTTGCCGCTGCTGGAGGGGCTGGAGTCGCTGGTGCGGCCGGAGCAGCCGGAGTTTCTGGCACCGCAGGAGGTGGATTGACCGAGGGAGTTTGGGCAGTCAGAAGACCTGCCATGCAAAGGAAGGGTGCGAAAAAGCGGTGCATGAATTAACGGGCTGAGGAATGAATTGAGACGCTGTCTCATCTCCTGCTCCCTGACAAGAACTTATGTGGAACGGGAGCTGATTTCCGGGCGAAGATTAAGCGGATGGTATTTTGATCAAATGGAGCGGATGGCCTGTTGACCGTTTCACCCCACGCAGTGCATTTCAGCAGCGTATAATAGCTCGAATTCTGGCTCATCGCACTTCGACAATTCTCTGATCTGAAGACAATGCGGCTTCGATGGAAGGCCAGATTTGCTCAAGCTTGGAAAGCAAATGCTGGGTCCGGCAATTGCCAAGTCGTAGCCAGAGAAGTTGTCCCTGGTCTCCTGGACGTGTCGCCAAGATAAAAAAATCTTCGTCCTTGGAAACAACAATTCGATTTTCTGAGAGAGCCTCAGCCCAGATCTTGCGATCATCAGTCTGTCCTTGGCCACGATCCAAAACATGTACGGCATCATATCCTCTGGCACTCAGCCAGCGGGCGAGGGCTGCGGGCAGCTGATTGTCCACCAGGAATTTCACGCGGCGATGGCCAGAATCGTGTGATCTGTCTGTCGTGCCGCATAGGTGAGCGCAGCTTTAATGTCGTCGGCTTCTAAAAAGTCGTAGTCCTGCAGAATTTCCTCGTGACTGGCACCTGCGGCGATCAGTTCGAGAATGTCACTGACACGAATGCGATAGCCACGGATACAAGGACGACCGCCACATTTTCCGCTTTCGATGGTGATGCGATCCAGCAGGTTCATGAAGAGAAGATTGCTCATGCAGTCAAAAGAGTCAAGACGACGAAGTCTTGACTCCACAAAGCGCACCATGACCCGTTCGTATCACCGGATTTTCGCATCCG
Organism: Prosthecobacter sp. Pr1; assembly: GCF_057652315.1. NCBI lineage: Bacteria > Pseudomonadati > Verrucomicrobiota > Verrucomicrobiia > Verrucomicrobiales > Verrucomicrobiaceae > Prosthecobacter > Prosthecobacter sp. Pr1. Next base: position 174,774 of record NZ_JBYFBS010000009.1, on the reverse strand, counting down.
GCAGCGCACTCTTCACGCCTTCGTCGATGGGCATCTTGTCAGTCTTGGAGTCGAGGCCGGTGGCAAGCATGAGTTTGGCGAGTTCGGCCTTCAGCTCCTCGATCTTGCCAGCCATTTCCGGTTTGCCGATGAGGTTCTTCGTTTCACCGGGATCATTTTTCAGATCATACAGCTCGGCCATGTGCTTGTCGGCTGTGCCGTCGCCATGCGGGTAGTGAATGAATTTCCAGTCGTCGGTGCGAACGGCGCGGACATTCGGCGTGTAGGGAAACTGCTTCTCGTAGTTGTAGTGATAGAACCAGCTCTTGCGCCAGTCGGGATCGCCACTTTGCACGAGCTTGACGAAGGATTTGCCGTGGATGTTTTCCATGGGCGGCGCACCGCAGAGCGCGAGCAGGCTGGGGGCCACATCAACGGTGAGCACCTGCTGTGGGATGACTTTGGATTCTTTCGTGAGCTGCGGGCTGCGCACGATGAGCGGGATGCGCAGGCTGGCCTCATGCGCGGTGCGCTTGTCCACCATGCCATCTTCACCTTCGAGCAGGCCGTTGTCTCCCATGAAGACGATGATGGTGTTGTCGAGCTGCTTGGTCTCTTCCAGCCAGGCGCGCACGCGGGCTACGCTGTCGTCCACGCTCAAGACGGTGCCCCAGTAGCCGTGCACCATGTTTTCGAAATCTTTGACGGCGGGCGGGCTGTCATCGGGGAACTTTTTCCGCCACTCAAACAGCGGGCCGTAGATTCCATGCCAGGTGTAGAGGCGTTGTTTGATCCACTCGGGCTTGTCATCCAGCATGAAGGCCGTGGCCGGGTAGGGGACGCGCACATCATCAAAGCTGTGCTCATACTTCGGCTCCGGTGTGTAGAAGCTGTGCGGAGCCTTGTGGCCGATGCACGCGCACCAGGGTTTGTTTGCACTCTGCTTCTTCAGCCAGTCCATGGCGAGGTCCGTGACGACGTTGGTGTAGTAGCCTTTGATGACTTCACGCTTGCCGTTGAGGTTCCACTCGGTGTCATAGTATTTGCCCTGGCCTTTGTGCGTCACGAACGTGTCGTAACCCGGACGCGGATCATCATTCTCCTCGCCCATGTGGTATTTGCCAAAGTAGGCGGTGGCGTAGCCCGCATCATGCAGCACGGAGGGAAAACTGCGCAGCGTGGCTGGGTATTCGGTGAAGTTGTTCGTCACGCCATGCGCATGTGCATAGAGCCCGCTGAGAATGGACCCACGGCTCGGGGAGCACAGCGAGGTGGTGCAGAACGTGTTGGCAAAACGCACGCCCTCCTGCGCGAGCCGGTCGATGTTCGGCGTCTTCACATGCTTGGAGCCGTAGCAGCCGAGGGCATCCGGGCGCAGGTCATCGCAGAGGATGAAAAGGACATTCGGCTGTGCTGCGAAGGACGATTGCAGCAGGACAAAAGATGTAAAAAGCAGGGCAAGGATTCGGATCATGGTCGGACCCTGCCAACGAAGGAATGCCGGCGTCTCTGTCAAAAAGGAAAGGCTGCGCCGCGGGTGACGTTTTTCTTCGTGCCATGACCACCCGCCGCTCCTTCCTGAAACAGTCCGCCGCCGCTTCCACCGGCGTGTTCTACATCGCCAAAACCTCCTGGGCCCAGAAGAGTCCCGGGGACACCATCAACGTGGCCGTCATCGGCTTCGGCGGCCGTGGTGGCTCGCACATCAGCGGATACAACAAGCTCAACAAAGATGGCGCCGGAGTGCGCGTCGCCGCCCTGTGTGATGTGGACAGCAAGACCCTCGAAAAAGGACTGAGCTCCTACGACCAGGAAAAAATCAAAGTCACCGGCTACTCCGATCTGCGCAAACTTCTGGAGAACAAGGACATCGACGCCGTGAGCATCGCCACGCCAAACCACTGGCATGCCCTCTCCACCATCTGGGCCGTGCAGGCGGGCAAGGATGTGTATGTCGAAAAGCCCGTGTCGCACTGCGTGTGGGAAGGCCGGCAGATGGTCAAGGCCGCGCGCAAGTACGGCAAGATGGTGCAGACGGGCACGCAGTCGCGCTCCAGCCGCAAAGGCCTCGCAGAAGGGGTGAAGTATGTGCAGGAAGGCAATCTCGGAAAGATCCTGCTCGCACGCGGCCTCTGCTACAAGCGCCGCCCCAGCATCGGCAAGACCGAAGGACCGCAGCCGGTTCCTGAATCCATCGACTATGATCTCTGGTGCGGCCCCGGCCCGAAGGGCCCTCTCATGCGCGCGAAGCTGAAGTACGACTGGCACTGGACCTGGGCCTACGGCAACGGCGACCTCGGCAACCAGGGCATCCACCAGATGGACATCGCCCGCTGGTTCCTCGGTGAATCAGAGCTCTCCCCCAGCGTGTGGAGCGTGGGTGGCCGCCTCGGGTATGAAGATGACGGTGAAACCGCCAACACGCAGATCATCTACCACGGCTATGAAAAGGCCCCGCTCATCTTTGAAGTTCGTGGGCTGCCAGACGCGAAGGACGGCAAGAACATGGACAAGCTCACGCAAACCAGCAAGGGTGTGAAGTTTCAGCCTCTTCCCGGCAAGGAAGGCAAAGATGGCAAAAAAGACCCAGGTGTCGAAGGTGCGGGCGTCGGTGTCATCATCGAGTGCGAAGGCGGAACCATCGTGGTGCCGAATTACTCGGGCTGCGTGGTCTTCGACAAAGAAGGCAAGGAGGTGAAGAAGTTCGAAGGCAGTGAAGACCACTTCAAAAACTTCATCAATGCCTGCCGCAGCCGCCGGGTGGACGATTTGAATGCCGACATCCTCGAAGGCCATCTCTCAAGCGCCCTCTGCCACACCGCCAACATCAGCCATCGTCTCGGCCAGAAAGAGAAGCCTGAAGCGATCATGGAAAAGATCAAAGGCGACACCTTCGCCACCGAAGCCTTTGGGCGCATGCAGGAGCACCTGGGGAAAAACGAGGTCGATATCACCAAAGACCTCCTCACCCTCGGCCCCGTCCTCAAGATGGATGGCAAGACCGAGCGGTTCATCGATCAAGACGCCGCCAACGACATGCTCAAGGACAAGTATCGTCCGCCCTTCGTCGTGCCGGATGAGGTTTGAAGTACGACAGACACTCCTGTCTGTCGATCAGCGGCACCGCCAGCCACCCTGCACCCCGTCCACAGCAAAGCTGACGCATGGTGGCTTCGATCCGTCACTGTGGCACCGTAGTTCGTTCGTGAACCCTGAGTTCTGAAGGTCCCGCTGATCGACGGACAAGAGTGTCCATCGTACTCAAGCTGCGCCCATCATCTCCCCATAGGAAAAGTCACAGACGTGCATGCGCACGCGAACCTGCGCGCCTTCCGCCAGTGGAAAATCCGGCAGCTCTTTCTGGATGGTGCCAAAGATCTCTTTCCCGTTTGGCAGCAAGGCATGGCAGGTGCGTGGACTGATCACACGACGAATCGTGGCGGTGGTTTCAACTCGGGTGATAATATCCATCACTTGGTCACGGGAATGGCACGGCGTGCCGGAGGTTCATTGGTGGCTGGAGGCTTGCGGTTCCAGTCGATTTTGGCGGATTGAAACAAGGTGCGTGCTGTGATGAGATCCACCGCGCGCTGCAGCACGGTGTCAGAAGGGCGCGGAGCATCCTCAGGCAGTGCCTTCCCGGCGGAGCGCCTGAGGTAGGAGTCGAGTTCGGGATTGGTGTTAGCCACGAGCGCGGCCTCGTTGAAGCGCGGGCGCGGCTTGTCGATGATGGAGCTTTTGACGTCCTTGGCATCGGTGGCGTGATACACCTGGCGCTTGAGCGTGGTCGGCATGGAGATCGGAAAATCAGGCTGCAGGCCCTTTTTGAACACCGAGCTGTCGTCCGTCAGCAGCACCTCGGCGCGGGCAAAGCGCAGGGACCACTCAGCATCCACCGGCACCGTTTCATAGCGCACGGCTCCACCGCGTGTGGGGGCACCAATCAAGAGCGCCTGCTTCCGCTGACGCAGCACTGCGGCCATGGTTTCACCCAGATTGTTGGTCTCATCATCCACGAGGACAAGAAGCTGCTGCGACCACACCGGCTCGCGCACGTTCGTTTCGACTTCGGAGGCCGCCTGCCCCATCTGCTTCATTTTGAAGAGCACTTCGCCTTTGGGCACAAACAAGCTCAGCATGTCCGCCGCGTCATTGAAGTTTCCCGGCGGCGCCGGACTGCGCAGATCCAGGATGAGATGGCTCACTTTTTTAGCCACAAAATCCTGCAGATGCTTTTCCAGTTCCTTCGTTTCTGTCGGCGTGAATTCGCGGGGCCTCAGGTAGCCAGTCTGCGGCGTCAGCAGTTCTGCCTGCACACCAGAAAGCGCGCCGGATTTGGCTTCGCTGGTCCGGGGGACCAGTTCCGCGCCGAAATCAAGACGCTGCAGCAAGCCGGAGAGCGCAGCACGGTTCAGCACATCAAAGGTCAGATCGCTGCTGCGGATGTATTCCTTCTGCAGAATCCGAAACGCCGTCTGGATGCCTGCCTGGCTGACGTCCTTCGGCTCCGGGCCGCTGGCGGCGAACACGGAGGAGGTGAAGGTCAAAAGGATGGCGAGTCGTCTCATGCGTCGGTCTGCTGCAGATGATTGAGAGCATGTACGGGCCCTGCGCCAGCACTTTGCCACATGAAATGCTGGGCGATGGCGCGGCTGACGAACTCCTTGGCCGAGGCAACTGCCTCATTCAACCCCATTTCCTGCGCCAGACAGGTGGCGATGGCGGCGGAAAACGTGCAGCCCGTACCATGCGTGCGCACTCCAGGCGTGCGCGGGGCGGTGTGCCAGAAAAGCTCACCATCCAGGCACAGGACATCGGCGGCATCTCCTTTCAGATGCCCGCCTTTCACCAGCACAGCGGCATCAAAACGGGCGCTCAGTTCGCGGGCGCAGTCCTCCATGGCTTTGAGGTCTGGCACCTCCCGATCCCACAGCACGCGGGCCTCGTCCAGATTCGGCGTGATCAGCGAGGCCAGCGGCAGCAGTTCGTCGATCAAAGTCCGCACGGCGGCGTCTTCCAGCAGCTTGCCTCCGCTGGTGGCGATCATAACTGGGTCCACCACGAGGGGGATGCGCCCATGGCCAAACTGCTTCCAAGTTTCCGCCACCGCGTGCACCTGATCCCGCCCTCCCAGCATGCCGGTCTTCGCAGCGGCAATGGGAAAGCCCCCAAACAGCACACGCACCTGATCGGCAATGAAGTCCGCATCCAGAAGGCGCACCTGGGAAACGAGGCCCGGCGTCTCTGACACCACGCTCGTCAGCGCATTCAAGCCGTAGCCACCCAGGGCTGAAATGGCCTTCAAATCCGCCTGCACCCCCGCTCCGCATGAAGAATCTGAACCTGCAATGGTGAGAACGACGGGAGGGGAGGATAGCATGGTGGCGGTTGGCATGATGGTACGAGTCCGGCTGCTTTTTGCAAACCCCGGCTTGTGGCATCCTGCGTATGGACTAAACTCATCCCATGAATTTCGATCCGTTGCCAGGACTCACGGTCACGGTGGACAGCATCGCCTACGATCCCACTCGGCCTGCTCCGCCGGACAGGCCCCACCCGTTTGTGTATCATCTCTCGATCCACAACGACTCGCCCGACATTGTGCGCATCTTTGGCCGCAAATGGATCGTGCGAGACACAGACGGCGACACCATGGTCGTCGAAGGCGACGGTGTCGTCGGCCAGTTCCCCAATCTCTCCCCGGGGGAAACCTTCAGCTACAATTCCTACCACGTCATCAAGACCGAAAGCACCGCCACCGGCTCCTTCTTCGGCACCACCCCCGATGGCCGACGTGTCTGCACCAAGATTCCGCCGATTGAGATGCATCCGCCGCTGATGGTGTAGAGGCAAGGAGAAGGACAAGGTGCGGCACTTGCCAAGTGCCGCGGATCACGCAGGGAAGTCGCGTCCCCTTAACGGCACAATACTCCATCGTGGAGTTTTGATAGCGTTGTTTCCAAGCCGGGACTTGGCAAGTCCCGCTCCTTGGGGACGCATCACTCCACGTTTGGCGCAAATCCGTTGATAAGGTGGTTCACAATAAGCATGTAGTGCCTCGAACCGCAGGAAAAATGAACGAAGTCCAAAGAAAGCCAATCTGGAAACCTCTCAGGGTATTCCTGGTCGGGGCCATTGCGATAGCGATGGTTGGTTATTCGTTTTTTCCGCCTTCAATTGCTACATGGCAGGCAACTTCTTTTGAGGTTGATCGCTCATTGTCTCAGAAGGTATCGATCGAAGCACAAATCCGGGCCATTGAGAAACGAGATCCCCACAAGGATTTCGCGATGTATGTCAGGGACCAAAATCTATTCCTTTACGCCGTAGCCGACTCTCAGGTGACTATACCTGGCGTTGATCATTTCACGCTGCCATTTTTATTTCCTGTTCGCGTCATCACTGGAACAGGAGAGACCGGGGCGGGAGGGCGGAACGAGCATCTCAATCGAGTAGCACGGAAGTTCGCTGAGCAGTTCAATCAGGAAATGTACGGATACATTGTGACTTGGTAAATAATGGGAACGCCTCACTCCTTCTCACACACAATCCTGAACCCCACACTGTCGAGGTGCACATTGTAAGGGTCCGGTCCACGGAATGACGCCAGTAGGCGCTTCTCGCTACCAGTTCTGAACGCACCGCCACGGACGATGCGCAGGGTATTCTTCGGCGGATCATACCAGCCATCCACCCACTCCCAGACGTTGCCGGCGAAGTCGTAGAGACCATTGGCATCGGCGGGGTAGCTGCCCACGGGCGCGGTATCTGGATAGCCGTCGTCCATCTCCAGCCACTTGGCGTCGTAGCTGTTGTGATACTTTTTGCCAAATGCCTCATCGCAAAAGTTGCCGACCTCTTTGCTCAGCGGACCCTTGCCCCAATGATGCACGCCCGTGCTTGGTGGCTGCTGATTCGGGGCGATGCCTGGCTTCTCCTGCAAACCTGCCAGCACGCTCCACTCCTGATCGGTGAGCAGTCGGTACTTGCGCCCTTCCTTCTTGCCCAGCCATTCGCAGAAAGCCTGCGCCTCCGCAAAGCTCACGTTGATGGCAGGATGATCGGCCGTTTGCGGAAACTCAGGCTTCCTCCAATCCACGTTCGTGGCAATCGCGAACGGCTGATAGTCCTTCACCCGCGTCTCATAGCGGCAGACCAGCACGCCAATGCTCGCCACCTTCACAAACGGCATCTCCAGACTGTTGGAGAATGCCGTCTCGATCTTGGTCTGCTGAGCACCGGCACACTGAGCCAGCAGCAGCAATGCAAGGGCGGTGAGCGTGCGCTGCATGGCCTACTTCTTCACAGGGGCGGCTTTCCACTCCCAGCTCTCACCGAAGAATCCCGCATCGCTGATGCCACCGGGGGCCTGGCTGGTCTTGGGCTTGGTGAGGTCGATCACCGCCCAGTCGGGCAGCTTGGCCACCTGACGGGCGTTGTTGAGGTAATCGTATTCGCGGTAGGTGAAGCCACTGTTGATCACCACATACTTCGCAGGGTTGAGCGGATTTGGGTAGATGAGCACGGGGGCATTCGTCGCGGCATCGTAGGTCTTGCCATTCGCCACGAGCTTGTCCTTGGACCACTGGATCGGCAGCTTGTCAGCGATCTTGGCCAGAACGGTATTGCTCTGCGGGTCGCCCCAGAGCACGAGGTTGTTCGCGGCGATGTCGGCATCGCTGATGGCGGTGTCATCCTTCGTCGGCGCATCGCCACGGAACTGACGGCGCCATTCAAACTGCGCGCGTTCAAGCTCCGCCTTGGCCCAGGCGTCCACCTTCTCGCTGGCTCCAGCCTTGGTGGGTTTCACAAACAGGAACTTGTCCATGAAGGCGTCGTCGATCGGTCCTTCGAGGCCGTGCTTCTTGACCAATTTGCCATCACCTTCGTTGTCCAGCGTCTGCGTCCACTTGCCGTTCTTCATCTGGAAATGCACCAGCCATGAGCGGTCCAGTTTCGGGCGGGTCACTTCAAGAAGCTGGCCGTCGATGCTGACCACCGGCTTGAAGAGCAGGGGCATGGGGCAGGTGCCGGAAGGCATGTCGAGCGTGAAGGCGCTGATGTTCTGCAGCTTGATCATGATCTCAGACGGGCCGGTGATGCGCGCATGAATGCGACCGCGCACCCAATGTTCTTCCAAGGCGTCCACCGTGACCCAGAACATGTGGTTGTACCGCAGGAACCAGGTGGAAAGATGAATTTCCTTCGGCATGCGGTTGCGCCCCACGGCTGCGATGCTGGCAAGGCGCTTCTCGATTTCGACAAGCGAGTCCGGATGAATCTTGTGCCCCGTCTGTGGGCCAATGATGTGCAGAAGATCCACGTTCTCGCCACGCAGGGCTTTTTCCATCATGTCGGCAGCCTGCTTCTGTTTGTCGATCTCGCCGCTGTAGGCCACGGTGGGGCAGTTTTCCAGATTCAGGGCATTGTCGGTGGCATTATACCAGTGCCAGAGCTTCTGCTGATACCAGGGGGCGCCGCTCACATCTTCGTTCTGAAAGCCGCCAAGGAATTCGGGAGTCTCGGCAAAGCCGGCACCTGGATTCGCCGCGCACCATTTGTCCGCGTAATTCACTGCAAACTGCCATGCCGCCGCGCCGCCCATGCTGAAGCCGCGCACGATGATGCGATCTTCATCGACGGCATAGAACTTGGAAGCATGATCAATGGCTTCGATCAGATCGATCTCTCCCGCGAACTTGTTCGCACAGCAGTAACGACCGTAGGCGTGCAGCACCAGCGCACCTTTGGGGGTGATCTGTCCGACCTGCTTGCGCCGCTGATCCAGGAAGGCCAGCTCGCTGAGAGTCTCGCCACGACCATGACACCAGATGTCCATGCGCACCGGGGCGCCCACATAGCTCTCAGGAATCACCATGCCGTAGGGCTGCACCGAGCCATCAATCTTCGAGCGGTAAGCGCGCACCACCAGCCCCTTCTGCTTCGTCCACGGTGCCTGACCCGCTTTGAACTGTTCGGCACGTTGCAGGCCTTCGGCGATGATTTCATCCGCGCTCTTGAGCTCACCCAGCTTGTGCACCTCATTGTAGCGCAGCGCCCAATCGACCGCCTTGTGGTAGATCTCAATGTCAGGCAGCAGATCCGCGAGCTGCGGATTCTTAGCCTGCGCCTTGGTGGCGTCATCGATGGCGGTGCGGAGTTTTTTCAAACCTTCCGTGAGCCGGCCACGATCCGCATCAGGCACGTCCACGCCAGGAGGTGGCACCGGACGCACGTTTTCGGCTTGATTGTCCTTGGGGCCATCGGCAAGGGCGGCGCTGAGAGCGAGGAAGGGGAGGAGGAGGCGCTTCATGGTTGGAGAAGAGAGAAGAAAGACGAAAGAGACTATTTCTTGCGGGAGGTTTTCGGTTTCGCAGCGGAGAGCAGCGGCACGCTGTGAATTTCAAAGGGCGCACTGGTGGCGCTGTCGAACTCAGCGGCGGCTTCGAGCCCGGCGCGCGCGATTTCCTCGGCGGTCTTGCATTTGTCATACGCCGTCTGCATCGCGCCCAAGGCGTAATCCCGGCCCGAGCCTGCGGCCCAGAATTTGTGAAACTGCTGCGCGGAGCGGTACGAATAAATGGCGAAGATACCGTGCGGGTTGGCCAGCAGTCCGTAGAACTGTGTGGTCTCGAATTCCTCGCCTTTGTCCGGCATGGCGGCCATGAAGTACTCCACCTTCAGCCATGCGTGCGAATGACGGAAGGTTTCAAAGATGGCCTCGCAGGAGGAGAAATCACGCGGACGGTCTGGGTTGGAAAAGTAGCTGTTCATCACCACCAGGCTCGCCGAGGTGCCGGTGAGCCCAATAAAAGTGTCCGCAATCTTGGTGATCTTGGTCTTGTTGACGACGTGCTGCGCCTTCTGCCTCAACGAACCGAGACAGCTGAGCGTGTCAGCGCCGATGCAGGCGACGCCATTCTTCTGAGTAACTACGATGGTTGACATGTGACGTGATGTGTAAAGGGAGCGCAGGGATCTCGCAACCCTCAAACAGCACGCTTTACGGCATGAACTGCCCGCGCCGAATTTCGGAACCCTTGAAGATGATGCGGAATCGGAAGACCTTTTTCTTCCGGCACTGAATCAGGCCAGTCTGCAAATCAAAGCGTTCCGGAATCTCGATACGGTGCAGGTCCGCCGTGGCGTGGTAGCCGCGTTCGGAGAAGATGTCGATGAGCATCGCCAGTGCTTCGGGATCGTGGAAAAGCTTGTCCTCCGTGTTGATGTCAGCACGGCCGGAGATCGCATGCCGCACGATGATCGGCATCATCTTGTCCTGAATGAAAGTCACCACCGCCTGCATGAGCTCCGGCTTTTCCACCTTGTAGCCATCGAGACGGCGCACGAGGTCCTGCCGTGCATGCCGCACGATCTCGCTGGCCAGCGGCAGATCGCGCAACTGGTCGAAGGTCCGCGGATCGAGTTCGAGAGAGCTTTGGTATTCAAGCTCACGAATGATGTTGTCCTGCACCAGTTCCAGCGGTGCCTGCGCATTGATGAAGTGGTAGTGGAAGATCTCCTTCAGCGAGACCAGCGCGTCGTAGGTCTTCTCTTTGAAGACCTGGTAGCGATTGCGCGCCAGCGCAGGATCAAAATCCGTGGCACGCTCCTCCCACAGTTCGCCCAGGCCTGAGCTGCGGACTTCAGCATTGTGCGCCAGCACCTCCTGGCCGCGCTTGAGCTGGCGGGCGATGCTTTCCGCCTCATCGACAAACAGCACCATGATGTGGAAAATGGGCTGCTTGAAATGCGCGGCGTCAGGTGTCTCTGAAAAGTCACGGCGCAGGCGGATCATCTCATCAAAGAGCATCTTCAAGCACTCCACCTGCACCTTGGTGCGCGGAAAGCCGTCAAGAATCGCGCCGTTTTGCTGCTCAGGCTCGAGCAGCTTGCGAATAAGAATGCCTACCACCTCGCGGTCGCCCACCATGCCGCCCTGGGCTTTGAGCTTTTGCGCTTCCGGGCTGTCGAGCAGCGCGCTGACCACAATCGGTTGCGCCGTGATGCCCCGCACCTCGCGGATGAAGTCCGTGTTCGTACCCTTGCCAGCCCCCGGCGCCCCGCCCAGCAGGATCAACTCCTTCGGAAACCGCAGCTTCTCGCGGCCATATTCCTCCTCCAGCTGCTTCCAGACATGGTTGAAGATGAGCTGGGCGTCTTTGATTTCCAGATCTGCCGGCGCGGCAGGTTTGGTGGCGGGTTCGTTCGTGGCAGTCGGCATCGCTGCGATTATCCCAAGGATGGCCGCTTGCCAAGTACAACGAGCGACCTTGCGTAGTCCCGCTCTTCGAATCTACCCCTTGAGCGTCATCAAATAAGCCAGCAAATCCGCCACCTGCTGCTCCTGCAGCGCATCGAGCAATCCCTCTGGCATCAGCGAACGCCGGATAAATTTCGTACTGCGAATTTCCTTCTTGTCCAGTCGGCGGTCGGGCAGCCCAGGCATGCGGATAACGACGGCTTCTTTGTCCTCGCTCACAAAAAAAGCATCAATGAGATCGCCGTTTTTCATCTCCACACGGTAGATCCGGTAACCCGGCTCCATGGCGGCATTCGGGGTCAAAATATTACGCAGCACCGCCTCCAGGCCCATCGCCCCCGCTCCACTGAGATTCGGGCCGATCTGGCCGCCCGCACTGCCGATCTGATGGCAGGCCATGCACAGCGCACTGAGCACTTTGCCATTGGCCGCGTTGCCCTTGGGGGCGAGCGCGGTGAAGCGGGCGAACTTCGTGTCCAGCGCCTTTGCCTGCTCCTCGGTGAGCAGCGGTGGCGAGTCGATGGTTTTGGCGATGCGGGCGCCTTTGCCAAAGATGCTTTTCAGTTCCGGCTTGAGCCGGTCTGTGGAAGAGAAGACCAGAGCAGAACCGGCTAAAGCCGGGACGACAATACGGTCAAACGTGGCGCGGATCTCTTGAGCACTGCGCGCTGTTTTCCACACGCGGAACTCCGTGATCACACCCTCCGTGCCTTGCTTGGGCCCACTCCAGCCCATCTTGCAGTTCTCCCATTTGGCAGGCGCAGGCTTCGAGCCTGTGGCATCCAGTTCGCCATTTTGATAAATGCGGATGATGTGTTTGTCATCGCGAGTGACCGCAAGGTGCGTCCAGAGATCGGGCGTCATGGGCTTGGTCGACACGCAGACATCCTTCAGCTCTCCTCCGGCATAGACGCGGAACTTGGAACCGAAGAAGTTCATGTCCACGCCTCCGGGCGTGCCCAGAAGGCTGTCAGCATTGCTGATGCCTTCGGCGAGACGCACCCAGGCCTCGACGGTGAATGGCCCGTCGAGCGTGATCTTCGCATCCACCACAGCCGTGTCTTCCCCATCAAGCAGCAACACTTCTCGGAAGATGCCCCCGAGTTGCTGCTGAAGTTTTTCGAGTGCAGGATCATTGCCGAGCACGGTGGCAAGCCTCTCAACCGTGGGGCCATCGAGATCCGCCTGCGGCAATGTTTTATCGAGCAACGCGGCCACGATGGTCTGTGCGCCCGCCTTGGTGCTGGCAAGAGTGTTCAGGGCCGCACGGCGCTGCGCTGGCTGAAGCGAAGGATAAAGCGTGAGGAGCTTGGCTGCGGCATCTGGCGCGCGCGAGGCGGCGAGGGCTTCGACTGCCGCATCACGCACCTGGGGTTTTCCAATCGTGGCGAGCGAAACGAAAACATCTGCAGCGCCACTGCGTAAATCCTTCAAGACTTGCAGCGTAGCGATGAAGTCTTTGGAATCACTGGATTTCGTGCCTTTTGAATCAACCACCATGCTGAGATCACCTCCGCTGATGGTGATCGCCATTTTCAAAGGCTGAACAAGACTGTCTTCCAAATCGACGAGTTGGAAGCCGCCGATGAGCTGGAGAGCGAGGTTGCGGACAGAGCCATCAGCACTCCCGATCATTCCTTTCGCCGTTTCCGTCAGCAACGGCGCGATCTGTTTCGCATCAAGCTTCGTGCGCTGGGCGAGCAGTTTCTCAGCAACAACCGTGCGCGACTTTTCATTCGTCAGCAGCGCCTTGAGGGCATCGCCCACTCCGGCTTCCGCCGGGAACTGGGCGAGACGGAGGAGCTCTTCATCATTCGGAGCACGATCCAGATGCGGCAGCAGCTTTGCCACACGCGATGCGCTCGTCTTCGGTTCCAATGCAAGCGAGGCAAGCACGCGGGCTTCCACAGGCAGCTTCGAAGCACCCTCGGAGTCGAGAAACTTCGCGACGACATCAGGATGCCGTTCCAGGAACATGCGCACCAGGAAGCGTTCGAACTCGCGGTCATAGGCCTCGCGCACAGGAATCTGTTTCGGCCCACGGGAGGATTGGCCGAGCGGTCCGGAGAGGGAGGGTTTGGCGAAGGAGAGCAGTTCGCCGATGTTTTGATTGGAAAGATTACGACCGATAGCGCGGATCTGAACGCTCTCACGGGGATAAGCATACTCAGACGCCGCCCAGTGGTTCGCGGCCAGCTCTTTTCTATCACTAAGAGTTTGCCAGGCAATTTGAGTTTTTCCAACAGGGCCATCCTTCAGTGCTGCATTGAGTTCTTCAGTGCTCAGCTTCGTGAAGTCGGCCACTTCCGCTTTGGCCCCCTTTTGCTTTACACGCCAGATACGCCCCCGCGTTTTGTCACGATCCGGATGCGCGCGCGGCACCTCGTTGTGGGAGATGATCTTGTTGTACCAATCCACGATGTAGATGCAGCCGTCGGGACCATTGGTAAGCCCTACAGGGCGAAAGAAAGGATCATCGCAGGTGATGAGGTCGGGGAGTTGCTCCAGCTTCCAGTACGCGCCATCGCGATGCATGCCGAGGGTTTGAATCTTGGATGTGATGGGATTCGCCACGGCCATGGTATGCGCCGCTTTGGGGGCACGCAGTGAGCCATTCTCAATCAATGCAAGACCGCTCAATCCGGTGCCGCCCATGCGGAACTCCGCCTGAGGTGGGAAGTCGGGCTGGTAGCTTTTCTTGAGGGCCTCCATGCCGCCGGGATAATACGCATACTCATGGAAGGGCATGATGGGGTAGCCGTAGTCGTTCGCTTCCTGAATGAAGGTTTCACCTTCGCCAGTAATCACGAGCCCCCAGATGTTGTTTGGGCCCACACTGGTCATCTCAAAATCGCTGCCGTCGGGCCTGCAGCGGGCCATCCCGCACTTGGGGTAATCAATGACCACATCGCTGCCGGGCTTGCGCACCTTGCTGTTGTTGAAGAGGCCCTGCGCCATCCAGATCCAGCCGCCGGGGGCTCGGGTGAACTGATGCGGAAAAAGGTGCGAGTCCTGCACGCCGAAGCCGGTGAGGATGACGTCAAACGTGTCCGCCTTGCCATCGCCATTGGTGTCCTTGTAAAGCTTCAGGTCATGCCCATGCTGCACGTAGCACGTGTCGCCATTGCCCCAGGGCAGCATGCCTGTCGGGATGGCGAGGCCGTCGGCGAAGACGGTGGGATTGGTGAGTCCACCCGCGGGAATCGGCCCATTGACCGACTCCCGCGGATAGACGACCACCTTGTCCTTGCCATGGGCCGCATACACCGCTTCTGCGGCGGCGGGGTTTTCATTCGCATCCACCGGGTACTCCAGCGCCGTTTGCGTCCACATTCGCCCTCGTTGATCAAAGTAAACGCTGACGAATTTGCCCAGCCCTTCGCTTTCTTTGACGACGAGTTCGATCTCGTAGCCTTCCGGCACATGGAACTTCTTCAACTGCTCCTCGGCGGACAAAGCGGTGCCCTGGACGTTGTTGTAGCTGATGTCACGCTTCGGCGCCGCTGCTGCATCCGCCTGCGGCTTTGGCGTCGGGGCGACGAGTTTGCGTGCGACATCCACGCCGCCGAGCGATTCCCAAGTCGGCGCGCCCGGCGTCGGGGGAAGTTCTTCAATCGTCACGTCCTTGACCTGCACGAGGCAGACACCACCGCTATGCACCTGCGGTCCAATGAGGCCATCCAGTGCGATGTTCTTGTCCACTTCGGTGTAGTCCATGCAAAGAACGCCATTGATCCATGTCTGAATGCGCGGCCCTTCAGCACGGATGCGGTATTCATTCCAGCCAAAGACATCGATGGCCTTGTCCAGCGCGGCCTGCTGCTCCGGCGTGGGTGCCCAGATGACCTTGTTGCGGCGGAACTCATCATAAATTTTGCCAAACCAGCCCGCACCGCAATCCACCTGATACCCCGTCATGTGCGCACCACCAGGTACTCGCAGGCTGCGAATCTGAATCCCGCTGTTGAGCATGCCGGTCTTCGGATCACCGCTGACCTTGATCTTGAGCTTCAGCTCAAAATTTTGATAATTCTTCTTCGTGCAGATGAAATGGTTCTCCTTGATCTTCTCCGTCGTGGAGCCGCCGGTGATCATGCCGTCTTCCACCCGCCAGATATTGGGATCATAGTCCCAGCCATCGAGCGACTTGCCGTCAAAAAGGGAAATCGGCTCCGCATGGAGCGCGGTGGTGAGGAGGAGCAAAGAGAGCAGGTGCTTCATAGGTTGGAATAACGGGTTGGTTAAACGCAGGCTAGCAGGATGACATGCACGGTGTCATGCCTGAAATGCACCTGGGCGGCGCGCCATGCCAAATCAAGGAGCGGGACTTGCCTGGTCGCATGCGAGCTGTTTCAGCGCATGACGGCACTTGGCAAGTGCCTCTCCTTGCCAATCCTGCGCGGCGCGCTGTAATGCCCCCATGAACCACGAACTCTCCGAAACCACCCTCGACGGTCCGCGCACGCGGCGCTGGGTGGTGGAGGCCCGCGAGTGCGTGGAGATGACCACGCACCGCATCGCACGCTTTGGCCTTGATGAAGCGCTGCCTCCCTACCGGCGCGTGCGCATGAGTCCGACGGGCAGTTTTGTTCTCGCGTGCGTAAGTGGCGAAGGCTCCATCTTGCTCGATGGTCGCTGGCAGCGGGTGAAGCCCGGCATGGTGTGCCTCGCGCCGCCACGCGTGTTGAATGCCTTTGAGGCCAAAGGTCGTGAACGCTGGTGTTTCGCGTGGATTCGCTATGACGAGCCGAGTTTCGTCACACCCGTAGTTGGCGCAGCTTCCCCCGTGATGCCCACGGCCCACGCAGATGAAATTGCCCGCATCATCCATGGAGTGCGCGCCGAGTGGGAAGGGGAGCGCGAGCCGCGAATCCTGCACCACTGGCTGGAGCTGCTGCATGCCACCATCCGCCGCATCGCCCAGCCCTGGCGCAGTCGCGAACCACGCGTGGCCAAACTGTGGGCGGATGTGGAAAAGGACCTCATGCGCGACTGGACACTCGCCGAACTGGCGCATCGCAGTCACTGTAGCCCCGAGCACCTGCGCCGCCTCTGCATGAAGGAACTGGGCCGCAGCCCCATGCAGCACCTTACCTGCCTGCGCATGGAGCAGGCACGCCGCTTCCTCGAAGCCGGAAACGACAAGCTCGAAGTCGTGGCCGCAAACGTCGGCTACGCCAATGCCGCGATTTTCTCACGGGTGTTCAAGCGCTGGGTCGGCGTGGCACCGGGGGAGTATCGCGGGAGAGCTTGAGATCAATTCAAGCATTGACGCCCTCAGCCTGACTTCGCTATTCTGCCGTATATGTGGCGCTCATTTCTTTGCCTTGGGATCATGGTGGCTGCCGTTGTGACTGCGGCTGAACCCACCAAGCTACGTTTGGTCGCCGACCTGAATCCGGGGCAGAACGGCTCAGGCCTGACGAATTTCTTTGTGTGGAACAATCAGGCGTGGTTCTTCGCCGCCTCCGATCAGAGCGGTAAAACGGTGTCGCTCTATCGCTCAGATGGCACCCCAGCAGGCACACGACGCATCAAGGATTTTCCGTGGCAGGAACGCGGTTCCATTTTCGAAAACCCCTTTGTGTTTGAGAACCGCTTGTACTTTCAAGGGCCTAACGCAAAACTTGGCAAAGGCAGCCGCATCTGGGTGACGGACGGCACCGAGGTTGGAACACGACCCATTTCTGAAGATGGCAAAGATGTGTGTGATGAATCCAAACCATTTCTGATCGGCGACCGTCTGGTGCTCTCGCTTCATGGCGACTATAAAGGGCATGGTTTGGTGGCACTCAATCTCCACACGGGCGTGACGGAAACCATTGCGGTGCCTTTTGACGGCTGGGAAGACTATACTGATGGCGCAATGCTGAACGGTTCCATGCTGAAACTGGACTTATTTGGGAAGTCAATCTGGAGCATTGATGGCACACGTTCCGGATTGAAAAAGCTGGTGCTGCCGGGACTGCCGGTCTTTGATAATGATGGCGACCTCAATCAATTCGTCTCCCTGCCGAATGGAGTACTCATGCTGCCCAACGGTCAATGGAAGCAGCCATTGGAATTGTGGCACACCGATGGGAAATCCGTGGCCAAAGTGGCATCGTGGTGGCCCGACAATCCTACTTCTCAGCTCTGGTTCGGTCGTGTGGGCGTTCTTGGAATGATGCTTGCCTATGATCGCACCCGACGCTGCGGCTTGTGGATCAGTGATGGCACGGCAGCAGGATCCAAGACCCTTAATGACAGCGATCCGTATAAAGAGGCATCCTTCTCCTTTTCAAGTGGTCCTCATCCCAGCCCAGTGGTTGCCGGAGATCGGCTCTTCTTTGTCATGGATGACGGCAAGCATGGTCTTGAGCTTTGGTGCTCGGACGGCACCAAGAATGGGACCCACCTCGTGACCGACATTGTGCTTGGCAATGAAGAGGCAGAGATTTTCAAACTGATCCCAACGGCCGATGGCCGCGTGTTGTTCCAACGCAAGAACTCAAACTCGGGCACAGACGTTTGGATCACAGATGGAACAGAGGACGGTAGCCGGAGACTAGCTATTTTGAACCGGGCGACAGACATCGTTGCGGTGCTCCAAGGAATGATTCTCGTTGTCTCGGAAAGTGATCAGTTCGGGCGTGAGCTGCAGGCGCTGGACATCCCGGAACTGACCATGCCGACAGCCGGGTCCAAATGACCGCGGCGCGAAGCTTGAGACTTCAAGGCCATGTTTTAGCCCGTCGTCCTCAGTCCCGACGCAATCGCATTGATCGAAATCAGCAAGTCCGACACCATCGCATCCGCAGCTTCGGTTTTACCGGCAGCGGTGAGTCCACGCCATTCACGCAGTAGCGCGATCTGCTGGTGGTGCAGCACCTTGAGCGGTTCTTCGCGAATGTTCAGCGTGTAGGCGAGGCGCGGGCGGCGGCCTTCAATGGTGCCTTGGAAGAGGTCATCGATGATGGCGCGGGTGGCTTCGTATTCGCCGAGGATGGTGCCGAGAAAGCGATCTCGCACGGCGGTGTCCTCCACCAGAGCAGCGTAGGCGCGCATGAGGTCGGTGTTGGCGCTGACGAGGGAGCTTTCGATGTTCGTGAGAACGTAGCGTAGGAAGGCCGAGCCGGGAATCGCCGCGGCCAGGGTGGCATAGCTTTTGGGATCTTCAGTCTTGAGCTTGGTCAGAGCGCTGCCAGCACCGAACCAGCCGGGAAGGTAGAAGCGTGACTGCGTCCACGAAAACACCCAGGGAATGGCGCGCAGATCATCAAGCGAAGCCTGTCCTGTGCGGCGGGCCGGACGTGAGCCAATGCGGGAGTTTTCCAGGGCATCGATCGGCGTGGCCTGTCGGTAGAACTTCATGAAGTCCGGCGCATGCAGGAAGGCGCGATACGCATCACGGCTGTCGGCTGCCAGTTTGTCAAACAGCGGCTCTAGTTCAGGCGGGGCGCTGGATTCGGTGCAGCGATGGCGTGCAGTAGCCGCCGTGGCGGAGGCCATGAGCAACTCGGCATTGTAAACTGCGGACCCAATGTGCGCGTACTTTTGCGCGATGGTCTCGCCCTGCTCAGTCATGCGCATGCCGCCGCTGAGGGAACCATGCGGCAGCGCCTCCATGAACCAATGTGTGGGGCCCGCTCCACGTCCGACGGTGCCTCCACGGCCATGGAAGAAGATCGGGCGCACACCATGCCGATGGATCGTGGTGGAAAGCTCACGCTGCGCACGATGCAGCGCGCACTGGCTGGCCACGATGCCGCAGTCTTTGTTGGAGTCGGAGTAGCCGACCATCATCTGGAATACTGGCGTGCCGCCCTTGCTTTGTGCGAGGAGACTGCGCTTGGCCACAGGATGCGAAAGAAACGCCTCTACAATGCCAGGGCCGGATTCGAGATCGCCCATCGTTTCAAACAACGGCACCACGGGCAGGGGACACACGAGTCCTTCTTCGCTCCAGGCCATGAGCCCGGCTTCACGCGCCAGAAGGAAAACGACGAGCATGTCTTCGACACAGCGTGTCATCGAGATGATCAGAGAACCGAGGCCCGCATTGCCATACTTGGCGCGGTGATCGGCCAGCACGCGGTAGCAGTCCAGCACCGTGTCCGCCTCAGGTCCGGCAGAAATGCCAGGAGATAGGAAAGGACGCGGAGAGGCGAGCTCACGATCAAGCAGTTCACGCTTTTTCTCGATCGGCCAGTCGATGAAGGAACCACCGTCCAGCAGGCCTGCGGCACGCAGGAGTTGATCGAGCGCCTTCTCATGAAACGCAGAATTCTGCCGCACATCCAGCACGGCGGAGTGGAAACCAAAAGCAGTCAGATTGCGGCGGAATGGAACGATCTGCTCCTCGACGACGGCCTTGGAACCAACATCGAGCAAGGTCTGCGCGAGCACATCAATGTCAGCACGCAGTTCCTCCGGCTGCACATACGCGACCGGTGAAGCGGGCTTCTCGATGGCCAGCACAACCTTCGCGTGCATGAGGTAAACAGCGGCGCGCCACGGCTCCTCCTTGTTGCGCTCCAGAATGTTGGCAAGATCCACGCCCGGCTCGGTTTTGAGCTGCGCAGTGAGGGCGGCGATCAGCTCCGTGAGCTGCGGTGGCGTGATCTGGAACAGTGAACTCAGCGGCAGATGAAAGGCGAGAGCTTCCAGCCCACGACGCTGCACTCGCAACGCGTTCTTGCGCATGACTTGCAAGGCATGGCGCGTGACATCCGCCGTCACGAATGGGTGCCCGTCGCGGTCCCCACCGATCCAGGAACCAAAGCGGATCAGGGGCGGCAGGGAGTCCACCTCTGTCACATCATACCCAGCAGCCTGCCAGGCTTCGCGCAGGTGCACGTGCGCACGGGTGAGCGCCTCGGGAAACACATCGCGCAGATAATGCAGCGCGTTTTGCAGCTCAGCCTCGATGCTTGGGCGTGTGACGTGAATTTCGCCGGTGCGCCAGAGGTTTTCGAGCTGGGTCTGCAGCTGGCTTTGCAGGCGGGCCTGCTCGCGCGGCGTGTAGGCCGGGTTCTCATGCCGGTTCATGAGGCTGTAGATCTCCCGGTGCAGCTCGCGCACCGTCTCGCGCTTGGCCTCGGTGGGATGGGCGGTGAGCACGGGCTCCACGCAGACATCACGCAATGCCGCAAGGATGTCGGCCTCCTTCAGTCCGAGGGTTTGCAGTTGCTTCAAATTGTCCGCCCACAGGCCCTTTTCAGCCTCGGGTCCGCTCTTTTTCTCCCGCAAACGTCGGATTTGTGAGGCTGCCCGCTCCTCCACGACATTGAGCAGCTGAAAAGCGATGGAATAGGCCTGTCCGAGCGAGCGGTTCGTCTTTTGCGGCACCCCGGTGCCGATCCAAGGCAGGCTGGCCGCCAGTTCGGGTTCCCCAAGCTGCTTGAGAACGGCGGAAAAGGCCGCCATGAGGTAGCGCAGGTCGTCTTCGAGAAGTTGAAAGCCGAGGTTGCGGAGGTTTTGCGGGGGAGTTTCGGACATGGCTGGGTGGAGCTTGCGAATCAAAGCAGGAAGGATGCCTGATTCGCAGAGCCATGTCGAAAGCCGATGGAAAAGGCAAGATCAAGCGGCAATCGCTGGAATGTCGGCTTTTAGACCGGGTAGGCCCAAGGCTTACGGTACTCCCGCTGCATCAGTTTGCTGGCCTCTGCGTCGCCGATGATCAGCTCTTTCTCCGGATCCCACTGGATGCTGCGTCCCGCCTTGTAGCTGAGCATGCCGAGCAGCGGCAGGCAGGTGGAACGGTGGGCGCTTTCGATGTCGGCGATGGGCTGCTTTTTCTTTTCGATGGCATCGATGAAGTCGGCCCAGAGCAGGCCGATGTTGTGGCCATCCGGCTCCTGAAGCTGGTGGTTGCCGTGCTTCTCGCCCTCTTTGGGATTCACCGGGTAGAAGGTCCAGCCATCGCGCCAGCCGATGTGCAGCACGCCTTTTTCCCCATAGAAGTAGCAGCCGATCTTATGCTTCTCGTTGTTGTTGTCGGCAAATTTACGGTGCTCCCACACGGCGGTGAACTGCTCAAACTCAAACGTGGCCACCTGATGATCCGGCGCATCGGTGGTCTGCTCCTTGTCATTGAGCACGGCAGGACCGGCGATAGGTCGCCCTCCGGTGCAGAAGATTTTCTTCGGCCCTTTCTCGCCGCTCCAGAGCATGATCTGGTCCAGCCAATGCACGCCCCAGTCGGCCATGGTGCCGTTGGCGTAGTCGAGGAAATGGCGCCAGCCTCCCGGATGCAGCTTGGAATTGAACGGGCGCATCGGCGCTGGGCCGCACCACATGTCCCAGTCCATCCCTTCGGGCACCTGGCTGTTCGGCTTCGGCTGCTCGGGTCCACCCTTGCTGTCGGCAAAAGCACGCACCATGCCCACTTTGCCCACGGCGCCGGACTTGAGGAAATTCATCGCCTCGACGTGATGCGGGCCGATGCGGCGATGCAGCCCCACCTGCACCACGACGCCAGCCTCGCGTGCGGCTTTCACCATCGCCTTGCTCTCATTGATGGTGTGCCCGGTCGGTTTCTCGACGTAGATATGAGCGCCCGCTTTGCAGGCGGCAATGGTTTGCAGCGCATGCCAGTGGTCCGGCGTGGCGATGATGACGATCTCCGGCTTCTCCTTGTCCAGCAGTTCGCGGTAGTCCTTGTAGAGCTTCGGGTCATCGCCGGAGATTCCATTCACCGTGTCACCGGCGTTGGAGGCCACGTCTTCATGCACGTCGCACAAGGCGCAGACCTTGATGCGTCCGGAAGCCAGAGCCTCCTTCAAAATGTTCATCCCCCACCAGCCTGAGCCAATCAAGGCCGTGCGATACTTCTTCGCCGGATCAGCGCCGAAGATGTGAAACGATGAAGCGGCAAACGCGGCGGTGCTGGCGGAAAGAAAATGGCGGCGGGAAGTCATGGTCAGGAAGGCGATGAAAGCATCGCGAGGCAAAGTACGCCAGCCGTTCGAGAGGCTTGCGGAGAATTCAGGCGGAGAGCTTTCGCGCTACGCAAACAGCTCCATCACCGCCTTGCCCTTGTCTCCCACCGTGAAGGGCCGGTTGCTGGGCGACATGACGACTTCATCAATAGGCAGCCCAAGGCTCCAGCCAATCGTGGAAAGGAAATCCTGCGGGCTGGTTTGCTTGTCGGCCACCGCCATGCCTTCCTTGTCACTGGCCCCGTGGATGTAGCCGCCTTTGATGCCACCACCCGCGAGCAGCGTGGAGAAAACCTTCGGATGATGGTCGCGTCCGCCGTTGCCATTGAGCTTGGGACCACGGCCAAATTCTGAGCAGAGCACCACCAGCGTGCTTTCCAGCAGCCCACGTTCCTTGAGATCTTCCAGCAATGCGGAGAGCGCCTGGTCGAGTTCGGCACCATGTTCATCGAGACCGTCGTCGATGTTGTTGTGCATGTCCCAGCCGCCTTTGGCGACTTCGATGTAGCGAATCCCTTTTTCCACCAGACGCCGCGCCAGCAGGCAGCCCTGGCCAAATTTGCCCTTGCCGTACTTTTCCTTCAAGGCCTCCGGTTCGTCATCGAGGTGGAAGGCCTCCAGGTCCGTGCTGGACATGATGCTGATCGTTTTGTCGTAGAACTGCGTGTAGCTCTTCACCTCCGAGGTCTTGAAGCGATCGCGGAATCCGGCATCAAGTTGATCCAGCATGGCGAGGCGCTTGTTCATCTGCTCCGGGCTGGCCTCGCTCTTGGCGTATTGCAGGCCCACATCGGGATCGAGGATGGGCAGCGGGGAAAAGCTGGAGGGGAAGAAGCCGTTGCCGTTCTGTGGCTGGCGGTTCACGCAGACGTTGGAGGGCAGCGTCTTGTGGCTGGAGCCAAGGAAGTGCTGCGCCCAGGCGCCGATGTTGGGATGCTTGATGGTCCCGCGCTCCTCGTAGCCGGTGCGGATCACATACTGCCCGGCGGCATGCACCCCCGTTTTGGAAGTCATGCTGCGGATGATGCTGAACTTGTCCGCCTGTTTGGCGAGGTTCTCCATCGTTCCTCCCAGTTGAAAGTCAGCCTTGGTTTTGATCGGCGCTTTCGGTCCCTGCGTCGGGCCATCCTTCGGGTCCAGCGTATCGATGTGGGACATGCCTCCGATCATCTGGAGAAAGATGACGTTCTTGGCCTTGCCAAAGCCGGGGCCCGTAGGCGCGGCTGTCTTGGCGGTTTCGGCTGCAAAGGCGCTGCCGCCGAGACCGTGCAGCACGGTGACGCCGAGAGCGGCACTGGCCCAGCGCTCGCAAAAGGCACGACGGGAAATGGGATCAAGCTGGTTGTGAAGATTCATGGCAGGAAAGGGTGAGAGTTTATTCCACGAAGATGAATTCACGGGTGTTGAAGAGCACCCAGGTCAGATCGCGCATGGTCATGCCGTTGCTAAGTCCCGCAGTGGCGGTGGCCAGTTCGTCGGGCTTGGGTTTGCGGCTGAAGAAGCTGAGGTAAAGGCTCTCCACCTGCTGCTCCGGTGTCTTCTGCGCGCTGGCCGTTTTCACCACGAGTGAATCATTCTGGCCGATCACACGCTGCGCCTCGCCATTCATGAGCATCAGCACCTGCGGGATGCTGCCTTCCTCGCTTTCACTGTCGGCGATCTGGCGGTCGCTCTGGCCAAACATGCGGAGGAAATGCTGGTCCTTCTCAGGTTGCGGCAACTCGGAGGCGCGGGCCAGAACCAGTCCGTCGCGCACTGGTGGGGCTAGGGTCAGGTCTTCTTCGCCGCCTTGATTCATCATGCGCTTTTTCCTGTTCTTTGGGTTGCCTGCGGCCTTGCCGCCAAACTGCCGCATGCTCGCGATGGCGTTTTCGATCTGGCCTTTGACGACATCGGGCGAGGCATCACCGCTCAAGTCGATGCTCATGGCCTTGGCGTAGGTTTCGCCACGATGGCCTTTGAATTTGTCCACGTCAGCACCGATGACGAGCGTGGCGCAGGAGTCCCAGGCCTGCTCGGCGGTCATGCGGCGAAGGATCGGGCCAGGAAAGAGATAGGCGGAGTTGTCCGCCAGTTCATGGCTGGTGGCCTCACGTTGGTAGGTGTCGGTGTTGCACAGCACACGCAGGAACTGCTTGAGGTCGAATTTCAGACGCACCATTTCATTGGCCAGGTGGTGCAGCAGCACCGGATTCACGCTCGCATTAGGGTCATCCAGATCCGCGACCGGTTCCTTCACGCCGATGCCAAAAATGTGCTTCCACATGCGGTTCGCGATGGTCATGGCAAAGCGCGGATTGTCCGGGGAGGTCATCCATTTGGCAAACTGGGCGCGCAACTGCTCATCGTGCTTGGTGGTCTGCACGCCCTGATAGGCCTTCTTGGTTTTGTCATCACTCCAGGTGATCAGCTTGGGAGTCACCAGATCCCCGGGCTTGGCGTCCGGGTATTTGTAATCATCCGGCATCTTCAAATCATTCGTGCTGGAGTCTTCGACGGCCAGGGCATTGACGCGGAGGAGGTTCTTCGCCTGCTGCTGTAGTCTTTTGTCCCCCAGTGAGGCAATCACCTTGCGCATGCCCTGCATGCCTGCACCCGCATTGCCTTTGGCCCCGTAGGTTTCCGTGGCACCAAAGAAGGCCGCCATTTCATAGAACTGGCGCTGCGTCCAGTCGGCAAAGGGATGGTCATGGCACTGCGCGCAGGACACGTTCGCACCGATGAAGGTGCTCAGCGTGAGGCTCAGATTGTCCAGCCGCATGCCGGCATCGCGCAGCAGATAGCCGGTCGCGCCGTTTTCCAGCAGCTTGCCGTCCGCCGTCATCATGGAGTAAACGAGCTTGTTCCACGGCACGTTCTCTCCGATCTGCTTCTTCAACCAGTCCTGATAGGTGTAGAAGCGCGCCTTCTGGGCCACGTCCGCCATGCGCAGCATGTCGGCAAAGTAGTTGAACAGGTGGCTGCGATAGCCCTCGGACTCCAGCAGCCGGTCGATCACTTTCGCACGCTTCGAAAGGCTGGTGTCATTGATGAATTCCAGCGCTTCTTCCCGCGTGGGGATGCGCCCCGCGAGATCCAGAAAGACGCGTCGGACGAACTGTTCATCGGAGGCGAGCGGGTTGGGCTTCTGCTCCACCTTCTTCAGACCGGCTTCGACGAGCATGTCGATCTGTGCTGCGGCCTGCGCCAGATTGGGGTCGGACGGAATGCCGAGACCTTCAGGCTTCAGCGTTTTGGCCGCCTGTTGATCAGCGGCGGAGAGCTTGTCCAAGGAGAGGCGGTAGACGTAGCCGTTGCGGACTTGGAGGAAAACATTGCCGTTTTCAATGCCACGGAAGGTCGCCTCTAGCTTTCGTCCCTGGGAGTCAGTCCAGGTACGGTAAACTTCATTGTCGGCCTGAAGGCCGGTGACGAGGAGTGCACAGGCAAGGGAGATACAAAGACGCGTTTTCATGATGGAATCGTCCGCAGATCCGGGGCGATGGCCGGTTAAACGAAGAGGTCATCAGGAAGTTTCAGTTCTTTTACGAATCCTTTAGCTGAGGATGGAGATGGACCTTGGACAATCCCCGGAAACATCTTTGCCTGCGGCAAAGAAAACACATTTTCATCCTTCAAATTGGCCTATATTCTTCTATGTCAGAGAAGTATTGTCAGTCGTTGTCCCTCATGAATCCTTGGATCGCCCTTTTCACTGCCCTATGTTGTCTCTTCACCCTCGCAAGCTGCGAGACACCGGCTCAACGGGCGCAGAAGGTCAAAGACGAGCGCCTCCTCATAGTTAAGCGGCCTGCCATGGCGGAAAAAATCATCGAGGACGTGGTGAAACTGCCCGAAGAAAAAGAACCCTCCATGTGGGAAATTGCCCAGACCTTTCCCGCCTATGACTGGTCCATCAATGCCTTCCATCGCGATGGGCTGACCGAGGAAAAGGATGATCACTTCATTCTCAAAGGCGACAAATCCCAGACGCCTATCGAAATTAAGCAGATGGCCGATGCCAAGCCCCTCAAAGTGCAAATGACCATCGGCCCGATTGATGATGGTTTCGGCTTCCGCAAACCGAAGCTCCACTACGCTTTCAAGCGGGTGGAAGGCGGCTGGAAACGGACGGCCTGGCATGTGACCTGGCATGGCCCCGCCTCCAAGGACGGCGAGGAAGAGCACCCGCTGAGCGAAGAAGAAAACCGGGAAAAGATCGAAAAAATCACAGGTGAACCCTATGTGGACGAAGTGGAGGCAGCAGCAGCGGCAGACATGACCAGCGCATCACTTTAATTAAAGCACTTCCGGGCTTCAGTTCGTTTTTTGCAAAGAGCAAAACTCGCCCTCTACGCAAACACCGGCGCAAACGAATCGATCAACGGCAGGAAAGCCTGCTTCGAAGCCTCATAGTCGGTGCAGTTGTAGTCATGCAGGCTCACGCGCACCAGCCAGGGAAACTGCGTCATGCGCAGGCAGACGATACGGTAGTTGGTGTTCCGTTCAAGGCAGTCGCTTGCCGAGATGGCCGTCTCGCTTTCATCATGCTGCCATTCTTCGATGATCTCCCAGTGGTGATCGATCATCGCATGCAGATTGCGAATTTCCGTGTCACGCCAGGTCGCCAGATCCGCCAGGGCGGAGGAGCAGGGGTTGGTGCGTGTAAAAACAGAGATGTAGGCCCCTTTGGTCCCGTCGCTGGCCTCGAAATAGAATGACCTCGGCCCATCAGTCATAGGTTTCTGCACCCAGTCGCAAGGCAGCAGGATCTGCCATTGCTCGGTGCTGATGGTGTTGTAGTCGGGCATGGCTTGGTTTTCGGTGTCTTTTAGCAAATAAAAGACCTCGGATTTTATCATGAAACAGGTCCCCTTGGCAACAGATGTCCTCCACGTTGGGCACCTCAAGTTGCACCCGGCATTGTGGCTAAACGCTTGACGAAAGTCGCTCATGAAGTCAGTTCTGGCCGATGAACGTTCTCTCAACCAGCCTTCCCTCATCCTTCCATCCTCGTCGTGCATTCGGTGCCGCCCTGCTCGGGTGCTTTCTCATGGCGGCAGGATGGACCAAGGCAGAAGAAACAGTCCCATTCCCCAAGCTTCCAGAAGGGGCTGGAGAGATCAGCTCCAAGGCTGCGAAGACCTTCACCGCCACCGAGTCAGGCTTGAAGTATCGCATTCTGCGCGCAGGCACCGGCGCCAAGCCCACTCCCCAGCAAAAGGTGGAGGTAAACTACCACGGCTGGCTGTTCAACGGCCGGGTCTTTGACAGCTCCTACATGCGCGGCATGCCGATCACCTTTGGCCTTAATCAAGTCATCAAAGGCTGGACGGAAGGCATGCAGCTCATTGGCAAAGGCGGCATGATCGAACTCGAAATCCCCGGCTACCTCGGCTACGGCCTGCAGGGCCAGCCCGGCTCTGGCATTCCACCCAATGCGACACTTCACTTCCTGGTGGAGCTGATTGACATCACGGAGTGAGGCAAGGACTGGCGATTCATAAGCAGAAGGCCCCGCTGACAAGGTTCAGCGCTTCATTAACCACGCCAGCGATTGAGGCAGTTCCGCAGCCCAGGAAGCGGAGTCGTGACCACCGTTGTATTCGTTGGCATAAACATCGTGACCGCCAGCTCTGAGCGCGGAACTCAGACGCCGCACGGAGTCGAGCTGGCTGCTCCTTTGAACCAAGGGCGTGGGTGGGTGCGAAGCGTTCGTTTGCAGCTCTTGCAACCCTACGCTCATCCACATGCGCTGCGACGGTGATGGCATCGTCGGGAGCGCGTTCAGCAGCCATTCATCCTCCCACCATGCCGAGGGCGACTGAGCGAGAACGCCGGCAAAGACACCTGGATGACGCAGCGCCGTGAACACGGCCTGCAAGGCGCTCAAACTCAAACCGCACAGGAACAACCGTTCAAATTGAAAAACCTCGTGATCGATCCACTGCGGCACCTCCTCAGCCAAGAAGGACGCAAAGGCCTCGTTGCAGGTGTAATCCCCATGCCGTCCCGCCGCGCTCACATTTGGCAGATAGACACAAGCCACTGGTGACAGCAGACCTGAAGCTTGCGACTCATTCAGAATCACAGGAGCCTTCACCCGATTTGTATACAGCTCTCCGTCGAGGAAAAGCAGGCAGTCCTTGGATGCGCCAGCAGTAGCAGGATAGTAAACTGCTTGTCGTGAAGCCGGCAGATGTGAGCTGAGTATTTTGTGTTCAGTAAACATGAGGTGGAAGCTTCTCTACCATCCGCTCTTCACATTCCACACCTCCACAAGGTCCTTCGGCAGATCCGAGATAAATCGCGAGGGACGCATCATGATGTCGCCATCCCGGGCCTGGTGATTGATGACGGGATAAGTCAGATACAGCTCGTCCTTCGCCCGGGTCACGGTGACATAGAAAAGGCGGCGTTCTTCTTCGAGCGCCGCGTCACCGCCTTCATCGATGGCGCGTTTGTGGGGGAACATGCCGTCCGCCAGCCAGACGGCGAAGACGACGTTCCATTCCAAACCTTTGGCCTGATGCCCTGTGGTAAGTGTTACAGCATCACGATCCTGCTGTTCCTGCTGGGCCGGTTTGTTGTCAGTGTCTACACCACTGAGCAGGGAAAGCTGGCTCAGGAATTCCAGTGGATCGGTGAAGCGGTCGCTGAAGTTGCTGAGCTGTTCCAGGTCCTGCTGGCGTTGCTCGTAGTTCTTGAACTTGGACTTCATGTAGTCCTCATACACCCCGTCGGTGATGCTGCGGATCATCTGCGAGGGAGCCACAACCTTGCCTTCTTTGTCGATGAGTTCATCAAGCGTGTAGGCAAACTGTTCCCACGTGGACTTGGCTTTCTTTGGCACCTTCAGTGGCAGAAGCACTTCGGAGAAACTGGTCGGCATGGTTTCCGCCTTTGCGGCATCGGACTTGAGCCATTCCTGCCACAGCTTCGCGGCGCTGACATTGCCGATGCCTTCGACGAGGCGCACCATGCGCATGAAGCTGACCTCATCCTGGCGGTTGACGGCAAACTTCATGAACGCCGCCACATCCTTCACATGCGCCTGCTCAAAGAAACGCAGCCCGCTGGTGATCTGAAACGGAATGCCACGCTGCGTGAGCTCCATCTGGATTTCCATGCTATGGAAATGCGCACGATAGAGTATCGCGATGTCATTGAGCTCCGTGCCTTCATCCTGCAGTTCCAAAATGCGCTGAGCCACGAAGGCCGCCTGCGCTGAGGAGCTGTCCAGCGAGACAAGCGCGGGCAGCATGCCTTTCGATTCGCGGGCGGGCACCAGATTCTTCGGGATCTGCCCACGGTTCATGGCTATGGCCGCATTGGCGAGGTTCAGCACCTCGGGCACGCTGCGGTAGTTCACCTCAATCTTGTGCACGCGGGCCTTCGGCCAGTGCTGGTCGAATTCGAGGATGTTGGAAACGTCCGCCCCACGCCAGGAGTAAATCGACTGCGCGTCATCTCCCACCACCATGAGATTCCCCTGCGGGCCTGTAAGCAGCTCGACCATGCGGCACTGCAGGCTGTTGGTGTCCTGATACTCATCAACGAGGACGAATTCAAACTGGTGGCGGTAACGTTCCTGCAGATCTTCATTTTCCTCCAGCAGCTTCACCGTGAGCGCCAGAAGGTCGTCGAAGTCCATGCAGTTGGTCTCACGCTTTTTCTCCTGGTAAAGCGTGCGCATCTTGAGGATGCCCGAGGCCACCTCTTCAAAGTAGGGGTAGCGTGTGTGAATGATCTCCTTGAGGCTGCAGAGCGTGTTGTCAGCCAGCGAGAAGATGTCTCCCAGCACTTCGGCCTTGGGAAAGCGGTACGTGGTGGTGTCGATGCCGCTGCTGCCCAGCACCGTTTCCATGAGGTCCTTCTGATCCTCGCGGTCCATGATGGAGAAGCCTTTGCGGTAGCCAAGGCGCTCCGCGTTGTAGCGCAGAATGCGGTTGCCGATGGAATGGAAGGTGCCGCCCCAGATGCGGGTCGCATCTTGAGTGACGAGCTCTTGCACCCGATGCTGCATCTCACGCGCGGCCTTGTTGGTGAAGGTCAGCAGCAGGATCGATTCCGGCTGGATGCCATTATCCAGCAGCCACGCGACCCGATACGTCAGTGTGCGCGTCTTGCCGCTGCCTGCCCCCGCAATGACCAGCGCCTGCCCCGGTGGACTCGTGACCGCCTCATACTGCTGCTCGTTGAGCTCCGCCTTGTAGTCAATGCGGTTGCTGGGTTCGTGCGTGCTGTGCAGCGTGTAGTTGCGGGCCATCGTGGAAGTAGAAGGGGGTGGTTCAGGAGTCAAGATCGCTCAACCTTGACCTCTTCTCACTTCGGCACCTGAATCAACCCCGCCCCGACTGCCGTGGCGGGGGCTTGCAGCGGCTCTGCTGTCCGTGTGAGCAGCGGAATGATGTTGGGACCGTAGTAGCCGCGACCCAGCAGGTAAGCGACCACACCACTGGTGATCGCCGTGGCCTGCGACGTGCCGCTGCCGATGACAAATCGATTGTCGGCATAGCCAGAAACGATGCCGACGCCCGGGGCTACAAGGGTGAGGCCTTCGCCCGAGTTTGAGAAATAGGCCTGCGTTCCATTGGCATCCACGGCCCCCACACTGAGCACACCAGGAATGCCGGCCGGCATGGAGAGGGAAGTGAGCTGCTCATTGCCTGCTGCGGCGACGATCACGACATTGCGGCTTTGCGCATAGCGCACCGCTTCATCCAGCACTGGGGAGTCGCCATTGGCACCGAGGCTGATGTTGATCACACGCGCACCGAGATCGGTGGCCTTGATGATGGCGGATGAAACCAGCGCGGTGTTGCTCTCGCCATTCGTGTCTGCCACACGGATGTCCAGCAGTTTGACCGCTGGAGACACGCCGCTGACGTTAGGGTCATTCCCTGCGATGAGCGAGGCCATCGCGGTGCCGTGTCCATTGAAGGCGCTTCCGTCGTTGACGAGGTCGTAGTGGGTGATCTTCACATTCGCTAGTGATGGGTGGCTGGTGATGCCGGAATCGATGACTGCGACGGTGACTTCCTGCCCCCAGCTGGAGCGGTCGCCGCTGGCACCAATGACATCCAATCCCTGGCTGCGAAACGGGGCCTTCCCACCCGGATTTGATGTGTCGGATTCCGCAATGGGAGGCGGCAAACCGGGGATGCGGGTGATGAGATTCGGGCCGACGTGGGAGTACTCCTCGGCATGCGCATTGAGATCCCGTTCCAGCGCGGTTGTGTCTCGAAAACGGACGCGGGCGGTGCGCAGTTTGATGTCGTAACCGATCAGTTCGAGTCCGAGGGAGGCGGCGCGGTCCCGAAAGGCGGCCAGGGCCTCGGGGGTGCGGAAGGTGAGGAGCGCTTCGTTCGGCATGGAGCCGGGCACGTTGAGCGTGGCGATGGTGGGCGTGGCGGCCGGACTGGAGGGGGCAGGGGAGGCCACCACAGGTGCTTGTGGCATTGCCGTGAGCGCGGGTGGGGAGCCTGACTTCAGGCTGCGTTTTGCCGGTGTCGCCCCGGCTTTGAAGGAAGGCTCGACATTGGAAACCCAAAACAGCCACAGCATCGAACCTGCCATGATCAGCACGGCGGTGGCGAAAAACAGGACTGGCAGGCGGTTGGGGCGCATGAACGGGAAAAGTTTCGCACATCGGCGCACTGGCGCGAGTTCTGCTTTTGCGGAAATACGCGGCACTTTTCCGAACAACAACCTTGTTGTGCCTCCACGCACTCCCTAACTTAACCACCATGTCGCAAAAGAAAGAAGCCTGGGGATCACGTCTTGGAGTCATCATGGCCGTCGCGGGCAGCGCGGTGGGCCTGGGGAATTTCCTCCGCTTTCCCGGCCTTGCGGCGCAGTATGGCGGCGGTGCCTTCATGCTTGCCTATGCAATCTCGTTTTTGATCATCGGCCTGCCGATCGGCTGGGCGGAATGGGCGATGGGGCGCTATGCGGGCAGCAAGGGCTACAATTCCGCACCCGGGGCCTTCGCGGCGATCTTGAACAAGCGCTGGGCCAAATACATCGGCATCATCGGGGTGATCGTGCCGGTGATGATCTACATGTATTATGTGTTCATCGAGTCCTGGTGCCTGGGGTATGCAGTTAAGTTTTGGACGGGGGGCGTGGATTTGAAATCGACAGAGCAGGCGGTGGCGATGTTTAAAAGCATGAGCGGGCAGGTTGGCGACGGCTCCGCGCTGTCGTTTTCGTGGGACACTGCGCTGCCATGGCTGGTGGGGGTTTTTGTGTTCAATTTTTGGCTTATCTACCGTGGAATTTCCGGGGGCATCGAGAAGATGTGCAACTACGGCATGCCCATGCTGATCGTGCTGGCACTGATGGTGCTGGCGCGTGTCATGACACTGGGGGCGCCGGATCCTGCGAAGCCGCACGACAATGTGGTGAACGGCCTGGGCTACATGTGGAATCCGAGCAAGGTGAAGATCGAGCGAACGCAGCCTGCGCCGGGTGAGGCCAGGGTGGTGGAGGAACTGGTGGGTTCGGCGGCCATCACGGCAGCGGAGCAGAAGGTGGCAGCGAGCGGCGGCGCGTTGAAACTGGTCACCATCACCCCATGGCAGCAGCTGCAAAATCCGCTGCTGTGGATGGCGGCGGCGGCGCAGATTTTCTTCAGTCTCTCGGTGGGTTTTGGCGTGATCATTGTGTATGCGAGCTACCTGCAAAAAAAGGACGACGTGGTGCTCAGCGGCCTGACGGCGAGCAGTGCAAACGAGTTCTGCGAGGTGGCGCTGGGCGGACTGATCACCGTGCCGGCGGCGGTGGCCTTTCTGGGGCTGGCCTCCGTGGCGGGGCAGGGCACCTTTGGCCTCGGCTTCACCGTGCTGCCTCTGGTGTTTGCCAAGATGCCGCTGGGTGCGTTCTTCGGCGGGGCCTTCTTCTTCATGCTCTTCCTTGCAGCAATCACGAGTTCGATCTCGATGCTGCAGCCGGGGATCGCCTTCCTTGAAGAAGCGATGAATGTGGGCCGCAAGGTCAGCGTGACGATCCTTGGCATGCTCACCACGCTGGGCACGGGGTTTGTGGTGTATTTCACCAAGGATCTTAAGGCGCTCGACACGCTGGACTTCTGGGTGGGAACCTTCCTCATCTTCATTCTCGCCACGATCCAGATCATCATCTTTGGCTGGCATTGGGGCATCGAGCGCGGCCTCCGCGAGGCGCATCAAGGAGCTGCCATTCGCATCCCTCGTATCTTTGGCTGCATCATGAAATGGATCTGCCCGGTGTTTCTGCTGGCGATCTTTATCATGACGATTCTTACCAGCGTCTTCGGCTTGGATCTCAGCACTGGGACCTTCGGCAGCGTTTCATCCTACGTGGCGGATCTCATCGGCGATGTGAAGGACGGCAAAGTAAGGGAGACGAATTTGGCCGCTCAGCTCAGCGTGGCCCTGGTGATCGTCGTGGCCATCTACTTCGGGCTGCTTTCCTCCCGTTCCAAGGCCTACCAGCGCGCCGAGCAGGGCCTGGACAAACACGACTGATTGCGAACCCTGAACCCCTCCTATTCATGACCACCTTCGGCCTCATTGTCATGCTGCTTTCTGTTGGCACCGTCGCCACCTTGTTTGGCTGGTGCATCTACAAGGTGCTCACCACTCCGAACGAAACGGAAAAGGTGCATGGTGTGGAGTTCCACACGCCGGACATGGACGCGGACAGTTAGATTTTAGTGTGTTGTCCGATGTGATGACGCTGAGGGGAAATTGAGCTGGGCGATGTGGTGCCTCTTTTTTCACGCGCTGATTCAAGAATGCGGTGGTGAGAGCGTATTGGGAGAGTGATCGCGCGCTTCACAGCTTTGCTATGCCTGCCTGTGTTTGTCATGGCAGGGAGTCCGCCTGTGGCGGAAGGGCTGTGGTCGCTGAAGGCATTTGCGGTGCAGAAAGTTCCGGTGGTGCAGATGACGGAGTGGCCGAGGTCGAGGGTGGATGAGTTTGTTTTGGCGCGACTGGAGAAGGATGGGCTGGTGCCGAATGAAGAGGCGGAACCGCTGACGCTGCTGAGGCGGGTGTACTTTGATTTGATCGGGCTGCCGCCGCCGCTGGAGGTGGTGGAGGGATTTCATATATCGAAGTTTCCGGCGGTGGTGGATGGGCTGCTGGCCTCGCCGGAATTTGGTGTGCGCTGGGGACGGCACTGGCTGGATGTGGCGCGCTATGCGGAGACGAGCGGGAACACGCGCAACATGGCCTATGTGCTGGCGTGGCGTTACCGGAACTATGTGGTGCGTGCCTTCAATCGGGACACGCCATTTGATGAATTCATCCGTGAGCAATTGGCGGGCGATCTGCTGCCGCCTGCCGCTGATGCGCTGAGGCATGATGACCAACTGCTGGCCACGGGTTTTCTGAATGTGGGGGTGAAGTCGCTTGGGGAGTCTGATGCAATGCTCTATGACATGAATGTGGCGGATGATCAGATCGATGCGACGTGCCATGCCTTTCTGGCGCTGAGCGCGAACTGCGCGCGCTGCCATGACCACAAGTTTGATCCTATCCCCACGGCGGATTATCACGCGCTGGCGGGCATTTTTCGGAGCACGCAGAATTTGTCCGGGGTGGAGACGAACAACGTGAGGAAGGAGGCGGAGGCGATGCCGCTGGGGCGTGACGGAGTGCAGCAGATGCAGGCGGTGAAGCAGCATGAGAAGGTCATTGCCGACATGCAGAAGGACTACGCGGAAGTGGCGAAGAAGCGCAACACGATGCGCGAGGAATTGGTGAAGGCGGGGATTGATCCGGCGAAGAAACCGGCGGTGATGCCGAAGGAGATGATGGAGAAGATGAGCACGCTGACGGTGCTGGAGAAGGATGTGGGCGAGTGGCAGAAGAAGCTGGCGGAAAAGCAGAAGAGCATGCCGGTGGCACCGCCAGTGGGGATGTCTGTGCGGGATGCGGAGACGCCGCTGGACTGCCCGGTCTTTGACAAAGGTGAGATCAAAAAGCCGCTGGCGGCGGTGATGCGCGGGGCGCTGTCGGCGATTCCCGTGAAGCTAGCGACCATCGGCCCGAAGGAGAGCGGGCGCAGGCAACTGGCGGACTGGATTGCGAGTCCGCAGAATCCTCTTACCGCGCGGGTGATCGTGAACCGCGTGTGGCTGCATCTGTTTGGCCGCGGGCTGGTGGGGACGCCGGATGATTTTGGGCGCATGGGGATGCAGCCGACGCACCCGGAGCTGCTGGATGATCTGGCGGCGCGGTTTGTGAAGGAGGGCTGGTCGGTCAAAGCCTTGATACGTGAGCTGGTGCTGACGCGCACTTATCAGATGAGCTCAAGTACGCGCTCGGACGTGGCGCAGGCGAAGGATCCGACGAACCTGCTGCTGTGGCGTGCGAACCGGAAGCGGCTGGAGGCGGAACCGCTGCGCGATGCCCTGCTGGCGCTGGGCGGCACGCTGGATCTGACGCCGCGTGAGGGATCGCCAGTGGCGGACAAGGCGAAGGCTATCACTCCGCAGGGACGGGAGGTGGGACGGAAACATTTCCTCAATGATCTGCAGGACGACACCACGCACCGGAGCATCTACCTGCCCATCGTTCGCGGGGCTCAGATGCCCATGATGCAGTGCTTCAATGCCGCCGATCCGGGGCTGGTGGTGGGAGGTCGCTCTGCTAGCATCACGCCGGTGCAGTCGCTGCTGCTCATGAACAGCGAGCAGGTGATGCGGCAGGCGGAGGGGGTGTCAAAGCGGCTGGGCGGAGGGAGCGCAGAGGAGAAGATGGTGAGCGCGTGGAAGATGATCTGCTGCCGGGTGCCGACGGTGGAGGAGCGGGAGATGATGAAGGGGTTTCTCGTGAGTGCGGGGGATACGCCGAGCGGCTGGGCGCAGCTATGCCATGCGCTGATGCAGAGCGGGGAGTTTCAGGTGGTGTATTGAAGGGGGGCGGCGAAAAGGGGAGGGAATAAGCGTTGAAATACGAATTATCTTAATAACAGATGTATCAAACATTGAAGGCTGGAATGTGTCCCAATCAGTCATTTCCAAAAAAACAAGACAGATCAAGGAACAATTGACTGAAGACACCGTTGGGCGTGGAGTGATTCCCTGCGACTGATGGTTACGCGACTTCATTCTGCAGGTTTGCGTGATAAGATCGAAAGCATTGCGAGTGTCTTTAGATTCGGCATACGGCCAGAAGTTCCAGGAGACGCTACCATCCGAATCCCACGATCAGTCGGCTCTTGGTATTCGCGGAAACTGACGTCGAAGACCTCTAGGCTTGTGGGCTCCGCCTGCTCTCTATGTGATTTGAATAAGTCGTCCACAAGGAATTGCTCTTTGGGTGGTTCTCCACGATCGACGACCTGAAGCCACCCGCCGGGACGCAATAACTCGTCGGCAAGTGAGTAGATCCGGTTCTGGACGTGGAGGCGATACTCGTTGCCGTCCTTGATGCGGAGGTTGGAAATGTTGCGGCAGGTCTGGCGCATCATAAAAGTCCCAATGAGCCAAACAGTGACAGCATCGAACGGTTTCTCGGCACGAATAAAGCGTAGCATTTCTGGGTCGTTCATCAATGTGTCAGCATGGACCAAGGTGACCTTGCTGGTGGCCGGAATGCGACTCTGATCGAAATGCAGGTCGTGGGTGCCATCGCTGAATTCTTCGTAACCAAGTCGGTAAACAGGTTGAACCGAATAGCCAGCCGATAAGATGGCTTTATTGGAGCGGTGAATGCAATCGGCGTTCTCTTCTAGGGAGACAATTGCGGGCGAGTAAGCCTTCAGCAATGCCAACAGGCCTTCGCCGGTGCCACAGCCAATATCAAGAATGCGCTTCGGAGAAAGCGGCGCAAGCTGCTCTGCCATCCATGTGTAGCAGCCTTGTTTATCGAAATGGACCGAGTTGCTGGCCCAGTGGTCACAATAATCGGTCTTTTCCTTCGTGGTAGGTTTCATTCGGACTGGGAAAACGCGTATAAGTCGCCTAACATATCGGATCAGGCGACGGCGAGCGTCGATGACTCGATAGATGCCATACGAGCCGCTGCCTGCATCCGTTTTGTTCGCCTTTGATTTGTTATGTAACTTCATCTGTCGGTGCCACTGAGATTTTGGGCATCAACGAAAAGAACGCCTCGCGCTGGTTAACGATACCGGCAAGATCGGCGGTTCTGAAAACCTCGGTGTGAAGCCGTTCGCAATCCGACGTGATGCAATCAATGGCAGCTCGCTCCCACGTTCTTCGGCATGGCCAATTGCCGGTGCAAACAGCAAATGGTGCCGAGCATCGATGCTTCGTCAGGCGTCCTTCGATATCTGTCGTGAAGCCGACCTTAAAGCGTCCACTATCGTGTTCAGGCTCCAACTGAACCAAATAGAAGTATCCAATTTCACCCTCTCCAATCAATGCACCGGAATCACTGGCCGCTGCACGGCGTCCGCTCAGCAACGCCTCACGAACTCGGTCGATGTCCGATGAATCAATCGTATCGACCTGTTGGTTGCCTCGCTCCTCATCCCGTCGCTTCTGCGTGACGATACCCAAGCGACGAACAATCTTGAAAATGGTGGGACGATGGGCCTGAAGCTCATCAGCAACATCCGCAATCGTCACTCTGTCTTCAGAATCGGTTAGCATTCGGAATCACTTTGTAGTTGGGCGAACGATCCCAAGCTCAAGGGCTGCACGGAGCGGCTCGCTGCAGCACATGGTTAGGCCGAGGGCTTGAGTTTTGTTCATTCCTATTGGTGGTCTGTACGCTCATTGCATGGATTGGAGGTGCGACTGGGTTCAGTCTTAAGACGGTGAACTTGCCTCAAGTTCATGGTTAACGGCATCTGAGAGCAATTCGAGAGCAAGTTCGCCGCCGAGAAATACAAGATTATTGACCCAGTCACACCTAATACCATTTGGATTTGTGTCCCAATCAAGACAGACAGCAATGTCTGGGTCCAAGGCCTCTAGCCGAGCTCCTTCATGAACGAGCGGACAACGCAAGAATTTGTATATCAATTCTTCAAATGACATGATCTTTCCAGTCTTCGGAACTCCAATATTGTGAACCTGAGGGCGTCCTGGACGCCGCATTTTCGAAGTAAGAAAAGCAACAAATCGTTCACGATTTTTCGTGTTACTTGGATCTCTCGCACATGCCAAAGCATCCACCGCACAAACCAACAGCAAAATCGCCCCATGTTTTCGGCCTTGAGCATAGAGAGCTCTTGCGTCGTCCAGGAGCCACGAAAGATTATGACTTGAGGGTGTTGTTGCCATAGTTGTTAGAGCGCATGTCGCGGACTAGTTGATGAGAAACAATTCTGTTGAGAACGTCAACAACATTATGGGCTGCCATTTTGTCGAGTGATGCTCGCAAGTGATGGGCATCGTTGCGTCTGACAGACGCCGCTGGTGGGCGTGAGGTGCGGCGGAGTGGTGGGTTCGCTTCCCAGCTTGCTTTGAGGCAACCCAGCGGAGCACTCGCTAAAGCTCGGCACCACTGGGCTATATTACGCAGCTCCGTTGGAGCTGGTGTGTGGCGGAGTGGTGGGGCAAAAGATGACGATGGGTTATACGGAGCATAAGGTCGCAGAGACTGGATTCGCCGGGAGGTGCAAGAGAACGAACCGTGTCTCTATAGCGATTTCAGAAATTGATTTGCTGATCGCAGCTTCGAGAGATGGCGGAGCGGTGGGACGTTTGGCATGCGGGCAAGATTGCCCGCGCTACTACCGGCTGCGCGGTAGGTATAGGAGGAAAGTTGAACAGGGAGCATTGAGTTGCGGGCAAGCGACAAGAATTGAGCGTGGGTGGCGTATGTGTGGGGCATGGGGATGATTTTCAGCCGCCGGGATTTGCTCAGTGCTTCGAGTGCTGGGTTTGGTATGCTGGCGCTGCGAGGATTGTTTGGGGCGAATGCGCAGACGGCGGCGAGGATGAATCCGCTGGTGCAGGGGCCGACGCATTTTCCGGCGCGGGCGAAGCGGGTGATTTTTTTGTTCATGCAGGGCGGACCGTCGCAGGTGGACACGTTTGATTTCAAACCGGCGCTGACGAAGCAGCATGAGGTGCCGAATGCGAAGGGGAGCACGAATGTGTATTACCAGTCGCCGTGGGAGTTCAAGGCGCGGGGGCAGAGCGGGATGCTGATTTCGGATCTGCTGCCAAACATTGCCCGGCATGCGGATGACCTGTGTGTGATCAATTCGATGCACACGGATCACAATGCGCATCCTCAGGCGATATTGCAGATGAACACGGGGAGCTTTGCGTTTACGAGGCCGAGCGTGGGCTCGTGGTGTGTGTATGGGCTGGGCACGGAGAATCAAAATCTGCCGGGCTTTGTGACGATCAATCCGTCGTTTTCGGGCGGTGGGCCGCTGAAGCATGGCTGCGCGTTTTTACCGGCGGTGTGCGGCGGGACGGCGATCGGCCAGGACAGCGGGAATGGCGCGAGTCCGGATTCACCGGCGACGTCGCTGAAGGATATTCAACTGCCGTTCATGAAGAATGCGCGACTGGATGTGACGGCGCAGCGGCGGCAGCTGGATCTGGTGCAGTCGCTGAACCGGCAGAGGCTGGCGCAGGATGGAAGCAACGAGGCGCTGGAGGGATTGATCACGTCTGCGGAGCTGGCCTTCAATATGCAGCGGGAGATGCCGGAGGTGATGAACCTGAACAAAGAGAGCAAGGCGACGCAGGAGATGTATGGGATTGGCGATGGGAAGGTGACGGATCAGATCGGGCGGGCGTGCCTGATGGCGCGGCGGTTTGCGGAGGCGGGGGTGCGTTTCATCCAGGTGAACCATGAGTTCTGGGATGATCACAGTGACATTTTTAAAGGGCACCCGCAGCATGCGCGGGAGACGGACCAGCCGGTGGCGGCGCTGCTGACGGATCTGAAGCAGCGCGGGCTGCTGGAGGACACGCTGGTGCTGTGGGGCGGGGAATTTGGCCGGCCTCCCCTGCTGAACAAAAACAAGGGGCGTGATCATGACCACCTTGGCTTCACGATGTGGATGGCGGGCGGTGGAGCGAAGCCGGGGATCCGGTATGGGAGCACGGATGAAACGGGAATGAAGGCGGAGCAGGACAAGGTGCATCTGCATGATCTGCATGCGACGATGCTGCACCTGCTGGGGCTGGATCATGAGCGACTGACGTATCGCTATGCAGGAAGGGATTTCCGGCTGACGGATGTGTTTGGGGAGGTGAAGCGAGGCTTGCTGATGTGAGGGAGCGAAAAGGACAGAAGTGGGGGCGATTCGGGGATGAGATCTTGGCGGAAATTTTGTCAAAAATTTGCACGCCGACCCCATTTTGGACGGCGCGAAACGCCTGAAAAATATGCGGACTTGTGCTGCTCTCTGATCTCTTCCGGCTAAACCGGAAGATGGAAGTAGCCGTGGATGTGGGGGTAGCCGCGGAAGTACCAGACGAAGTCGGGGCTTTCGATCTGCCAGGTGTCCCAGACTATGTCGGCGCCGATGTCGTATTTGCCGCCGTAGCAGGAGATGAAGAGGCGCTGTGCGAGGTTTTTGTCCTCGATGGTCTTCATGGTGGCGGCGACGTCATCGGGACGGAAGCAGACGAGCATGCGGCGCATGGTTTCGAGGAGCTTGGCCTGCTGGTCTTTGGTGAGATCGGCTGAGCTGAGGCCGGGGAGGTCGGTCTTGCGTTTTTCGATGACTTTGGCGGGGCTTTCGGGGCGGGGTTCGCGGCCGACGAGGATTTTTTCCTGCTGCCTGCCGTCGAGGGCCTGGACGAATTCATTGAAGACGAGGCCCTGATACCAGAAGGGAT
Organism: Prosthecobacter sp. Pr1; assembly: GCF_057652315.1. Classification (NCBI taxonomy): domain Bacteria; kingdom Pseudomonadati; phylum Verrucomicrobiota; class Verrucomicrobiia; order Verrucomicrobiales; family Verrucomicrobiaceae; genus Prosthecobacter; species Prosthecobacter sp. Pr1. The sequence continues at coordinate 133,859 of NZ_JBYFBS010000009.1, read as the reverse complement.
TGCCTTCGTGGTCTTTGGTTTCGTTGAAGGCTTTGGCGAAGTTGCCGTAGAAGATGGGGCGGCCGCCGAAGCCGAGGCCTTGATCGGTATGGGCGTGGCAGCGGCGGGTAACGTGATGGCCGGTGTAGATGAACTCGAAGTCGGGATCGGCCGGGGTGCCGAAGAAGCCGACGGAGGGGGTGTTCTTGATGTTGCCCATCAGGTCCTTCTGCACCTGCCAGTTCATCTTCTCGCGGTGGTCGGGATGGTGGAGGGACTCGAAGATTTGCCGGACGAGGTCCTGCTGATCTTTGGTGTAGAAGGTGTGGAGGCGCTGCTCGGGGCAGATGTACCACCAGTTGCTGACGTAGCCGCGCTGGGGGTGATCGAGCGGGAGGACGATTTTTGAATGCTGCTCTTCGGTGAGGCTTTTGTAGAACTGGGTGGGCAGGGAGTCTTTTCCTACTGCTGCTGGGGTGGTCGCGGCACGCAGTGATGGGAAGGCGGTGAAGGCGGCGGTGGCTCCGAGGGTGCGGAGGATCTCGCGGCGGCTGAGGAACTTCCGGTCGAAGGGAGCGAGGAGGGAATTCATTGGGGCATTTTCTCAGAGAGGGCGGGAAAAGACCAGCGGGAATTGGCAGCGCGGTGTGGGATTGCTTGAACAGCGAAGTCAATGAACTCAAGGCGGCATGATGGTGGAACGGAGTGTCACGGTGGAAAGTTCTTTGGGTGAAGCGTGACGCTGTGGCCGTTCGTCCAGAACCGCCTGAAGGCGGAACTACAATACGTACGCTGGGTTTGCGATGTTGGGGGGCGAAGAGGTGGGCAGTTTTCGCAGAGCAACTGAACTCAAGGTGACTTGGTTGCGGTGCGGAGGGTGTCAGTGGAAATTATCCGGGCGAGGCAGGGGAACTCAGGCCTGCACGTCGGCCATGTATTCGCGGACGGCGCGGAGGGTTTCGCCTGCGACATCGGCGCGGGCTTTGGCAAAGGGGGGGCGGAACCAGGGGAAGCTGCCGAGGAGGTCCGGGGTGACGAGGACCTGGCCGTCGGTGTCGGTGCCGGCTCCGATGCCGATGGTGCTGGATTTGACGAGGCCGGTGATTTGCGTGGCGACGACGGGGACGATGCTTTCCAGGACGATGGCGACGGCTCCGGCTTGATCGATGGCCTGGGCGTCGGCGATGAGTTGGTCGATGGATTCGGCGGTCTTGCCTTTCTTTTTGTAGCCGCCTTCTTCCTTCACGCTCTGCGGGAGCATGCCGATGTGGCCGACAAAGGGGATGCCTGCGGCGATGATGGCGCGGATCTGCGGGAGCATGCCGACGCCGCCTTCGAGCTTCACACAGGCGGCACCGCAGGCCATGAGACGCCGGGCATTGGCCACGGCCATCTCGGGGGTGAGGTAGCTGGCGAAGGGGAGATCTGCGATGACGGGGGCGCGGGTGACACCGCGGCAGACAGCGGTGGTGTGGTGCACCATCATTTCCATGGTGACGCCGGTGGTGTCTGGCATGCCGAGGACGACCATGCCGAGGGAGTCGCCGACGAGGAGGAGGTCCACACCGGCGTCATCAAGCATGCGGGCGGTGGGGTAATCGTAGGCGGTGAGGACGGCGAGCTTGGGGCCGCTGGCTTTGCGCTGTGGGAGTTCGGAAAGGGAGGTTAGCATGAATAGGCGATGCCGTAGCGGGGGATCTTGTTTCGTTTGAGGAGGATGAAGGCCACCAGAGGATAGAGCAAACCGAGCGCGATGCCGATGTAGCCGGAGACGAGGGTGACGTTTCGCGTGGTCTCAAGCATGGCGGGATTTTTTACCTGCTGCAGGGTGTAGGCAAGGGTGAAGGGCAGGGTGTAGGTAATGGTGAGCCAGGCGGTGAGCAGTGCAGCGGCGATGCCATAGAGGGCGCAGGCCAGGGCGGCTTTGCGGGCCAGTGCGCTGAGGCGGAGTAGGCCGACACCGGAACCAAACTGAACCAAGGCGTAAAGGAGGCCCGGGAAAAAGAGGACCCGCATGTAGGAGGCGTAGGTGGGATTTCCGCGCATCATGTCCGCCATGAACCCGGTCTGGCCTTCGAGCGGGGCAAAGCAGACGCTGGAGTTCTGAACCATGCTGACGAGGGTGAAGCTGCCGAAGAGGATGTACAAGCCGCCAATGACCTGAAAGAGGGTGGTGGATTGGGAGGGCGGGGGGGATTCCATGGGGACCGCACTAGGGCAGGCGGTGCTGGCGATGTCACGCTGAAAATCATGCGTGACAGATCATCGCCGATATCATTGAATAACTCCCAGTCTGCTTTCAACCAACCTGACCAACCATGAAAACACTGCTGACCCTTCTCGCCTTCACGGCCTCATTGACGCTCAACAGCATCGCCGCTGATCCGCCCGTGAACACCGAATGCCCGGTGTGCCACAAGGACGCGCGTCTGATTTTCCGCAGCAATACCAAGGACGGCAAGCGAGTGATCTTCGCCACGGCGGAGTGCAAGGAGAAGTTCGACAAGACGCCGGGCAAGTATCAGGTGAAGCCGAAGTCCTGAGCTGGACGTGGAGTGATGCGAACCTTCGGGTGATGTGATGCGTCTGGCGGTGAGCCTGAAGGCACTCACGCATCATGCGCTGGATGTGTGTGTGGATGCTCGATTCCGCTTTTGATGGACGGGATCGAGTGATTCCGCATTCCGTGCTTGAGCGGTGGATTGACCCACGGATAGACTGCGGATTCATCTCATGCCATCCAGCCTCCCGGAACCAACCTCTCACACCGCGGCACTCGACCGTGCACGCCGCAAAGCTTACTGGCATCTGCTGCCGCTGCTGTTTGTCAGCTACATGATCGCCTATGTGGACCGGCAGAATGTGGCGGTGGCGAAGCTGACGATGACGCGGGATCTGCCGGGCTTTGACAATGCGGTGATCGGCTTCGGTGCGGGGATTTTCTTCCTGGGCTACTTCCTGCTGGAGATTCCCGGGACGTTGATGGTGGAACGCTGGAGCGCGCGCAAGTGGATCTGCCGGATCATGATCACCTGGGGCGTGATGGCGGGGCTGACGGCTGCGGTGACGACGCCGTGGCAGTTTTACACGGTGCGCTTTTTTCTCGGGCTGGCCGAGGCGGGCTTTTTTCCGGGCGTGGTCGTTTACCTCACGCACTGGTTTCCCAGCCGTGACCGGGCTCGTGCGCTGGCCACGTTTCTCGTGGCGACGCCGATGGCGCAGATTGTGAGTCCGAAGATCTCGAATGCGCTGCTGCAGATTGGCTCGGATGCGGCGCATCCTCCGGTGCTGGGCATGGTGGGCTGGCAATGGGTGTATGTGTTCTGGGCGCTGCCTGCGGTGGTGCTGGGGACGTTCGTGTTTTTCTGGCTGGTGGACCGGCCCAAGCTGGCGAAATGGCTCACGGAGGAGGAGAGTACGGTGCTGGAAGCGGAGCTGGAGCGCGAACGTGCGGAGACGCGCAAGGGCAAGCGCATGACGGTGATCGAAGCGCTGAGGCACCCCAAGGTGCTGCTGCTGGCGCTGGTTTATTTTTGCACGGTGACCGGCAGCTATGGCATCGAGTTTTTCATGCCGAGCATTTTGAAATCGTGGTATGCGATGGACATGAACCAGTTGACTTGGCTCATCATGCTGCCGCCCGCCGTGGCCATGTGCGGGCAGCTTTTCATGGGCTGGAGTTCGGATCATTTCAAGGAGCGCCGGTGGCACGCGGTGCTGCCGATTGTCATGGGTTCGACGGCGCTGGGGCTGATGCCGCAGACGCAGGGCAATCTGGTGCTGACGATGGTGTGCCTGATGACCGCCTTTGCCGGATTCAAGAGCTACATGCCCGCTTTCTGGGCGCTGCCGAGCATGTTTCTCACTGAGTCTGCAGCCGCAGGCAGCATCGGACTGATCAATTCGATTGGAAATCTCGGTGGCTTCCTGGGGCCGAATGTGCTGGGCACGGTGGAAAAAATGACCGGCTCATTTGTGGGCGGGCTTTACTATTTGTGCTGCTCCATGCTGGTGGCCGCCACGATCATTTTTAGCTTTGGGCTGGGGAAAAAAGAGACTGTCAAATGACGTGTTATTTGGCAGTCGTACTGGCACTTTTAATGATTGCGGCTTTGTGCGCGTCTTCACATACTCGCGCCACTTTCCCGCATTATGAAAAAAGGTCTGTTCAGCACCAAATCCACTTCGCAGCTCATCGCCGAGTCCAATGATGATTCGCACGGACTCAAGCGCGTGCTTTCGCGCTGGGCGCTTGTTTCACTCGGCATTGGGGCGGTGATCGGAACGGGCATCTTTGTGCTAACCGGACATGCGGCGGCGGACTTCGCCGGACCTGCCGTGGCCTTGTCCTATATTCTCTCCGGGCTTGGGTGTTTATTTGCCGGGTTGTGTTATGCGGAGTATGCGGCGGCCATCCCCATTGCTGGCAGCGCCTACACTTATTCGTATGCGACTCTGGGGGAACTGGTGGCGTGGCTCATCGGCTGGGATTTGATTCTCGAATATCTGTTCGCAGCGGCCACAGTCGGGGTCGGCTGGTCCAAGCATTTCACCCCGTTCATGAAGGATTTCTTCAACGTGGAGTTGCCTGAGCAGTGGTGCCGAGCCCCCCTGGACTACATTGACGGGCACATCACGCACACGGCCAATTATGTGAACATTCCTGCCATTTTGCTGATCTGGATCATCACGGCGCTGCTGGTCGTGGGCATCAAGGAATCCGCGAGTTTCAACAATGTGATGGTGGCGATCAAAGTGGTGATCATTCTGATGATCATCGGTCTTGGCTGGGGCTACATCAACTCCGCGAACCTGACGCCGTTCATCCCTGAAAACACGGGGGAGTTTGGCAAGTTCGGCTGGAGCGGTGTTCTCAAAGGCTCTGCCGTGATCTTCTTTGCCTACATTGGATTTGACGCTGTCTCGACGGCGGCACAGGAGACGAGGAATCCGCAGAAGGACATGTTCTGGGGGATGATCGGCTCGCTGGCGATCTGTGCGGTGCTGTTTGTGGCGGTATCCATCGTGCTTTGCGGCATGGTGAACTACAAGGAGTTGCATGTGGATGCCCCGGTGGTGTACGCGCTGGAGAAGGTGGCAGGGGACAGTTTGAAATGGCTGCGCATGGCGGTGGAGATCGCGGTGCTGGCGGGGCTGAGTTCGGTGATCCTTGTGCTGCTGATGGGGCAGCCGCGAGTGTTTTTCAGCATGGCCAAGGATGGGCTGCTGCCGCCGATGTTTGCCAAGGTGCATCCCAAGTACGGCACGCCGCACATCACCACGATCGTCACTGGGCTGGTCTGCTCCCTGCTGGCGGGTTTTCTGCCGCTGAATCTGCTGGGGGAACTTGTGTCCATCGGCACGCTGATGGCATTCAGCGTGGTCTGCATCGGCATCATCGTCCTGCGCAAGACCAAGCCGGACATGCCGCGGCCTTACCGCACGCCGTTTGTTCCGGTGGTGCCATTGCTGGGTGCTGGCATCTGCGTGCTGCAAGCGTGCTCTCTGCCAGCGGACACTTGGATCCGGCTCTTTGTGTGGATGGCCATTGGGCTTGTTATTTACTACTTCTATGGGATCAAGCACAGCAAGCTGCGAAAGGAGTCTTGAGACTGTGTTTTGCAGGCTAGGCCACAGGCCTATAAGCTGGCATATTTTGCAATGCGGTCTGGCGGTTGGTTGAAAACTCGGGAAGCTTGGCGGGGTTTACTGGTTAACCGTCATGTCCCTCACTCCTGATGACTTCAAACATCGCCTACGGGCCGGTGATGAAGAGTCTGGGAGGAAGTCGGAAACGCAAGAGAGAGCGAAGGTTCCTGCTCTTCCTCCTGTAAAGGCGCTGCCGAAAATTCGGCGCAGTGTCATGTCTCGCGTGCAGGCTCCACCGGCAGATACATGGCGGGTGCGCTGGGACAAATGGGGCGGACGCTCGCTGGCTTTGAGCCTTGTCGTGCATGTGCTGATCTTGAGCGTGGGAGCACTGATCGTGGTGCATCATGTTACCGACAGGCAGTTGGACTTCATTCCTGGTGGAGGCACAGTTCAAGGGGCGCAGGCGGAAGAGGCGTTGCAGCACAAGATTCAGCAGAAGAAAAATCCGTGGCTGAAACAGGCGATGCCCAATCGCAAACTGGCGGTGGCCAACAGCATCAAGGATGTGATGGTGCTGTCGGAGCTTCCGGACATGCTCGATTTTTCGCCGACATCCAAGCCGATGGGTGGCGGCGGGGCGGTCAGCGGAGGATTTGGCCTGGCGGGGGCGGCGGGAGGTGTGGGCACCGGGGTGGGGCTGGGGGCCAAAAACGGCATGGTCTTTGGCCCTTTGTTTGGCCTGACTATCAAAGCCAAAAAGCTGGCGGTGGTGCTCGATGTTTCTTCTTCGATGATGCCGCACTTGGAACGTGTGGTCAACGAGGTGGACAAGGTGGCGAAAGGAAGCGTGGTGGTGCTGTATTTTGGCTGCGGTCTGGAGCCGCCTGAGAAGCCATTGGTGGGCACGAAAATATTTCGCACCTCAGCGGTCGAGTTTGAAAAATTCTGGCGTCAAGGCGGGGCCACTTTCATGGAGACGGCGCAGTACAAAATCAAAACCGAAGACCCTATCCCGAGCAAGGATCTGTTCCTCAAGTTGTCTCGCCGTCCGCAGACTTATTTCATCCACAATGTGGGAGTGGGCTACACATGGCTGGCGCTGCTGAGTGATGAGGTGCGCAATGCGGATGGGCTGTACTGGTTCTCCGATTTTCAGGATCGCGTCGACTTCAAGCAGATGGCTGTGGTGCTCGACAACTTGAAGCGCCGGAAGCAGCGGCTTTACATTCACTCGTCCGGCAAAGGGGAGTACTTTGATCTTGTCAAAAACCAGCTCGTGGTTCCGACGGAGGGGGATTCGTATATTGAGGAGTGAGGAAAGTGAGAAGCTTGCAACCAGCTTGAGGGCGAGGGAGTTTGCGCAAGCCTCTCGCATACCTCCGGCATGCGATTTTGAGCTTGTTGGCTGATTTGGCGTAATCCGGTGGTTTTCGCTCGCAAAGCCTCGCTTCACCACCGGCTTGTTTATAATTTCATTTCCTGGTTTCGTTTTAATACTGGTCTGAATTTCTGACTGATCGGCTGGTACGGAAATCTGACCGTTGCTGGTCTGTTTTTCTGACTGATCAACCGCTGGTGCGATTTTCTGACCGATCAGAGAATCCGACCAGCACAGGGCATAGGTCGCGCTGCGTCGTTCATCGAAACGATGGCTGAACACGCCGTCGGCCACACGGATGATGTAGTTCTTTTCTAGCGCGGTGCGCACGGCCTTGGCAAGATCGGAACGGCTGCCAATTCGCGCGTAGTTCTGAATGTGCTGGAAGGAGAGCGCCACCTGCTGACGACGACGTCCATGCTTGGTCTGAAAGCCAATGCTGTGACGGATGACCGAGCCGACGACCTTGATGACGGAGAGGGGTTCATTGGGAATCACGACATCAAAGAACTCGTTCGGGATGTCGGTGCGATTGCCGTCGCCTTCAAAAAAGCCCCGGAATTCGGCAGGCCGGGTGGTGTAGGCCGCCCCGCTCCAGTTCAAGGCATAGAGCGCCGACTGGCCGGCATCATGTGCAAGTTTCGGTCGTCCTTCGCGAATGCATGCGATGACCCGACCTGTGAGAGCGTCATCAAGGGCACAGCGGATCATGTCGCGGCTCACCCCCGCCTTGTGCTCCAGCTCACTGTAGGAGGCTTCGATCTGCTCCTCCTGTGGGTTGCCATTGGCATTGCACCATCCAAGGGTTTTGCGAATGAGGTAGCCAACGATACGCACGACACCACGCGAGAAGTGCGGAATGACCACGTCAAAGAACTGGTTCGGCGTGTAAGTCGTGTTCGAGGTCGGCGGTCTAAATCCCCGAAATGTCGAAGCCGCCGGGCTGGGTGCCTTTGGTGCAGAGAGGACGATTCGATTTTCCGTAATCGTGTGTCCCATATTTGTGCGCTAAAGTCGAATTACCGGCTCGGGCTTCGCGGTCTCGACCTTTTGTTCATGCTGCTCCGCAAGCCACTTCACATACCACCGAAGGATGGCGTTGATGATGAAACTGCGGCTGCGCTGCTGCTCGCGCGCCAGTCCGTCAATGAACCCGAGCACATCACTCTCGAACTTCACGCCCGCAGATTTTCGGATGATTTTTTCCATGCCCTTATCTTACCATGAATGTGACACGACTGGTCACGTCGCCCTGTGGATAACCTGCGGTGCCTCAAAACTTGGGTCGCCCGTAGTTTTGCACCTCTCCGGCTTTGCCGTATTGTTTCCCGCGCGGCTGCGGATGAGTGAGCAAGAGCCTCGTGGCAAGGCGGGGAGGCACTTGCGAGGCTTATCCGGCAGTGGCGCTATTCATTGCATGGGTGGCCGAAGGAACCGCCTGGCTTGCCATTCGCGCAGCGATGCCAAGTGGGGCGGTTGTGGTGGCGGAGTTGCCTCAAGCGCTTGAGCGATGACGGGCAGGTGGAAGAGGGGGCTGACGGTCATCGCTGAAGTGCCTCAATTTGGGTGACTGTCCTGGTCTTGAGCGAAGAGAATGACGAGGGAGGGAGGCGGCAGGTTGAATGGTGAGGGCGTTGCGGGACACCTCCCGCTCGAAGGGGTAGCGGCGCACGCAGTAGCCGCGAGGGGAAGGCTTTCCCCGCCGTTATTGCGTATCGGCACTGCGGGGCGTTCGTCAGTCTTCTAAGATGGTCACTTGAGAACTGACGACCAATCTGATATTATGATTTCAATATTTTCGAGCCTAATTTTTTTAGGCGAACCTGCCAGCCACGCTCACTATGACAACCCCTCGCAACGCCTATATACATCAGCTTCGTTCCGTTTCACGTGTTCATATTGGGCAGGTGGGAGGTAAAGCTGCATCTTTGGGGGAAATGTGTACCATTCCTGGATTGTGCGTGCCTGCCGGCCTTGTCGTGGCTGTAGATGCCTTCTTCAATCATATTGCAGCCGCCCAGATTGATGATCAGATATCAAAGATCGTGAGCAAGCTTGATAGCGCGAATGACATTGCTGAACTGAATCAAGCTGCTCAAAAAATCAGGGGTCTTCTTGAGGCGACAGAGATCTCCTCAGAGTTGATCAGCCAGATCCTTGGTTCTCTAGAGGGGGGGCATGACAAATTGTACGCGGTTCGGTCAAGCGCGACCCAGGAGGACTCAGCAGATGCAAGCTGGGCAGGGCAGTTAGACAGCTACCTAAACGTCGAAATCGAGCAGATAGGAAAGAAGATCATCAAATGCTGGGCCTCGTTGTTTTCACCTCGTGCATTGAGGTACATGCTCGAACATCCTGGATCAATCGGTTCTGGCGTGGCGGTTGTGATACAGGAGATGGTCAATAGCAAATATTCCGGGATATCGTTCTCGGTTGATCCTGTTACTGGGGATGAAAATAAGATCGTGATCGAGGCCACTTCGGGGCTTGGAGACGCTATCGTTTCGGGACGGGTCATACCGCATCAATATACCGTTCGGGCATCAGATTTCGCCATTATAAACAGGTTAATCGGTCAGCAACCGGAAGTAGAACGGCTCCTCTCCGACGAGTTGATCAACAACATCGCCCGGACCAGCAAGTCACTAAGCACCCACTTTGGATATCCATGCGATGTGGAATGGGCAGTATCTGATCGGCTTTACATCGTCCAATGCCGGCCCGTGACGGCAGTCTCCTCGTCAGTGCAGGATGCCCAATCACGCCTCAGAATGACCTCACTTTGGAGGTACCACGGGACGTACACCCAGGGGTTGTTTTCCGCCTCGTTTTGGGGAGGTTGGTTCGATAGAGCTACGGTTTCCGCTCTCGGATTCACAATCGATCATAGTGGATACATGGTTTTCGCTGGAGGATCGGTGGCATATGATCCAGAGACCTGCCGCGCTATCGAAGTCCAGGTTCGCACCTTAATGGCTAACAACGAATGGGGCATCTTCACTCAGTTCCGCGATGTGGCAGCTCAGGTCTTTGAAGAGGCATTGCGGGAGGCCAAGCAAATAGGTGCAAGCGAACCATCCCTAGATACATTCTTGCGACTGGTTGCGTCAGGAAAGAAGTTGACACTTTTCTGGTATCTTGCGGCGATACCATTGAGTTTCGCCATCGAAACTATTGTGTCGGAGCAGGCAATCAAAGACGGTATCTCCGCAGAAGATGTGCCGTTGCTTGTACCTCATGTAGAAACGCCAGGGACCGCTCAACAAATTGACGCCCGGTTGCTAAAAGCGCAAATTCGAGACGCATCATTTTCCCAGGTGTTGAAGTCGGAAGAACTGACGTTAAAATTGGAAGCGTTTGCGACCAAGTACGGGTGGATCAAGTTCGGAAACTGGAGGGGAAGTGAGTTAGATGCACAAGATGCATACAATCTGATCGTCTCGGTGCCTGACGTCTCCGACCTTGTTGGCATAAAGCCGGTTTCGCCCGAGCTGGGCCAATGCCTCGGGGTAATGGAAGCCATCCTGTATGTCAAGCAAGCGGGGGCCGAGTTCATGTCGCAGGTCCAAGCGACGACTCGCGCCTGCCTCGTGAAGCTCGCTTCTAAATTGGGACTCAGCCTCGACGAACTTCTAGATAGATCCATCGACGAGGTTCTCGAAGGCTTGGCATCCGGATGCTTGAATCCATTGTCACGAGACCCTGATTGCTGGGCCGTCACCTCGAACGATGCCTATCGTACAGGCTACCTCTTCGACCCTACTGCTGTAGCGTCCCTCAAGCTGGCATTAATTCCGTCCGCCTCGACTGAAACAACAACCATAGCGGGGACAACGGCACAGGCTGGAGCTGTGTCTGGACGGGCACGTATTGTGCTAACCGTCGATGACCTGCACAAGGTCCAGCCAGGCGATGTTCTCGTGGCGGACATGACAACCCCGGAGTTTCTGGTTGCGATGGGGCTGGCTTCAGCATTTGTCACAAACATGGGAGGGATGCTTTGCCACGCGGCCATCGTGAGCAGGGAGATGAAAAAGCCATGTGTGATTGGAACCCATATTGCAACGAAAGTCCTCCATGATGGCGATCTGATCCATGTCGATGCAACGAGTGGCTTGGTGCATTTGCTTCAGCATGCAAAAGCTTGACTCAAAGATACATTGTTGATTGATGTCTGAATTTACTGAAGATCAGCAACTCCGTGCTCCTGGTCATTCATGGCACGTCTGCTTTCGGCTTTATCAATCGTGATAATCCAGTTTTCCGCCGGCATTTGACCTGACTTTCCAAAGGATTCTTTTATAAATTTTGCGATTTGTCTATACTGATTATCGCTGAATTCAAAACAGCCAAATAGTTCGATTACTTCTCGCCCATATGGCGTTAAGGTTTCCTTGTCTATAATTTCCGACAAAGGAAAAGGCTTATTATTTTCAATAATAGCTTCCATTGTTGCGCCGGATGAAAATCGACTTTCTATGTCCTTCCACAACTCCTCGGCATAGCATCTATCGGGCTTTCCCTCAATGTGTAGCTGGAGTCCATTAGACTTGCGGCGAAGCCCGTCGGCGAAGTTACACAAGAGGTTGATAAAATTGTTTTTTAGAGGCGCATGCCAGATCACGGCAAAGCCATCCCTTCTAAGTACGTCAAAAATTTTGTCCACATAACTTGGGCAACTGAGATAAAGCGAATGCGAAGCAATCACCAGATCAAATGTCCTGGGTGCCAATTCTGTGCTTTCAAACGTCCGTGATATTACTTGAGCTTGTTTGATGTTATCGTTTCGCAGGTCCATTGGTGGAGCTCCGGGGTCAATGAGGATAATTTGGATGTCACGATACCCGAGCTTCGTCAGTTCTCTGATAACTGCATTAGTGACGTCACCATTGCCAAAGCCAATGTCAAGCACGCGAAGTGGTCTCGGACGAGTAGTACTTGTTATCTGAAAAAGTCTGCTCACCGTGGTCGCAAGATAGTTCTCTGAACCAAGGCGCTCGACAATTTTCCGGTAAATTTCCGCTTTTCTTCGTTGACCGAATACAACTCGGTAAGCCTGTTGAAGCTGCTGGTCGAAAGGGCGACGATCTTCAAAACAGCCAAGGAAAGGGATTGGCTCGGCAAGTTCGAGGAGCCGCTGGCGGTATGCAAAGGCTTCCGCGCTAGGCATCCGAACCCATATATCTTTGATAACTTCACTGCCATCTGTCAACAAATGAGATCCTCTATAGTAGCTTAAAGCATTGTATATTTTTGCTGGTCCTTGTTGATTCCGAATTGTGAACAAAATGCATCTACTTTTCCATCCAAAGAAGAGACTTGGCTGATCGCAAATGCGGTACCCCTTTATTCGATTCAGAGCGGTTTGTTGCCCGGATAAACGCCGAGAAAACTTTGAGTGCAATTCCCGAAACGCTTCCAAAGTATTGGTCCCATCGACATTAGAGTAAAAGTAGTTAAAACAAATACCTTGTCCGATGAGCTTTGCAATGTATTCAAAGAACTCGGGGTTGGAGAGCTCAAGGTAGTTATCTCCCGCAACTATGGACGCGGTGAAAGACAAGTTGGGCTGCACGGTGATTGCATCAACCATGTCTTGGTAGATTTTTTCCAGGGATCCAGAACCAAGAATACCATCATGGCGTTGATCGCTCGGTCGAATTAGGAACTCGTCCTCTGGGACACCCAGCAGCGAAGAAAGATTTTTGATTTGATCAGGCTTCAACCTTGCTCTCTTGGCTCTGGAATATTCACTCGGATTATTAAAATTCATGGCGTGAGCAAGGTCGCCGAATGACTTGTTAGCCCTCTTTGCCAGCTGCTCAAGAGCGTCAAAGTTGCAGATGGGAAGCGATGAATCTTGGTTCACTGATTATTTGAAGTGAGTCGTGACTTGGCAAGTTTGACAAAATTTGACAAAATGGTAGCTTTTTCTGTAAAAACGTTGCCAACTTATTTTGAACCTTTGTCAACAGTTAAATTTTGTGGACCTCAATTCGTATGCTAAACTCATCTCCATGGAAGCGAGAATTGCCATTTATATCATTGTCTCTCTAGTCGTCGCCACTATCATTGCTATCTTGGCAGGGAGACGGTACGGTAGCTGGCTCGTCGAAGTGTCTTACGCAGGCCTTGTTGCGGCATCCATGGTTACCGCTAGCAAGCTTGTTGTTCTGACGAGCGGCTCTGTTGTCAGTGTTGCGGTGGGTATATATTCCGCAACCTTCCTGCTCACCGACTTCCTCAGTGAGCGGTATGGACGAGGTGCGGCCTATCGTGCGGTGTGGATGGGTGTTGTTGTTGAGCTCCTAATGTTAGGGGCGTCCTGGTTTACGATCTGGGTTCCGCCGGCTTCATTCTGGACGGGCCAGGCCGCGTTTGAAGTGGTTTTTGGGGGCACGATGCGAATTGTATTCGCTTCGGTAACAGCCTTTGTGATCGCCCAGCTCATGGACGTTTACGTTTACAACTGGTTTATCGACCGGAGCGGGAGGCGAAAGCTGTGGCTTCGCAGCAATATCTCGACGATTTTGGCACAGGGAACGGATACGATTATTTTCTATAGCGTGGCCTTTGCTGGAACGGGCGTGGACCTGTTCAAACTCATCTGGGTTACTTGGATTGTTAAGATTGCCATCTCCTTGCTGGAGACCCCATTTCTCTACATCGCTCGCTATTACACCCCACAACCCAAAGAAACTCAATCTTAAACACAAACCACAAACTAAAATCTGCGTTCAACAAAAAAACCCTGTGCCGGTGGTGAGACAACGACACAAGGTTATCCGACAAGACTATCACATCGTTGCCGTGTTCGGCTAGAACAAGGGTAACTTCTCGGGACAGCGCCAGTTGTCAAGGGAGTTGTGAGGCCAAAATGGCACTTGCGGGTTGATCGCGCCTAACCGCGCCGCCCATGTACCACTCTCCCCACTACAACGTTGCGGAGTTGAATATGCGTTCACGTATCATTCAGCCACCTCAACCCATAAGCGTTCAATCATCTTGTTTCACGCCCTGTTGTAAGGGCATTTTTCTCCCCATTGCTGAAACTGTGATTCAACAGACGGGCCAGGGCATGCTGGATACAACTGTCCTTGCTGTTCTTCGTGATACTTGCGACGAAATTGGCCGGGGACAATCAGCGGCATGGCGAGTGGCCATGGTTGAAGAGCTTCTTCATCAGATTAGCCGTCCAGCAAAACTGCCTCGAAGTGCAACAGACCGTGTGTTTGAGGTCACGCGCGTGCATGGGGCAATGTATACAATTTATGCTGCTTCCAGTGTCCTTGCGGGATCACGTTTGGTGAGTGCCTCGAAATTAGGTGCGGTTTCTCAGAGTCAACTCGCGTCAACGCTGCACCACTTGGTCAACATGCCGAACTTGATAGCGACGGCGCAGCAGTCCTTACCTATGATGACTGAAAAAGGAAAGGAAGAGGATGCGATTGCCATGGAAATGGAACTCACCCCAAGAAAGGGGCTTTCGTTTGCTCATCGCCTGCCAATTCTGCGCACGGTGCTGAAACGCTGGATCGGTGTCCATCACGTTTTTTACTGCGTCCTCGGTGCGGCGGCGGGAGCCATGGAGACAGGCGCGAAGCTTGTGAGCAACGGTGAGCATGATCTCGCCCTTGGGGTTCTCCAAGCGGCGGAGGCACTAGTGCGCGACTCATCACATCTCTTTTCAATAGCCACCCCTCAGGGATTTGTTTATCGAATGCTGGTGCGCCCTTGGATGATGGCCGTCGCGCCGAACCTCTCAGGCGGCGAAGGGGCAGAGCACGTTGTTTTTCTCCGGGCATGGCGGAAACTTCAGAGTACATTCAAACATGTTGACACCGCCTCGGTAATTGGAGGTGCCTTTGAAAACCTGCGTGCCACCTACGATCTCGCATTTGTGAGGCATGAATACGTTTGCAGGGCGGCAGTCGGAGCGCGCAGCAGCCTGAAAGGAAAAAAGGGGGGGGCTGCTGCCCCCGACACACTGCTGAAACTGCGAACAGCCAGGCTCGGAGTCACGCCATCGCGTTGTCCAATTACTCGTCTGATCGATTTTTTTTCGAAATCCAACCGCTAACCCAGCAAACCAATGAAAACATTAAAACACAAACATCACTGTCAGGAACGAATCCAAGTCCAGGAAACCATCCCCCTAAAGGAAGAATACGCGACGTGGGCCGATGCCTGCTTTGTCGCTCAGGCTTACGATGACACCGCAGAGGTCAATGCCCATCGCGCGGACGGTTATCTAGACCACGCCCAATTCTTCTTCCTTCCCGCCACCTCGGAGGCTTCTCCAAAGCTCATTGTTCAGTATCTCTGGCGGGATGCAGAAAGCCTCCGCACTCTGCTTGAGCAGGAAAAGTTGATCCTTGCAGAATGGTTTGAGCGCTACACCAGCGGCCCCCGCGAGGTCGTTGCGATGGAGAAGCTTCCAGTGGACCTCTGAAACCTCTCGATGTCTTAGTCATGAAAATTGATCTCCATGGTCGGCGCGCACTTGTCACAGCGGGAAGCAGGGGAATTGGTGCCGAAACCGCCGTGGTGCTGGCGGAAGCCGGTGCCAGCGTCGTGGTGAATTACAACAGCGACGAGACCGCTGCGCAAGATGTGGTGCGTCGCTGTCGAACCGCCGGTGCGACCGCCTTTGCAATGCAGGGCGATGCGTCGATGCCCGAGACAGCGGATCGTCTCGTGGCGTCGGCTGCCAAGCAGCTTGGTGGTCATATCAATCTGCTCGTGGCCAATTATGGTCCGTTCGTCTTTGGTCCGCTCACAATGCTCCGACCGGATGCGTTTCAAAAAATCGTGTCCGACAACCTGTTCTCGGCGCAGGCTTTTTGCTCTGCTGTGCTGCCTGACATGATGACCATGAAGGACGGAGTAATACTGGGCGTTGGGCTCTCCTGTGTCATGGACTCTCTTGACGCCGCGCCCAATGTTGGGGCCTATGCCCTGAGCAAGGCCGCCCTGGCCAGCTACATGCGCACCCTGGCTGCCGAGACAGCGGCCCATGGGATAAGAGTTTGCGTGGTTGCTCCCGGCCTGATCGACAATGGTCATCTGCCGGATGGCCAGAAGCGATGGATGGAAGAGCGAGTTCCTTCGGGGCGACTCGGAACTCCCCGCGAAGTCGCGAATGTCATCGCATTTCTCGGTTCCGATCAAGCTTTGTATTGTAGTGGCGCGGTGATCGCGGTTGCAGGCGGATGGCGGTGGGATCAGGACCGCTCCACAAAATATGATCGAACGATGCACGGAGGCACCTAATGCGAACCCAAGGACATTCCCAGCGTGGCGAGGCAGTCCTCATTGAGGACTTCCGCGCTGAGGCCATGCGGTTTGGCGGAGTGGACCTCGCGTCGGGCACCTGGGAGCATGGTGTCCTGCCATTCCCGGAGTGCGTGTTCGGCGGCACCTTCATCATGCCCGGTTATCCGGATCTCAGAGGCCTGCCAGAACTTCGGGAACAGATTGCCAAATACTATGGTGCCTCCATCTCACCAGAAAATGTCTTTGTGACCCAAGGTGCCACCGGTGGCATCATGACCACGCTGGCCGCGCTTATGGAGGCGGGCGAGGAAGTATTGACTGTCGCGCCCTGCTATCCCGGCATCCTTGATGTGACGCGTCAATTGGGGATGTGCATTCGCACCGTTCCTGCTGTGCCATGCGAGGGACATAGTTTTGGCGCAATCGACTGGACGGCCATGCGCACAGCGGTGTCGCCCAAGACCAAGATCATCTTCCTGTGTGATCCCGACAATCCCACCGGACGTGTGCTGGACGAGGAGGATTACCGCCAAGCTGCCGCGCTCTGCGACCACTATGGCGTGATCCTTGTAGTGGATCGCACTTATGAAGCATTTCCGATTCAAAAGTCCATTGTGCCAACGGCCAAAATCTTCGGCACGCACACCATCATCATTGGAAGCATATCGAAAAGTCTGGCGGCAGCTTCGCTCCGGGTGGGGTGGATCTTGGCTCCTTACGCCATCGACCGCTCTATGGTTGTCACCATGGACGCACAGTTTGGCGGCGTCACCCAGCTCGCGCAGGAGATCGTCGCTCGGGCGTTTTCTCAGAATCTCCTTTCCACCCTCCAACATGCAGCCAAAGAGCGTCATCAGGAGTTGTCTAAATTCATACAAGAGGCTGGCTTTCTTGCATGGCCTGTGGGCGGTGGGATATTCATGTGCGTCGAGACCACTGCTTCTTCTCCGCGTGATGGCTGGATGGCGTTAGCACGCCAAGGCGTGGTCGGCATACCTGGATTTGCGTTTTCTGCTCGCTCCCAATCCTCGGCTTCATTTGTGAGGCTCTGCTTTGCCCGCTCCTCAAAGACGATTGCCAGTGCTGGACATCACCTTACCCGCATGAGTGCAAAGAATTTGTCAGAACACTAAAACCAAAAAACAACAGTATGAAAAAGAAGTTCACTATCGATAAATGGATTTGGGACCGGTTCCCAGGAATGAAGCTGGTGTGCCTCGCAGGTCACGGCCTTGATAACAGCGGCGATGGCACTGGCATCACCGCATATCTTGAAGGAATTCAGGAAAAAGTTCGCTCTCATCTGGCCGGACGGCGCGCCGACTCGGTGGAGGCGTTCACCGCCTGGCGGGCCGTGCAACCAGGCAAAAATTTTCCTGCCGCCCACGAGGCGCTTGGCCTGCGGGTTGCCGGTGGAAACCGGCTCCGCTCGATCTCACCTCTGGTTGATCTTTACAATGCAGCCAGTCTTGAGTTTCTGAGCGAAGACATCGCTGCACCGATCGGCGCGTGGGACAGCGATGTTCTTCCGGAAACTCGTCTGATTGAAACCCAGGGAGGCGAAACCTTCACCGAGCTTGGCAAAGCTGCTCCAGTCACCGCGCTTCCCGGCGAAATTGGATATGCCACGCTTGGTGGAGAGGAGTTGGTTACACGGCATTTTGTCTGGCGCCAATCAAGTCTGGCTGCGGTATCGCCGAAAACAAAGGCGTTTTTCCTGGTAAGCGAAGTGATTGAGCCTTTCGCCAGCAAATCAGAGTTCATAAGGTCACGGCTTTCGGATTTGGTGAAGGAAAAATTTCAAATCGAGGTGGCTTCGACCGTGCTCGGCGAGCCCGAACAAGAATGGATCTGGGAGGAATAATGCCATGCATACTATGGAATATCATCAACATGGTTCAGAGCCCACAGGTCGCTTCTCGAATTTCCATCTGGCCCAGTTCAATTTCGCCACCGCGCGTTTTGAACTGTCCGATCCACGAATGGGCGATTTCGTAGACGCCCTCGACCACATCAACGAACTGGCAGACAACATGGACGGTTTTGTGTGGAGACTACAGACCACCGCGGGTAATACCATCGAGATCCGGCCGTGGCCCAGTCACCCGCTCCGTTTGGTCACTCTCAGCGTGTGGCAAGGAATCGATGATTTGACGCGGTATGCCTACAGCGGGGAACACGCGAAAATTATGGCCCGCCGGCGGGAGTGGTTTGAGGAGGCCAATCCGAATGATCCTTACCTCGTGCTGTGGTGGGTGCCTGCCGGTTACATCCCCACAGTGGATGAAGGCGTGGAGAAGCTCACATTGCTGGCTGCGGCGGGATCCACCGCGCAGGCTTTTAGCTTCCGTTCTCAGTTCGATCCTTTTGGCGAGCCACTTCTCCGTGAGGGGAACAAACATATCAAGCCATGAGCAAGAACCTTCCATTGCTGCCATCTTTGGAAAACATCGGCGATATTTCGTCGGGAGAGTTGGCTGAAGCGTTCGAGATGGTTCGTGACCACGTCGCGGAGCACTTCGGTTCAAACACGCACGCGCCGGTCATCGATCCGCAGTGGTCGCCCCTAGACCTGACGAATGCCCTACCTCTGCTGCCAATGAACGGCATGCCGCTGGCGCAAGTGATAAGACTGTTTGAAACAAACATCGCGCCAGGCCTGCTGAGATGGAATCACCCGAGGTTTGCGGCGTATTTTTCCACCAGTGTGGCCACCCCCGCGATCATCGCCGACACCTTTACCGCAGCCTACAACAGCAATCGGATGCTTCGGTCCGCAAGCCCCGCCTCGGTGGAGCTGGACGGCATCGTGGGAGTCTGGTGTGCTGAACTTCTCAAAATCCCCAAGGGATTTGCATCCCAGTTCTTTGTCAGCGCCTCTGAAAGTCACCTCCACGCCTTGCTAGCCGCCATTGGCCGAAAGACAGAAGGCCGCTCGCGCAGCGAAGGTCTCATCGGAAGCCCCCAATTCGCGATTTACACTTCAGAACTGGGGCACTTTTTCGCTCGTAAAAACGCCGTCGCAACCGGGCTCGGTGAAAAGTCGGTTCGCAAAGTGCCTGCTGACGGGCAAGGGCGTCTTCTGCTGCCCGAGCTGCGCCAAATGATTCTCTCCGACATCCAGGACGGCGTTCAGCCGCTCATGGTCATCGCCACCGTCGGCACAACTTCCATTACCTCGGTGGATAGCGTGCCGCAGATCGCCGCCCTTTGCCGCGAGTTTTCGATTTTCAGTTATGTGGATGCGGCGTATGGCGGGGCGTTTGCCGCCCTTCCGGAATGCGCGTGGATTGCAGAGGGGTGGAACCTGGTTGACGCGATCTGCATCAATCCACACAAAACACTTTTCGTGCCTCAGGGATGCAGCCTCCTTTATCTGCGGGACCGCGGAGAGCTCCGTCGCATTTGCGATCACCGTGCCGAATACCTTCCTTCTTCAACTGACGAAGGAGATCCCATGGATTTCTCCCTGTGGTGTGGACTTCGGGTCAACAGCCTTCCGCTTCTTTTCAACTTGCTGGTTTTTGGAGCAGAGGGAATTCGAGCGCGGCTTCGCAGAACGTTGGAATTGGCCGGGTTTGCCGTCAATGAACTACAGCGTCACCCGTATCTCGAACTTCTGGAACAGCCGAGATTTGGCGTCGTTTGCTTCACCATCAAGGAAGACCTAGATCCATTCGCGCAGCAGGTAATGGTCAAAGGGGTCTGCCATGAGGTCCAAAAAAGTGGCAACTGCTGGATAACCACCACGCATTATAAAGGGCGTGAGTGGTTTCGCCTGGCGTTGGGCAATCTTCACACCAGGACAACAGACGTGACGCTAATCATTTCCGAAGTGGCCAGCATCGCGCAAGCCTATCTCAAAAAACAACCAACCTGAACATCATCGTCATGTACAAGCTCATCAACGCCCACAATGAGGTGCCTTTGAAGGTCACGACTCCCACCATTGGCATCATCGGCGGACAGGGGGCGATGGGGCAAATGCTTGCCAGAGAGTTTCGGGCTGACGGTTACAAGGTCATGGTGAGTGGCGAAGACATGGCACACACCCCCCGCATGTTGCGGCGGCTCAATCGCGCCCTGATTCGCAACAGCGATGTCATCATCTTCTCCATTCCGATTGACCGATTTGGAGGTGACCTCCGTGAGATTGTCGGGTCCAACCTTAGGACCGGACTTCGCGGCAAGCTTGTGCTGGATGTTTCATCCACCAAGCAGGAGCCGATGGTCAAATTGTGCCAGATGAAAGGACCTTCCGTCATCGGAATGCACCCCATGTTCGCGCCAACGGTCAAAGGATTTCGCGGCTTGAACGTGGTCCTTTGCCCCGCATTGCAACCCGACGCCATGGGAAACAGCGTCATGCGGCAACGGCTCGACCAATGGACCGCATGGATTCTGGCGTTTTGGCAAAAGCGCGAGGTAAACGTGTCTTTCATGTCATCTGCAGCGCATGACAGAATGGTTCCCTCAATTCAATTCGACGTTCTTATGTCCGTAATGTGTTATGCGCAAACGCTGCAGCAGATGCATGTCAACATGACGCACCTACTCAGGTTTTCGACCCCGAATTCTAGAGTGCTCGGGGCGACCATGTCCCGTATGTTAACCAAACAGATGGTGCAAACCTACACTAATATTGCCTTCGGGAACCCGCAGAATTTTGCTGCGGCCGATGCTTTTGCGGAATCGGCGGCGGAAATTCGGAATTTCCTGCATACCGGCGACCGCAATGGATTTCAAAAAGCGTTGGAATCTTTGGGGGAATTTTTGGATGGTGGTCCTGCGGACGAACTCCGTTCCGATGCCGCGTTCCTCCAACGATCTCTAGCAAATCGAAAATCCATTGAGCAGATTCCCGAGATGCTTTCATTCGGGACGCAAAAGACAATGTAAAGTTTAGGAAACTCCTGAGAATAAGGAGACTTGGGGGGATAGTTTGAAAAATCGCCATCCCTTTGCCTCGATTCGTAGAACGAGCCATAGCAGAAATTGGGCTGACCCGCATCCCTAAATCAAGCGCGGCTGTGGATGAGTGAGCAAGAGCCTCGTGGCAAGGTGAGGATGCGTCTGCGAAGCGCATCCAGCAGTGGAGCTGCCATGGTGGGCGGGGGAATCGCCTGGCTTGCCATTCGCGCAGCGATGCCAAGCGGGGCGGTTGTGGTGGGCTGGCCGGCATCACGCACTTGAGATGGCGCAGATGGCGAGGTTTGCCCGAGAGGGCGGTTTGCATCTGCGATATCTGAAGTGCCACGAATCTGGTGGGCGAGGCGGGCTTGCGTGAAGACGCAGGCTGTCCGGAGCCTGGGCAAGCTCTGAAACTTGAGGGCGTTGCGGGACACCTCCCGCTCGAAGGGGTAGCGGTGCACACAGTAGCCGCGAGGGGAAGGCTTTCCCCACCGAATATCTCAACCTCCAAGGGCGAAAAATACCCAACGCATGGAAAACGAAAACATCTAACGTTGAACTGCTACGTGCTGACCTCTTGGTCATATCCCAAATACTCCCACAACAGTTTCCGATTCTGCTCAGATGGAGGGTTCTTATGCAGTTCCCAATATTTGAGCGTGCCCTATGAAATCCCTAGCTGGCAGGCCAGTTCCTTCATCGTCAGATTCTCTTTCAGTCGCTTGGCACGCACATGATCAGCAATGCAGGTCGGTTTCAAATGCCTGTCATACCGCAGCCACCAGCGCCGCGTATAGCGGTTTAAATGCTTGGGAGAACAATGGGTAAGGCTTTCATAATAATGGTTGTGCATTTTCGGGTTCTAAATAATAAATATTTTGAGGTGCCAGAGCTCTTAATCCATCGTAATCCAGCCCCTGAAGCCGCCACGGCTGTGGACGGCTTGGACGTAAATCATCGTGTGTTTCACCACCTTGCGGCACAAAAAGTGGGGGCGTACAGAATCGTTCTCCGTGTTTTTGTTGCAGCTAAAGAGAGGTTTGAAATAGCACTCCGCCCTGCGGACGTGTTAGAACGGCTAAGCGATGATGAAAAACGACAAGCAGGACTCGACGACGAGGACTCCGTTACCGGTTGTTTGTCGTCTCTCTGCGACTGGGGAAATCTGAGTGCAGCTCGGGATGTTGTTTCGGCGCGAACAATAGAGGAATATTTGCGCCCCAAGTTGCTTTATCAGCTCACACACGCAGGAGATCTGGCAGAGCACGCACTGGCAGATTTTGATGAGGGGCTGGTTCGGCCTGGAGAGCTTTCCGCGTCAGCTCTGCACGACATTGCGGAAGCCCTTGAGGAACTGTTGGCTCTTATGGGTGGCGAGGAACTGGACGCAGGAAAAGCCGTACGCACGCTCACGGAGTTGTCATCCCGCTTCGATACATTGGTCACGCGCGCCCAAATGTTTATTGGTGGATTGCAGCGTGAGTTGGACAGGCCGGAGGCTGAGGAAGTGTCCTTTTTGGCTCTCAAAGAGGAGCTTCTCGGCTACCTTGATCGCTTTGTGAAGGAGTTGGTGAATGCCACATTCCGGGTGAGCCGGTCACTGCAAAAATTGGAGAGCCTGAACATCTCCCCCGCGCTCGAAGCAGCGGCCGATGCTGAGATTAAAGATGCCCTTTCACCCACGGATGAGCAGCGACTGCGAGCTATGCTGTTGTGGCAAAATCGATGGGCAGGCCTGCGAGCATGGTTTATTGGCAGCCACGACCATCAAGCTCACGCAGAAAGCCTTCGCTCGAGGGCGCTGGCTGCCATTCCAGCATTGCTGGAGCGGGTGCAACGGATGCATGCTTTGCGGGCGAATCGCGCCGACCGCGGCACGGACTTTTTGACTCTGGCGCGTTGGTTTGCTGAGGCACCGGAGGAGGATGATCTGCACCGGCTGTGGAGAGTTGCCTTTGGACTGAACTCGTGTCGGCATCTCCGTGTGAATGTGAGCACCTTACAGGCATGGGATCACATCGAAGAGGGCGAGCGCCCATCGTGGGAAAAATGTCCTCCTTACATCATAACCATCACTCAGTGGCAGCGCGGACGTTCTGGCATGCGCGGAAAGCCTCCGGCCATTGTAGACCGCAGCGCGGCCAGGGAGGAATTGCGTGCTCAAGCGGAGAAGGAGAGCCGGCTGCTTCAGGAGGCACGCAAGTCCATCGCCATCCGCACCCCCTGTGTGTTGTCAGAGCTGTCGGAGCTGGATGGCCCCGCCTTTGATGTTTTGATGGATGCCATAGCAGAGGCTTATGCAGTCATTGGACACGGTGAGATCCGAGGCTCTGCTAATACAGCTGACGGAGGCTTGAGTGTCAAAATCGAATTGCCCCAGCCTCAAACCGCAGGAGCAGTGCTCAATACGCCGGGAGGCGTCCTGTTCGGTCCTGACCTGCTCATCACTCTGCGCCTCACAGATGAACCTGCTGCATGAATCGTCCCGCTTTTCAGGAGGCCATCGATTACCAACGCTCCTCCGATACAGAGCGTCAGGAAGCTCTCCGGTCGCTTCTTCGGCAACCTCTGCTAATCGCGGAGCATCCGGAGCATGGGGAGGCGTTTGCAAAGGTTCGGCGTCATGCAGAAGCGTTGCGTCAGTGGTTTGCTAAAAACACAGGCTGGGCGTTGGAGGTGACAGCAGAATGTGCACGGCTTTACAAAGTGCCCGCCAGGGTCACGGATCCTACTCATCCTGCGTGGGTGCCCAAAAAGGAGGGAGTGCCGTTCTCGCGTCGCGCCTACATTTTGATGTGCCTAGCACTGGCCGCTCTCGTCCGTAGCGAGCGTCAGACCACATTAGACAAATTAGCCGCCACCATCGTAAACATGTGGTGGGAAGAGCCAGCATTCAGCGTTCTCACGTTTGATCTGGATGCGGCGGAGTCACGACGTGATCTGGTGAACGCACTCAGGCTGCTCACGGAACTCCATGCACTCAGGCATGTTGATGGCGACGACAGCCAGTTTGAGCGGGACCGAAGTCACAACGTCCTGTATGATGTCAATCATCTCATCATATACAGGCTGCTTGTGACCCGCCGTCCTCCGGCAGCCATCCAAGAACATAGCTGGAGGCTCAGACTTGAAGCGTTAGTTGCTGAGCCCGCTCTTGACGAAGGAGAGCAGCGCAACCAACGCATCGCTCACTACCTTCATCGCAGGCTCCTGGATGATCCAGTGCTGTATGCCAATGCGGCAGATTTAACGCCTGAGGCTCTCGACTATCTGCGTAGTCAGCGGCCTTTTATTCTACGCAGGCTGGTGGAGGCCACAGGCCTTGAAAAAGAAGATCGCGAGGGCGGCATTGCGCTTGCCGATCCCACGGGTGACTGCACCGACATAGGCATGCCGGAGGAGGGAACTCTGGGCCATGCGACACTGCTCACGGCCGAACATCTTGGATCGTTACGTCAAAACGACCCAGGCGGCACTGTCACTGTCACGCTGGTTGAAGAATTTTTGGCCCAGCAGGCTGAGGCATTTCGTGGTTACTGGCGGAAAGAGACTTTGGCAGAAGGTGCGCAAAAGGCCCTGGCCAGGGATGTCATCCGCCGCCTTGAGAGCCTCGACCTTGTGCGTCACATTCGGAGCGAGTTGCTCGTCATGCCAGCCATCCACCGGTACCGCCATAAACTGAATACCAGCACTCAAACCGAAGCCGCCGACAATTCTTGAATCATGCTGCCTGTTCCACTCACATCCCGATTTCAAGCGCTCCGAAGCGGCTTGATCAATCTCTTTAAATATGAACAGCAGGAGTTCTGGTTTGAGAAGGGACGGCTGCTGGTCCGTGGCAACAACGGAACTGGCAAATCTCGTGTCCTGGCCCTTCAACTGCCGTTCCTTCTTGATGGACGAATTGAAGCCCGTTACGTCGAGCCTGATCGAGATCCCGCGCGCCGAATAGACTGGCATCTGCTCATGGATCAGTACCGTGAGCGCACAGGCTACACATGGATTGAGTTTGGCAGACGTGACGAGGCAGGTGTTGAGCACTATGTGACATTGGGCATTGGGCTTCGAGCCGTGCATGGAGGAGACAGTAATCGCTGGTTTTTTGTCACTGAACAACGCGTTGGGGCCGGCTTTCAATTAGTGGAAAATGCCCACCCATTGAGCAAGGATCGGCTCACAGAAGTTCTTGGTGCAGGGTGCCTATATTCCGGTCCTCGTGAATACCGTGCAGAGATTGACCGGCGTCTGTTCTCTTTGGGGCGAGAAAGATACGAGTCGCTGATAGAGCTGCTGATCCAGCTACGCTCGCCTCAGTTAAACAAAAAGCTGGAGGCTCAGCCGATATTCGATGCTCTTTCGGATGCACTGCCTCCACTCGCGGATAACGTTGTTCAGGATGTGGCTGATGCTTTCAAGCGGCTGGATGAACTGCGAGCCGAATTTCATGCTCTAAGTGATCTCTCCAAGTCTCTAACAGCGTTTCGTGCTTTCTACCAAACTTATCTCCAGGCCGCCATCCATCGTCTTGCAGGAGAGGTGAGAGCCACGCACTCAAAATATGAAGATGCATCACGCAAAGTAACAGCCATCCAGCGTGATATCGGTGAAGCCGCTGAGAAAGAAGCCCGTGCTGAAGGTGAGCTCACTCAGGCGGGAGACGCCTTTACGAGGACAGAGATTCATCTGCAGACCCTGAAAGACAGTGAAGATGCAGATAAGGCGAGGTTGCTTGACGATGCCGAACTTGCAGCCAGCAAAGCTCAGGGGCACTATTCCTCAGCGCGCCAGCATGCAGAGGCTGCAGAAGACAAGCTCGCCAAAGCCGCATCAGACGTTGCCTCTCAGCAGAAGGAACACGACGCGCGGCTGAATGACCGTGATATAATATGGAATAAGGCTGCGGAGCAGTCACAGCTAGCCGGATTTCACACCGAACATCAATCATTAATGCCATGGCCGCAGGATTCTACCGCTGTTGGCAAATTGAAATTGGAACATCAGCGGCTGGCAAAGGACCATTTGCATCGTCTTGATCAGGTGGATCAATTGCTCAAGCTCGTCGACGATGCACGTGCTTCTGTTGGGAAGGCGCAAGCGGATGAGGATCGTGCTGCAGATGTGGTCAACTCTCACCGTGCAGACGCAGACCGACACCATCTTGCGGCAGAAGCCTCTCTGAAAAGTCTCGCTGAAGAATACACCAAATGGCATCAGCGACTGCGCTGGCTTAGACTGCCTGCTTTTTCGGAATTATCCCAGTCAATGGACGATTGGCTGGAAACTGCCGACAGCACTCATCGGATACTAGCGACCATTGTCACGAAGGCTGGAGAATCTGAGGCTGCTTCTCGCAGTCAGGCAAGAACTCAATGCAACCATGCGCTAGACCAACTTCTGCATGAAAAAGAACGCCTTGAGCTCTTGCGCACCGAACTTGCTCATGAAGCTCCTCCACCGCCCGTTCCGGCAATTCGTGATGCCGCCTCACGGCGGGGACGTCGTGGAGCTCCATTGTGGCAGATTTGCGAGTTTCATCCTTCATTAAGTGACGCACAACGCGCAGGTCTCGAAGCAGCATTGGAGGCATCGGGAATTTTGGATGCCTGGATCACGCCTGAGGGCAAGCTGGTTGGCGAAATGCCTTGCGACAGTTTTCTCCTCGCCCAGCAACCAACGCCATCTGCATCGACGCTGGCCACATGGCTTGTTCCAGATCTCTCACCCGAATGCGACATCACCCCGGAGACTCTCACGCATGTGCTGAATGGTATTGGCGCTGGAGAGCATCATTCATCCCATTGGGTGACGCTTGATGGGCGCTGGCAGCTTGGCCCGGTCTATGGCCGGAGCTCCAAAGAAGCGTCACAGTATCTCGGAGCAACAAGCCGAGAGCTTGCACGGATTCGGCGGTTGACTGAGGTCGAAGGGCAACTCAACGGTCTGCAGAGCCAAGAGCAGCTCCTCACTCAGGAGCATCGAACGTTGGACGTGCGTGAGCAAGAAGCAGGGGAGGAGTCAAAATCTGCACCTGGCGATGAGGACATCTTCGGAAGTTTGACACTTCGAACTGATGCACGCATCAAGCAGACGAAAGCAGATAATGACCACGCACTCGCCATCGAAAAAACCGAGAAGACCAGACAACAACTGGACGAGGCGGTGACCAAGCTGAACCGAGACACAATGAATCTCGGTTATACGGAGAATTTGCACAGACTGCCTGAATTGCGCGCCGCCTGGACGACCTATGATCGGGTAATCACTGAAGCTTGGGGATGCCTGCAGGCATGGATCAGCGCTTTACAGCATCTGACAGCCGCACAAGGGAGAGAGAGGGTGAATGCGGAGGACCATGAATTGCGCCTGTGCGAACTGGAATCTGCGCGAGTATTGGAGCTTCAGGCGAAACAGGCCTATGAGACATTGCTCGCAAACTCAGGTGCGTCGGTCATTGATTATCAAAGGCAATTGCGAAATGCCGAAGAGTCAAAATCGGCAGCAAAGTCTCATTTGAAGGCTGCCGAAGAAACTTTAAATAAAGCCAAGATCGAGCATGCGACGCATAAAGCACAGCTCGAACCAGCAAAGAACAACGTCACTGACGCGGAGAGCCTCCGTGAGCGCGCAATAGCGATGCTTCGAGTTCCTGCTCTTCACGGCCTGTTTCCTGAAGCGCATGAGAGCTTGGTTGATGTTGAAACCGATGCGTGGGCGGCCACGCGTGCCGTGGCTATAGCCCGTCGTATCGACAAGGATCTTCCAGAAATGAATGTGAGCGACGAGGCGTGGACCAGGCGGTTGAATCAGCTGGACGAACACATTAATATTCTTCGCACCAGCATTGGGGGCATTTGTGATGTGATAGATCAGACGATCAGCCAGGGCCTTAAAGTCGTAGAGTGCCGGTACCACGGCATAATGCACAAGCCGGCAGGATGTCTTGCAGCTGTGGATAACGAGTGCGAAATCCGCGAGCGGCTCCTCGGCGAAAGGGAGCGAGAGATCATCGACCACCACCTTGTGGCCGAGGTGTCCATGCGGCTCCGGGCGCTTATTGAAGGAGCGGCAATTCGAACTGAGCAGATGAATGAAGAGATGACGCGGTGTGCCACGACTCTAGGGCTCTCTATGAAACTGGTTTGGGATCCGAAAACCGAAGACTTGCCACAAGGTCTCCCGGCAGTTCGCAAACTGCTTCTGGGAGATCACGCTATCTGGACACCGATTGAACGTCAAACCGTCGGGGATTTCCTGCATCAACTGATTCAGGATCAGAGGATTGCCAATCCAAAAGCCACGGCAGCGGAGCAGTTGCAGCTCGCGCTAGACTACCGGAAATGGCATCAGTTTTATGCTATGCGCCGCCAAAACGACAAAAGCAAATGGGACCGGCTGACAAAACAAAAGTATGGCACCGGCTCCGGCGGCGAAAAGGCGCTGCTCATAACGATTCCAAAGATGGCCGCTGCTTCGTCGCATTATCAAACTGCCGCCAAACATGCGCCACGCTTCATACTTTTGGACGAGGCATTTGTAGGCCTTGATTCTCCGACGCGTGCCCAACTCATGGGACTGCTTGAAGCTTTTGATCTTGACTTGGTCATGACCAGCGAACGCGAGTGGGGGACACATGCCACGGTGTCAGGAATTGCGATTTACCAGCTCGTTGCAAATGCCGATGCTGTGGCCGCGACTCGGTGGGTTTGGAATGGTGCAACCTGTCGGCGCGCGCCTGTTCCAGACACTCCAGAGCTTCGTTCCCTCGCTTCCGCATGACTCAGCAACAACAGCTTCGCAATATCTTCGATCAACCTGGGTGGCGACGCTTCATCGATGCAATGCTGAATTACCGGGATCAAGGGCGACCGTTTCCGTCGGCTGTGACACTAAGACAGCCAACGCAAGATGAGCGGCTCCTTTATGCAAGGCTCCTGCGCGTGCCTTTACAACGCGGCGGTAGCACGTTGCGGTATGACCTGGGCAGAGTTGCAGACGCGTTGGTAAATGGCGGTCTGGAGCGTGACTGGCAGGCGATTCTTGAACTGCTTCATGGTCCGGTCTCAGAAAAGCATCTTGCTGCCAGGGCAAACAAACAAGCCTGGCAAGACTTCTGGCCGCAGATAACGAGCTCTCTTGCGGCAGCGCCGTTTGACCAATGGGAGGATTGGCTGCTGTCCTTAAAACGTGATGGTGTTCTCAGGCGGTATGCTGACGGGGATACAAGCCAGGCTCAATACTGGGTGGAGACAGCGGCTAAACTCCTCCGGGTTTTGCCGTTCCCAGTGGAACAGTCTCTTGCCAGTGTTGCCGCTGAACACTGCGGCGGCAGCCATGCGCTGGATGTGGCGACGCCATTGTCCACGCTGGTTCTTAGATGCCTAGGGCTTCGACTCAAACAGCCCTTGCCGTCCAGATCTGAGTCACGACGAGAGCTTTGGGGAAGTTTTGGGGTGATCTGTGATGAACTCAGCGCGCCCGTGCTGGCATTTAACCTCAACCTCCCTGGTGAAGAACCTCTCTGCCGCCTTTCGTCTTTGGCAGCGGCAGAAAACCATCCGCTGCACCTCACCACTCGTCTGATTTGGTCTACCGAGTGGGAGTCGGTCCGATGCCCACCTGAGGTTTATGTCTGCGAAAATCCGACAGTTGTCAGCATGGCAGCAAATCGCTTTCGACATCGATGCCCGCCGCTGATCTGTGTGAATGGCGAGCCAACCACGGCAGTTCGATTGCTGCTAAGGCATTTGAGATCCGGCGGCTCCCGACTGCATTATCACGGAGACTTCGACTGGCGTGGTATCGCCATCGCCCGACGCGTAATAGAAGAACTCGGAGCCGTCCCGTGGGACTTCGACGCCGCAGCGTATTTGGCCGCAGGGCGCTACCCAGGCCGCGAACTTGGCGATAATCCCGGCCCCTCACCTTGGTGCCCCCAACTGTCGGTTGAAATGCAACGACACGGGATTGCCTATGATGAAGAAGTGCTCGCCGAAGAATTGCTCGGCAAAGTGTGCGAGGGGTAATAGGCGTCAGGTCGGTGCCGGAGTTCCCCACCAGCCGTTAGACAGGCCAAAGAGACTTTGGCGATCAATCATATCGGCCATCAAGGCCGAGATGGTGATCGTCTTTTTTACCCGGAGGCAGTAAAATGAGCTGCTGTGGAGGAGCAAGCAAAGCCTCGTGGAGGAGGGGGAGGCAGTTGCGAAGATCATCCGGCAGCGGCTCAGTGACAGCGGCGAAGGAATCGCCTAGCGATGTCAGGTGGGGCGGTGGTGGTGATAGGAGGCATGAACACTTGGATGACCTGGATGGCGAGGGAGGGAGGAAGACGGTTTGCAGCCAGGCATCTGAATGCGCCAGCAGGGGGGCTGTTCGAAAACCTGCTGACCGAAGCGGGGAAAGTCCGAGGGCGTTGCGGGACAGCTCCCGATAGAAGGGGTAGCGGCCCACGAAGTAGCCGCTAGCGGAAAGCCTTCCCCCAAACAGCAGCAAATCGATTTCTTCAGGGAAGTGACAAAAGCCAACACCATCTATTTCAAGGGTCTAATGTTCCCCGATCAAGACCGCCCTTCTGGATCAAACCCCAAGTACTCCACAAGAGTCTTTCGATTGCGGCCTGTGGGGGTAGATTTATGCAATTCCCAATATTTCAGCGTGCCATGTGGAATCCCCAGTAGGCAGCCTAATACCATGCACAATTGAAAACAGGTCTTATTTCATCTCGGGTGCTGGGAGGTTTGGGGTCGGAGCGGAGTGATGGGTGATCGCGGGGGGGAGGGATCGGGACGATCCCCCCTCCTCCAAGGCATGCGTGGAGGCGAAGCTCTGGCGGAGAGGGACCATCCTGGTCCCTCAGCGCTCCGCTGGGTCTGGCGTTCTTAGATCACCAGGCGTCGAAAAGATGCGGCTGTCTCTGTGACGTAATCTGGGTGAAAAACAGACCCGTTTTCAATCCATCGTGATATAATTCCTTCATCGTGAGATTCTCTTTCAGCCGTTTTCCCCGCACATAATCCGCAAGGCAACTTGGACTCAAATGTTTATCCGACCGGAGCCACCAACGCCGCTTATATCGCTCTAAATGAACGCTTAAGCGCCGCTGATGAAAAGCCAACAAACGCATCCAATTAATTCCAGTTAACGAGTGGTTGTGGTGATTGAAGGCTTGCCGTGCACAGGTGAAAGCGGGTCTGAACATCTGGCGTGGGCGAAGCGCTGGAGGTGCGCTTGCGAGACAAGGCGGTATGGCAGGGGAATGCTGCTGGGGAACCCGGTGTATGAAGAAGGCGCTGGGTTTGCTGACACCAAAATGGTGGCTGCGATGCATCCCAGCTGTTTTTGATGTAGTGAAAGCGTTTGGCTGTCTAGAGCGGAATTGATGCACCTGTGGGGGCTTCCGCCTGGTCTTGTTCCTGGAGCCGGATTTCACCGGCAATCTTGAGCAGGGTCTCCTCCAGAAGTGAGCGCACTTTGTCGTTTTTGTGAGCGCCGATGAGTGAATGAAGAACATCGGCATACTCACCGGAGGAGATGGGCCTGCTGCTTTGTGAGATATCATCCTGACCAGATTGAAGAAGACACATCTGCTTCTTTGGGCCTGCGTTTTTCCACATCTCAATCCAACGATCTTTGGGCATTTGATTGGCTTTCTGCCTCCGAGTCTGAAGAGCGGCAAGCAGGCGCCTGGCCCAGTACCAAAGAAACAGAATGATCACCAGAACGACTGTCCCCCCCCCAAAAAGACTGACCAACGCAACGATCACGGGTCTGAAATGAGGGTTTGTGACAGTGCTGGAATTTGCGATGTGCGACAAAGCTGCCATCAGCCAGCAAACCAACGCAAGCAGCATGAAAAGAGCTGCCGGCAGCCTGAGGGCTTCGACGACATAGCCAGCGCCTTTGATGGTGAGAATTTTTTGGTTGGCTTTTCCCAGGGTGTGGCCAGCCCAGAAGAGGACCGCGACGCCGAGGCATTTGAGGCCGGTCCAGCCGGAGGTCATGTCTGGCAGGGAGATCTCCGCAAAATAAAAAAACGCCGCGACCGCTGCTGTGAGGAGAGTTACAAGCGCCGGGGCCCCATACTGATGCCAAAAATCGCTGAACCTCTCCTGGAATGTGAGGCGCGGAATTTTTGGGGGAGGCACCTGCGAGCCTTGTTTGGCGGAGCGGGCGGAGGTCGAAAGCGATCCGCCACCAGAGAACCCTGAATTTGCCAAGGACATCACGGAAAAAAGCAAGACAACAGATGCGATGGAAATGCTGAGGAGGCCGAGCTGAGGCAACAAGGGCTGGAGGTCAGATGAGAGGAAGGCCACCGAACCCAGGGCCAGTGCTGCCAACAGCCAGCTCAGCCACCGGCGTTTGCGAGGAGGGGGCGACTCTCTGCTTTGGTCATCCGGAGGAGCCTTCCCGAAGGCCCGACCGGCGAGGCGCAAAATATCCGAAAAATTTAGGAAGCAAATGAAGGCGAAGTAGATGAGCAGCTCGATCCATTTTTTTTCAATGGCGATGCCAAGCCAGTCACGCATGAAGTCCGCGATGATCTGACAGGCATGGCTTTTCGCACTCATCAGCGAATTCCAGTAGTTTCCGATGCGGGTGCCCATTTCGCTGAGCCCGTTTCCGAGGCGGTTAACCCCTGAGGAAAGCCAATCGGGAAACTTCCATTGGTTCTTACCGAAGTCCAGGCTTCTGAGCCAGTGCCATGCGGAGGCAAGCCACCCATCCACAGCTGCCGAAACAAACTGCCGCCTGCGAAAAACAACAGGATACACCGGTGCCAGCAATGCGAGTAGAAAGAAGGCGCCTAAACTAAGCAATGTCTGCCAGACGGAATTGACCCCAGGGTCTAGCAAGTTTGTCCGAATCATTTTGCGGTAATTGCCGAACTGATACTTTTCGGCATTTTTGCGCGGTGCCATCCAGATGCAGAAAGCGCCCACGGAGACATACCGGGTGAGAACGGTGGCCCAGCCCCAGAGACGCAGAGAACTGCGCAACAAAAGGCATAAAAGCCCCCAGACGACAAGGCTAAGGATGGTGAACTCAAACAGGGACAAGGCAACAAGGGCGCAAAGCACAACCCCGAGAGCGAACTGGGCGTGCTGACACCCTTTGAGTGCGGCCTTGCTCCAGCAGTTAGGCACCGACCGGTCTCCACAGCAAAACAAGATAAGCATGGACGCGGTGCCCGAGAGGCCCACCCAGCAAAACCAAGGCAGATAGAGGAGGCGTTGAGGCATCTCATAAACAGGCGTCCACCAA
Source organism: Prosthecobacter sp. Pr1 (assembly GCF_057652315.1). Taxonomy (NCBI): domain Bacteria; kingdom Pseudomonadati; phylum Verrucomicrobiota; class Verrucomicrobiia; order Verrucomicrobiales; family Verrucomicrobiaceae; genus Prosthecobacter; species Prosthecobacter sp. Pr1. Next base: position 100,459 of record NZ_JBYFBS010000009.1, on the reverse strand, counting down.
TCCGGCCCCCACCACCAGAGGGTGGGAAACAGGGGCCCTGCCCAGATCATCGCAACAATAAGCAGGCAGAAGAGGCCAATGTCGAGCATCCAGAACCCAAAGGAGGCTTTCAAGGCGGCGTGGTTCTCCTCGTCGTAGTGCTTGTCCAGTGCGGCGGCCGCTTTCATGCGGTCCACCCGGTAGGTGCCCCTGGCCAAAGCGATGCAGATGATGTTTTTGTCCGCGTCACTGCTATGACGGCGCACGTTGGGATTGTTCACTGTCATCTCGAAGAATTTGTTCCTTGTCCAGTCAGAGGCGGTGGCAAGGGTCCTGGAGATGAGCGCAGGGTCCTCTTCCGGACGTGGCGGGAGGAACTGTAAAACATGGAGCATGGCCGCCGCCGAAAACTTGCCATGAGTGAGCAGGAAGCGATGTGCCCTGTAAACCACCGGGAGCAGATCCGCTCTGACCGGCTCGATGACTTCGCGCGCCTGAGCGACCACACGGGAGGCCACTTCGATTCGCATCATCATCAGCCGTTCCTCTTCGAAAGTCAGAACAGGCGGGGCATCGGCACCTGAGGTTCGGCTGGCAAGTTCCGTTTCTTTGATTTCAAGCAGGCTGGCGAGGGACTGGGCGAGCGCGGAGACCACGCGCGCGTCCGAGGTGCCAAGAAGGATGAGGTTCTGCATGGTTTCCAGCCAGCGCGCGGAGTCGAGCTTCTTGCTCCAGTCGATCTCGATGTCCGGACAATGCAACAGGTGCCAAGCGGCAAAAAACTCGTCGAAGCGGTGATGCAGGAAGCCGACGGAGCGTACTTCATGGTTGGTACGTGCCAGCAGGATGCCCGCTTTGGAACCTTCCTCGATGACCCGACGCATATCGGCAGTTCCTTCAGTCGTGCCATCGTGCAATTCCGATTCTGGAATGATACAGCCGCGGTTCTTGTTTGCGATCTGGTAGGCGATCCTGCCCAGATCCAGAAACAGCCGGTGCTTATCCGGCGGCGGATCATCCTTGCCAGCGTGATGTTTGTTCCACTCACGGTCGACTTCGTTTTCGAGATACTTGTGCAGAAGGGCGACCCGGGACTCCGGTGCACCGTCGCCATGGCTGAGGCTGGAGCAGAGCAGCTTGAGGACAAAGGGATTACCCACGGCTTCCCCAAGCTTGTTGGAGACCTCCGCCGTAGCAATCCATCTAGCCAGCGCGGCGGCGTCCGCATACCTGACTCCCTCAATGGTCAACGGGAGCATCTCCCTCATGTTCAGCTCGATGAAAGTTTGAATTTGAGCCACGTTGAACGGGCGAAGCTGAAGGCGCTGGTGTCGGAACACCGTGTGAAAGTCAGTAAGGCGGCAGGAAAACAAGCAGCGATTGTGACGACGAACCGTCTCCTGGGCAAAGTCGTTGAGTGCCCTCGTATGGTCGTCATACCGGTCGCGGCTCATTTCGTCCATGGCGTCGAAAATCCACACCAGACAGCCCCACTGCTCAAGCTGCAGCAGGTATTCGCACAGCGGGGACCTAATTTTCTCCGAGTTCAGCTCGGCCGTGACGTAGTCCAGCACATCGTTCCACCAGTCAATTTTCCCGGATTTGACATGGAAGCCGCCAAGTTCCACGTGCACCGCAACACTGCAACGGCCCCCCGCTTCGATGATATCTAGTGCGGTCTGGGCCAGGGTCAGCGACTTGCCGCCGCCAGGGTCGCCTAAAATGGCCACCGGCTGTTTGGCGCGTGCGAGAAAATGAGCGACGTTTTGGATCTTCAGGGAGCTGGACTCCGTGCCGAATCCATCCGTCTGCACCAGCGTGGGAAAGATGCCGCGGGAATAGGGATGCGGTTTGACCGCACGGTGTTTCCCAAGCTCGTTGGCACCCAGGGGAACATATTTGCTGTCGGCAACCTTGTCCTGAAGATAGCGGCGGAGGATGTCATTGTGCTGCTGGATCACTTCCTTGATTTCGCCTCGCATCCACAGCCGGTTGAGCCGGCGCTGCCACTCGGACCTGACAACCGAGACCGGCGAATCTGCCATCCTGGCATAGGCCCTGCCTGAGGGATGTGGGGGACGAATGCGATAGAGCTTTTTCGCCGCCAGCCAGAAATCCGACCATCTTTCATTCAACCGGATCTGCTTCTCCAAGGTTTCAACCCAACCCGCAGGAGTGTCCGCGGAACTGAACTGAGTATGGTCCAGGCCGAGCTCCCTGATAAGGCGGGAAAGCTGCGCCCAATTCTGATCATGCAGCCGGGAACGGGTAGCGTCGTCAAAGAAGGTGGGAACGGACATGCGGAGACGGCGGGAAAACGTGAAAGTGGCTAGGGAGGAGGCCATGCCACCGTGGTGACGGGCGGGCGGTGGAAGAGGGCTTGAGAGTAGCGTATCAGCTGTTCGCGAGTGCGGCGCCAGTAGCTTTCCCTAGCCTTGCTAGTATCGCTAGTCTTCGAATCTAGGGTTGAAAACCAAAAGGCGGTGCTTCGTGCATAATCAAGCAGGCCTGCGTGCGGATTCCCCAAGTCGGCAAGCCGCCCCCAGGTATCGGAATTCTCCTCTTCCAACGCTTTTTCATAGCACTCCAGAGCTTTGGCGATGTCTTGAACGGTACCCATGCCCTTTTCATGGAAGATGCCCTTGCGCAACAGACAATTCTTGTCTGCGAGTAAAGCGCCTCTGGAATACCAAAAGTAGGCTAGGTCCAGATTTTTGGTTACCCCGGTGCCGTTCTCATGACAAAGCCCCAGACGATAGATCGCATATTTATCCCTACGATAAGCAGCCTCCATCAGCCAAACGGCACCTTCCTGTTCGTTTTTGTCCACCCCAAAGCCACCTTGCAAATGCAACCCAAGGTTGCGCATGCCCGTGACCTCGTTCCGACCAGCGGCCTTGCGGTACCATTCGACCGCCTGTCGGCCATCCTCGGGTGTGCCAACCCCCTCCCCGTAACACCATCCGAAGTTATTCATGCCTCCGCTGTCTCCAGACTCTGCGGCCTTTTGGTTCCACTCAAATATTTTCTTTGGATTTTTGCTGACGCCGTTACCGTTTAGATAGTCCAAAGCCAGCCGAAACATCCCCGTAGCATTGCCAGCCTGAGCAGCTTTCTGATCCCACTCGAACTCTTTTGCGGCATCATGCCCAAAGTCTCCATTTTCGCCATACCCCGAGGCGATTTTGATCATGGCCGGGGTTCCTCCTTTCTCGACCATTTTTTGCTGCCATTCCTCGACTTTCCCTGGATTCTTGGCGACGCCGATGCCTTTTGCATAGCAGACTATCAGTCGCCACACACCGTCGTCATGTCCAGCCTCGGCGGCTTTTTGATACCATTCAAATGCCTTGCCAGCATCAGGCTTCTGAAGGCTTTCTCCCTTTGCGTATTCTTTTGCCAATTCAACCATGGCGGAAGTGCCGTCCGCCTCCATCAGTTTTTGGCGCCACTCGGCCGCCTTTGCAGGGTCCCGTGCAATGCCCACGCCTTCAGCGTAACATGCGGCGAGGTGCAACATGCTGCTGCTGTGGCCCGTTATCGCGGCTTTGCGATACCATTCGAAGGCCCTGACAGGGTCTTTACTGGTACCTTCGCCGCGTTGATAGCGTCCGGCCAGTTCCCATATGCCTTCTGTGTTTCCAGATTCTGCGGCTTTGCGATACCACTCGAATTCTTTGACGGCATCCGGCCCCAGATTACCAAACACGCCATACCCCTCCGCAATCCGAATCATGGCCTCGGCTCCGTCTTTCTCGATCATCCGTTGATGCCATTCGGCGGCCTTTGCAGAATCCTTGGCAACTCCGATGCCTTTGGTGTAACAAGCAGCCAGCTCCCACATACCCTCGGTGTCCCCCGCCTCGGCGGCTTTGCGGTACCAATTGAAGGCTTGGCCAGGGTCCTTGGAAGTTCCATTGCTGTTTTCATAGTGTCCAGCCAACCACCGCATGCCCTCGGTGTTTCCTGCCTCAGCGGCTTTGCGATACCACTCGAATACTCTAGTGGAATCAGGCCCCAAATCCCCCCACGGTTCATATTCCTTTGCAATCCGAGTCATGGCCGGGCCTCCGTCTTTCTCGATCATTCTTTGCTGCCATTCGGCAGCCTTAGCAGGGGCCCGTGCTACACCCTTGCCCAAGTCACAACCAACAGCCAGCTGCCACATGCCATTCGTATTGCCGGCCTCCGCAGCTTTACGATACCACTCGAAGGCCTGGTTGGAATCGACCCCCAGATCTTCTCCGTTAAATCCATTTCCGATACGGATCATGGCCGGAGTTCCGTCTTTCTCGATCATCCGTTGATGCCATTCGGCGGCCTTTGCAGAATCCTTGGCAACTCCGATGCCTTTGGTGTAACAAATGGCCAGCCACCACATGCCCTCGGTGTTTCCTCCCTCGGCGGCTTTACGGTACCAATCAAAAGCTTTGGCTGGGTCCTTGGTGATCCAACCGCCTCGTGCATAATGCCAACCCAGCTTCCACATGCCCTCGGTGTTTCCCGCCTCCGCAGCTTTGCGATACCATTCCAAGGCCGTTCGCCGGGGGGCATTCCCTGTTCCTTCGCCTTTCTCAAGCATCCGAGCCAGGGCCGTCATACCTTCGGTGTTGCTGGCTTCCGCCGCCTTGCGAGCCCACAGAAAGGCCAGGTCGGGATTGACTCTGAAAGCAGCCTTTCCTTCATATCCCTCCGTTGCAATCCGAACCATCGCGGAGGCACCTTCTTTCTCCACCATCTTTTGCTGCCATTCTGCGACCTTCGCAAGGTCCCAGGCAACTCCAATTCCTTTGGAATAACAAACGGCCAGTTCCCACATGCCATCGGTATTGCCAGCCTCAGCTGCTTTTTGATACCATTCAAATGCCTTCCTGAGATCTTTGGAAACACCGATGCCTTCGGAATAAAAAAGTCCTAGTATGAACATTGCCCCACCATTGCCCAGCACTGAGGCCTTGAGGAAGCATCCTGCCGCCTCTTTTTCATTCTTTTCCACTCCCTCGCCTGTGAGCAGACAAAATCCCAAGCATTTCAGGCCTTCATGGTCGTTCAATCTAGCAGCCTTGCGGTACCATTTGACTGCATTGGTTGGGGACTTAGGTACACCGACGCCATTCTCATAGCAGCGGCCCAGGTGACACATGCCGCTGCTGTCGCCACCTTCAGCGGCTTTAAGGTGCCAAGCCATGGCCTGTTCCAGTTCGACAGGCCTGCCTTTTCCATACTGAAAGCATTTGCCCAACATCGTCATGGCATGAAAATTTCCTTCAGCAGCGCCTTGTTGGAAAACGCTGGCGGACTTTTGAAACCAGTGATCGGCCATGGCAGCATTTTTAGATGTGCCTGTACCATCCTGATAACACCACGCCAGGTGCCACATGCCATCGCCACATTCCAAGTCTGCGGACTTTCGGTAGTACGCCAGCGCCGTTTCGAGGTTTCTGGGCAGGCCAATGCCGTACTCCTGGCATTCCCCCAAGCGCCACATGGCCTCGGCGTTGCTTAGGTCGGCAGCTTTCTGAAACCAAGCCGCAGCATTTGTGAGATCTACATCGCCACAGGCACCCTTGGCTAGAGAAAGGCCCAGACGGACCATACCATCAGCGTGCCCCAAATTGGCTGCTTGCTGAAAAAGCTGGCGGGCGCGGCAAGGATCACGTGGCACCGCCGAACCCTGTTCCAAACGCAAGCCTTCAACTACCAGATCAGATGAAGACTTGGCGGCAGGTGCCGGCTGCGGACCGTGGTCGACGACTTGCTGCGCCCGTGTCTGGCTTGACGAACTCGGGTGGAAAATGCCAAGGAATACTGCGGTGGTCACAAGGCTGCCAAAGCGTAGAGATGGGAAAGCAGCGCCGGGCCGTGAATATCCGGGGGACAAAGGAAACAAGGGCGTCATCTTGGTCATACCACAGGCGAGTTCCGGACTGAGGCCGTCTCCGGACTCATCGCCCTTATGATGGGAATGCAGCTCTCCGGGCGTTATCGGATGATATCGTAGTAATTTGAGGCATACTTCTAGGATTGACATATCGATATATCCCTCAGCAGAGCTTGCACCAATTTCATCATTTGCGCATGGCTCAAGCAATTTTTGGATATTCTTGGATACAAAGCATCCTCTGTCTTCCAGAAACGAGGCGCTTGTCTCGTCTTGACGTTGAGCGCCCTAACTTTTCCTTTCCCCGTGCGACTCAGCTGACCTGGGAGAAACCGTCCACGGCTGTGAAAAGTGCCTTGGCCACATGAGCTGCATTATGCGCCGCTGTTTGCTGCCAAGCATCCTTGTAGGGATGGTCTTTACCATGCCCCCAGTCGCAGATGGCCTTGATCACCAGCCAGTCGATCTTTGCACGCGCTGCGCTTACATACAAGCCGACGGCCTCCATCTCACCGCCCAGGGCTTCTGCAAAGAGGGACTTGAGGCTTTCGCGGTAGTCGAGATTGTCCACCAGCTTCTGGCCCGAGAGCAGCAGGCCGAAGCGCAGCTTAGGCCAGGACGGAGAGCGCCGCCTTTCGGCCGCGTCAATATGACGGAGACGGTTTCTGAGAAAGTCGGAAGTGCTGGCCTTGTCTCCGCGCGGAGTCAAGATGCCGTTAGCATTCATTCGACCTAGTTCGTAGTCTTGAACCTGGGTGGCAACGATGACGTCCCCAATTTGCTGCTTGATCTCATCACAGCCAAAGGCAATGCCCACCGCGACGACGGCTGAAAGCCGTGACTTCCAATGATCAATGGCATCCTGGGTGCGCTGCTGTGCGCCACCGATAGCGCCAGCGCCCATTTCACAGATTGAGTGGACGATCTGGCAGCCATTGTGAACACCTAGGTGCTGATAGGTGATACCACCGTGATCCTCACGAATGGGCACTGCCCCCGGCTCCAGAAAGGCATTCCACAGCTCGTCGGTCTCAACGCTGGTCACAGAGAGCAAAACAACGACTGGCAGGTCTTCGTGCTTTGGCGGGCTGGCCGGTCGGCGATTCTCCTTTGGGTAGATATTATGAGCTCTGGCCACATATCCCCAGAATTCGGGCCACCTGGCTGTCAATGTCAGTTGATCCGCGAGGGTCTCCACCCAGGAGGCAGGCGGAGCTGTCACGCAAAATTGGGCCTTATCCAGGTTTAGATTCCTTAGGATCGAGGCAAACTGAGGCCAAGACAAATGCCCCAGTCGCTGCGTTGTCTCATGATCGAAATGCTGAGGGAAGGAGTCGGAAGTCATGGCTTACGCGTTTATTTTTGAGGGAAGACCATTCGAATTGAATTGGCAGATCGTGCCGTGGGACATGACACACATCTTCCTGTCGTACCCTGCTGTCAACGATGGTGAAATCGACTGGGTGGCACTTGCCAATGTGAGCTCAGTGCGGGCACAGGGGCCACGTGACGAGGCGGGGGGAGTGTGCAAAACTCAGCCTACAGCGCCGGTTCCGATGTGAATGGTGGAAGCAACCCGATTGCCATTGCTACAATAATGACAATCGGCGCGACGGGGGTGGCTTGGTGGCTCATGCTGCAATGGCCGTTTGCATCTGGACCTATGAAGTGTCTCGAATCTGGCGACCGGGGGAGCGCAAAGCTTAGAATGACCACAGTCTGAGGAGGCTTTTTGAATATCGAGGGTGGAACGCCTACCTCTTGAAGGAGGAACGGCCCAGACAGTAGCCGCAAGGAGAAGAATTTCCCTATCCATATCAGCAAATTCAAGTCACCAGACCAATGACAAAGAGCCAACACTGATTTGCTACAAGGTCTAATGTTGAGCATTCCTTGAATGACCCTCAGGATCGAATCCCAAGTATTCAACCAGCACATTTCGATTGCGCCCAGCGGGCGGACATTTGTGCAATTCCCAATACTTGAGTGAACCATGCGAAATTCCCAGCTTTCCAGCTAATTCCTTCATTGTCAGATTCTCTTGCAGCCGTTTGATCCGCACATAATCCGCCAGACAAACCGGCTTCAAATGCCTGTCCGACCTCAGCCACCAACGACGCCTATACCGCTCCAAATGAACGCTCAAAGTCCGCTGATGAAAAGCCAACAAACGCATCCGGGAGCGAAGCAATAGCAAGCACTCACCGCACAGGCACGAACCGCACGATGTTGCGGTGGTAGACCTCGCACTCCTTCTTGTGCATCCAGATGCTGAACCAGAAGAGCAGCGCGCCGAAGATGACGACGGAAAATACCAGCAGCCGGCTTTTGGGAGAACGCGATGCGGCGAGGGCGGCGAGGCTGCAAAGCGACATCACATAGTAGGGCCATGCCCAATCCTTGCGCCGTTGGGTTTGCTCCTGAATCAGCGGTGCGAAATCGGGAGAGCGGGTGGCAAGGATGCGGGGGGTGGCCTTGTCGCGCAGATCGATGTAAGGCCAGACGCTAGCGCAGGAGACGCCGATGATGGCCAGTGCGAGCATGCGGCACTTGGCCTCACCGAACATGAAGGAGACGATCAGAAACGTCAGCCCGATCCCAAGCCCGTACAGGGGCAGGGGCTCCAGCAGCAGATGGAGGTACTCGGGGTCGCAGATGCTCTGCCAGAGGGTGGTGAGTTCGCGCCACATGGGGAAGGATGCTGAATGATAGATGACCGGGTGCTAAGGCGGGCCACTTACAGGCCTTTAAAACAACTCCGTCTGCCCGGTGGTCGGAGGCATGAGGCCGAGTTTGCGGTAGGCGGCGGGCATGGCGACGCGGCCGCGGGGGGTGCGTTTGAGGTAGCCTTGCATGACGAGGTAGGGCTCGTGCACGTCTTCGAGGGTGCTGGTGTCTTCACCGACAGCGACGGCGACGCTGCCCATGCCAACGGGGCCGCCGTCGAACTTGCCGATGATGGCTTCGAGGATGCGGGTGTCCATTTCGTCGAGACCGGATTCGTCGATGTCGCGCATGGTGAGGGCCTGGCGGGCGACGTCTTCGGTGACGATGTTTTGAGCTTTGACCTGGGCGAAATCGCGGACCCAGCGGAGGAGGTGATTGGCGATACGCGGCGTGCCACGGGAGCGGCGGGCGATCTCATGCGCGCCTTCGGGCTCGATGGCGACGTTCATCAAACGTGCGGAGCGGATGAGGATGTGCTGGATCTCCTCGGCGGTGTAGTAGTCGAGACGGTTGGGAATGCCAAAGCGGGAGCGCATCGGCGCGGTGAGCATGCCGGCGCGGGTGGTGGCACCAACGAGGGTGAAGGGCGGGAGATCGATGCGGATGGTGCGCGCCTTGGGGCCTTGATCGATGATGATGTCGAGGCGGTAGTCTTCGATGGCGGGGTACAAGTATTCCTCGATGCTGGGATGCAGGCGGTGGATTTCGTCGATGAAGAGAACGTCGCGTTCCTGAAGATTGGTGAGGATGCCGGCGAGATCGCCCGCGCGATCGATCTGCGGGCCGCTGGTGGTGTGGAGCTTGGTGCCGATGGCGTTGGCGATGAGATTGGCGAGGGTGGTCTTGCCCAGGCCGGGCGGGCCGCAGAGGAGGACGTGGTCCAGAGACTCGCCGCGCATCTTGGCGGCTTCGACCATGACGAGGAGCTGTTCTTTGACCTTGGTCTGGCCGTGGAACTCGGAGAAATCCGCCGGGCGGAGGGCGAGATCGAAGGGAGAGTCGGGGTCGTTGAGCGCGGGGTTCACTGCTTATATAGGAGCGTGCGCGGCGCAGAGTGCAAGGTGTGGCGCACGGCTCTTCGTGCAGGGATGGGCAGATTTTGGCAATGCTGTGCAGGGGACGCTGAGGGGGCGGATTTGATCAACCACGGAACACACAGAATACACGGAAAGGATTTCGGATTCTGCGGAGGTGTGTTTCGGTGTGACCATAATGCTGCACCCGCGATGAGAGGTGCCTGTGAAGCAGCGGAATGCAGCGTCCTTATTACCCATTTGGCCTCCGCGAATCGGGCGGCGCGAAGCGTGAGTGATCGTTGGGATCGAGTTGCACTTTCTCCACGGGAGGATTGATCGTGGTTGATGGATTAGGAGACATCGCAGCCAGTGGTGTCTCAGTCTCATTGGCTGAGAGCGGATTGCTGACGACCGTGACATTGCTCGGGGCAGTGGCGTGCTCCAGCCAGCGGAGGATACCTGCCACAGGCAGTGCTACGATGAGGAATGTTAGAATTGGATGGTAGGCTCCATCGAGGATGTGTGCTTGAAACTCGGAGACCCAGGAGGCTGGCGGAAGATTGGCAAAGGTAAGCACAACCGCGACAGCCAGCACCACCCATTGCAGCCAGCGGAAGGCGTGACTCAGCGCAGGGGCTGCCCGCAGGCGGGCAGCCTTTTCCTCGTGTGCGGCCTGCAACTGGTCCATGAACTCTTCAATCGCGGCCACACGTGTTTGTGCCGGCAACTGGCGCACCTCCCACATGGGATGCCAGTGCAGCATATCGCGCACGGGTGAAAACAGCATGGATGCCCGCCGTGCCTGCGCCCATGAAAGCGGTGCACCTAGCCGCAGCCGTGCATGCAGCCACGAGGACAGGGGCCGCAGGGCAAACCACCAGATGAGGATCCCTGCGAGGAAGCAGAGGATAAAGAGAAGAGGATGTCCCTTGGCCGGTGGATTGGGCACACTGAGCAGGAACATCGCCATGGTGAGGGACATGCCCGCGAGTTTGGCCAGAAGGTCGAAGATGTGCGTCCAGAAAAGCATGGAGAGTCAGGATGAGGGACGCTCGATGTTTGTTCTGAGAACTGCCGATTGGCAATGGTTAAGTGGGAGGGGATCTGAACCAGAGGCACTTGGCAAGTGCCTCTCCTTGGGGGCTGTGTGAATCTTACTCGCGACGGATGGAATCGGTGAGGGTGCCGCGCACGGCGGTGGCTACGGCGATGGCGCAGATGATGAGGCCGAAGCCGAGGACGGCGACGATGAGCTCGACGAGGAAGGTGAGGGGCAGGCTGCCGCCGCGTTCGATGAGTTGAGGAAGCACGGCGAGTGAGGCGGTGACGACGCCGAGAATGAGGCCGAGGACGAGCAGGAGGCTGTGCTCTCCCATGATCATGCTACGCAGTGCTCCGGCGCGGAAGCCGAGGGCCTGCATGAGGCCGAGCTCGCCGCGGCGTTCCAGCACATGGCGGGCGATGAGGACGCCGATGCCAGCGGTACCCAGCAGAACGCCGAGACCGCCGAGGACGGTGAAGATGCCGATGTAGGTGTTTTGCACGCTGAGGAACAGCTCCAGCCGCTGGCGCGTGGGCTCCAAGGCGAGGCCACGCTGCTCAAGCTGGCGGGTGAGATGGGCGGCGATTTCGGCTGACTGCTCAGGCTTGGAATCGACCAAAAAGAAGCGGTAGCCGGCGGCATCGGGGTACTTGGAGAGGTAGTCTTTTTCGGTGATGATCATCTTTCCCTGAAGGATGGAACCCGCCAGCAGGCCGACGATTTTCACCTGGAAGGTGTTTCCGGAGCTGTCTTGGTAGTCCAGCGTATCGCCCACGCCTTTGCCGAGGCCCCACATGGCGGTGGCTTGATCGGCGATGGCGGGGATGGGATGCAATACAGGTATATCAATTGCACCCTCAGAGTCGGAGGGCGGCTGTTTCAAATTCTCCCAGGAGCCTGATGCAAAGGCAAAGGTGCCGGTGAGTTTGGCCGGATCTGCAGCGACGAGCACGGGCTTTTGGGCGCGGTTGAGATTCAGGCAGCTTGCGTCATCGCCATCGCGCACGCGGAAGGGCACCACGCGGGCCTGCGGCATGAGCTTTTCATCGAGGCCGAAGGCGTCCCAGCCTGCTTTCACATTGAGGTCTTCATACACTGGAAGCGACGATTCGCCGATGAGGGCAAAGCCGCCGGTGCCGGAATCGCGTGCGGTGGTGTCTCCTGCGCTCATGCGGAAGGCGTTTACTGCCACCACGAGGAAGATGCCACCTGCCATCATGCCGATGACGGCGAGGCTGCGGGAAGGGCGGCGGGAGATATTGCGCAGGCCGATCTGCCGGAGGGAACGAGCGAGTGTGCCGCTGTCCCGCCGCATCCAGCCGCGAAGGAAGAGGAGGCCGGCGATCATCATCAGCATGCCGGAGCCAAAGAACATGCCCGCGACGGCTTCGGGATTTTTCAGCACAAATCCGGAGGCAAGAAGAGCCAGCGCGACGACTGCGAGAATGAGCATCGGTTTGCTGCCATGCTTTTTCTGCACCGGCGCGAGGTCATCGCTCCAAGATCCGGCGAGCAGGTCACGCGCCTGAATTTTGAAGAGTTTCCGACTGGCCCACCCGAGGGTGAGCAGCACCACGACCAGCGTGGCCAGCGCCGCATTGAAGATGGTAGCGAAGCTGGCGCTGAAGATGAGGGGCAGCCCTTGTGTGGCGCCGGTCCAGATGGCGGAGAGTCCGTGCAGCGCGGTTTGCGTGTAAAACATGCCGCCAAAGACACCGAGCAAAACGCCTGCTGTGGCGATGACGCCTGCCTCCAGAAGCCAGGCGCGGCGCACCATGCCACGAGTCCAGCCCACGGCCAGTAGCAGGCCGATCTGCGGGGCGCGACGCTCAAGGGTGAACAGGAACAGCAGCGCGGCGAAGACGAGAGCGGCCGCGATGAGAAACATGCTGAGACCGATGAAGAGGCCGCCGAAGTCCACGCTGCCTTTGGCGGCGTTTCCGGCATCCTGTTTGAAATCACGCGGCACCAAGCCGATGTCTGCAAGCTGCAGGCGCAGGGCGAGTGCGTTTGACTTTGCCTCCATGGTCTGGCCTTCATTCGGCAGGCGAATGGCGGTGAGCTTGCCAAAGCGATTGGCCCAGAGTTTTTGACCGGCAGCCAGGGTGATGAAGCCCTTGGGGGTGCCTTTGAATTCATCCCAGTAGGCCTCGTCTTTGTCGCGGATGGCCTTCATGTCCATGGGGATGCCGGGCTCCCAGTCGCGGCAGTTGTCCACGTCCGAGACGCCGGGGAAATCGGGAGTCCAGGCCTTGGTGACCATGGGATCATCCATGGGAAGGATCTTCGCGACTTTGAACTTCGCGGACTGCTGCTTGAGATCTCGACCGAGACCTACCACGAAGTATTTGACCTCCAGTTCATCGCCGACCGCGAGTTTGTGATCATCGGCCAGCCATTGGGTGATGGTGATTTCATCATCCTTGCCGTGTCCGGTCGCTGTGACCATGGAGTAAGGGGTGCCGCCCTGCTTGGAAGTGATGCCGTTGACCAGATAAGTGAGCACACCGTAGGCACCTTTGAATTCGCCGAGCTTGTCCGCGATGCTGCGGTCCAGGAACACGCGGCTGGTGCTGATCTCCCAGTCCTTCTGCGCGCCTTCGAGGCGTTTGAGTTTGAGTGCGAAATCTTCGAGGGTGCGATGTTCTTCCACATGCGCACGCAGGGTGTTGAACTGCGGATGAAGAAGGGCATTCACCCGGCCATCCATTTCGAGCTGGGTTTGCAAATCGGCGAGGTTTACAAAAACCGAGTCTGGCGGCACCTGCGAGGCGGTGAGCTGAAAGGCACCGAAGTCTTCCGCACTGACGACTGCTGCGATGGTGCGACGGAGGGAGATGTCTTGATTGGTGCTGCCGGAGAGGGGGGCATCGCGCGAAATGGCGCTGGGGCGCTCAAGGCGCACGAGGATGGTGTCGCCAGCTTTCACTCCGAGTTTGCGCGCGAGCGGTTCATTGATGGCCACGGCGGACTTATCAAAGGCGATGTCCCTGGAACTGGTGCTGAGCTTCCAGAAGCTGGCGTCCACGCCTAGAACCTGAGCGCCATTAACACGCACCTTGCCATTGGCTGCACTCGCCGCGCCGGTGGCGATGATGACGGGGGCTGCATTGGTTTTGCGTGCCAGGGTTTCGGTGAACCAGCGGTCTCCGCCGAGAATGCCGCCTTCCACCTTGCCGAGTCGCAGGGCCGCCACGCGCTCCAGGCTGGCACGCACGGAATCACCCACGAGCATGGAGCCGGTCAGAATGGTGGCGGCCAGGAAGGTGCCGAAGAGGAGGCCCAGATGGCCACGCCAGTAATGACGTGCGGACTGGAGGACGTAATCCGTGAGTTTCATTGCAGAGCGCCTTCGTGAATCGTCAGCACACGGCCCATGCGGTCTGCCTGTGCGCGGTGGTGGGTGACCATGATCAGCGTGACGCCGCTGCTTTTCTGAAGCTGGAGCAGCAGGTCGGTCAAAGTGTCGGCGCTGGTTTCATCGAGAGCGCCGGTCGGTTCATCGGCAAGGATGAGTCGTGGCTGATTGATCAGTGCGCGTACAAAAGCCACGCGCTGGCGTTCGCCGCCGGAGAGCTGCGCGGGCTTCCAGTCCATGCGGTCCTTGAGCCCTACCTGTTCGAGAAGGGACTCGGCGCGCTGCAAAGCATCTGCGGGAGGTGATTTCAGGGCGAGCGTGGGGAGCAGCACATTCTCCAGCACGGAGCACTGAGGCATGAGATGATGCAGCTGGAAGATGAAGCCGATTTTTTGACTGCGCACGGCGGCAAGCTGCTGAGCCGTGAGGCTGGTGAGGGCCTGATCATCAAACGTGATGTCACCGGAATCGGGCAGATCGAGCGTGCCAAGAATGTTGAGCAGGGTACTCTTGCCGCAGCCGGAGGGGCCGACGACGGCCACGGATTCACCGGCTTCAATGCTGAGATTGATGCCGCGCAGCACGGGCACCTGAGCGCCGCTGCCAGGGTCGGTGTAGGATTTGGAAACGTTGGTTAGTTGGATGAGTGGCATGGGATGAGCGTAAACAAGCTGTGGCAGATGAACAGCGGGAAAATGAGGCATCCATTATGCCTAGTTTGTCACTGTAGCTTCGTTATTCGGCCCGCTTGCGGATGGTTCAGGCTGCTTGAACGATGCGCCAGCGCTTCGCTTTGAACTCATGGCGGGGCAGGGTGTTGGGCTCGGCGAGGCGCACTGAAATACGAAGCGAGAAGGTGTCTTTTAGCTTGGCTTCGAGACGCTTGAGCAGCGGCTTCGCCACATTGCCGTCCATTTCGACGACCAGTTCGATCTCGTCCATGGCATCCACCTTGCGCTGTTCGACCATGTATTCGACCACTTCAGGGAACTGCCGCACCACGGCTTCGATGGCGCTGGGATAGATGTTCACGCCGCGCACGACGATCATGTCGTCCACACGGCTGAGGATGCCGCCGTCCAGCATCAACCTGCCGCGATGGAGCTTCTTTTTCACCCAGTCGCCGGTGCGGTAGCGCAGCAGCGGGCAGGCGGTACGGTCCAGCGTGGAGAGGATCAGCTCGCCGCATTCGCCGTCGGCGACTTCCTCGCCTGTTTGAGGATTCACGATCTCAGCAAGGTAGGCCTCCTCCATGACCACAAGCTGCCGTGGCATGTCTTCCGTCTCGTAGCTGACGGGGCCGACCTCGGTCATGCCGTGATGATCAAAGATGCGGGCTTCCCAGAGTTCCTCCAGACGTTTGCGCACCTCGGGCACGCTGCCACCGGTTTCACCTGCCACGATGATCTTGTTGATGCGCAGGCCCATGCGTTCCACGCCGGAGGGGGCGCCGATCAGTTCGCCCAGCCGTAGTGCATAAGTGGGAGTGCAGCAGAGGACCGTGGCGCCATAGCGGGCCATGGCCTCCAGGCGTGCCTGGCTGGACATGCCGCCAGTGGGGATGATGAGGTAGTCTTTTGCGGCTGCTTCATAGGCCGTCCAAAAACCGAGGAACGGGCCGAAGGAGAAGGCGAAGAAGATGCGGTCGCGGCCTTTGACGAGCCCTGCGGCATCGAAGACGCGCTGCCAGCACTTGAGCATGGCATCCCAGCTTTCGGGAGTGTCCACCCAGGCCATGGGGACGCCAGTGCTGGTGCCGCTGGTCTGGCAGAACCGGGTGTACTGGCTGATGGCCCGGGTCAAATTGGTGCCGAAGGGCGGGTTCGCGAGGCGGTCTGCCTGAATGTCCGCCTTGGTGGTGAAGGGCACCTGCGCGATGAAATCCTCCACGCGATTGAGGCGGCTTACTTTGAGCTGCCATTCGCGGATCTTCTTGCCGTAGAAGCTGTCCGTGGTGGCGAGATTGAGCACGATGGAGCGCAGCTTGCGCCACTGGTTGGAGCGCAAACGAACCCGGTCGATCAATGGAGGACCCTCAGACACGCGTCAAGACATGGCGAGGCATGGAGCGGGGTCAAGCAACGGGGTGGATTGAGCAAATGACGAAACCCGAATGACGAATGATGAAGAAAATCCGAATGTCTTAAATGCCTTCGCTCATAGGATCATCGACATTCATTCGTCATTGGCGCGTTGTGTGGCTTTCAGCGCCACAGGGAGCTACAATTTCCTCACGTCGATGCGCTGCATCAGCAGATGCTCATGGCCAGGCTGCACGGTGACGACATCCTCGCCAGCGTTGGCGGCTTCGATGCAGAGAAACTCGGGGTAGGCTTCATCGGGAAGATCGGCGAGGCGCTTGGATTTTTCGATCCACGGATTCCACACCACCGTGGCGAGGCTGCCGGCTTTTTCGATGACGAGTTCGCGCTTCCAGAGCGGATCATGCACGATGACGGTGGCGTCGGAGATGTACATGCGGTCCACTTCCTGATCGATGACGATGGTGCCGTGCTGCGGGCGTTTGTCGGGTGACAGGCGGCCTTCGACGTACTGCGTGCCATGCAGGCCATGGATGGCGACTTTGCGCACGTCTTCTACATTGAAATAAGTGTGCAGCGCGCCGGTCATGGTCCAGGCGGCGGAGTCGGTATTGGTCACTTGCAGCGTCACTTGCAGCGAGGCCCCCATGTGGACGTGCAGCCTGGCTGAAAAAGCGTGCGGCCAGAGGGCTTTCGTGGCAGCGGAATCAGACAGCTTGAGAACGATGTCCACCCCTGCCGTGGTCTCACGCGCCACATCGACCTCCCACAACATCTGGCGGACAAAGCCATGGGCTGGCTTGCTGCTGTCCGTGGGGTTTGGGCCAAACCAAGGCCAGCAGACGGGAATGCCACCGCGGATGGGCTTCCCAGTTTCCAGCAGCGCATCGGCGCTCATGAAGAGCACGGGGTCGTGTCCTTCGGGAATCCAATCGGTGACGTGAGCTCCGTTTAGCGCGATGCGACCCGACGCAGCGGGATGCTCGATGACGAGGATGGGATAACCTGCGGGTTCTTCAATGAGTGAAACGGAAGGAGGGAGAGTCATGCGGGCGCACTCATATCCTGAAGCTCGCCGGCAGCAACTCCGCCATCGTCATTGCCACTGGTTTTCCATCGCGCAGAAACCAAATGGACGTGTCCGGCCATGCAAATTCTGCGATCACCTGACGGCAGGCCCCACAGGGAGGGAACTCATGCCCGATGGCGATCACCGCGAGTTCGGCGATTTTCATGCTGGGGCCCTCTTCTGCGACAGCGCGGAAGATGGTGTTGCGTTCCGCGCAGATGGTCAGGCCATAGCTCGCATTTTCGACATTGCAGCCGGTGAAGAGATTGCCCTGCGCCGTGAGCAACGCACAGCCGACCTGAAAGCGCGAGTAGGGGGCGTAGGCTTTCGCGGCGGCGGCGGTGGCGCTTGCCAGGAGGGAGGAGGCGTGGGGCATTAATTCTTCTTTTTCTTCTTCGGTTCGGCTGCGGGTGGTGCTGCTGGAGTCGGAGAAGCAGGTTGCGGGCCGTCTTTGATCAAGCCGGCTTTCATGAGTTTCTCTTTTACGGCATCCACCTTGAGTCCTCCTGTGGGGAGTTCGAAGCCGAGGTTGTCGCCGTTGGGGGTGAAGCCATTGCCGTCGGCATCGACGTAGATGGGATTGTTGTAGGCGCAGGGGCGGATCTTGGCGTAGTCGCTGGTGCCGTAGCCGATTTTTTGGTCGCCGTCCTCGTCGATGGCGACGACGATGAGATGGGCGTCTTGCTGCAGCGGCACGTGGATTTTCTCGTCGAACTTGATCACGCCGTCCTTGAACATCTGCGGGTGGGATGCGCGGGTGAAATTGAGTTTGGGATCGGGGCGGCTGTTGACGAGAACCTGCACGCGGTCGATGTCCATCCAGTCGGTGCATTGCACGCGCACTTTGAGATCGATGCCGCCGGTGGAGCGGTCATCATCTCCGGCGATCTTGCCGTTTTGCGTGGTGACTTCGAGGAAGGGGCCGGTGCTCAGCACGAGGTGGCCGGCCTTGGCATGTGGGGAGAGTTCAGCCCAGTCGATCTTGGCGGGTTCATCGGTGCTGCTGGGAAGGTAGCAGCGCCAGCAGCCGACACCATTGCCATAGACGGAGTGAGCATCTGCCACACCGACGGCGGTGACGCGCAGGCCTTGATTCAAAAGCTGACGCCAGACGAACTCGCGAACGGCGCTGACCTTCATGGCCAGAGAGCCCGCCGGGCGGCTGAGGCGGAAGGGTGCGTCTGCGAGGATGTCTGTGCCTGCGCCGTTTTGGGATTCGGTGCCATCGATCATGCTGCCAACACCGACGAAGCCGCCGTCTGCAATGCCGTCGCTGTCGCGGTCAACGAACATGTTGGAGAGGTCGGGGTGGTTGAACTGAATCCAGCGGTCGGCGCGCTCGGTCTGCCAGCGGCGCAGGGTGAGGACGGTGATGCGTGGGTCGTCATTCCAATCAGGCGCACCGCCGTTTTGCTTGAGGGGATCGGGCTCAAAGGGGAAGGCATTGAGATGCTGGCGGCTGCCAGTGAGCTCGACGCCTTTGACGGTCTTGATGTGGGCTTCGAGGCCGAGTGCCTTGATGGTGGGCTCCCAGTCGTAAAAGCGGTTGTGCTCGGTGGTGGGAGTGAATTCCAAGTTTTCTGCGGCGATGTTGATAATGCGGCCGTCCGTGTCGCAGACGTTGTCACCACTAGGGGTGCTGTGATTGTGGAAGTCGGCGCTGATCCAGCCTTTGGTATCGACCACGCGCTTGAGTGTGCCTTTGAAGACGGACTCTTTGCCAGCTTCGACGGTGACTTCCTGCTCCAGATGCGAGTACTCAGGGCCACGCACCACGACGACGCGATATTTGCCGGGTGGCAGCTGCTGGGTGAACTGACCGTCTTCGCTCATGTACTGATCCACGCAGCCATGCGCACGCCATTTGGGGCCGAAATCCAGTTTGGGTGCATCTTGGTCGAGGGGGGCGAAGTGCGCTTTGCAGGGGATGGGTTTGCCGGATTCGTCGGAGATGGCGAAGCGAATGCGGGCGGCGTCCGTCAGGATCACTTTGGGGGTGAGTGCCGCGCCTTCACCGACCGTGATAGCCATCTTGGCCTGAGTGCGTCCCAGGTCTTCAATCTGCAATTCCACGGGACCTTGCGGCAGTTTGAGACTGAATTTGCCTTCGTCATCGGGGTAGGCTGGAATGCCTTTTGCACCCTCGGGAACCACGATCCTGGCTGTGGTGATGCCCTTGTTTTTGGCATCCAGAATCAGTCCGTCCACGCTCCCCAGTTTGACGCCTTTGACAGAGCGGAACTCACCAACGGCCTGCGCAGGGGATGTGCCGACGGCAAAGAAGCGTGAGATGACGACTTCCTTTTTGGGCGCGAGCTCCATGGTGTCTTCGACTTTTTCCGCGCCGGTGACGTTGAGTGTGCCGACGGCGTAGCCGCACTTGTGGGCGGGATTGATGGCATCGGTCCAGAAGATGCCGTCCGTCGTCATGCCGGTGACATCAAAGCGAGTGAGGTCCGATTTGGTGAAGACCTTTTGCGGCTTGTCGGTTTCGTTGCGCAGTGTGGTGGTGATGAAGATGCCCTGCGTGCCGTCTTGGACGCGGTATTCATGCCTCTTATATACACCGCCGTTCTTTGCGGCGGTGGTGACGGATTCCACGGCGGCCTCGCTCTTTTCCTTTGAGTCGAGGATTTTCACATAGCTCACGGGGCCGTGGCCGCAGGGACCATAGACGACGAGCTGGTCGTTGTTGGCACCGCGCAGGGTGAGATCATAGAGGCAGCCTGGGGTAACGCCGTCCTCACCGTAGAAGGTGCTCATGTTCGCCTTGCGATTGGGCGAGTTCTGCGAGATCACGGCCTCGACCTTGTCGCTGCGGAGAACGAAGTCGCCCAAGATGCCGTCTGCCTCCTTGCCCTTGGGAAGTTCGGCTTCGCGGCCGAGCGCGGCTTCAAAGACTTCGGCGGCAGGCACGGAGCTTGCGATAAGGAGGGAGAGCAGGATGGCTGACTTCATGGTTGGGAACGAAAGCTGTAACCAACGGACATCGGAGTGACATCTTGTGAACGGAAACAATTTAGTTAGTTTAGCGCGTGTCTTTTCCTAGCAAACGCCTCCTGTGGCTCGATCTCTTCCGTGGTCTGGCCGTGCTGGGCATGGTCTGGACGCATTCGGCAAACACGTTTCTCGACGCCCGGCTGCAGCATACGGGGTGGTATCACGAGCTTACCTATTATCACGGACTGATCGCCCCGGCGTTTTTCTGGATCGCTGGATTTGTGCGGGCGCATGTGACATCGGCGGCGCCAAAGCCTGCGCTGCCTGCCTTGAAAAGGCTGCTGATGGTGCTGCTCATCGGCTACCTGATGTATGTTCCGTGGCTGGATCTGTTTCATGCACAGGGGTGGCCTGCGGCGTGCACGGTCAATGTGCTGCACTGTCTGGCCATCAGCGGGATGCTGATGCTGCTGGCGGAGCGATTTGGCCGTTGGCGGCAGGTGGTGGTGGTCGTGATGCTGGTCTTCTTTGTGGGGCTGCAAAAGTCGGCGGAGAGCTGGCACACGGGGGTGCTGTTGATTGATCAGTATTTCAACCGCAACCAGGGTTCACTCTTTGCGCTGTTCCCGTGGGTGGGTTTCGGGCTCGCCGGATTTCTGACGCGGTGGCTTTGGAACGGCACGGTGGATCGCCATGCGGGGGGGGGCTTCATTCTGGGCGCGCTTCTGGCTTTTGTGCTGCCGTATTCATGGCAGGGAGGGCAGCCGGAGTTCTTTCTGGAACGTCTCGGCTGGGTGATGATGGCCGCTGTGCTGGTGGCCTGCGTGGCGGACCGCCTCAGTGCTGCTACCGGCTGGCTGCGACTGGCGGGCCGTGAATCGCTGCTGCTGTATGTGGTACATTTGCTGCTGATTCATGCGGTGCCGCTGCCGCGGCTGCCCTTGCAGTTTCTCATCGGCATGACCCAGCCGCTGTGGGTGGTGTTTTTGATTTTTGTGGGGCTGTTTGTCGTTTCGCTGGGGTTGGGGTGGTATAACGAGCGGCGAAAGATGCGGCGATAGCGGGCTACGTTGAGGATCTATGGCAAGAGCTTTGCCGTTTAGGGCGTAGTTTGAGGCTAACCATGATCCAAAGTCGCCACGTTCTTGCCTTCATCCTGTTCACCTCCTCGCTCGCTGCGGAGGTGGCGAAGGTGCATCCTGCACAAGCGATGGGGCTGCTGAAGACGCAGTGCCTGGGGTGTCATAATGCGGAGAAGAAGAAGGGCGGGCTATCGCTGGAGACGCGTGAACTGGCCCTGAAGGGGGGCGAAAATGGTGCTGCCATCGCCGGAGATGCGGATCACAGCGCCTTGATCAAAGCGCTGAATGATCCGGGCGATGCGCACATGCCGCCGAAGAAGCAGATGCCGGAAAAGCAGATCAACCTGCTGAAAGCCTGGGTGAATGCGGGGGCGCCCTGGGATGATGCGGCGCTGAAGAAGTTCGGCGAACTGACGCCTGCGGACAAACTGACGGCGCTGCCTGCGAGCCACACACCCGCTGCGGCGATGGCGCTGAGCGCGGATGGCAAACGCCTGGCAGTGGGGCGCGGCAACCGGGTGCTGATTCGTGATTTGACGGCGAAGGATGCGCCGGTGGTGGCGACGCTGGAAGGCCACAAGGATGTGGTGCAGTCGCTGGCCTGGAATGCGGATGGCTCGCTGCTGGCGGCAGGTGGTTACCGGAGCGTGCTGGTGTGGAAGGCACCAGCATGGGAAGTCGCGCATACTTTGACCACGCCCCTGGAAGGGCGTGTCACGGGCGCGGTGTTTCTGCCGGATAATGCCACACTGATTTTGGCCGATGGGGCTACGAGCTTGAAGGGGGTGGTGCATCGCTGGAAACTTGGAGAGCCGAAGCCCTCGCAAACGGTGGAGGCGCATGCGGACAATGTGTTGAGCCTGGCCATAAGCCGTGATGGAAAGCAGATCGCCACTGGCGGCGCGGACAATCAGGCCAAGGTGTGGGATGTGGCCACTCTGAAGGAAGTGGCGAGAATTGAGGGCCATGTGGGCCACATCGTGGCGCTGGGATTCAGCACGGACGGCAAGTGGCTCGCCACGGGCAGTGCGGACAAGGATCTGAAAGTCTGGGACATCGCCAGCAAGGAGATGATCATGCTGCTGGGAGACAAAACCTCGCCTGTGAACGCGCTGCTGTGGTCGCCGGATTCCACCAAGCTGACGTATTTCAATGACAACGGCAGCGTGCATGGCGTCACGGAATTGAAGGCGCATGATGGCGTGCGCCTTGCCTTTACCTCGGGGACGGACAAGAGGATTGGTACTCTCGAAGACGTGCCGAATGCGGCCGTGATGACGGCGGATGGCAAGAATGTCTATGCCGCCACCGATGCGGGCGATGTCTTCCAGATCGATGAGAAGCTGAAGGTCACGAAGCTAAACGGCCCTGCGGCTGCACCTGCCGCGCCGAATCCCAAGGCGCTCTCCTTCACGCAGGACATCCTGCCAGTGCTCAGCAAGGCGGGGTGCAATCTGGGCAGCTGTCATGCGAAGTCGTCGGGACAGGCAGGCTTCAAGCTCTCCATCTTTGCCTTTGATCCGAAAGGGGACTACATGGAACTGGTCAAGGACTCGCGCGGTCGTCGTGTGTTCCCAGCGTTGCCGGAAGACAGTCTGCTGCTGCAAAAGTCCGTGGTGCGCGTGCAGCATGAAGGCGGGCAACGGTTTGAGCCGGACTCCGAATCGGCGAAGACCATCGCGGAATGGATTCGACAGGGCATGCCGTATGAAACGCCGGGCCAGCCTGCGCTCACGGGCATCGAGGTGGTGCCTGCTGAAAAGACGTATCGCAAGAATGAAGCGGGTGCTTTGAAGGTCACGGCCAAGTACAGCAACGGCACCACGCGTGATGTGACGGGGCTGACGGATTACATTTCCTCCGAGAAAGCCATCGCCGCCGTGGATGAAGACGGTCATATGAAGACCACGAATGAAAGCGGCGAGACGGTCATCGTGGCTCGTTACATGGGGATGGTGGCCATCTCGCGTGTGGCGGTGCCGGCGGAAAAACTGCTGCCGCCGGAAAGCTACGCCAAGCTGACCGTGCGCAATGAGATCGACAAGCTCGTGTATGCACGCCTGCAAAAGCTTGGCCATCTGCCCAGCGACACCTGCACGGACGCGGAGTTTCTGCGCCGCACGACGTTGGATGCCATTGGCATGCTGCCAACGGTGGAGGAGGCGCGCGCTTTTGCGGCGAACAAGGATCCCAAGAAGCATGAGCAGTGGGTGGAGGCATTGCTGCAGCGTCCCGAGTGGGCCGACCACTGGGCCATCAAGTGGGGGGACCTGATTCGTCCGAATCCTTCGCGCGTCGGCGTAAAGCCGGTTTATCTGCTGGACCAGTGGATCCGCCAAAGCTTCCGCGAGAACAAGCCTTGGGACCGCTTCGTGCGCGAACTCCTCACGGCGCAGGGCAACACGCATCAGGACGGCCCTGTGGCAGTCTGGCGCGACAAACGTGATCCCGTGGATGCGGCGACCTTCGTGGGACAGATTTTCCTCGGCGTGCGTCTTGAATGCGCGAAGTGCCACCACCACCCGACGGAGAAGTGGGATATGACGGACTATTATCAGATGGCCGCGTTCTTCACACAGATGAAGCGCAAGGGGCAGGGGATCTCCGCGCCGATCAGTGGTGAGCCGGAGCAGATGTGGTTCGCGCCGGGTAATGCGGGCATCGAGCACCCGGTCTCCAAAACCACGCTCAAACCGCGCCCGCCTGCCGACAAGGAAATCACCATCGCTGAAACGCAGGACCCGCGCGCGGTGCTGGCGGACTGGATGACCAATCCGCACAATCCTTACTTTGCGCCTGCCCTTGTGAACCGAGTGTGGTCCAGCTTCATGGGACGCGGCATCGTCGATCCAGTGGATGATTTCCGCGCTTCGAACCCGCCCACCAATGCGCCGCTGCTCGACTGGCTGGCACAGGATTTCGTGAAGCACGGCTATGATTTGAAGCACCTCATGCGCAACATCATGCTGTCGCAGACTTATCGCCTCAGCAGCCTGCCGAATGAGACGAACATCGCCGATTTGAAAAACTACAGCCGCAGTTACCGCCGCCGTCTGCCTGCGGAAACGTTGCTGGATGCCGTGTGTGAAGTCACCGAGGTCCATGAAACTTTCTCAGGCATGCCGTCGGATGCGCTGGCGAAGCAGACGTGGAATCACAAGCTCGAAAGCCAGTTCATGGACGCCTTTGGCCGCCCCAATGCCAGCTCCGAATGCCCCTGCGAACGCGATGCCAAACCCAGCGTGGTGCAGGCGCTGCATCTGATGAACTCGACCAAGCTGCAGGAAATGCTGATCAGCAGCAAGGGCCGCGTGACAAGGCTGGCCAAGAGCGACCTCAAGCCGGAGCAGATCATGGAGGAGCTCTACCTCGCCTGCTACTCACGCCTGCCCACCGCCGAAGAGGTGGCGATTGCAGGGAAGGCGCTGGATGTCGGTGTCGCGAACAAGCAGCAGGCGATTGAAGATGTGCTGTGGAGTTTGCTGAATTCGGCGGAGTTTGTGTTTAATCACTGATTGCATGAAATGAGCCTTGGATTTATCCGTCCTGTGATTCGATGGGGCATGGGCACCTCTGAAAAAAACAATTTGCAAAAAATTGCGGATGTTAAGGCCTAGGTTTAGGGCCCTTGGATCCGTTCAAACATGACCCTTTCTGCAAGCACACACAGCCAGCCCGCCTTTAAATACCGCCCGGACATTGATGGCCTTCGAGCTCTGGCAGTTCTGCAGGTGCTTATCTATCATGCCAAGCTTGGTTGCCCGGGCGGTTTTGCGGGAGTGGACGTTTTTTTTGTTATTTCCGGCTATGTGATCACCTCACTCATTGTCCGGGAGATGGCGGAAGGCTCATTCAGCATGCCGCAGTTTTGGGAGCGGCGTATCCGGCGCATCCTGCCCGCGCTGTGCGTCGTGCTGGTGTTTGTTCTGGTGACCACCTGGATGTTTTACCTGCCTGAGGATTTCAAACAAGCAGGCCAGTCTCTTCTGTACCAGGCGCTGATGGCTGCCAACTTTTACTTTCGGGGAAATGGCGACTACTTCGCTCCGGCGGCCGAAACGAAGCCTCTGCTCCATACTTGGTCACTGGCAGTGGAGGAGCAGTTTTACCTGTTCTTTCCGCTGCTGCTGACCTTCCTCATGCGGTCCCGGTCCTCCAAATGGAAGCACTACATTCTCGGGATCACCCTTGGCTCATTCATCCTCGGGTCGGTCGGTGCCTATTCATCTCATAATTATCGTTCAGCCTTTTACCTTCTGCCATTCCGTGCCTGGGAGCTGCTTGTCGGTGTAGTGCTGGCCATCTACTGCCCAAGACCCCAAGTCAAAAGGTGGGTGAGTGAGGCATCCGGCCTTCTGGGGCTGGGGCTGATCTGCATGACGATGCTTGCTTATAATGATCACATGCACTTTCCAGGCCCTGCAGCACTGGCCCCATGTCTCGGAGCGGCGCTCATCATCTTTTCGAGTGGCTCAAGTCCCTCTATCGTCGGCAGACTGCTTTCATTCCCGCCTTTTGTCTTCATAGGACTGGTGTCCTACTCGCTGTATCTCTGGCATTGGCCTTTGCTGACATTGTCCCAGTATCTCTCCGCTCATGAGCTGAGCACTTCCAGCCGCATCCAGTTGCTGTTGCTGAGCTTTGTACTTGCCGTGCTCTCCTGGAAACTAATCGAGACGCCTTTCCGTCGTCGCCAGTGGCTTGGTGAACGCCGCCAGATTTTTAAATTTGCAGGGATCACCACGGCATTGTTTCTCGCCCTGGCGTCCACAGTGTGGGTTTTCAATGGCTTTCCTGCGCGATTCCCCGCCAAAGCACTCGCGTATGCCTCCACTCATATGGACAACCAGACTCAGGATGGTTACAAAAAGTTTCACGACCAGGCCGGCACGTTCCAAGGCAACGGTTGGAATTTCATCGAGTTTGGTTCTGACAAAGTCACCCAGCCGATCAGCCTGCTTCTGTATGGAGACAGCCATGCCGCAGCGGCCGCTCCTGCCTTGGACCTTGTCTGCCGCGAGGCTTCGCTGCGTGCTCTCATGCCAGCCCGTCGAGCGACTCCTCCGGCCGTGAAGAACAGCCCCACTCCCTATCAACCGCCCAGCAAAAGGGCGCCCAAAGTCTCCGAAGATATTGTGGACTTCGTTGCCGAGCAGCACATCAAACATGTCATCTTCATCTGCAGGTGGAAGCTCTATGGGCCATTGGACGAACTCAGAGACGATCTTGTCACCTCAACGCGCGCCCTCATGGCGACAGGTGCCCAGGTGATCGTGTTCAAAGGTCTGCCCGAACATGACAGTGACGTACCCCGTGTGGCTGCTCTCACGGTTTTGCGGAGGGGCGACTTTGACACCCTTGGCATCAGCAAGGAGCAGCACCGAAAGGCCAGCGCCCCAATGGATGAGATCTTTGCCAAACTCACTGAGATGGGAGTCACGGTGGTGGATCCGTCCGATCTCTTTCTCAACAGCAGCGGCAACTATCGTGTGATTCAGAATGACAAACTCCTCTACCATGACAACAACCACCTCACACCCGCTGGGGCGGAACTCTTGGTTCCTTTTTTCAGGTCTCTGGTACAAAAGTTTTAAAGCCTGCCATTCACGCTGAGGGCATCGAAATTCCACGAGAAAGGCCATCTGCGGACACCCGTGTCATTAATTGAGCAGGACTTTTGACCACCCTCGCAAGAATGCCTGATATTTAGCGTAGTCTGCTCATACAAATGACTCGTTTTACTCACAACTGCGCCGGTCATATGCGGCGTGATTTTCTGAAGCTCGGTCTCACCGCTGCCGGTGGCGGCTTGGGCTTCACAGATCTGCTGCGTGCGCGAGCCATGGCGGCGCAGGCTCCGCAGCCTTCGATCGCTCGGCCCGTAAACTGCATTCTAGTGTGGCTGGATGGTGGTCCCTCGCACTACGAGATGTTTGATCCGAAGCCGGATGCTCCGAGTGAGATCCGGGGTTCATTGGGCACGATCCCGACCAGTGTTCCAGGGGTGCGCTTCTCTGAAAGTGTGCCTCACCTGGCCAAAGCAGCGGACAAGTTTACCGTGCTGCGCAGCGTGACGCACAAGGATCCGAACCACGGCGGCGGCAATCATTACATGATGACGGGTGCGCCGACACCGGTTCCGGTGGGCTGCGGTGCCTTTGTGACCTTTCATCCATCTTTTGGCAGCGTGGTGAGCTACAAGCGTGGCATCAAAAATGGCCTGCCAGCCTACATGACACTGCCGAGCATCACCCGCAGCGGTGGTCCGAACTTCCTCGGTGCAGAGCATGCTCCGTTCGTTGCCGGTGGCGACCCGAATTCGAAGGGCTTCAAGGTGCGCGACGTGGTGCTGCCTTCCGAAATCAGTGATGCACGTGGACTCGCACGCCGTGATCTGCGCCATTCGCTGGACCGCATGAAGCGTCTGAATGATGCCGTGGCGGAAGATCCGGCGGTGAGCTTTGACACTTTCTACGGTCAGGCAGTGGATCTGATCGCCTCCAAGCCGGCGCAGGAAGCTTTCGATATTTCGCTGGAAGATGAGAAGACGCGGGATCTCTACGGCCGCAATGATTTGGGCCAGCGCATGCTGCTGGCACGTCGTCTCGTGGAAGTGGGCGTGCCGTTTGTCACCGTGAACTACGGTGGCTGGGATCATCACCGCGATCTGTTCAAGACCTGCAAAGGCGAGTTCATGAACAAGTTTGACCAGGGCATGGCAGGACTGATCACCGACCTCGATCGCCGTGGTCTGTTGGAAAGCACGCTGGTCGTTGCCCTCGGAGAATTTGGACGCACGCCGAAGATCAACAAGGATTCGGGCCGCGACCACTGGCCGGGCGCGATGAACATCCTGTTCGCAGGCGCTGGAGTTCCACGTGGCGGCATCGTTGGTGCCACCGATCCGAAGGGCTACTACGCCAGCGACAACATCTATTCACCGGAAGATTTTGCCGTGACGCTTTACACCAAGCTTGGCATTGATCCGCACCAGGTGCTGCACACAGGCAGCGGACGTCCGGTGCAGTTGATCAACGGCGGCAGGCCCATCCGCGAGCTGTTTGCGTGATGCGCCGGGAACTGACGAATGACGAATGCAGAATGACGAATGGCCGCCGTGTGCTGGCTTTCGTCATTCTGTGTTCCGCCTTCATCACTTCGGCATTCGCGGCTCCGCATGCGTTTGAAAGTCTGTTTCCAGCAGGAGGGCAGATTGGCGGCCGGGTCGAGACGCTGGTGAGCGGCAAGGGGCTGGAAAAGGAGACGCTTCTGGTCTGGAGCAGCGATCCGCATGTGGTGGTGCTGGGTGGTGACAAGCCGAAGAAGTTCTATTTGAACATCGCCAAAGATGCTGTGCCGGGCCCGTGCCTGATCAGGCTGTACAATGAAGCGGATGCCTCGCCACCTCGAATCATCGAGGTGGGCAAATTTGAAGAAGTGCTGGAAAAGGAGCCTAATGACACGCTGGCCGATGCCAAGCAGGCTGAGGGAAAGATGAATGTGACCTTCAACGGCGTGCTGGAGAAGGCGGGTGAAGTGGACACCTTCACCATCCGGGCGCAGAAGGGGAAACGCATCCGGTTTGATCTGCATGGTTATGCTTTGGGTTCACCGATGGACCCCGCGATGCGGCTGCTGAACGAACGGGGCGTTGAGATCGCTGCCGGGCATGACACGCACAATCTTGATCCGCGCATTGAATACACGCCTGCTGCCGACGGCGCTTTGTTTGTGCAGCTTTTCGCGTTTGCACATCCGCCTGCGGCAGATGTCGCCCTCAAAGGCAGTGCCAGTCATGTGTATCGGCTCACGGTGACAGATGAGGCGAAGACCGTGGCGGCTTTGAGCCAGCCGGGGAAAATCACGCTGCCTGCGGTGCTCAATGGCTGCATCAGCAAGGCGGCGGAAGAGGATGCCTATACGTTCACTGCGAAGAAGGGTGATGATTTGCAGATCAGCGTGCGCGCACAACGCATGCGCAGTCTGCTGGATGCCACGCTGCGGATCGAGGATGAAACGGGGAAATCTCTGCAGCAGGCGGATGACGCCGACAAAGACAGCCTGGACCCCACGCTGCGCTGGAAGGCACCGAAGGATGGTGAGTTTAAGCTGATCGTTGGCGACCGGTTTCAACATGGCAGCGCCGAGCATCTTTATGAGCTGACGGTGAAACCGTTTGTGGCTTCGCTCACGGCCACGCTGGATACCCATGCTTATCGTTTGGAGGCTGGAAAGTCGGTGGAGGTGAAGGTCACGGTGAAGACTAACGGCACGTTTGCCGGAAAGATCAAAGCGCAGGCGGTCCAACTGCCAGCGGGAGTCACGGCGGAGAGTGTGGATGTGCTGGCGAAGGGTGGTGAGGTGAAACTGACGCTGAAGGCGACAGCGGAGGTGGTGGCAAATCAGGCACCGTTTGCCGTGGAGATTGTGACCAGCGCACCGGATGCGGTTGAGACAGTGAAGGCGAGCTATGCGATTCCGTTTACTGAGCCGCGTGGGGATTTGCTGATTATGGCTGACACGCATCCGTGGCTGACGGTGGTGGCGAAGAAGAAGCCGTAGACGCGAGTGCGCGGGGCAGACGTATGCGGTGAGTGTGGGGGGATTTGGGGGCGCTGGTCGACAGGCAAGAGTGCCTATCGTACTTCAAGCGGCGGGGCCGCTTCCCCAGGCACCGCCGCCGGGGGTTTTGATGGTGACGCGGTCTCCAGGCTGGACGGGGAAGGAGGTGCAGCCTTCGAGAGTTGTTGATTGACCTTCGCGCAGCAAGGTTTGGTGGCCGGTTTTTCCGGCGAAGCCGCCGTGGAGGCCGAAGGGAGATTCCACGCGATGCTGGGTGAGGAGGCTGACGGTGAGCGGGGCGAGGAATTCGAATTCGCGGATGACGCCATCGCCGCCGTGCCATTGGCCGATGCCGCCTGAGTGGCGGCGGATGGCGAACTGGCGGAGACGCACGGGGTAGCGTTGTTCGATGATCTCGGGATCGGTGATGGCGGTGTTGGTCATGTGCGTGTGCAAGGCATGAGCGCCGTGGTAGCCATCTCCAGCGCCGGAGCCGCCGGCGATGGTTTCGTAATAGCCGAAGCCTGTGCCGCCGAAGAGGAAATTGTTCATGGTGCCCTGGCTGCAGGCCTGGAGGTCGAGGGCTTTGATGAGGGTATCGACGAGGCGCTGACTGACTTCGACGTTGCCGCCGACGACGGCGGGATCGCGGGAGGCATCGCCGGTGAAGGTGGGATTGAGAAGGGATTCAGGGCAGATGATTTCCACGGGCTCCATCAATCCCTCATTCAGCGGCAGGTCTTCCTGCAGCATGAGGCGCATGACGTAGAGAACGGCGCTGCGCACGATGGCGGTGGTGGCGTTCAGATTGCGCGGATGCACTCCGGAGGTGCCAGTGAAGTCGAGGACGAGTTTGCCGTCGGACTTGCGCATGGAGACGGCAATGGTGGAGCCGTCATCGAGTTTCTCCGCTGCTGAGATGGCTGCGGGCAGGCGCTCGATTTGTGAGCGCATGACCTGGGCGGAATGATCCAGAATGCTCTGCATCATGGGCTGCAAGGAGTCGTCTGAAAGCGCACGCAGACGCTCGGCGCCGTGCAGAATGGCGGCAAGTTGGGCGTGCAGGTCGGCGAGGTTGTCGGCGAGATTGCGTGTGGGGTGTACGGCGGAGGTGAGCAGGGTGCTGATCTCGTCAAAGCAGGAGACGCCGCCGCGAATGAGGTGGAGGGGTGCGATGACGACGCCTTCCTCGATCAAGCGAGTGGCATTGGCGGGCATGGAGCCGGGCGTGATGCCGCCGATCTCGGCATGGTGCGCGCGATTGGCGATGTAGCCGATGAGCTGGCTGCGGGTGTCATGCACGGGCGTGATTAGCGTCACATCGGGAAGATGAGAGCCACCGTAGGCGGGGTGATTCGTGATGATGGTGTCGCCCGGCTGCATGGCGACGGCTTGCGCAACTTCGCGCACACAGACGCCGAGAGCCCCGAGATGCACGGGGATGTGCGGTGCGCTGGAGAGCAGGCGGCCATGGGGATCGAGCAATGCGCAGGAGAAGTCGAGGCGCTCGCGGATGTTGGTGGAAATGGCGGTGCGGCAGAGGAGGGCTCCCATGTCGCTGACGATGGAGTGGAAGCGATGGCGCAGGAGATCGCGCCCCAACGTGGGTGGCGGGCCTGCCATCTGATCACAGCGCAGCACATGGCCGAAGCCCGTGACCTTTTCCACGCGCCAGCCGGGTGCGATGACGATGGTGCTGAAGGCATCCTGGATCAGCGCGGGGGCTGGTTCGACAGGCTGGGCGAGAAGTGGTGAGCCCAAAGAGGAGCTCTGAGGTTCGCGCAGAATGATGCGCAGGCTGACGAGTTCGATCTCGCGTCCGGCAGGCGGTTTGTAACCAAACAGGCGTTCGTAAACTGCGGCGTAGAGATGCGGTAGGTCGGCGGGGTCTTGAAACTCCACCTGCAGCGGTGTGTCCTGGCCTTTGAGGCGAAGTTCGGCGATTTGTGTGCGCTCGCCTTGTGGCAGGGCTGCGAGTTCGGCTGGCAGGATGTTCAATGCAGACGTCAGCGGGAGGCGGATTTCTTTTTCGATGATGCGTTCCGGCAAGGCCTCCTGCAAGCCAACGGCGCTGAGGATGCCGGCGTGCTCAGGGACGAGGATGGTCTGCATGCCGAGGGATTCGGCCACGGCACAGGCATGCTGCGGGCCTGCGCCACCAAAGGCAAGCAGCGCGTGATCTGCGGGGGGCAAAGCCTTCGCCTATGGAGATGCGGCGGATGGCATCGGTCATGTGCTCAATGGCGAGGCGCAGCAGGGACTGTAGGAGTTCCGCCTCCGTGCCTGTGCCGCCGGTTTGTGCATGGAGTTCGCTCAAGCGTCGCTGTGCGGCTGAGATATCGAGTGGGATCGGTGCACGTGCGGGATCGAAGCGGCCGAGGAGCAGATTGACATCGGTGATGGTCAGCGGGCCGCCTTTGCCATAGCAGGCGGGGCCGGGATTGGAGCCTGCGCTTTGGGGGCCGACGGCGAGGCCGTGATGTGTGAGGTGGCAGATGGAGCCACCGCCTGCGGCGACGGTTTCGATGGCGACGCAGGGCGCGAGCAACTGCATGCCGGCCACGTTTTGGGAGAAACGGTAGCCGGGGCGGGTGTCGATGCGGGCCACATCAGTGCTGGTGCCGCCCATGTCGAAGGTGATGATCTTGGTGATGCCGAGGCGGCGTGCGGCATTGGCGGCACCGATGGCTCCTCCGGCAGGACCGCTGAGGAGCATGTCCTTGGGCCGGATGTCATCGGCAGATTTGAGGCCGCCAGCGCTGGTCATCACCTGCATGTCCGGGGATACGCGGCGGATGCCATTGAGGAAGGATTGCACGGGGGCGTGCAGGTAGGCATCGGCCACGGTGCTCTGGGTGCGCGGCAGGAGCTTGGCAAAAGCGGCGGTCTGATGCGAGAGCGTGAGGTGCGTGAAGCCGCACTCGCGCAGGATGGCGGCGACGCGAAGCTCATGCTGCGGATGGGCATGGCCATGCAGCAGGGAGATGGCGGCAGTGGTGATTCCCTGCGCGATACACTCACGGGCGGAGGCACGCACATGGGTTTCGCTGAGGGGTTCGAGCACCTCGCCAGAGATGCTGATGCGTTCAGGCACTTCGCAGGCGATCTCGTGGAAGATCACGCGGGGTTCGTGCTTCAGCGCGAAGAGATCGCTGCGGCGCTGGTCGCCGATTTGCAGGAGGTCGCCGAAGCCCTTGGTGATGAAGAGGGCGATGCGGCCGCCCTTGTGCTCCAGCAGCGCATTGGTGGCACGCGTGGTGGCGATGCGGAGATTGAGGGGAGGAAACTCGCGCCCGGGCGGGGTGTTGGTCAGAATGCGCGCGCCGAGAACCGGAGCCTCCTCACCGGTGGTGAGTTCCAGCAGGGTGCCGGGTTGCCAGGATGGAGGGGCGTCGAGTGTGATCTCTCCTGTGTCATTGTTGAAGGCAGTGATGGTGCGGACTTCCGTGCTGCCGACATCGTTGATGTGGAAGCCTGCAAGGAAACTGGCGGGCAGGGGAGGGAGGCCGGAGAGACGAAAATGGATGTTCATACTGCTGGCCACGACGGCACGCAGGTGACCGGTGGAGAGTACTTTGCAGCGTGATTCACGGCCCTGAGGGTCGAGAGCGTGGCAATCTGTGAAGGTGCCACCGGTATCGGCTGCGATGCACCACTTCACGGTTTTTTGGACGTATCCGGGGGCGGGGCGAAGTCCAGGTCAGGCACCCAGCGCAGTTCCTTGAAGGCATCGTAGTACGGTTCGCAGCTCGGGGCTTTGAAAACAGCCACGCCACGCTTCACCCATTCATTGGCTTTGTTGGGATCGCCTAGGTCAAAGGCAATGGCTGCCTTGCTGAAGTAGTAGGCCGGGGTGTCGTCCATGAAGGTGAAATTTTCCGCGATGATCTGGTCGGCGGCGGGGCGGTGACCGAGCTTGAGTTCACACAGCGCCCGTTTGTAATGCACGAGGTGGCGGATGACCATGGGCAGCTTGGGGTAGTCCGTGGCCAGTTTGGTGAAGGACTGGAGCGCGGTGGTGAAATCGTGTTTCACAAAGTAGAACTCAGCGAGATTGAACTTGGGCAGCGGACTTTCCGGCTGGAGCTGCGCGGCTTTTTCAAACTGGGGCAGGGCGAGGTCGAAATCACGACGGCGTGGTGACAGGTAGATGTCGCCGCGCAGGGCATAGATGTCGGCCAGGTTGGGGTTGAGTTTCTCGGCGGCATCCAGCTTTTCGAGCGCATCGGTGTAGCGCTGCTTCACGCGCATGTCGCGGGCTTCCAGCAGGAGCTTTTTGACCTCATCTGAAACGGGAGCCTTAGCAGGGGCTTGCGCCAGGGCGGCGGAAACGCCAAGCATCAAAAACAAAAGGGGAAGAATCAATCTCATGGCAGGAGCTTAGAACGTGAATGGGAATCAGGCAAGGCGGGCGCGCATGCTGGTTTCAGCACCATCGCACAGGCTGCGGAGGATTTCAGGGCTGAACCACTCGGCTCCAAGTGACAGAATCGTTTCACGCACCATGCCGTCGGCGGAAACAACGCGCATGGGGCGCTCATGGATGTATTTGGCCACGAGGCGCTCGATGATGGTGTCCGCCGTGGTGCCGGGATCGGCGTAGATGATCTGCAGGCCCTGGGGCTCGCGCTCTTCATTGGTGCCTTGTCTGGCTCCATCAAACACGACGACGACCTGCATGCCGCTCATGTCCTGAAGATTGCGCAGGCGTTTCAGCAGCTCCGTACGGGCCAGATGACGCCGGGAGGCGATACGATGCTCCCGCTTCAGCTCCGGCCAGGCGTGGATGACGCTGTGACCGTCGACAAGCAGGTAGGTCAGCGGAGCGGGCATGGGGCCGAGTTAAAGGTTTAAGCTCAAGTTTTCAAGCTGGGAGCCAGTGTGCTGCCAACTTTAAACTTTTCGCTTAAACCTTCGAACTTGGAACTCAGACCGGAGTGGCTTTGGCCCGCTCGTATTCCTCATTGATGAGGCAGAGGTCGCCAAGAGCGTCTTTGAGGGGATCGATTTCTTTGGCGCTGAATCCGAGGTGGAGGTGTCTGCGCCAGCCTTCGGCGTATTCGAACCGGCCAGAGAGCCTGCCGATGGAGCGGGAGGACTCGTCCATGCTGATGAGGTAGGAGTCCATGCCCTGGCTGACATCGAGCCAGTGCTTCTGGCTTTCGTGGGCTGCGAGGGATTCGCGCTTGAGCTCGTGAACGCTGGTGGTATCCACAAACTGCCCGGCCTGGAGCTTCTGGCGCAGGGGATCGCACTGGCCGTGAGGCATGGCGTGATAGACGGTCACATCGTGCGAGTAGGAAGGGAGGTGAGGATCGGTCTGGAAATTGGGAATGCAGTGCGAGAACGCAGCGGTGACGGCAAGGCGGCATGCCTGCATGTGATCTTCCATGTAGTCAGCAGGGGCATGGGTGAGGACGATGCTGGGCTGGGCCATGCGCACGACAGCGGCGACTTTGCGCAGGTAAGGCACGCAGTAGGTCAGCTCCAGGTCATCACAGATTGGCGGATAAAAGGTGGCTCCAAGGATGCGTGCGGCTTCTTTTCCTTCTTCGAGACGTTTCTGCGTCGTGGTAGGGCCGTCCATCTGCACGGAGCCGCCATTTCCGGTGCAGAGATTGATGTAGTGGATGTCCCAGCCGCGCTCTTTGAGCAGCAGCAGGGTTCCGGCGGCGACGAATTCGATGTCGTCAGGATGGGCGAAGATGGCGAGGGCGGAGGGCATGGGGGGGATTGTTCTCGGTTCTCGGTTCGTGGTTCTCTGTTAACGGCGAACAGAGAACTGAGAACCGCGAAACTGTTTGTTACATGGCGAAGATTTTGTCCATGCGTTCGGTGAGCATCTTGAGGCCGTTGGGGTTGATGCCACCGCGCTGTTCGCTGATGGCCCAGCCGGTGTAGCCCACGTCATCGAGGGCTTTCATGATGGCGGACCAGTTGTTGTCGCCTTCGGTGAGGTCGCAGTCGAAGCCTTTGTAGATGCCTTCTTCCTTCATCTTCTTGGTACTGTACTCTTTGACGTGGATGCGGTTGATACGCTTGCCGAGCACCTTGATCCACTGCTCCGGCCAGCCGAAGCGCAGCACGTTGCCGATGTCGAAATGCCAGCCCACGATGGGATCACCCACTTCATCAAGATAGCGCACGGCTTCGAGCGGACTGAGGATGAAGTTGTTCCAGACGTTCTCGATGGAGATCTTCACGCCGAGCTCTTTGGCCAGCGGCACGGCCTTTTTGATCTCAGCAATGGAACGAGTCCAGGCCACGTCATATGGCACGGTCTCGCTCACCACGCCGGGCACCACGAGGATGGAATCTGCACCGTAGGCCTTGGCATCGCGCAGGGTGGTGAGCACGCCCTGCAAACCTTCCTCGCGGATCTTGGGATCGTCATGGGTGAGCGTCTGCTTCCAATGCGTGTGGCAGCACACGCTGGCGGCTTGCAGACCGGACTGGCCGAGCGCATCGATCACCTCCTGATGATTGAGGCCGCCTGCTGGCTCGACGCCTTCATAGCCAGCCTCCTTGGCGAATTTGTATTTCTCAACCAGCGTGCCCTTGATGCCGAGCGTGCCGCCCATGATGGCCTTGCGCAGCTTGCGGGCGGGTTTGGCGGCTTCCTGAGCTGTGATGCCACCGGAAGCGGCAAGGAGAGCGGTGGTGAAGAGAGACTGGATGAAGTGACGGCGTGAAGTCATGGTGTGAGAATACGCATATCCATGGCGTGAGTTGTCACAAACCGTCAATACAAACTTCCCGCATTAGGCAATGCCTAATGCGGGAAGTGAAGTGTTTTGTTGAAGCAATGATCAGCGGTGGTTAGGAGCCACTGACTGCTATTGCAAACTCCCGGCTCAGCCGTTCTTGGCCAGCAATGCCTTGGCAGCTTTCTCGATCTTCGGCAGCAGGTTGGCTGGAAGTTCGGTGAGAAGAGGAAGAACGGGGCCGGTCTGGGCAACGCCGGAGAGCTCGACGGCGTGATGCAGCACGAGGATGGGGCTGTGGGCATTGCGCAGGTCTTCGAGGGCGACGAATTCCTCGCGGATCTTTTCAGCCGTGTCCCAGTCTTTCTTCAAGATGGCCTGAAGCAGGGCTGTGGAGCGGGAAGGGGCGATGCAGACGCAGCCTGCGGTGAAACCAGTGACGCCGAAATCACGCAGATGGATGATGGATGGCTGCTCGCCGATGCCGCTGACGATGAGCTTGGTGTCCACCAGCTTGATGAGCTTCTTGAGATAAGGGTCCTTCTTTGGATCAGGCTCGACGATGGCGTATTTGATCCAGGAGATCAGGCCGTCATTGACGAGTTCGGCGGCGAGTTCAGGAGTGATGTAGGAACCGTCCTTGATGTAAAGCACGGCCTTGATGCCGGACTTTTCCACGAAATGACGAATGGCCGTGGCGACACCGGCAGGCTTGGAGGGGAAAAGCGTGGGCAGCAGCATCGCGGTGGGGAAGGCGAATTCGCTGAGAATCTTGGCCTGATCCATTGCGGTGCCATACATGGGTCCAACGGAGGGAACGATCCACATGTCCTCAGGTGCCACATCGACCAGCATCTTCAGCAGGGAGTGGTACTCGCTGGGGGCGATGTTGTAGAGATTGGCATTGCCTCCATAAAGCAGCGTGCGGATGCCGCCTTTGTACATGTGCTTGATCAGGCGGCTGTTTTGCGACTTGGCCAATGACAGATCTTTGTTCCGGCAAAGTGGCGGCACAGCGATGACGGAGGACTGCAGATCTTCAAAGGTAACGGGGGTGGTCTTCATGATATGTTCACAGGAGCGCAGACAGCGACGGCTGCAAAGAAAAACCGGTTCAGTTTTAGGGGATGGTTACTGTCCCTCAATGAAGCTAAGAAGATCAGCCATGTCTGCAACGCTCATGCCGGTCTCCAAACCTTCCGGCATCAGGCTCTGCCCAGTGGAGCTGCTGCCTTTGATCTCCGAACGCTGGAGTGTCTTTTCAATGCCGCCCATCATCTTGAGGGACATGCTTGATGCGGTGTCATTCGTAATAATTCCAGCCAATGTCTGACCGTCCTTTGTATTGACGGTATAGGCAATGAACTGAGAGGCAACCTCCTTGTGGGGTTCAAGGATTGCCGTAAGAAGAGCCTCGCGCCCCTTGGTTTTTACCGTAATCAAATCTGGGCCCACCTGCAATCCCATGGTTCCTGCACGATGACAGGCCACACAACGTGCCATGTACTGCATCTGGCCTTTCTTGGCGTCGCCATGGGCGGCGATGGCGGGTTTGAACTTCGCAGTCACCTCTTCACGCGATGGCGGGATGACGGAGGCCAGCGCTGTTTTTGCCGAGGCGGCGACTTTGGGGGACTTGTGCTTGAGGAGCGCCTGGACTTGGGACGCTGAGAACTCCGTCGGTTTTACCGCGCTGGATTCCAGCAAGGCCAGGGCGCGATCTTCGCGGGCGAGGAGGGCTTCGAGAGCGGCTTCTTTGGCTTTGGGGCCGTAGCCGACCCAGTTTGTGATGAGTGATTTTGTTACAGCGGGTGAACTGCTCTGGGCCAGTGTAAGGATGGAGGCTGCTTGCACAGCATCTGGCTGGCCTTGTGCGAGGCATTGAGTCAGGGCTTCGGCGGCTTCCTTGGCTGAAGTGAGGCCGAGGAGTTTGATGGCTTCCACGCGTGCCGTTTCCGGTTTCTTGGTGTCAGCAGCATTCGACGCAGCTTTGGTGAAAATGCCGGTGAGCTTATGTTCGGTATCGGCTGTAGCAAGGTCGATGCCTGCCTTCTTGAATCCGGCGGCCAAGGCACCTATGAACTCGGCTCTTGGCGTTGATGCAATTAAACCAATTAGAAGGGAGGCATTGGGTTTGCCGCCTCGATCACGTTCCGCCTGATGCGCCGCTTTAGCTGCGCCACCCGCTGCTTGAATGACCTTCGATATTGACTTGAGCTTTGCTGGCTCCGCTTTTTTTAGCCCCTCTGGGTCAAGAAAGATGACTCCGACCAAAGCGATGCTCACATCTGGGTTTCCACTCAAGTATGCATCAACCACCCGATCGTTGGTCGGCAAGTCATTAAGAACCATTTGAGCAACACTTGAAGTCATCGACCTGCGACTGGAGCCAAGTGATTTTATTGCGGACATGTCGAAGAGATCTGCATCCTTTAGAAATTCGCCCACAGTGAGTGCGATTTGAAAATGAACACGCATGTTGCCACTCTGCGTCTGCCCCTCAATTGCCTTCGCAATTTCATCAAACCCTAGTGAACTTGGCTGCAAAGTCTCAGACAAATGGAGAGCAGCCTCCACCACGTGAGGGTCTTTATCCAAGATAGCTTTGCTGAGCATGGATGCGTTTAACGCGCTGAAGCCACGAAGCGCCCCCAGTGCATGCAACTTCGCCAGTGCATTGTCACCACCCAACACTTTCTCCAGCATTGGCACAGCCGCCTTGTCCTTGCGCTCAAACAGCAGCCTCTGCGCGGTATCACGATGCCAGCCGTTCGGATGGCCGAGGGTCTGCACGAGTTCTTCGGTGCTCATCTTGCCCAGAGCCACCTTTTGGCCGATGCGCTCGGCGCCTTTGTCGGGGACGATGCGGTAGATGCGGCCGCGGTCGTTGCCGCTGTTGAGGTCGATGTGTTTTTTGATCTCGTCGGGGATGCTCCAGGGGTGCTCGATGACCTCGCGGTACATGTCGCAGATGTGCAGGCAGCCGTCGGGGGCGTTGGCGAAGTTCACCACGCGCACCCAGGTGTCCTTGCTGGCGGCGAATTCAAAGCCGTGCTCGTCGGCGGGGCGTTCGCCGATGAGGCTGATGCCGTCCGCGCTGGGTTTGATGATCTTGCGATGCACGAGCTGGCCTCCTGCATCCCCAGTGAAGCTGTTGTTCACGAAGTCGGGGCCATAGGCATCGCCGCGATAGATGGTGGTGCCGGTGGCGCCGGTGAAGTAGCCGCTCACGCGTCCGCCGCCTTCGACCGCGCCTTTGACCACACCGGCGATGCGCCAGCGCGTGCGGATGATGCGCCAGGGCTCGTCCGGGCTGAGGCGAAAGACTTCCGCCGCGCCGCCGTCCGCCGCGATACTCTGGCGTGCGGGTGGCATGGTGTAGTAGGGATTGCGGTTCGCATACTTGTCATCGTAAACCCAGTATTGGAGGTGATCGGAGTTCGAGCAGGCGAACTTGCGACCGTAGTTGTCAAAGCTCATGCCATACTGCGCGCCGCCGCCTTCGAGGCCGAACTCCAACGAGATCGGATCAAACCAGAAGTCTTTGCCGCCGAGTTCCACGCCTTTGTCGTCTGGGCGCTTCAGGCAGGTGATCACGCCGCGGTTGCCGCCACCGGCGAGGACGTGAATGCGATTGTCCTGGCCCCATTGGAAACTGTTCATGAGGCCCTGCACGTTGAGGATTTTCAATCCGGTACCGAAGCCGGTGAAGACTTTCTCGCGCACCTCGGCCTTGCCATCGCCGTCCTTGTCCTCAAAGCGCCAGATGTCGGGTGTGGCACCGACATAAAGGCCGCCATTGGCCCAAACGAGGCCGGTGGGCCAGGGGAGGTCATCGGCGAAGACCTGGCTCGTTTCGTAGTAGCCGTCGCCGTCTTTGTCTTCCAGCATGGAGATGCGACCCAGATGAGGTGTGACATCGCGCATCTCGCTGTAGTCGATCATTTCGCAGACAAACATGCGACCGTTTTCGTCAAAGCAGACGGCGATGGGGCTGCGCACCTGCGGCTCATGTGCGGCGAGTTGGAGTTTGAAGCCCTTTTTCACCTGCCAGGACGCGATGGCGTTCTTTGGCTCTATAGCAGGGTAGCGGGGCAGGTCCTTGCCGGGATCCACGGCCACGGGGTTCTTCGTCTCACCGTAGGCCTTGGCATAAGTCGTCTTCGTCTTGATGCCATCCACCTGCGCGAAGAGCGAGGTGTTTAAGGCGAGCAGCAGCAGGAGGGAACAGGCGGCAGTCTGAGTCATGACAAGATCATACGGAGTCCTGCGGCAGCATGAACAGCCGAAAGTCGCTCAACGTGGTATTCTTGTGCTGATACCCTGGGCAGCCGGCTTACAGAACCGTGTCATTCACCACTTCGTTGCGCTCATTGAGCAGCAGACGCTTGGGGATGATCGGGTTCTCGCTCTGGCCCCAGGCCATGATGGTGACACGGTGGCCGGTGTTGATGAGGTGGGCGGCGGCGCCGTTGACGACGATCTGCCCGGAGCCGGCGGGGGCGGGGATGACGTAGGTTTCCAGGCGGGCACCGTTGGTGATGGATGTCACCAGCACTTTTTCGCCCACCCAGAGGTCGGCTTTTTCCATGAGATCGGTCGGAATGGTGATGCTGCCTTCATAGGCGATGTTGGCATCGGTAATGGCGGCACGGTGGAGTTTGGATTTGAGGCAGGTTCTAAGCACCCTCAAGAGTGCTTCATTCGTGCCGGGGGTCAAGTATTGGCTGTCTGAATGGATTGGTTTGATGGAAGCGCAGAACGGTGGATGATGCGGCAATGAGATACCGCGACCAACGCCGCTCCGAAGCCCCGCCGCCCCGCCCACACTTCACCCCACGCAAGAGCATGGGGCAGAACTTCCTGCAGGACGAGGAGATTGCCCGCTGGATCGGCGATCAGGTGCAGCCGGACGGGGCGGATATCGTGGTGGAAATCGGACCCGGCATGGGAGCTTTGACGAAGCATCTCGTCGGCAGGCCCAAAAAGCTCATTCTGATCGAAAAGGATTCCCAGCTCGCGCCGGAGCTTCAAAGCCAGTTTGAAGGGCGGGACGATGTGGAGGTCATCCACAATGACGCCACGCGCATCAATCTGCGTGCGTGGTTCAAGCATGGCCCGCTGCGCATTGTGGGGAACCTGCCGTATTCCGTCGGCAGCGAGATCTTGAAGCACTGGCTCACGCCGCCGTCGCCGGTCGGTTGTGCTGTCTTCATGCTGCAAAAGGAGGTGTGCGACCGCCTTGCCGCCACCTGCGAGGATGATGCCTATGGTGCACTGAGCCTGCTGGTGCAGAAGGACTGGAATGTGGAGATGCTGCGCGTGGTGCCGCCGGAGGTCTTTGTGCCGAAGCCCCGGGTGGACTCCGCGATCATCCGCCTCACGCCGCGAGATCCCGCCACGCTGCCGGTGTTTGATCACGTGCTGTTTGACCGACTGGTGCGCATGGGCTTCTCCCAGCGGCGCAAGCAGTTGAAGAATCTCCTGCCGGAAGCACCCGGCGGCTGGGAGGCGCTGATTGAGGCGCTTGGCGTGACGGGGATGGTGCGTGCGGAGGCGCTGTCGCTGACGCAGTGGATTCAGATTGCGCGTCATTATGAGCAGCGTCATGAAGCTGATGCGGGGCAGAAAGCCAGCGAGATGTTTGATGTGGTGAATGAGCGTAACGAGGTCATTGAGCAGCTCACTCGTGGCGAGGTGCACAAGCGCAAGCTGCTGCACCGTGCGGTGCACATTTTCGTCATCAACAAACGCGGGCACATCTACCTTCAGCAGAGGTCACATCTCAAGGATGTGTCACCGCTGAAGTGGGACAGCAGTGCCGCCGGTCATCTGGATGCCGGGGAAGGCTATGCCAGCGCTGCAGTGCGGGAGTTGGGAGAAGAGGTGGGCATCCATGTGGAAGCCACGGAACTGGCGGCGCAAATCCCGGCAGGGGACAATACGGACCATGAATTCGTGGAGCTACGCATCGCGCGGCACGACGGCCCGGTGCGCTGCCTGCCTGAGGAGATCGCCACGGGGGATTGGTTTAAGCCAGAGGATATCAGCGCGTGGGTGGATGCGCGTCCGCAGGATTTTGCCAAGGGCTTTGTGACGTGCTGGAAGGCGTGGATTCAGAAGTAGCTCGGGCAATCTTGCCCGAAGCGAGCGCGTCTGAGGCGGGCAGGATTGCCCGCACTACTTTACCGCATCGTCCGCGGAATAAAAACTGACTGCATTCCGGCGGCATTGGCGGCCTGAATGCCACTGTTGCCGTCTTCGAGGACGAGGCATTCGCTGGGGGCGATGCCCATCTGTTCGGCGGCGAGGAGGAACATGTCGGGCGCGGGCTTTCCATGTTTCACCTTCTTGGGTGTGATGATGATGGGGAAGAGATCGATCAAGCCGGTGGCTGTCAGGCAGCCGCGCACGGTGGATTCTTCGCTGCCGGAGGCCACGGCGATGGGGAAGCGGCCGAAGAGGGATCTGGCAAACTCCGCCACAGGGCTCACGGCCT
Organism: Prosthecobacter sp. Pr1; assembly: GCF_057652315.1. NCBI lineage: Bacteria > Pseudomonadati > Verrucomicrobiota > Verrucomicrobiia > Verrucomicrobiales > Verrucomicrobiaceae > Prosthecobacter > Prosthecobacter sp. Pr1. Next base: position 57,558 of record NZ_JBYFBS010000009.1, on the reverse strand, counting down.
GCACCTCAGGGATGCGCCGGGCGAAGATTTCCATCTTCAGTTCATCCACGCTCACGGGGTCCACGGAGGCGCCATGCTTTGCATTGAGCAGCTTCACCACGTCCTGCTCCTTCATGCCTGCGTGTGCATAAAACTCTTCTTCGGTGAACTCATACGGCGCATCATGCTGCTTCAAAGCCTCCACCCAGGCGACGTAGTGCAGCGGCATGGAATCAACGAGCGTGCCGTCACAGTCAAAGATGTAGGCTTGGAAGGGGTAGTCGGGGATTTCGAGGGGCATGGGGTGCGTTCATAAACCTCACACGACGGCGGGCGGCAACCAACTTTTCGGATGGAGCCTCTGTCTTACGGGAGGTGATTCAGCTTTGCGAGAGCCGGAGTGGCTCTCGCAAACGTTGAGTCTTCACTACGATGCTCGATTCACCGCACTGAGCACCGCCTTGATGGAGGCGAGTTCGATGTTCGTATCCACACCTGCACCCCAGATGGTTTTACCGCTGGCGGTTTTGATCTGGATGAAGGCGAGGGCGCTGGCTTCGGTGCCGGAGCTGAGGCTTTGTTCGCGATAGGTGGCGACTTCAAAAGGCTGGGCTCCGCCATCCTGAATCAGTGCATGCGCAAACGCGGCGATGGGGCCGTTGCCTTTCCCGGCGATGCCGCGTTCCTTGCCGTTGATGACGAGGCTGCAGCGACAGGTAAAGACGCCGTCCACGCCATCGGCATGGAAGTGATGGAGGGCGAAGGGGGTCTCGCGCTCGATGTATTCCTTCCAGAACATGCCTTTCAATTCGGCGGCGGTGACCTCGCGGCCCAGCTTGTCCACGATGTCGTTGGCCAGCGGACCGAATTCACGCTGCATGTCCTTGGGCAGTTCGATGCCGAACTCGCTTTCCAGCAGGTAGGCGACGCCGCCTTTGCCGCTCTGGGAGTTCACGCGAATGACTTCACGGTATTCGCGGCCGATGTCATTCGGATCGATGGTGAGGTAGGGCACATCCCAGATGGATTTGTGCTCCTCGTAGCCAGTGAGGCCCTTCTTGATGGCGTCCTGATGGCTGCCGCTGAAGGCGGTGAAGACGAGTTCGCCACTGTAAGGATGGCGTGGCGCCACGGTCATGCCGGTAGTGCGTTCATACATGTGGATGAGGCCGCTCATGTCGCTGAAGTCGAGGCCCGGGGAGATGCCGTGCATGTAGAGATTCATGGCCACTTGCACGATGTCCAGATTGCCAGTGCGCTCGCCATTGCCAAAGAGGGTACCTTCCACGCGGTCTGCGCCAGCCAGCAGGCCCAATTCGGTAGCGGCGGTGCCGGTGCCACGATCGTTGTGCGTGTGCAGGCTGATGATGAGGCTGTCGCGGTTTTTGATGTTGGTGCAGATCCATTCGATCTGGTCGGCATACACATTGGGCATGGCCACCTCGACGGTGTCGGGGAGGTTCAGGATCATCTTGTGCTGCGGCGTGGGCTGCCACACGTCCATGACGGCTTCACTGATCTCCTTGGCGAATTCGACTTCCGTGGCGCTGAAGCTTTCGGGCGAGTACTGCAAGGTCACCTGCGTGCCGCCTGCGGTGAGGCGATGCAGGCGGTCTTTGATCATCTGCGCACCTTTGATGGCCACGGTGATGATCTCTTCCTTGGATTTGCCAAACACATACTTCCGCTGCGCAGGCGACGTGCTGTTGTACATGTGGATCACCACTTTCTTGGCACCGATGAGCGACTCGACGGTCTTCTCGATCAAATCCTCACGCGCCTGCACCAGGCACTGGATCGTCACATCGTCCGGGATGCGTTTTTCCTCAATAAGGCGGCGGTTGAAGCTGAATTCGGTGTTGGAGGCGGATGGGAAACCGACTTCGATTTCCTTGAAGCCGCATTTCACCAGCGCATCGAACATTTCGAGCTTCTGGGAGACGTTCATCGGCACGGCGAGCGCCTGGTTGCCATCGCGCAGATCGACACTGCACCAGATGGGCGCATGGGTCAGATGACGGGAGGGCCATTGACGGTTGGTGATGTTGATCAGCGGGAAGGGCTGGTACTTGGAAGACGGATTTTTTAACATGACGGGACAATTGGAGACAGGATTAACAAGATTTCAGAATTGGACAGGATTCATTCCTGTTCTGAGATAACTGCCGTGGCGTGACGGCAAGGGGCATGACGAGGAAACACGGGCCGCCTACCCTTGCGTAAGTCGCAGGGAGAGAAGAAGCAGAGCCTTGGCTGGCGTGGCGGTCATGGACAAGTGGAAGAAAGCAGAGAAGAGGGAGTAGTCAAGCGGGGCAAGAGAGCAGATATTTCACCAAGGCTTCATGCGGATTTCACATAAAAAGACATGACTCGCGGGGGGCGGTGTTTCATAGACTCAACCCCATGAAGGGTTTCCTGAATTTTTGCAGACGTTTCCTGCTCGGCGCAGGCATCATTTTCCCGCTGATCTCCCTGGGCACGGAACTGGGCACGCGTGGTTGTGCCTCGTCGTTCTTTGACCCTATTCCCACCTGGGCGCACGTGGGACTGGTGCTGCTCATGCCGGCTGCCATTTTCTTTCCCTGGATGGGCCGAAAGCGGCCGGGCACAGCGTGGGAGTCGGCTGGAGTATTCCTGCACGGGGCAGGACTCTTTCCTTCGATCCTTTACACTCTGGCCATGGGATACCTGAATGTCATGGGTCTCATGATGATGCCATTCGCGCTGGTTTTTGCGCTCTCACCTGCGGGCGCACTGATCGCTTTTCCATTCGCCATGGCCATGACAGGCCCTCTGGCCGCACTGGTGGCGTGGCTCATCACCTGCAAAAGCTTGTGGAAGCTGCCGGCGGCAACAAGGCGCATGCCATGGCTCGTCGGCATGGCCTTGGGCCTGATCGCAATCGCATCTGCGGAATGGCGCATGGTGAGCCTGCATGCCGACATTGGCACCGCCATGAAGGCGGCGCGAGCGCACGATGGCAGCACCGCAAAAACACTGCCCAGGCTGCGGACAAAGTGGCGGGAGGAGTTTTTGCTGAATCTATGCTACACCGGAGGGCAGGCGGGTATTTTCGGACCGCTGACACACCTGGTGTTCGGCTCATCCACGCTCTTCGTTCAAGGGCGCTGGAGCAGCACCTCATCCTTTGACCGCGAAGCCCTGCGCGAGCTCTACTTCCGTGTGACGGGAGTCCCGTTCAGCGATGCGCCGCCACCGCAAGGGATGACGCAAACCCGGTCCGGCATGCGCATGACAAGGGATGAGAGCCTGGACAGTTTTGCGTGGGATGAGGACAGCGGCGGAGCGGAGGTGGGGGCGCGGATTCGCGGGCTTTCGATGCAGACCTCGCGCATGGACTGGCATGTGGATAGTGATTCCGCGCTGGCGCATGGTGAATGGACACTGGAATTTCACAACCAGCACCGCAACGCGCAGGAGGCGCGCTGCCAGATGCTGCTGCCGCCGGGTGCGTGTGTTTCAAGACTGACGCTGTGGATCAATGGCGAGCCGCGCGAGGCCGCCTTCGGTGCGCGCTCACAGGTGACACAGGCCTATCGCCAGACGGTGGTGGTTGACCGCCGCGACCCCGTGCTGGTCAACATGGTGGGACCGGACCGTGTGCTGACGCAATGCTTTCCGGTGCCGGCCGGTGGCAGTATGAAGATCCGGCTTGGCATCACCGCGCCGCTGGATGCGCAGGCTCCGGCGGCCCTGTTCATGCCCCTGATTGTGGAGCGCAATTTCAGCATCCCGGCGGGGATCTCGCATGCGGTATGGGTGCAGTCGCCGCAGGCACTGGAGGTGCCGCAGGAGTGGCAAAAGGCTGCCGCCACTCAGAATGGCGGATGGACGTGGCAGGCGGAGGTGCCGCAGGCAGATCTGGCCGGGCTGAACTTTGGCGTGAAGCAGCCCCCCCTGCCGAAGGTGTGGACGACAGACGAGCTAGCAGGAAACGAGTCACCTGTGGTCATCGTGGAGCGCACCCAGGCTGCACCGCAGGCAGCCAGCAGCCCAGTCTTTGTCATCGTGGATGCTTCCGCCACTTTGCGCCCACATGCAGCCATGATCCGCGAGGCGTTGAAGCAGTTGGCGCAGAAAACACCACTGACGATCTGGGCCACCACGGATGGGGAAGCGACCGAGGTCGCTGTGGCGGAGCTCGGCAGCCGCCTGCAGGACTCCAGCTTTGCAGGCGGACGCGATGTGGTGCCTGCTTTTAAAGCGGCGCTGCAGCGTCTCCGCACAACCGCTGCTCCTGCCACATTGATCTGGCTGCACGGCCCCCAGCCTGTGGAGCTCTCCGGAGAGGAAGGGATCAAGCAACTGCTCGAACGCAGCGGCTCCCCGCCACCGATTCATGCCCTCGAACTGGAGCATGGGCGCAACAAGCTCCTGGAGGAATTGTACGATGCCACGCCCGTTTTCGGTGGCCTGCGCTGGAGTGGCTCGGGAGCAAATGAACTGGCCAAGACCCTGCTCTCCATTCGTAATGGCCCCACGACCACAGCCAACATGTCCCGCTCCGCCACTGCGCCAGCCGATGGCAAGGAGGTGTGGGATCAACTGGCGCGGCATGCGGTGTTCCGCGAGGTGATGGCGTCTTTCCAAGGGCGTGATCGCGTGCCTGAAGACCAGGCCAAACGCGCCGCGCTGCATCAGCTGGTCACGCCGTACTCTGGCGCAGTGGTGCTCGAAAATCAGCAGCAATACGACCGCGCGGGCCTGAAGCCTGTGGATGCAGGAAGCACGCCGCAGATTCCAACCTTGGGAACGCCGGAGCCGTCCAGAATGCTGCTGTTCATGCTCGGTTTGTCAGTGCTGTCCCTGCGGAGACGTCGGCGGTGAAGGGCTCCAAAGGCTGAGTGGTTAAAGATCGTCAAGAAGGTACAGCACGACCTGCTTGACCACTCCTTGCCCCTCTTGACTAATCTTTGACCTTCTTATGACCAAATTCCGCCCCTGCATTGATCTCCACGACGGCCGCGTAAAGCAGATTGTGGGCTCGTCCTTGCGGGATGATGGGACGGGGTTGAAGACGAACTTTGTGAGTGATCGGGATTCAGCGTGGTATGGCGAGCTCTACAAGCGCGATGGCCTGACGGGCGGGCATGTGATCTTGCTAGGCAAGGGGAATGAGGAGGCTGCGAAGGCGGCGACGGGGGCGTTTCCGGGCGGCTTGCAGGTCGGGGGCGGCATCCGCTCTTGCAATGCGGCGGAGTATCTGGAGGCCGGGGCGAGCCATGTGATCGTGACGAGCTACCTGTTTGAAACGGACGGCACTTTCAATCAGACGCGGCTCGACAAGATGGTGGCGGCAGCGGGAAAGGATCGGCTGGTGATCGATCTGAGCTGCAAGGCCACTGTCACGGGCTGGACGGTGGCGATGAATCGCTGGCAGACGCTGACGACGCTGGATGTGACGCCGGAGTCCCTGCGCTTTCTCGCGGGGCATTGCGCTGAGTTTTTGATCCACGCCGTGGATGTGGAGGGGAAGTGCGAGGGCATCGATGAGGCGCTGGTGAGCTTCCTCGGCGAGCATTCGCCAATTCCCATGACCTATGCCGGGGGCATCCGGCATCTGGCCGATCTGAAGCGCATCGATGAACTGAGCCATGGCCGCGTGGATGGCACGGTGGGCAGCGCGTTGGATTTGTTTGGCGGCACTGGCGCGAAGTATGAGGAGTTGGTGGCGTGGAACAGGCGGCAGGAGTAGTGCGGGCAATCCTGCCCGCGCCGAGCGCGCTTGAAGCGGGCAAGATTGCCAGTGTTACTTTCAGAAACGGGATGCTGGTTGCGTGAAATGGGCCTTGGGTTGCATGGGGGATCTTGCACGTTGAGAAAGCGCCATTCGCGGGCAGGATTGCCCGCACTACTCCAATCATGAAAATCATCCGCTACTCCGACTCGCAGGGAAACATCGCGCATGCAGCGCAGCAGGCCGATGGATCGGCGCTCGTCATTGAGGGAGACATCTTTGGTGAGCATCATGTGACGGAGCGGAAGGCGGAGGTGGTGAAGCTGCTTGCACCGGTGCAGCCGTTTGCGATTGTCTGCATCGGATTGAATTACAAAAAGCATGCGGAGGAGACAAAGGCGGAACTGCCGAAGCATCCGGTGGTGTTCATGAAGCTGCCGAATGTGGTGCAGCATCCGGGGGAGCCGATCCTGCTGCCGACGAAGCTGAAGAGCGACAAGGTGGACTACGAAGCGGAGCTGGCGGTCGTGATTGGCAAGAAGGCGAAGAACGTCAGCAAGGCGGATGCGCTGCAATACGTGCTGGGCTACACCTGCGGCAATGATGTGAGCGCGCGTGACTGGCAGAAGCATGGTGGTGGCGGGCAGTGGTGCCGTGGCAAATCATTTGATACGTTTTGCCCGCTGGGGCCGGTGCTGGTGACGGCGGATGAGATCACGAATCCGAATACACTCGCGATCAAAACGGTGCTGAATGGCGTAACGATGCAGGACTGGAACACGGAGGACATGATCTTTGATGTGCCGACACTGATCGAATTCCTCAGCGGCAGCACCACCCTGATGCCCGGCACAGTGATTTTGACGGGCACGCCGCACGGTGTGGGCGCAGCCCGCACGCCGCCGGTGTTTATGCGCGATGGCGACAGCGTGACTGTGGAGATCGAGAAGATCGGGGCGCTGACAAATCCGGTGAAGAGTGAACTGACAAAAACTGCCGCTCCGCAAACATCTGCGGGCTAAACTGGGGCATGGGAAGTGTAAGTCGCCGCCTTCGGTAGTTTGATCCATCGCAAGAAATCATGACCGATCATTTCTGCTTGGCTGGCAGCACCACCGCACCTACTGCTCAAACAACTGTTTCCCGTGTTTCAAATTTCCCATGCCCGCTGAACCGAGCCTCGACGATCTGCGTCGCTACGCGGTGGCGCGCACCCTGTTTAAGCCGACCACGCTGCTGGCCGCCATCCAGCGCTTGGGTTTTGTGCAGGCAGACCCGATCCGCGCCCCGGCACGGGCGCAGGACCTGACTCTACGCCATCGCGTCAAGGACTACCGCGTCGGCGACTTGGAGCGCCGGTATCAGAGGCTTGCGATCGACGAGGACTGCTTCGTCAACTACGGTTTTCTTCCACGCGAGCACCTGGCGCTGATGCATCCGCGCCAAGCCGCCCGGCCTTGGGATGCCGAGACCCAGCGCAAGGCCGCCGACGTTCTGGCCTTCGTTCAAGAGCGCGGTGCAGTTCATCCGCGCGAGGTCGAACAGCACTTTGCCCACGGGCGCGTCAGGAACTACTGGGGCGGCTCGAGCAACGCCAGCACGCACCTGCTCGACGGCATGCACTATCGCGGCCTGTTGAGGGTGAAGCGGCGCGACAGCGGCACCCGCGTCTATGAGGCAGCGACGCATCCCCCCCCCGGATGACAGCCCTGAGGGAGGCGCACGGCGTGCGGCCGCATTGATCGACCTGGTGGTGCGCAAGTATGCGCCACTGCCTGCCGCCAGCCTCACCTACCTCGTACGGCTGCTCGGCTATGGAGCGCCGCATCTGTCGGCCCAGACGCAGGCAGCACTTCGGCTGGCGCGTGAGCGACTGGCCAGTTGCCGCCTCGACGGAACGATTTGGTACTGGCCCGCCGACGAGAAACCGCGTTCGCGCCGATACACGGTGGACGAACGGTTGCGCTTGCTCTCCCCCTTCGATCCAGTGGTCTGGGACCGTCGCCGCTTCGAGCTGCTATGGGGTTGGAAGTACAAGTTCGAGGCCTATACGCCGCCAGCAAAACGCCAGCTCGGCTACTACGCGCTGCCGATGCTCTGGCGCAGACATGTCATCGGCTGGGCCAACGTGTCCGCACGGGAAGGCAGGCTGGAGCCGGTCTTCGGCTATGCGGGAGGATCGGCACCGAGGGACGCGGCGTTCCGCATCGCGCTGGATGAGGAACTGCAGCGCATGGCCCAGTTCTTCACCGCACGCTGATCCATGTCGGAACACAAATGACAGTCATTTAAGATGATCTGGATGCGATGCGGAAGCCTTCATTTGGCAAAGGAATGCAGAATCCAGAAGTCCGGAGTTCAGATCTCTGATTCTGATCATTCCTTTGCCATCCAATTCCCTTGCCAAAAAAATGCCGCTCCGCCGCCACTGGCAAAGCACAGATGAAGTCTGCGTTTGCTCCGGTTTCAGTGCCGCGTTTCCCAGAGCGAGCTAAACCTCGGGACTACCTTGCTTTTTCCAGTTCGCTGATCAGCTTCTCGTAGCGGCGCTGCGGGCAGCATTCTTCGAGAAGAACACGCAGGGAGGCTTTGTTCCGCACGAAGTGGAAAGCGATGATGTCGCAGACGGCTTCGGCTTCGTCCATCTCTTCCAGTTCATGGCGCAGTTGCTGCATGCTCTCGCAGCTGTCATCTGTGGGTGGAGGCAGGAGATCCAGAGCGCGTGATTTCAGCTGGCGCAGGATTTTGGTGGGAGCGTGCTGGGTGAGCACCGGTTCCACACGGGCGATGCGGAAGGGCTTGATCTGATCCCAGCCGGTGATGCGCACGCGGCAGACGCCGTAGAGCATGACCTGCGAGGTGCCGTCGGGGTTTTTAACCGAGCAGCGGATCAGTCCCGCCGTGGTGACGGGAAGCACGTCATTCGCGCCGTCAGAAACACCGACGCAGAACATGCGATCGGTTTGCAGCGCATGATCCAGCATGCGGCGGTAGCGATCCTCAAAGATGAACAGGGGCAGATGGCAGGCGGGAAAATGGTAGCAGTCGTCCAGCACAATCACGGGGAGGGTGTGCGGGAGCACGAAACCTTTGGCTGAGAATGTTTTTGACGAGATGTCCATGAATGAAACGACACGCGGGATACGCGTGCATCCGCCCGATGGTTCCTTGTTTCCTGCGCAAACGCCAACGAATCATTCAAAGCGGAAGGAAAACACATCGGCGTCCTTGAGGGCCCAGCGCAGACGCACCGGTTTTCCGGCGAGCGCGGAGACATCGCTGCCGGTCTTCCAGCCAATAACGCGGTCGATGTCATCGTAGGAGAGCGCCTTGCAGTCATCCAGCGTGAAGCCCGGCAGGGGTTTGCCCTCGGCATCCTGGATTTCCACCGCCACGGAGCCAGCGGCCCCGGTGGAGAGATTCAGGTGCAGTGCTTTGCCGGTGAACGTGAAGGGTTTGGTGGTCATTTCACCGCCTGCGTAATCTGCGTGCAGCGAGGCGAAGCCATCGAGACGCAGGGTGAAGCGCTGCAACAGCGCGGTGCTTTGCCCGTAGTGGCGCTCCACGTAGAGAGACATCTCCGACTTTCCGGTCTGCACCACGCCGCAGGCGGGGTAGTTGCTGCGGCTGGTCCAGTTGCGGAAGTGCAGGCCGGGACGCACAAAGCCCTCCATGAAGCTGCGGTTGTAGGCGGTGGTGCCGGCGCGGCTCGTCATCAGCACGGCTTCGGAGCAGTCTTTGATCAGGGCAGGGTAGGCCTTGGTGTCTTCGGCGAGGTATTTTTTGGCCTGCTCATCGAGCACGTCCTTGCCGGGCATGAAGCGTGCGGCGGTGGAGATGTAGAGGTGCGGCGCATTGAAATACGGATTCGTCTGGCTGATGTAGATGTGGTCCACCAGCGGCTGGTCGCAGGTCATTTGGACGGCGTCGGTCCAGGTGAGGAAGTCCTTGCTGGTGGCGCGACTGACCCAGCGCACCCCCTTGGGTTTCCAAGTCTTTTCATCGATCACGCCTGCGGTGAAGACGCGGAAGTAAGCCACGTAGCACTGCTCCGCCTCCGACCAGAAGGAGACGTTTTGCGAATCAAACGCGCCTTTCGTGATCACCGCCGTGTCCTGCATTTTCTGCCAGTGCAAACCGTCTGCCGAGACGAAGGCGCTGAGACCGCCGGACTTGCCACCGAGACCGGCGAGGGCCTTGTAACGCTGCTCTTTGGGCACGCCGGGGCGCTTGTCGATGAAGGGGGCAAAGTTGTGCGTGTAGGGGGCCAGATTGGCCAGCATGACGTTGTTGTCTTTGCTGCCGTTGATCTCATGCAGACCGAGCTTGGGCTTCACCCATGTTTTGCCGTCGGCTGATTCGGCGTAGCAGGTTACCTCTCCGCTGGTGCCGTCTTTGAAGCCCGCATTGCCACGGTAGTACATCTGGAATTTGTTTGCCTCGTCATTGTGAATGACGGTGATGTAGGCGCTGAAGCGGCCTTCCCACGGCTGGTCAAATTTCACCGCGATGCCGGCTTCTTCGGGATGGTGCAGCCGCAGCGTGGCACCCTGCATTTGGTCGATGAGCAGCTTGTCTACGAAGAGTTCACGGCGGGAGCCGATGGACGTGACTTCGGCGGAAGCGATGCTGGCGCAAAGGAAGAGAAAGGGCAGGAGAGAGCGGCGCATGCTCTCTCATACAGGCGGTGAAGCAAAGTACTTGCGAGCTTTAGCTCGATCTGGGAGGGTCAGGTGCGCGTTGGAACTTCGAAAATCGATTGTTCGAAAATCGTCAATCCTCTGGCTTAGAGCGTGGTGGTTGTGCGCGATTGACGATTGATGAACAAGGATTGTTGATTTTCGAAGTGTTGAACACGCGCAGACGTAGAGCCTCGGCTAGCTCTGGGTGGTGCGGAGCTTCCCAGAGTGAGCTAAAGCTCACGAGTACTTTATTTCCCGGATCACAGACTCTTCAAATACGCCACGATGTCGCTGATGGCCTGCGGCGTGAGGCCGAGCTGCTGGGACTGATACATGAGAGAGCGGGTCATCTTCTGGATGCTGGCGATGCGCTCTTTTGGCACGGTCTGCACGAGGCCGCCCATGCATTTGATCATGACGGGATCGCCGCTGGAGAGGATCATGCCGCTGATGGTGAGGCCGTCCTTGGTTTTGATCTCGCTGCCTTCATAGCCGTGGGAGATGTCAGCGGAGGGGTGGGCGATGGCCTGGGCGATGACTTCGCTTGGCTGCTGCTTGCCGAAGGTGCTGAGGTCGGGGCCGAACTCGACCCCCATCTTGCCGACCTTGTGGCAGGTGAAGCAGACGGCGATGGCGGCCTGGCCACGCTTGGCATCGCCGGGAAGTTGGGCGATCTCTGCGCCGGTGGGCAGCTTTGGTGCGTCCTTGAGTTCAGGTGGCATCTCGACGGCGACGAGCTTCACCTTGGCAGGATCATACAAGCCCAGGGCCTTCATGCCGCTCTCCACATCGTAGGACTGCCAGTCGTTGCCTTTGCGATTGAGCAGCCACCACTTCGCGAGATCCTTCATGGGGAAGTCCTTGGTGTTGGCGAGTTCGATCATCGCGCCTGCAGCTTCGCGGCTTTTCACAAAGGCGAGTCCCGTGAGCATGAGCTTGCGCTGTTCTTCAGTGAGCGCACCGTCCAGCGCACGGGTCTTGAAGGCTTCTACGGCGGCAGGGGGATGGAGACGCCAGGCGAGCCAGGCCTGGGCATCGGTCCATGCGGCGGGTTTGTCACCACAAAGTCTGTCATAGGCTTCATCTGCAAAGCCTTCGCAGCCCATCCCGATCGCCTCAAGGTAAGCGCGGTCTTTGCCATCAAACTGCTGCGCGAGGATGAGCAGAGGAACTCCGCCAATCCGGGGATGCACTTTGCCCAGCATCAGCGCCAGTTCCCGACGCACGGCGGCGGAGGGATCACGGAGCATCTTCCCAACCAGGTCCCATGAGACCCTGCCGACACGACTCAGAGCGCGCACGGCCACGATGCGCTGGTCTTCAGACTTCGACTCGAGCCAGGGCCGGACCTGCGCCACACCCTCTTCCCCCATCTGCGCCAGCAGCCATGCGGCGCGTGCGGCGATGAAGGCGTTGTCGTCCTTGAGCAAGGCGGCGACGGCAGGCACTGCTTTCGCTCCTTGGGCTTTCAAGGCGATGAAGCCGTTGTAGCGTACGTTTGGCGCGGGGCTTTTTAGCGCTTCGATCTGGCCTTCCGTGGTGTCGAGCTTGAGCGCAGGCACAGTGGATGCGAAGCCCTTCGGTGCGATGCGGTAGATGGTGCCGGTGTAGCGTTCGTCCAGCGTGCCGTGGCCACCGACGCGGGCATCGAACCAGTCGGCGACGTAGATTGCGCCATCAGGACCGACGGTGACATCGCTGGGACGGAAGCGGGTTTTGAGTTCGCCTGAAGGCTTGCCGCCGAGGAAGTCGGAGCCTGCGAATTCCTTCTCCTTGTTGGAGGTCAGGAAATCAAAGCGCTCCATTTTCCAGCCTGCGCCGTCGAGCTTTGGCAGATAGCCGAAGACGACATTCTTGCCCGCTTCGCAGGCGAGGAGGAGGCCGTTCCATTTCTTGTCGAGTGCGCCGTTTTCATAGAAGCCCACGCCGGTGGGGGAGCCGCCGCCATACACATCTCCTGCTGGCATGGTGCCGGGATCTTCCTGGCGCCACTCGGCGGTGGGTGTGTCCTGGCCGGGGCGTTTGTCCGCACCCCAGGAGCGCAGGCCGTCTGCGGAGGCAAAGCCGGCATTGCCGCCTTCCATCACCGGGGACACGCGGCAGGCGGGCGGGTCGTCGTTGTCGCTTTGGAAGACATCGCCAAAGGAGGTGATCGTCTGCTCGTAGCTGTTGCGATAGTTGTGGCCGATGATGGTGACGTTCGTGCCATCGGGATTCATGCGTGCGGCGAATCCGCCGATCCAAACATGGCCGTCGTCGCTCTTCTGCCCGGCGATGTCCTGCATCATGTAAGGGCTGCCCATGCGGAAGGTCTTGCCGGAATGATCGGTGAACTTCGCTCCGGTGTTGCCCTGATTCCAATACCACTGGCCGTCGGGTCCGGCGGTAACGCTATGAAGGCTGTGATCGTGCTGACGACCACCGAAGCCGGTGAGCAGCACATCACGCTTGTCCACGGCAGGATCAAATTTGCCGTCGCCATTCACGTCGGTGTAAACGAGCAGGTCGGGCGGCTGAGAGACAACGATTTTGTTGCCTAGCACGGCGACGCCGAGCGGCGCTGCGAGTGCGGACTCCTGCACGAACACGGTGCTCTTGTCTGCACGACCCGAGCCGGTGGTGTCTTCGAGCACGACAATGCGGTCGCCCTCCGGCCTGCGGCTGCCTTTGCTGCGGTAGTTCACACCTTCAGCCACCCACAGGCGGCCCTGGGCATCGAAGTCGATGTTGGTGGGATTAAACAAGGCGGGTGAGGTGGCCCAAACGGTGACTTCGAGACCCTCGGGCACGGTGAACATGTCCGCAGGCACGGTGGTCTTGCCGTCGTCCACGATGGGGGGGGCGGGCTTGGGAGCATTCGGAGGTGTTTCTGTATAAACCTGGAATTTGACTGACGCATTGCTGGCCTTGCCGCCGCGCTCCATGCCGCCGTCATCGATAGCCGCCTGGGCGGTAAAGCCGACCACACCCTGCGGCAGATCATAAACAATCACCGAGCGTGCATGCGTGCCGATGCCGTTTTCAAACTTCTGGCCTTTCACGAGCAGCGCATCGCCCATGGCGGATTTGCCGACGCGTGTGCCGCCGGAGCCCTGGCTGGCGGCTTTCCATGGCAGCTTGGTCAGGTCCTTGGTGGAGCCGTCGGCCATGATGAGCTTGGGCTCCAGCCAGTCTGCCCAGTCGCAACTGATGCCGTCTTCATCCGAGACCACGAGGTAGAGTTCCTTCGCGCCTTTCAGGGAGGCATCCACCTTGACCAGACGAGATGTGCTGGCGGTGGTGAGCTTCGGGCTTTCGAAGACTGGAGTGGCCGCGATGGCGCAGGAGGCGGAGGCGAGCAGCGCGAGGAGGGGCAGATAGCGGGACGTCATGGATGGAAGGACTGGAAAGTAATCGAGAGCTTTAGCTCTGTGCGGAGTCTGGGAGGGATACGACTTTTCCAGAGAGAGTCTTAGCTCTCAACTACTTTGGCTTGTGGCGCGGAAAACTTTCTCCACATTCGCTGCATGAAATCCTTTCTGCTTTTTCTGACTGTTGCGCTGCTTTCATCCTGCCAGACCACCACTGAAGAGTACAACGTCGGCAGCGTGGCAGAGGCGAAAGCGTTTGCGAGGAGAGCGGTGGAGGTGGGCTACATTCACGCGGGAGGAGAGGCGGCGCTGGTCGCGGAGAAGTCCGTCGGCAGGCCGCTCGAAGGCAAATGGAGCCCGCAGAAGATTGACAACTTTCTGAACCAGTATGCGGCGGAACATCCGCGCCTGATGGAGATCAACAAGGCGGCCACCACGGGGAAGATCAGTGAGAAGGAGCGGGTGATCCTGGTGAATGTGCTGCGCGGGCAGGAGGAGAGGCTGGCTGAAGCCAAACTGGCCGAGCAGCAGGCAGCTGCGGACAACCTCAATGAATCGGCGATGATCAACAGCCAGAGTTCATCGTATCGGCAAAATTCGGCGCTCATGCAGGCGACTCCCCAGTCAAGCTATAGCGGGTACGGGACGGGGTTTGGTGGCACAAGCTTCTGAGAAAGTAGTATCGAGCTTTAGCTCGTTCTGGAAACGCATGCATCACACTCAGAATCCCGAACGAGCTGAAGCTCGGGAGTGCTTTTTTACTTCGTCTTCATGACATAGACTCCATCCCAATCAGCAGGAGGAGGATTGAGTTTCATGGCCTCGCAGCGCTCGATCATGACAAGAGAGGGGTTCGCATCCTGATGAATCTCGCGTCTGGCTGAGCGCCCAAACAGGGCTTTTGCGACGTCCCACTGCTGGGATTGATAGGCGGCGATGCCTTTTTCAAAGAGATGGAGGCACTCCTCGGTCTCAGGTGAAATTTCGTTGGTGAAGCCGACGAGTTCATACACCTCGGCCGGCGTGCTACGGCCTTTGACGACGATGCGGTCAAGGAAGCGATAGGTGATATCATCCCTATGCTGCTCGGCCATGGTTTTGGTTTCGCCCGTAATCATGGTATAAACGCCATAGCTCTTGGCCCCGCTCTCACTGCGTGCCGCCAGGTTCACGGTGTCTCCCATCATGGTGTAATTTTTACGACGGCTTGACCCCATGAGGCCGACGGTGGCAGGACCCGAATTCAGGCCGATGCGGGTTTTCATCTCATAGACGATGTCAGGCCAGTCAGCCTCTTTGCGCCATTTCTCGCGCAGTTCGAGCTGGCGCTTCTGGATGAGCAAGGCCGCACGGCAGGCACTGTGCGCATGACCTGCAATGTGCACAGGGGCATTGAACATGCCTACGATGGCGTCTCCTATAAACTTGTCGAGATTGCCACCGTTGTCCTCCAGGATGTTGGCCATCTCGGACAGGTAGTCATTCATCAGTTGTACGAGGCGCTCAGGAGTCAGCTTTTCTGAGAAGGAGGAGAATCCTGCGATGTCGCTGAAGAAGGCGGTAATCTCCGCTGTATGACCGCCGAGCTTCGGCTCTTCTCCGGAGGCAAGCAACTGCTTGACCACCTGTGGGGCGAGGAATGTGCCAAATATGCCGGTGATGCGGCTCTTGGCACGCAGTTCGATGATGAGGCGATGCAGGATGGAGCCGCCCTCCACCATCATGAAGCCGAGCACGGGCCAGGCGAGGGGCAGGTGCAGACTTTCCTTCTGGAAGAAGTGGAATGCAGCATAGGCATAGGCGCCGATGAAGAGCGCAGGGATCAGCACGGCCATCCAGATGCGGCCGAAGCGCACGGGTATGATGGTGAGCAGAGCGATGAGAGCCCAGAGGCCGATCAATTGCAGAAAGTCGGGCCTCCTGATGTAGTCTCCGCTGAGGATGTTGCTGAGGGCGTTGGCATGAGTCATGACCAGACCGACAAGCGGCTCGTGTGGTGTGGGGCCGAGATCGGCGAGACCTTCTGCCATCTGGCCGATGAAGAGCGTCTGGCCGGTGATGGGCGGAAACCCTTTGGGCCATTCTTGGCCCTGATTGTCCCGCAGGCTGCCCATGAGGCGGGCGTAGGAGAAGACGGAAAAGGTGTCGGGATGGCGATAATTGATCGTCATCCGACCGCGATCATCGATTGGGATGCGCCACTGCTGGTGCTTTCCCTTGATGCGGATGCTGTCGCCGAGGGTTACGTCCACGGCATCGCTCTCCACGCCTTCGCGTGTGAGCAGCGCCTGCAGCACAAGGCTGGGGAAGATGCGGGTGCCGCAGCGCACGACCAGCGGCAGCACACGGCGCACGCCATCAGGTCCCGGCGGTGCATTGACAAAGCCGACATGCGAGCTTTCGCCGATGATCTCGACGGGCAGCAGCGCCGTGTCATGACCGATGAGGCGGCTGATATCGCCATGGAAGCTCGTGATGGCCTTGGTATTGCCCGCTAATTCGGCCTCGAATTTCTTCTTCTCCAGCGGTTCGGCGACGGCGCCGGTGATGGAGGTGGTGATCTGCACCAGCGAGTCGCCAAAGGCAGCATCCAAGGTTGGGTCGGAGCTCGGTTCAGTGAAGAGCAAATCAAAGGCCAGCGCCACTGGAGGGCGCGTGGCGATGTGGTGCATGAACCGGGTGTGCACCTCGCGGCTCCAAGGCCAGCGGCCAAACTGAGCCAGAGCATCTTCATCAATGGCAACAACAAGGACCTCCGGCGACGCAGGCGGATCTGACGCAGCACGTGCTTTGAAGCGCCAGTCGAGTGTGAGGTTCTCCACTTCCTCCCCCAGTGGTGTGAGGCTGAAGCCCAGCGCGAACAGCAGCACCAGCGGCAGCAGAATGAATTCAAAACGCAGGCTGCCGAGTTTCCTTTTTCTCATGCGCGGCTAATACTTCATGTTCATGCCGAAGTGCAAGCGGCCCGCAGGCGCGCCGACCAGGCCGGTGCTGCGCAGATTCCAGCCGTAGGCGAGGCGCATATCGAGATTGCTGCCGAGGCTGTAGCGCAGGCCCACGCCTGAGCTTTGCAGATTGAGATTCGGCTCCGAGGCATAGGTGCCCACGCTTTCCAGATAGGCGAAGTCGTAGAAGACGAAGGTGTTCAGGTTGTCCACTTTCTTGCCGCCCCAGGTGGTGAACTGAATCATGGGCAGGTTCAGCTCCATGTTGGCAACGATGCCGCGATCTCCACGTGCGGAGCTTTCATTGAAACCGCGCACAGTCTGGTAGCCCCCTGCAAGCATCTGCTCTGTGGGGAGCAGACGCGTGTTGGAATACTGCCCCGCCGTGTGCATGAGAGCGGAGAAGCCAAACGGCAGGCGGATGAGGCGGTCCAGTTCCGCCTTCGCGTACCAATACTTCGCCTGGGAACCCGCGCGCAGGCTGTCAAAGGCGGCGTAATTGTTGTGCCCGAGTACATTGCCCGGACTGTAGATGGCGGAAATGCCAAAGCGTGTATAGCCCAGAGGGTCATGCACGAGGAGATTGTATCCGGCGCGAAATTGGAGCACCTCAGCGGTGTTTTGCGAGAAGGTCTGGCCGCCAAAGAGGATGTCGGAGGTGGTGCTCTTGTAGTCGAGCGCCACGGTGGCCTTGTGCTGCACTTTGCTCCAGGCGCTGGCCAGCGGAACGGTGTAGGCGGCGGAGAGCTGGCGGTTCCTGCCGTTGACGCCGAGAAGTCCTGCGGCCTGCCCGGACTGTGTGGCGGAGTCCACATACACGCCGAGAAGCTGCAGCCGGTGACGCCACGGAAGGGGAATGTCCCAGGCCAGGGCATGCGCCTTGAGCCGGTCGAGTTCCTGATTGCCGGTGAAATTATAATTCATCGACTGCTCCGTGCCAAACAACTGCATCACGGTGAAGCCGCCGGAGATTTGATTCAGCCCTGTGGAGCGCAGGCCGGAATTGGCATAACCGATGTAGGCTTTGACGGGATTGTTCTCGGTCGTTTTTAAGACGATGTCGCTGGTGCCGTCCTTTTTGCCGCGCTCGTAGATGACGTTGACGTTGCGGATGGGGTTCTCGTTGAGCCAGGCGACGTCGCTGGAGATTTTGCGGGTGTCGATGCGCTCTCCGGGCTTCACGCTCACTTGGCGGGCCATGTAAGTAGGGTTGGAGCGTTTGGCTCCTTCCACCTTCACCTCTCCCAGCACGCCTTCACGCACGATGACCTGCACATGCCCGCGGGTGATGTCCTGCTGAGGCAGGTAGGCATCCACGAGCGGGAAATCGGTGGCCTGATAGGCTTTGTTGATGCTCTTCACCATACGGTTGAGCACGGCCATGCTGAGCGGCTGCCCCATGAATTCCTTCTGCAGGGAATCGGCGAGCCCGGCAGGCAGATGCAGTGCCGGGTCCACCACGAGAACATGGCTCATGTCCTTGTGCATGGACTTGGACGGCTTCGAAATCAGGTGCAGGCCTTTCAGATTCACACCGAGCGGTTTTGTATCACCCTCGACATTGTCAGCGTCAGGTTTCTTGGAGGCTGCGGCCGCATCATCCGTGGCTGGCTGCGCACGTGGAATCTGCATTCTGTCCACCAGCGTGCCGGCACCGGTTGCATTGGGAAACTCCTGGGCACGCAGGCTGCAAGGCAGCGCGCAAACGATCATGGCAAGCAGCAGAAACTGCATGAATGAGAACGATGGCATAAGGTGTGTGGCTGCGTGGTCAGCGGAGCGCATGATCGAGTTCCTCCTGACTTTGAGGGGTGGTGGCGTTGTTGAGTTTAAGGATGACAAAAGGTCCCGGTGGGACGCCATCGAGAGCGGTGTTTACCATGCCGTCCCATGAAAGGACAAGCGCAGTGCCGTCCTCTCCCAGGGCCAGCGAAAGATCCTGAGCTCCAGCGGGCGCAAGCAATGAGTGGATATGGGTCTGCACCTCAGGTGCCGCAGCCGTGCCGGTGGCATCCATGACGGCGAGTCCGCTGGCTTCGTTCACAATGTAGTCGCCCAGGCCACCGAGAGCGAGTGAGAGCTCTCCAAAGGCTCCCGGTGAAATGCTGGCACGCAGGGCAGTTTCGATGGTGGCGGGAACAGGTCTGCCATTGACCTCCACGGTGGTGCTGCCGGAGACAAACTCGAGCCGTGCCGTGCCATCGCCACCCAGTGCCATGACCAAGGTGCTGAAGGATTCTGGTGTGGACACTCGATTGAGGAACTGCTGCACATTGAGCGAGGGCAGGGGATCTCCCAAATTGAGGGATTGTGCGCCTGCCTGCACGGTGAGAGGGACTTCTCCCGTGCCGATCGCGCCGATGGCGAGTTCGCTCTGGGCCAACAGGCTCATGCTTGCGTTTAACTGAGCCACGGAAGCCGCGCTGGGGGCACCCACTGCGGTGCCGATGGCGAAAAGTCCGCCACCATTTTGCAGACGGATGGTGCCATCGCCCCCGAGACTCAAGTTGAGCTCGCGTTCAGCAGTGGCAGACGTGCTGGAATTCATCTGCGACTGAAGGCTCAGGCTGGCTGGACCACCGCCGCCAATGGAGCCACTGCCAGAGCCGAAGGTCTGACCGAGAAAGGCTGAAGTGGAGGCTGTGCCTGCAATGCCCGCGCCACCGGCCAGAGCACCTGAGATACTCTGCGCGCCGATTCCACCGCCAGCTACGCCTGCGATGGAGGTTGTATTGAAATTGTTGGTTTGGGTGGAGGATGAAGAAGTCGATCCACCCGGTGGGTTGAAGTTTTGCAGGAAGACATTGGTCACCGGAGTGATGACAGCGCTGGTGGAAAAGCCGGTGGTGGTGATAGTGCCGAAGCCTGGCTTGGTGAGCGGTGAAGTCACCACCTTGGTGCCGTCCACGAAGAGCTGATTGTCACCGCCGCCACCGCTCAGGTTTTGCGTGAAGGTGTAGAAATTGGTGACGGTGTTGTCATTCCCGGTACCGAGATTGAGGCCGATGGTGTTCACGCCAGTGAAGGCGTAGCTGCGAGTGCTGACGGTGATTAAAGACGCACCAATGACGTAACCTTGCCCGGTCTGGAGGCTGGTGTCATCGAGGATGAGTACCGCGAGGGGATTGCCTCTGCCGTTCACGCTGCCGTCGATGATGGCCTGATTGGAGAAGACAAACCGGTTCGCGCCCGTGCTGCTGCCAGTGAGATTTTCAAACGAGCTGAAATGGATTGCGCCCAGAGTGCCTGAGTTGTTCGCGGTGATCTGAAACACATTGCCGCCTTCGGCACCGACGAGGGTGTCCGCATGACTGGCGGAGCCGATGAGGTTTTCAATGCTGGCGAAACTGGCGGTGCTGACGCTGACCGGGCCTGTGGCAGAGGCAAAGGTGACAGTGTCATTGCCTGCGCGCCCGGTGACTGTCAGGGAGTCAGTCGTCAGATGGGAGAGGTCGATCACGCCGTTGAAGGTGGCGGAGAAGGCTTGCGCAAAGATCTGCGGCGCACCCACAAGCCTGCCGCCGGTGAGATTCACGGAATGCAGTGCCGCCGACTGCCCGACGCTGCTCTGCAAGGTGACATCACCCGTGAGGCCGGCATTCAGCGTCAGATCACGGCCTGTGCTGCCGCCGTTGCTGATGGCTCCACTTACGGTGATGGATGCTCCGTTTGGCACGGCGCCGCTGCGCGTGGTGTCCAGCGTGGCATTGGCAGCGAGGGTGACGGGACTGCTGATGATGATCTCTCCGCCCGCAGTTGTGATGCCTGCGCAAAGAAGGGTGTTTGATCCATTCAAGGTGACAGCACCACCGAGGTCGATGATCTGCTCGCTCACGGTGATCTCGCCCAGGGTCAGGATCGTCAAAGGTGCGCGCCATGTCGAGGCGCGGATTTCAACATCTCCCGAAGTGGCGGCGCCGATGGTGATGTGGCTCAAACTGGATGAGAGCGCGCCGATGCCGGCGGAATTGATCAGGAGCGTGCCCGCTGCGCCGTCTCCCAGCCCGATGGTGGTGCCCGCAGAGACTGAGCGGATGGCCAGCGTGCCGGTGCCACCAATTGTTGAGGCTCCCGAAATGCTGACGGTGTCGGTGATGATGATGGTCGCGCCACTGTTGGTGATGGCGGTGTTGGCACCAAGATCCACGCCGGTGTTTTCATAGCCGGTGGGAGTGCCGATGCCGGAGACCGATATGGTGGCACCTGCGCTGGTGATGACGGTTCCAGCATCCTGAAGAGAAACGCCATGATTGCCGCTACCATCGCCACCACCAGCCACGCCGAGGAGCGTGATGCCGCCTGCCGTGGGCAAGGTGGAGGTGGAGCGGATGGTGGACCCATGAATCATGAGGATGCCGACATTGCCGTCCCCCGTGTCTCCGCTGCGACCGTTTAAAGCGATGGCCCCCATCCCTGACGTGGTCAGCGTGACGTTGTTCAGGATGATACCAGCGAAGTTGCCGCCTGTGGCAGTGGGGAACTGGTTGGCATCCAACTGCATGCGTCCATCCACCACGGAGATCGTGGCTCCGGAGTTGGCGTTGATCTCGCGCGTGGCTGTCAGGTAGATGGAGCCGGTGCCGGTGTTGGAAACATGGCTGCCATTCACTTCGATGCCGTATCCATTCAAAGTGATCACACCGCCTTGTGATGAGAGGTCGGCATTGATGCGGATGTGGTCCGTGTTGGTGGTGATGATGCTGACGCCGCCGAAGGCGCTGAGCCCTCTGTCCGTACCGATGGTGCCAATGGTGAGCCCCAGCGTATTGAGGATATGGATGGAGCCAATCGTGCCGATGGTCGTCACAGTCTGGACGGCGTTGTCGGCACTGGTGAGGTAGAAGTCGCTGTTGCCTGCGAGTTTAAGCCCCCACGACGTGATGGAGCCATGGCCGAGAACGCTGCCACCCGTCGTTTGGAGGGTGACCACGCCAAAGGCACCTGCGCTGACTGCGCCGCCATTGTCCAGCAGGATGGCCGCCGTTTGAGCGCTGCCGCTGGAGCCGGTCCTGCCCGCAAGCGTGATGTTGCCGCAGTCCGAAAGGATCTGCCCGCCAATGATGATGGCCTGGAAGTCTCCCTCAAACGAAGTGGCTCCCTGATTGGCGTTGAGGGTGACATTACCCGCGTGAGTAAGGATCTGCGACCCTGCCAAAATCTGCACGCTGCGTCCGGCATTGATGACAACCGAGCCGCTGCCGCTGGACTGAATCATCCCAGTGCCGCCGCCCTGTGTGGTCATGATGAAATCACGATCCGCATTGATAGTCAGTGTGGTGGAAGAACTCCACTGTATGAGCCCCGCGAGTGTGATGTTCCCCTCGCCGCCTGTGGCGTTACGGTCGGTCTGGATGATGAGGTTGCCGCAGTTGGTGTCGAGCCACGTGGAAATGTCCGAGGCTCTGAGCGTGTTCGCCTGCGCGGGATTGGTGATGGTATTTCCTGCCACGCAGTTGGTGATGAGGATGTCGTTGGGATCGAGCAGCAGGGTGCCTGCGCTTCCTTGAGGCGCGCTGAGATCAACGCGGCCTGTCAGTGATTCAATGATCAGCGCCTGCTTGCCGGAAAGCTCCGCCTGCCCGCCATCACCGCCGGTCACGCCACCGCGTGCCTGCAGGGTGCCGCTGAAGGTGAGCTGGCCGCTGGCAAAGGCCACCACCGTGCCGCCGTTGCCGCTCTGAATGGCATTGGCTGCAAGGATCGCCCCCTGCTGAATTTCCACCTGCGTGGAATTCGCCATGCTGGCGTCCAAGCCCTGCGCTCCGCCGCCTGCGAAGATGCTGCCGCCCCCCGTGGCTCCTCTGGCGCTGATGAGCGCCGCACCGCCGAGGGTGAGTGAACTGCCGCCCAGCCGGATGGCACCGCCGTTGCCGCTGGCTGCGTCGGCACGAATGGTGCCGTCGATGAATGTGACTGTCGGCGCTGTGGCAGTATCTGCGTCGCCCTGCGGCCGGGCGTTGATTTCGATCTGTCCGCCTGCGGTTTCGCCATCGGCAGAAACGACAATGGCGCGCCGTATGGTGACTTCTCCGCCCGTCACCGCGATGCTGCCACCGCGACCCGTGGTGCCATTGGCATCCACTCGTCCGCCCAAGGTGGCGCTGCCTCTGTTGCCGGCATTGATTTTGATCTGCCCGCCGTTTCCTGAGGGACCACGCGCCACCAGCTTGCCGATGCTCTCGATGCGTCCGCCGTTGGCACTGAGGATGATGCGGCCGCCCTGCCTTGTGGCGGCGGTGGCGGCGATGCGCCCCGTATTGCGGATGGCCAGTGCATACACGTTGCCGCCGTGGGCTTTGAGTTCTGCGACGTTCGCTTCGATGAGGCCGCTGTTGGTCACGCCCGTACCGCGCCGAGGTCCAGCGGCATTGCGCACGATCACGCGTTCATCGCCAGCGGGCATGATGAGTACATCCGTACCTGCGGCCAGTCCCACCGTGCCATTAGGCGCGCGGATGGCACCTGAGTTGTTGACCTGAAAACCGATGAGAAACACATCGCCGCTGGAGGCGCGGATGGAGCCTGCATTGGTGACGCCTGCGGTGGTGTTTCCTTGATAGACCATCTCTCCACCGGCCATGAACATGCGGTTGCTCAGATCCAGCGTGGAGGCCGTGAGGCCCGCCACATCCACCACCGAGCCCTGGCCAAAGACGATGCCGCTGGCATTGATAAGGAACAATTGCCCATTGGAAGTGAGCGTGCCGTTCAGGAGAGAAGGGCCGCCATCCAGCACGCGGTTGAGCGTGGCCGAATTGACATCCGGCACGATGAAGTTCGTGTGCTCGCCGCTGACGATGTTGAATGTGCTCCAGTCAATGACGGCTCGGTCCGTCTGCTGATGGATGGTCGTCAGTCCAGGGAAGGTGTTTTGAATTTGTGCATCTCCCAGCACCACCACGCCACCAGTGGGATTCGCAGAAATTTGAACCACTGATCCGTGCAGGAAAATCCATAACGCAGCCCCCCAAACGAGGGCGCGGACAGTCCTCAAAGATGGACACACCAAAGCCATTCCGTTTTATTCCTGAGGCTTGGGATTGGTGGCAGCGGTTTCCAGCGGGACGATGACGACTTCGCCGTCCTTCGTCTGCACGTAGCCTTTGCCGTTCTCCACGGAGACGGAGTAGAAGGCACCTTTTGCCACAGCGACACCACTGGGCGTCTTGATCTTGAAATCCATCTTGCCGGAGGTCTCAGGCTTCACCAGTGCGCCGATGGCCCCGTTCTTCAGGTCCAGCAGCACCTTGGGTGCGTCCTTGGACTCGACGATCTCAGCCACCACCGCCTCGGAATTCGGGCCGAGGCGAATCGCGGACGTTGTTGTCATAGTCACCGTGGCGTTTGAATCCGCACCGGTTTTGAGTGTGCTGCCCACGGTCACGATGTCACCTTCCTTCAGTGCGTGCTCGGCCTGACCTGGAAGAGTCTCGGTCACTTTGCCTTTAACGATCGTCACCTTGCCGCTCTGCGGCACCTGCTTCTTCACATCGTTCGGAGTCACGTCCACCTTGCCATGCTCCACTTTGACGAAGCCTTTGCCATCTTCCACGGCCACCGCAAACATCGTGCCGCGCGCAGCAGCGATGCCGCTGGGGGTCTTCACCTTGAAGTCCATGGTGGATTGCGCCTGCGGCTGAATCAGCGCGCCGAGGCTGCCTGACTTGAGATCCACCAGCACTTTGGGTGCTGTGTCGGAATCCACGAGTTCCATGAATACGGCCTGTGAATTTTCAGCGATGCGGATGGCCGACTGCTTGGTGGTCTTGATCACCGCACGTGAAGCAGGCCCGGTCTTCACCGTGGAGCCCACCGGCACCGCATCACCCACCTTCAGCGGAGTCTCCGCATTGCCACCCATTGGGATGAGTGTCACCTTGCCAATCGCCACCGAAACGGTGCCGTTGGATTCCGCCGCCATGCCATGCCCGATTAGAGCAAAGACCACCATGGCTATGAGGAGTTTCATGATATTGAATTTGTCGCACTTCATAAATTCGTCAAAAAAATAAACGCACCAAGATCAATGATGCGTCGCTATTTTGCGTCATTCTCAAGATTTACTATAACATCCATTATAGGATTTGCGCTTGTAAGAGCTTCGTAAACTAAGCGAGAAATTTAGCTCGGTCAGGGCTCAAAGAGCATCATTTGTGGACCGGGATCCACTCCCACTTTGACCGGCTCATCTCCAGCCTGCGGCACGGGAGGCGCGATCGGGCGGAGGGTTTCCTCACTTTTGTCGCGGGAACGATTGGCGGTGGTGGAGACGCGGTAGGCCTCCAGCATCTCGCTCTCATAGGGACGAAAGAGGGCGCGCAAGTCGTCGGCACTCATGCCGGGCTGCATCCATGCAAGGGCACTTTCGTCTTCCAGAATGAGGGGGCTGCGGTCGTGAAACTTTGCCATGTAGCGCCCCGGCGGCGTGGTGACGACACTCATGGAGGTGATGACGGCCCCACTTTCGAAATCCTCCGGGCTGCGACTCTCCCACACATCCCAGATGCCAGCCAGCAAGACAGGTGCATTGTCCGTGCGATGAATGAAGTAGGGAGTGGTGCGGTCAGGCCATTCATGCCAGCCCACCACGGGGATGAGGCAGCGCTGGCGCAAGATGGGACCGCGATAGGAGGCCAGCTCAAAGATGCTCTCACACCGCGCATTGAACGTGAGTCCGAACTTCTTTGCGACCTCCCTCTTGCCGCCTTTGGCCCACGATGGAACCAAGCCAAAGCGCATGCGTTCGATGCCGATCTCGTCAGCCTGCATGGTCAGCACGTCCGCGTAGTCCGTGGGGCAGATGTTGTGGATCACTGGCACCTCGGACTTCGTGTCCTCGTCCTTCTTTTTGGGCCGTCGTTCGATGCGCAGTTTCTTCCCCGCGAGAGAAAGCGCGGGGATCTTCGCGAACTGGTTCAGACGGCCACACATGGGAGGGCAGGAAAGCGCACGCATGCGCAGAGGCAAATCAGAACTCGTATGACAAAGGCGCTAAGGATGCCTTTTGGCAATGCCTCCCTAGTGAAACCAAGTTCCAGCCATGTAGCAAGCTGGTGCGCCCGCCAGGAATCGAACCTGGATATGCGGCTTCGGAGACCACCATTCTATCCGTTGAACTACGGGCGCGTTGTTCGGGGAGCGATGCTTCGCATGGGCACCGGAGTGCAGCAAGTCGTTTTCGGGGTGGGGTGCCCACCTTTTTCACAACAACTCGTGCTTGTGGGTGCCTGCTTTGGCGGAGGACTGAAATTTGTGCCAGCGGAAGGGCTCCACCACCTGGCCCCAGAACGTGCGGGGCATGGCGGACTTGATGCCGATCTCCACCGGGGGGCGGCGTTTGGTGTCGTCGTAATACGTCCCGAAGATGATGTCCCACAGCATGAGGTTTTCGCCGTAGTTTTTATTGCCTTCGCGCAGGTCCATGGAGTGGTGCCAGCGGTGCAGGGCAGGGGTGTTGAAGATGTAGTTCAGCCAGCCGAAGCGCATCTGAATGTTCGCATGCGTGAGAAAGCCGATGTAGGCGGTGATGGCCCCGAACCACAGCACCACGCTCTGCGGCGCGCCAGCCAGCGCCAGCAGCGGGGCGGAGAAGAGGGCGCTCTTGAGAGTGTCGATGATGTGAAAGCGTCCGGTGTTGAAGAACCACAGCTTTTTGGAGCTGTGATGCACCGCATGGAACCACCACAGCGGCATCCATTCATGCGCGATGCGGTGCGCCCAGTACAGGCCAAACTCAGCGATCACCAAACCCAGCACCACCTGGAAAAACATGGGCCAGTGATTCGGCCAGTACCCTGTGCCCAAGTCCCCTCCCACCACGGAGGCAAGGCCGAGCCAGGTGGCGGAAATGATGATGAGCTGCACAAACGATTTGGTGAAGGCCGTGTGCGCCAGGTCTGGAAACTCCTGCCCGTCCGACTGCAACCAGGCTTTCTCATGCGGATACACGCGCTCCAGAAAGTAAAGCAGCGCCGCGAGGCTGAAATAGGTGATGTTAAAGGCCAGCGGCCCTTGCTTGTGCGCGATGCCGATCCCGGTGGGGATCAAGGCAGCAACGAGGATCAGGGGCCAGAGCAGGTATTCGAATATCTTGCGGAGCATGGGGTCGATTTACAAAGCAAGAATTGGGCGGATTTCCAGTGCGGATGTGGTGAGATGATGTGCGGGGATTGCGGGGAGGGGTAGAAAATGTCTGGCGGCTCGGATACGGCCCATATGAGCCGCAAGATTCATCCACCCTCCGGCTCGCGCCTTGACCGCACGCTCTCCCAACCCGACAACCATCCACCATGAGTCGATTGTTCAACATTCTTCGCGCACGCCGGGCCGTGAAGGAAGCCCATTTCATGAGCCGTGCGGACCTGCTGAAGCTGCAGGAGCGCCGCTGGCGTGCCATGGCGCGCTATGCTCTGGAGGTGAGCCCCTTTTACCGGAGGCACCTCGCGGGCATCGATGTGGAGCGCTGCCAGATCACGGACATTCCGCCCATGACGAAGGAGTTGATGGTGGAGAACTGGGATGAGATCGTCCCTGACAAGCGTTTGCGCCGCGCTGAGCTGGAGAAGTTCCTTCATGATCCGAAAAACTGGGGGACGCTGCTGCATGGCCGCTGGATGGTCAGCACCACTTCCGGCACCACTGGCCCGGGCTTTGCGGTTCCGCATGACATCGCCTCCGTGGACTGGGGGCATGCCTGCCAGAATCTGCGCAATTCCACATCTCCGCACAGCGCCAGCCAGCCGCCGCTGCCGTTTTTTCGCAGGCGGCTCAAGGTCCTGGCCTTCGTCACGGCCACTTCACCTTCCGTTTCTGCCGCCTTGTATGCGACGCGGCCCTGGATTGGTGCGCTGTTTTGCACTTATCACCGCATCAACATCACCGCGCCTTGGAGCGAAATCCTGGCCGAGGTGCAGCGCATCCAGCCGGATGCCATGATGGGATATGCCTCCTTGTTTGGCCGGCTGGCGCAGGCCCAGCTCAATGGCGAGCTGAATCTCCGCATGCCCAAGGACAAGGGCTACATCTGGGCCGGAGGAGATGCCGTGACGCCTGGCATCCGCGACCTCTGCCGCAGGGCCTTCGGCATTGAGCCTTTCAACATGTATGGCTGCGGTGAGACGCTCGGCATTGCCCGGCAGTGGCGGGGCATGGAGCACCTGCATTGCCATGATGACATGCTGGTGTTTGAGGCGGTGGACGCTGCCGACCAGCCGGTGCCCGATGGCGTTCTCTCCGACCACGCGCTGGTGACGCCGCTCATCAACAAGGCGCTGCCACTGCTGCGCTACCACGTTCATGACCGTGTCAAACTCGGGCCGGTGGATGCCCATTGGCCGTTCAAGCGGATCGAGCAGATCATTGGCCGTAGCACGATGTGCTATGTGTTCAAGACTCCGGAGCGGCACGTGTTCATCGGCACTAACTTTCTGTTCTTCATGGATGAACAGTACGATGTGGCGATCTACCAGTTTCGTCAGACGGGGCCGGATGCCGTGGAGTGTCTGTTTGTCCCGCAACCGGGTGTCGATGTCGCTGCACTGCAGCAGCAACTGGAAGCCCTGATGCGCAGCTGCCTGGATGATGGTGGCTGCACGAGTGTGAAATGTTCGGCACGCAGGGTGGCTCAACTCAGCCCGGACCCGCGCACGGGCAAGGTGGAGCAAAACGTACCGCTGCCGGATGAGACGGCTTGAAGAAGTGAAAAGGCCCTCGCTCCGGGATTCCTCTTTTCACTTCTTCATCCCTTTTTACTCTCTCCGCCCCATGAAGTCCGTCATCGCCATCGCCCCAGGAGAACTCGCCATCCTCGACACGCCGCAGCCCAAGCCCGGGCCGTATCAGGCGCTGGTGCGCACGGAATGCGCCTGCCTGTGCAACCGCACGGACTCCGAACTGCTCGCCGGTAAATTTCCCGGCATGGAGGACAAGTTCCCCTTTGCCCTCGGCCATGAGAGCGTCGGCATCGTGGTCGCGGTGGGAGACAAGGTGAAAAATTTCAAGGTGGGAGATCGTGCGGTCGGCGGGCTTGTTTTCGATCTGCAAACGGAGGGCGTCGATTCCGGCTGGGGCGGCTTTGGGGAGTACACCCTGGCGAATGATCACGATGCCATGGTCGCAGACGGCGTGGCCGATGAGGCTCACGGCTGGGTGGAAGTCTTCGAAATTCAGACCCGTGTGGATGCCGACATCCCACCGGGGCAGGCCGTGCTCCTCTGCACCTGGCGCGAGGTGCTCGGTGCCTTTCGTGACTTTCACCTCCAGCCTGGCGATGACGTGCTGATCTATGGCGCTGGGCCGGTGGGCCTCAGCTTTGTGAAGCTCGGCCGCCTCTTTGGCCTCGGCTGGATCGGCATCGTGGACCGGCATGCGGACAAGCAGGCCAAGGCGCTGGCCTTGGGTGCGGATGCGGCCTTTGCGCCGAGTGACCTGGAGATCGGCGAGCTCTCCAAGATTCGGGGCAAAAAGCTGGATGCCGTCATCGACGCCGTCGGTCATCCCGACATTGTCCAGCAGGGGCTGCCGCTGCTGCGCCGTGGCGGCTCCCACTGCATCTATGGCGTGCTCACCCACGGCGTGCTGCACATCGACAAAGCGAAGGCCGATTTCAACTTCAACCTCTTCGTCCATCAGTGGCCCACACGCCGCTATGAGAAGGAATCTCAGGCCGCTCTCTGCCAGTGGATTCGTGAGGGCAGGCTCACCTCGGCGGATTTCATCACGCACCGCTTCCCGCTGGATGAGATCACCGCCGCATTCAAAGCCGTGGCCGAGCGCAAGGTCATCAAGGCTTTGCTGGAATACGCATGAGGCGGCTCTTCAAATGAAGCTGCAAACCTTGCTGCGCCGGTGCATGCAAATCGTTCTGCCGTTCGTCCACTGGCGTGTGCCGGTGGTTCTGCTGCGCGGACCTGCGCGGGCTTCTGGCCGGGAGGTGGTGATGCTCAGCGCAGGATCCCCGTCCGCCTTCATCACCGGACGTTTCTTTGCGCAGGAGCCCACCGTGGTGCGCCGCACTCGGGTGCCCGTCTGGCGGCTGCAGCGCTTTGTTAACGAGTGTCGCGCTGTCGCAGACCTGATGGACATCGAAATTGACCGGGTATCTGCACGACTGTTTCTGGACACGAAGTACATCGCTCTGCCGCGGTGGATCACCAGCTGGATGAAAGTCCCGGAGGATCTGCGGGAGTTTGGGCGCACGCACCGCAATGCCCAGACAGACCTCCGCCGCATACGCGTGAAAAACTTTGAGTGCCACCTCAGCCGGGAGGAGAAGGACTTCGATCTCTTTTGTGATAAGTTTCATCGTCCGCACACCACGGCACGGCATGGTGACATGACAATGGTCTCCCCCCGCTGGATGATGAGGTACGTGTTCCGCCAGGGAATGATCCAGTGGGTGTCTCGCAAGGGGGAGAAACTGGCCGGTGGGATTCTCACGATCAAGGGAAAGGAGCTGACCAGGCGGGTGAACGGCGTGCTGGATGGGCGGGCGGATCTGCTCAAAGAGGGAGTGTTGAGCGCGCTCTACGTGCATTCGATGCAGGAGGCCAAACGGCTGGGCTGCACCGAGCTCAACATGGGTGGAAGCATGCCCTCGCTGCATGACGGAGTCTTTCGCTACAAGAGCAAATGGGCCACGGGCCTGCGCAGTCATGATGGATTCATCTCCGCCAATTGCGTCACACTGCTGGCCTGGAATCGCCTGGCGGGGCCGGTGGCTGAGTTTCTGAGCCAGACCTCTCTCATTCATCATGATCAGGACGGCTACTCAGCCCTATGGGTCTTTCCACACGATGAGCCGCTGACAGCGAAGACTCTGCAGCAGCACTATGACAAGCTCGATACCGCCGGCCTGCGCCGGTTTGACATCCTGCTGCCCGGAGAGGTGCCTGAGGAATTTGTCTGCCCCGCCAATGTGCGTCTTATTCCCCTGACAGCGGTGCATGAGGGAGGGCCTGAACAGTTGAAGCTTTGCGAACTTGCAGCGCCTGCATTGACCCATGAAACCATCCTGCCCGATGTGAACTCAACCAGCCAAAGTCACGCTCAGCCATCATGATTGTCTTTCTGCATACCGTGCTGCGATGGTGGGTGGGCCTGCGCCTGCCATTCACCAGCTGGCGCGTTTCCGTGCAGGAGCTCTGCGGCACCTCGCGTGCGTCTGGTCAGGAAGTCCGGATGCTCGCGGCCGGAATGCCACGCTGGGCTGCGCAGGTCGGCCCCTACTTTTTTGCAGGGGAGCCCGTGGTGGAGAAAACCACCCAGGTGCCGGTGTGGCAGCTGCGGCGGCATCTGAACCAGCGGCAGGCCTCAGCCGACTTGACCCTCGTGGGGATTGACCGCATTTCAGCCCGGCTGTTTTTGGGGAAGGACTTTCTGGTGATGCCGCCCTTGATCTCCACCTGGCAGTCGGTCCCTGAGAATGCGTCGGATTTCTCCCTGAAGCGCAGCAGCGTGGCGTCGGATTTACGGCGTGTTAAAAAGCAAGGCTATACCAGCCAGCTTTCCAAGGCCGCCGGTGATTTTGATCTGTTTTACGAGCATTTCTACAAGCCCTATATTCTGGGCCGGCACACCACGAACGCCCGCCTGACGCCCCGCTGGATGCTGCGGCTGGTTTATGCTTTCGGTTTCATTCAGTGGCTGACACTGAATGGGGAACGTGTGGCCGCAGACCTGGTGATGAAGCAGGGCAGGGGCTACAACCTGGTGGTGACAGGAGTGAAGGATGGGCGGCAGGACCTTCTGCGTCAGGGGGCTCTGGCCGCCCTCTACGTTCATTCGCTGGATCATGCCAGGCAGCTCGGCTGCACCCGCATCCTTCTGGGCAGCAGCAGAGCCTTTTTGCAGGATGGTCTGACGCGCTACAAGGGCAAGTGGATGCACGGCTTCAATCAGGATGATGGACACATCACCGCCAACCATGTTCTGCTGCTGCGGTGGAACCGGCTGGCTGGGCCCGTGGCGGAGTTTTTGAGCAGCGCAGGGCCTATTCATCATGAACAGTCCGGCTATTCCGCACTCTGGGCATTTCCAAGTCATCTGCCCCTGAGTGCTGAAACTCTGCAAAAGCAGTACGATGTATTGAAATTGAAAGATCTATATCGTTTCCGCATCTTGCTGCCAGGCAAGGCTCCGCCTGGCTTTGTGTGCCCGCCGGAGGTGCGCTTGATCGAACTGGCGGCAGCGGAAAAGGCTGGGGCGGGTGGCATCATTGGCCTCGGTTAACTTGAAAACCGCTCTTGTAGCAGCAACGGCATGTTGATCCCCGGGTTTGGAGGCAGTGGCTGCAGCTCGTTCTGGGTTCAGTTGGAGGCTGGGGTTCTAAATCCCTTTTGAACTCAGTGAACCTAGAACCCATTGTGCGGGGATGACCTGGATTTGCCGGATGTGGCACTGCACGCCAAAGCGCTCCAGACGCGCGGGTCTCCGAACCCGAAGCAAGCGGTGTGCCGTGATTTTTTAATCTATATTTAGGCGTATTTAGTTTTGCTTCAGGCAAACTCTTTATCATAAAGAGAGGCAGTTTATCAAATCATGGTCCAGAAGATTCCTTTTCACGAAAATCGATCCATCATAGCGCAGATCCGGCGTGAAGTTTACACGACCGGCCTGCTGCATGAGATCGATGAATTTGATGAATTCGCCCATCATTTTGCGCTCTTCAACACCGCCGGAGACATCACCGGTGTGGTCCGCATGCTGCGCAGCGATGAAGTGCCGCGACTGGAACTGCAAAGTGAATCTGATGCGCAGGACCTGGTGTTCCCCCAGAGCGGGCTCATCATGGAAGTCTCACGCGGCTGCGCCCGGAAAAGCCTCGCCGGCATGCCGCTGATGCAGCTGGCCGTGGCGATGCAGGATTACGCCAAAAAACAGAAGGCCGCGCATGTGGTCACCAAATCCGGCAAGCGCCTGCTGCCGCTGTACCAGACCATGGGCTTTCGTGTCTTCGGCAAGCCATTCTACTCCGACTGGTTTGACGACCGCAAGACCGGGCTGATGAGCATCCCCATCATCTACGACTTCGTCAAACCCGGCGGGCTTCCCGCTGTGGCCGGGCCGCAGCCCCAGCAGCATGAGGAAGAAGAAGTGCTGGTGTGGTAAAACGACTGAGTGAAGTGGTGGTGCGGGCAGTGCGGGCACAAAAAACCGCGCGACGCTGCAGCGCCACGCGGTTGTGAGTGATCGCAACGGAGGATCAGATTCAGCCGAGATCCGCAATGCGCACGGGCTTGCCGCCCTGCTCCGCGCTCTTGTCGGAGGCGAAGATGACTTCAAAGGTGCGCAGCGCTTCGGGGAAGCTGGTGAGCGGCATGTCCTTGCCCTCGTCCAGGGAATCAAAGAAGGCCTGGAACTGGGATTCATAGGGATGATCGCTCACGTCACCGGAGTCGAGCATCTTCATGGAGAGCTTGCTCCAGGCGTGCTTGTCGGTGTGCAGCTTCATGGAGTGGAACTTGTCGTCCAGCAGGCTGCCCTGGCTGCCGCACAGGTGGGTGTGGAAGTAGTAGGGCTGCAGGCAGTCCACCACGGCGGCGGATTTGCCCACGGCGCCGTTCTTGAAGTGAATCAGTGTGACGCTGGTGGTGTCGTACTCATAGGGCTTGAAGATCTCGCTCTGCGTCTTGGTGGAGAAACTGGTGACGCTTTCGATTTCGCCGCCCATGACCATGAGCAGGGCATCCAGCGCATGGCAGCCGGCGGTGAGCAGTGCGCTGCCGCCGTCCTTCTTGCCGGTGTTCCAGCGGAACTGACCGTACCAAGGGCCGATGCCGTGGTAATAGTCGACTTCGCCATAATGGATGCTGCCGAGCAGGCCTTCATCGATGAGCGCCTTGGTCACTTGGAATTGATTCGAGAAGCGGCACTCAAAGCAGACGCAGCCTTTCACTCCGTTGGCCTTGGCAGCGGCGACGATCTCGCGCACTTCCTGCAGCGAGTTGGCCATCGGCTTTTCGAGGATGATGTGCTTCTTCGCATTCGCTGCCTTGATGGCCTGATCCCGGTGCTGGCTGGGGTAGCTGGAGATGTCCACCACGTGGATGTCCGGATTGGCCAGCATCTCGTCGATGTTTTGGTAGCTCTTGATGGGCGTACCGTGCTTCGCCGTCAGCTCGGCGTCGTCCAGTTTGCGGGAGGAATAGATCGCGGTGACCTGTCCCTGCTTGGTTTTGTTGATGGCGTCAATGTGAGCGCTGGCGGCCCAGCCGTATCCGATGATTCCGACGTTGTATTTCTTCATGGTGAGTGGGGGCATGCTCCAAACCGGAGGCATGATTGTCAATATCAATACCCGGTACGGAAGTGTCTCTTTCGAGTCTTTTTGCACCAGAGTGCACGCATTAGGCGGCGCACAACAACTTCAGCCAAGCTCCCTATCTGCTAAAAAAACAAAGCCGCGTTGTTCACGCGGCTTTGCAGGAGGGGTTTTAAACTGGAGGGGCTGGCTTTATTCAGCGTCGTCTTCAGCAGGAGCGGCTTCGCCGGCGGCGGAGACGTTCAGCTTGACGGTGGCGGTGATTTCGTGGCCGAGTTTGACGACGATTTCGAAGTTGCCGGTGTTCTTGATCGGCTTTTCGAGGACGATCATGTGACGATCCACTTCGATCTTGGACTCTTCGGAAAGAGCCTTGGCGATGTCGATGGTGGTGATGGAACCGAAAGCCTTGCCGCCCTGACCGGTGGAAAGGGTGAGCTTGAGCTTCACCTTCTTCAGCTTGGAGGCAATCTTTTCAGCTTCAGCGACTTCCTTGGCTTCGCGCTCGGCACGCACGGCCTTGAGACGCTCGGTGTAGCGCAGGTTGCCCTTGGTGGCTTCATAAGCCTTGCCTTGGGGAAGCAGGAAATTGCGCGCAAAACCGCGCTTCACGCTGACGACGTCAGCTTCGGCTCCGAGGCCTTTGATTTGTTCTTTGAGAATAACTTGTGTGTTTGGCATGGCGACATTCCCTCGGGGAAAAAGGGGCGCGAAACTACACGCCTCCTAAGTTCTGTCAAAGGCGGATTCTAGGTTCTTTTGAAAGTGTGGGTTCCACTTCAGATCCCCATGTTGGCCAGCGTGGTCGCCAGCCGGTTCATAAAGCCCGTCGCTTCAGGGTGCGCGGCCTCGAGTTCTTCCACGGAAGAAAGCCACTGGCCCTGGGCCTGCCCGGGCTCTGCGGTGGGGGCTTCTGCCTCGGTCTGTGCCAGCAGCTCAAGCAGCTTGGTTTTCGCGGCTTCTGGCAGATCGCCTGCGTCTGCCACCAGTGTCTTGAGTTGTTCCAGTTGCTCTGTGTTCATGGTCTTCCCACTCTGTCACCGTGAGCATGTCCCGACAAGAGTTTTGATGCCGCAAGAATGTGCAAGTCATGCGGTCAAATCGCCACGTCCTGCCACTGCCAGCAGCGCGAGCACGCTGATGCTGTCGCGGATGCGTCCATCGCGGGCCATTTGAATGGCCTCAGTCAGCGGCAGTTGCAGGACTTCGAGTTCCTCCGTGTCCTCGGGCTGCGCCTCGGTGTGGGTCAGGCCGGTGGCGATGAAGATGTCGCAGACTTCGTTGCTGGTGGAATTCGAAAGCTGGATGCCGGAGAGCAGGGGCTCGATGGTGGCGGCAACGATGCCGGTTTCCTCCCTCAACTCACGCCTTGCTGCCTCTAATGGGGATTCACCAGCCGGACAGCCGCCTTCGGGGATCTCCCACTCATAGCGTCCGTGGCAGTAGCGCCACTGGCCCACGAGCCAGGTGTGGCCTTCTTCATCCACAGGAATGACGCCAACCGCGATGTTCTTGTACTCCACCACGCCATAGATGCCGGGGCCGCCAGTGGGTTTGAGCACCTGATCCTCACGCACGCGGATCCATGGATTGGCATAGGTCTCCCGGGTGGAAACGGTTTTCCAGGGGTTGGGGTGCTGGGGGAGATTCATGGTCTGAGAATGAGGATTCACTTCTCTGTGGAAAGAACCACCCCGTCTGCCTCCACCAGATACTTTTTGATCGCCTTCAGCACCGGGCCCAGCGTCTTGTCGTTCTGATAAGGGCCCATGGCTCCATACATCGCCATGCCTTTGACCATTTCCTCTGGCACCGTCTTGCCCGGCACCCGCACAGCGCTGACTTTGGCATCGGGTCCCAGCTCGGTCATCTCCAAGGTGTAGTCCACTTCGCCGACGAGGTAACGCTTCGAGTCCTCCCAGAACTTTTTATTCATGGGCAGGCTGACATCGGTGACGATCGTCTGCTTCGCGGCATCCAGTGATTTCACCCTCAGCATGTCTTTGTAGCTGCCGCTTCCGCCGTCTGGAGCCAGCACGAGCATGGAGTTGAGCTCCGCCACGCTGAGTTTCATCGTGGCCGGTTTGCCCGCATTCGCTGCATCGGCAAAGTCGGTGAGCTTTTTCTCCAGGTCTGGCACCGCCGCCACGTCAGGCAGTTTGGCAGGGGCCGACTGAGTGATCGCCGCGATGGCCGCATCCATCGTGGTCAGCGTGTAATAGCCCCACCAGATGATGAAGACGAAGACTCCGACCACCGCACTCATGATGATGCAGCCGTAGCCGGAGTGGAACTCGCTGGTGGGAACTTTTTGAATCTTATCCATCCCTCATCTGAATGCGGCGCTGGCAAAGATCAAGCCGGGGTTCGTCCGGGAGGTTATGAACTGCTCAGGGAGCAAGCCCGGCCTCAAGCCCTTCCAAGGCTGGCTGACTGACCGTCTTCGAGTAACCTGCACGGGCGAGGCGCTGGCCTGCCTCCACAAGGATGGCGGCGGATGCTGCTGGAGTACGTGGCTTGGCGAGGCTGGCGATCATCTTCTGCCCAATGGCATCCAAAGCCGGACGCACAGTCAGCTTGAGATCGGGCACCATCACATAGGAAGTCACCCCCTGCGGATGCTTTTGCAGCCATTCCTCCTGCACCACTTTGGCCGCCACCATCTGCCCGGTGAAAAAGCGCCGCACGTTCTCTTCTTTCAACCCAGCCGCGACACCGCGCTGCGTCATGGCGCGCAGCAGTTCCGCCTCACGCACAGGATCGGTGATGGGCAATGACCGCACCTGCTTGGCCATGGCCACTTCATCCATCCAGTTCAGCCGCTCCACCATCAACATGGGAAGGGAACTGCGAGAAGAGCAGGCAGACAGCATCAGAGCCAGTCCGAGGAGGGCGGCATGGCAGCATGAAAGGAAGGGAGAAAAAACAAAGCGCATGCGCCGAGATATACCGGCAGGTGGCGATGAACAAGCAATGACGCTGCGCCTCTTGATTGACGCCAGCCATCAGCCGCCGATTCTCAGCGGATGAAGATTCTCGCAGCCATGTCCGGAGGCGTGGACAGCAGCGTGGCCGCAGCCGAGCTCGTCCGCGCAGGGCATGACGTGTCCGGCGTGTACATGAAGAACTGGATCAATGAGGAGAACATCATCGGCCACTGCCCGTGGGAGGAGGATATCACCGATGCCGAGGCGGTGGCCAAGCAGCTGGGCATCCCGTTTCGGGTGGTCAATCTCATGACGGAATACCGCGAGAAGGTGGTGAAGTACCTGATCGAAGGCTACCAGGCCGGCATTACTCCAAATCCGGATGTGATGTGCAACCGCGAGATGAAATTTGGCGTCCTCTGGGACTGGGCGCAGGAGCATGGCTTTGAGGCCATCGCCACCGGGCACTATGCACGCAAGGTGGATGCAAACAGCGAGCATCCAGCCTCCATCCTGCGCGGCGCAGACCCGAACAAGGACCAGACCTACTTCCTCGCCATGATGCAGCCGCATCAGGTGCGCATCGCGCAGTTTCCCATCGGGCATCTGCTCAAGCCGGAGTTGCGGGAGAAAGCCCGTGAGTTCGGCCTCAAGACAGCGGAGAAGAAAGACAGCCAGGGCATCTGCTTCATCGGCCAGGTGAAGATGGAAGATTTCCTGCGCACTTTTGTGCCGGACCAGCCGGGGCCCATTGTGAATCTGGAAGGGAAGGTGCTGGGCGAGCATCGCGGCCTGCACCTCTACACGCTGGGCCAGCGCAAGGGCCACGGCGTGGCCAGCCCCATCCACAAGCAGGCCTATGTCGTGGTGGCCAAGCGCCCGCAGACCAACGAACTCGTGGTCGCCATTGAAAATTCGGACACACCGCTGCTCTGGGCACGCAAGGCCACACTGCATTCCATTTCCAGCACCGGCGCCCCTTTGCAGGAGGAGCGCCTGCTGCAGGCCCAGCCACGCTACCGCTGCCCGGCAGGCAATGCCATCTTCCGCCCGCTGGGCGATGGTCGCGCGGAACTCGAATACTCGGAGCCGCAGCGCGCCCTCACGCCGGGCCAAATCTGCGCCTTGTATGATGGGGAACGCCTGCTCGGTGGCGCAGTGTTTGAAACCATCCAGTACACATGACCCCCACCATTCTCATTCTCGGCGGCGGTTGCTTTGGCCTGACCGCTGCCCTTGAGCTCCGCGCTCGGGGCTGGCTGGTGACCTTGATCGATCAAGGCCCGCTCCCGCATCCCGACGCCGCCTCCACGGACATCAGCAAGGTGGTGCGCATGGACTACGCCAACGACGAGCAGCATACGGCGATGGGCGAGCTCAGCCTGCGACGCTGGCGCGAGTGGAACGCCCGCTGGGGCGAAGACCTCTACCACGAGGTCGGCTTTCTCGTCATGTCCCGGGACACGATGAAGCCCGGCGGCTTTGAACATGACAGCCGCGCCTTCCTCACGCCACGCGGCCACCCATTACGCCGGACCCCGGCTGAGATGCTGCGGGAACTGCACCCGGCCTGGAATCATGCGCTTTACCGTGATGGCTACCTGAATCCCGCCGGTGGCTGGGTGGAAAGCGGGCGGGTGATTGCGCGGCTGGCCGCCGAGGCCCGGCAGGCCGGAGTGGAAATCTCCGAAAACGTGCCTCAGCCGCGCCCGCAGTTCACGGGCTCCCGCTGTACCGGCATCACCTCCGCCACCGGGCAAACCTGGCAGGCCGATGCCGTCCTTGTCGCCGCCGGAGCCTGGACGCCCACGCTGCTGCCGCATCTGCAGGAGGTGATGTGGGCCACCGCTCAGACGGTCTTCCATTTCCAACCGCAGGATCCGCGCCCCTTCACTCCGCCGCAGTTTCCCGTCTGGGGTGCCGACATTGGCCGGACCGGCTGGTATGGCTTTCCCGCCAATGCTGCCGGACTTGTCAAAGTGGCCAACCACGGCCCCGGCCGCCGGGTCAATGCCTCAGATCCGCGAACCCTGCCGGCAGGGGAGGAGGAGCGCTATCGCGCCTTCCTCCGCGAAACCTTTCCCACCCTGGCAGACGCTCCGCTGCACTCCACCCGCGTCTGCCTGTACTGCGACACCTTTGACGGAGCCTTCTGGATCGACCACGACCCCGGTCATCCCGGCCTCATCATCGCTGCCGGAGATTCCGGCCACGCCTTCAAGTTCACGCCCGTCTTGGGTGAAATCATCGCCGATGTCGTCGAGCGAAAGCCGAACCCATGGGCGGAGCGCTACCGCTGGCGCGAAAAAACTGCCACCAGTTCGGACGGTGCCCGCGCTTCAACGTAGGCCATCTTTCATGCCGAGTATGGGTGGTAGAAGGTTGGCTTGAAACGTTACGTAAATAGCTATTTAACAATGCTTAATAATCATTTGTCACTGAATATTTATATAACCCTAGTTGAGCCATCGTGTCTCCAAGCAATGAAGATGGACTGCTCGGGGAAACGGATTGAGCGTTTCAAAATGAAACGCCATTGATGCAGCGGTAGGAAGGGTTAGAACAGCATGGGCTGATCATCGAGCTCAGCCGACTTGCTGCGTTTTTTGCGCGGTGCAGGCTCTTCAACTGGAGCAACGACAGCGACGTTTTCTGCGGGTGCTTCAGGAGCCGTAACTACGACCACTTCAGGGAGAGCTTCAGGAATATCGACAGCCTCTTCTTCTGTGGGCACTTCTGGAGCAGCGGCTGCTATCTCTTCAAGTGGTGCCTCATGGATCACTTCAGGTGCAGCCTCAGCCACCTCTTCAGGAACCTCTGATGGCAACATCTCAGGCTCTTCCACCACACTCAGAGACTCGACCACAACCTCAGCAGGCACCGTGACATTTTCCACGACCTCTGGCTCAATATGTGCCACACTTTCCTCACTGATAATCAAAGAGGAATCTGTTTTAATTACTTCCTCAGCAGGATGAACCGGAGCGGCGCTTTTCTTTACCTTGGGTGCCTTCACAGGCTTTGGCGCTAACGGTTCGTCCGTCACTTTTTCTGTCACGGCGGCTTTGCGCAGTCGGTGTCTGGCCACCCGTTTCGCGGTGAGAGCTTTGTTCTGCGCCACCGGGCTGTTGTGGCGTTTGAAGTTACGGAAGGAGAGTTTCTCATTCGTTTCAATAAGCCAGCCGGTTTTCTCCAAAGCTGCGGCGAAACCTTTGCGCCCCACGATCTTGTCGATGAATTCTTTGGTAACGCCGAGGTCGTTAGGTTCAATGCGGTTCAATTCCGCCCAGGACCACAAGCGCACCAGCTTCCCCACGACCGCGTCATCATCGAGACGCAACTGAGTGGCCAGGCTGCAAATCTCCGGTTTGTCCGGCGTGCAGATTTCGATTTTGATCCATGGGCGTCTCATACCTGCATTTCAAAGGTTAACCGCCCTCAGGTCAAGAAAACGTTATTAACGTTACATTGCCACAATGTGAACAACTCGTATGGACAGGGAGTTCCAGGCGCTGCTACTGCCGAGGGGCGAGCCCCCCGGCAGTGAGAAGAACACATTCAGCCTACTTGGCGCCGTCTTTCATGAACGCTTGCGCACGTTTGTTCAGTTCATCCGGCGGCACGTCTTCGAGGTGCTGGCTGAAGCTCCAGCGGTAGCCGAAGGGATCGCGGAGCATCGCGGTGCGTTTGCCCCAGAACTGATCTCGGGAAGGTGTCAGCGGGGACCCGCCAGCGGCGAGGGCGCGGGCGAAGGCTTGATCGCAGTCATCGACCTGGATCGTGAACACGCAGGGGGCCAGAGCGCCCTCCGGGATGGCGAAGGCGTGCCCTGGAGGAAACTCATCGGAGATGTAGATGTGCGTGGTGCCGATCATGAACTCGGCATGCGGCACGATGCCCGGGGCCGGGGAGAGTCGGAAGAACTCCACGGCACCGAAGGCCCGGGCGTAGAAGTCGAGTGCATCAGCGGCGCTTTTGCAGGTGAGGGAAAAGGAGACGGTGGGTTCGTTGGCTTGGCTCATGGGTGGTATTTCGGTGGGTTGTGAAGGCGGATCGCCATCTGTTGCGATCACGCCCGATTCATCGCACCGCCCCCTGACAACCTTATGTCAGGGGTGTTTTCACCCGTGACGATTTTTTCGGCTGATGATGCTCCGCAGTCGCGAGGGCCAGTTCGGCCACCTTCATCTGCAGAACTTCGGGAGAGAGAATCTGGGCATCGGTTCCCATGCTCAACAACCAGCGCGCCACGTAGTCGAAGCCGTCCGAGCGGAAGACAAAGCGGACGCGCACTTCGTTGCCTGTGGCTTCTTCCTCGATGATCGTCGGCCCCCAGAAGCGGCGGACACTTTCGATGAGCCTGTCCGGGACTTCGATGACGGCGAATTCACTGCGCTCCGGCATCATGCACTTGGCGATGTGCTGCGTGAGATTGAAATCTGGGTGCGGTGGGATCGGCTCAGGCAGCGTCTCGCAGCGGACGATGCGGTCCACGCGAAAGTCCCGCATGTCACCGCGCAACCGGCACCAGGCGATGAGGTGCCAGTGATCGAGGTAGAAGACCAGTCCCCGCGGCTCCACCAGACGCTCGGTGGGCTCACCGCGTGCTGCACCCAGGTAGTTGAGTCGCAGCACACAGCCCTCGGCCATGGCCCGCTGGACGGTGCTCAAAGGCACGCTGCCCTTGGTCGGAGACCGCCCTCCGATCACCATGGTTTTGCGCAGCCGATCCACGCGGCCTTGCAGGCCAGGAGGCAGGACGGCCGTCACCTTGCCCATGGCGGAGCGGATGGCATCGCGCATGGAGGCATCGGTCATGCGTTCGACCAGCAACCCTCCGGTGACGAAGGCAAAGGCTTCCTCAGGCGAGAACATCACAGGCGGCAGACAGTAGCCGCTCATCAAACTGTAGCCCACACCGGGCTCCCCCACGATGGGCACGCCACCTTCACCCAGTGCCGCGAGATCGCGGTAAACTGTGCGCTCCGTGATTTCGAAATGATCGGCCAACTGCGCAGCCGTAATGACCCGGCGCGATTGCAGCAGCATCACCATGGAGACGAGGCGGTCGGTGCGGT
The DNA here is from genome assembly GCF_057652315.1 of Prosthecobacter sp. Pr1. NCBI lineage: Bacteria > Pseudomonadati > Verrucomicrobiota > Verrucomicrobiia > Verrucomicrobiales > Verrucomicrobiaceae > Prosthecobacter > Prosthecobacter sp. Pr1. The sequence goes on along the minus strand of NZ_JBYFBS010000009.1, from coordinate 15,639 downwards.
TCATGCCTCACCTCCGATGTCAGGATACTGCTCCGCAAAGGGCAGCCAGGTGTCGAGTTTCAGTTTCGGTGCGTTGGAGCGAGTGATGTTCAGCGTCACCTGCAGTTCCACCAGAGCACCGTCCACCTTGCTCTTGCTGATCGCACCTGAAGGAGACAACGCCTTGCGCAATTCCGCTGTGGTGTGCGGTTCACTGCGGATCAGCTCAAAGGCGCGACGGGCCAGCGGGCTGCATGTGGACACTGGGCGATGATGCGCTGGATAGTGGACGTCCCGCAGGTGCTCGATGCTCATCAGCATCGCGAGTCCTCCGGGCAGCTTGCCGTAGAAGATCTCATCGGGAAACTGCGCTGGCAGTTCATTCTTCCATGCCCACACCGCCTCCACTTTCGCACCCCATCCTGGCTGCCCCGGCTGTCTCCCGGGCAGATCCACCACATCCCACAGGCTGGGGAGGTCGGAGGTTTTCGAGCCAAAGATGAGGCAGGTCTTCGCTTTCAAGACGAAGGCGTAGGCTTGCTCGAAGGTTTTGATTTTGGCGGAGCGCTTCGGCTTCATGAGGGGCTGCAGTTACGCTGCGTCATACACTGATCCCCGAAACAGCGCCCCGAGTTTCTTTTCCAAAATGGCCCTCGTCCCGCCTTCTCAATTCGCCCGATGCTCGGCATGGCTCAGGGCATGCAGTGCGTGGCGGAGTTCGGTGAATCGAACCGGCTTGATGAGGTGCGCGACGAAGCCGGCTTCGCGGGACGCCTGGAGGTCTTCGTCCGTGCCGTAGCCGCTGAGGGCGATGCCCTGCAGGCCATGCTGCGTGTGCAGGATTCGCATGAGCTCGTGGCCGGTGCCATCCGGGAGGCCGAGGTCGGAGATGACGGCATCAAACTCTTTCTGGCGTGCCTGGGTCAGGGCCTCCGCCTTGGTGCCCACCCCCACCACGGAATGACCGCCGCGTGTGAGCAGGCGTGAGAGCACCTGCAGGCTCTGCTCATGGTCTTCCACGAGGAGCAGCCGCAGCGGAGCCTGGGCCACCTCGGCGTGCGCGCCGCCCGAGGCATCCGGCTCGGTGCCAGGAGACTCCTGGGCTGCGCCCGGCAGGCTCACGGTGAAGCGCGCTCCTTTACCCGGGCCTTCGCTATGGGCCTCCACCTTGCCAGCATGCAGAGTCACGATGGCACGGGTGATGGCGAGGCCGAGGCCGAGGCCTGGGGCGCGGGAGTCGCGGGGAGTGGTGGCCTGCTCAAAGGGCTCAAACATGCGTTCCTTCATGGCCGCATCGAACCCCCTGCCTTCGTCGTCAATCTCAATGCAGAGCGCGTCCCCTGTGTCGGGGCAGGAAGAAACATCGAGCGAACGAATGGTGACACAGGAGCCTGCGGGAGAAAACTTCACGGCGTTGCGCAGGATGTTCCAGAACACCTGCTGGAGGCGGGTGGAGTCTCCCTGCAGCTGAGGCTTCGCCGCGCGCAGTTCCAGGGCAAAACGAATGCTCCTCTCACGGGCTTCGTCCTGCACCATTTCCACCACATGCCTGAGCAGGGCGTGCACATTGCAGGGCTCGGTGCGCAGGGAGAGCTTGCCATGGGTGATGCGCGTGATGTCCAGAAGGTCGTCAATCAGGCGGGCCTCCAGCGCGATGTTGCGCTCGATCATGCGAAGCTGCTGGCGCACGTCTTCCGAAAGGGATTCGTCCTCCTTGAGCGCGCTTGCGGTCATGAGCACCGGAGTCAGAGGCGTGCGCAGTTCATGGGAAAGCTGGGCGATGAAGACGTCCTTGGCGGCGGAGGCTGCGCGGGCGGTGGTCTCGCTTTCCCGCAGGAGGGCCTCCGCTCTGCGGTTTTCCGTGACGTCAAAAGTGGCGCCGTCAAAGCGGAGCGGCCTGCCGTCCTCGGCATAGAACGGATGGCCGACGGCGCGGATCCATTTGATGCTGCCGTCCTGCGGGCTGACGGTGCGGTATTCGATTTCGAAACGCTGCTTGTTGGCAATGGATTCCTCGATCCCGAGGCGGGTTCTTTCGCGGTCCTCAGGATGCAGGATCGAGTAGAAGAGAGCGATGTCCACGCCTGCCTCCGGCGGCAGCCAGAAGTGTTCTTTCACAAGGCTGTCCCACTCCAGGGTGCCAAAGGGGAGATCGCAGAACCAGAAGCCGACTTCGGCGATGTCCTTGACGATTTCCATGCGCTGGGTGGTGCGGAGCAGGGCCTCCTCCGCTGCTCTGAGCTCCGTGGTGTCCTGCACAGTTCCCCTGAGGCCGAGGACTTTGCCATCCGCGCTGGTCACGCGTTCGCCGCGCGTGGTCACCCAGATTTTCTTGTCTCCGCAGCGTGCTTCCAGGTGCAGCCGGTAGCCTTTGCCCGTCCGGGCGGTGGTTTGCATGGCCTCGTTCAGCTGGTTCCAGGCCTCCTCGGAATAGAGGGTGCCGCGCTGCTCGCTGAAGGAAGGGAGGCGGTCTCCGGTGGGGTCGATGTTAAAGATGTGGTAAAGCTCCTCGGAGCCAATGATGGCATCCGTGCGTGCATCCCAGTACCAGCTCCCCAGATGAGAAAGCTGCTGGGCCTCGCGCATCAGGCGTGTCTGCTCCAGCAGGGAGCGCTCGCGTTGTTCACGCTCCCGGAGTTCCTGATCCACATGGGCGCGGGAGCGGTGAAGCATCTCGCCCAGGGCGATGATGGCCGTGGCCATGAAGACAAAGCCCGTGACCCCAACCGCCCAGGTGGAGGGCGTGATATCGGGCTGGTTCGGCGGGACAAACAGCCAGAGGGTCAGGAGGAAGCCGATCAAGGCGGCGGCGGCAGTGGCCCGCCAGCGGCAATAGCGGGCTGCGATGGCGATGCCAAAGATGAGAACGAGGAAGGGCAGGCGCTCCCCCAGCCAGGGGGTGAGAAGAGCTCTCACGACAACAGAGCCCAGCATGACAAGCAGGGCTTTGCCAAAAGACAGCAGTGAGGTCGTGATACGTGCGCGCGACATAAATCAGCAGCAGCAGCGAGCCTACCTTGAACCACCAGAGCAGCAACACGGAATGCTGCGGCAGTACTGGCAGGCGTGGTGCGGGTTCTGCCGAGTCAAGCGGCTAAAACGTCCGTCTCACGCGCCGGTCAAAATCTGCCGCTGCACCCGTAGGTTCTCACCTTCATCAAAGATCGCTCGCACAGGAATTTCAAACCCGGCGATGGCATCGCTGCTCAGCAATCCCTCGGTCTGCCGCTCTGTCGGAGGATAGACATCTCCCGCCAGACGGTACAGTTCCACGCTATCGGCAACGGGGTCAATGATCCAGTACTCCGCCACGCCATGCATCGCATAGTCCTGAAATTTGATGCCGCGATCTCGCTCTTCCGTGGAAGGAGAGAGAACTTCGATGATGAGATCAGGAATGGGAAACCTCAGCGTGTCCGGGCCGGTTAGACGAGCCTTGGTCAGGCCAAAAAAAGAGATGTCCGGCTCATAGTCATTGCGCGGAAAGCTACACATGGCTTTCTCGATGTGAACGACGCCGAGTTTTTTCACACGGACATAGGCGTTCATTACATCGTAGAGCTGCTTCGTGGCAAGCAGGTGACGGTTCAGGGCTGGGGAATGCATAATGACCTCTCCCTGGATGAACTCCCATTTGTGTTCAGGAGTGATGTCGGCATAAAATTTCTCTCGGAGCTTTTGCTCGCGAGCTAGAGCCTTTTGTCCCTCCTCCACCAGTTCAGGCAGGGCAGGACTGTCCAGCAGGGACTGTAGGATGGCAGAATTCATGCTGTACTATAACGTTAAGTCATGTCGAAAACATCGACTTTTTCCACGCTCGAACCCAGGCTTTGGATTCGTGTTTTGCCAACTCATCCCCGAAACAGCGCCCCGAGTTTCTTCCCCAAGATCACCCCGGCTCCAAGGATGGTCACGGCGAGGAAGATCATGGCCCATACGCCGAGCGCAGAGGCGAGATTCGGGCCGCTGCCGAGGGAGAGCACGAGGGAGTAGATCGCTTTGGTGATGGGGAAGTAGGCGGCTTGCTGTGCGAGGATCATGGAGTCGCTCACTTCCAGCATGGCAAAGGAGAAGGCGAGCAGGGCACCGGCCACGAGATTGGGTGCAACAAGGGGCAAGGTGATGCGCCAGAGCGCTTTCTCCGGGCGCGCGCCGAGGTTCTGCGCGGCTTCTTCCAGTGTGGGGCTGACCTGCTGAAAGCCGGCGGCGGCAGACCTCACCACGTAGGGAAGTCGGCGCACGGCATACGCGATGACGAGCAGCAGCAGCGGATCTTCACCGAGCATCAGCCAGTGGAAGGGCTGGCCCTCCCGCGTCATGGCCAGATAGCCAAAGGCCATCACAATGCCTGGCACGGCCAGCGGCAGCATTGCCATGGCATCAAGAAGCTGGCGGCCCCAGATGCGGGTGCGCACGGAGACGTAGGCCACGCCGATGCCGAGGACGAGCGCCACGAGCATCGCCAGCGTGGAGTATTTCAAGCTGTTGGTGATGGAGGAAAGCGTGAGCTCATGCCCCAGCGCATCGCGGTAATGCTCCAGCGTCAGCGAGTGCGGGATGACGGTACCATACCAGTCTTTGGAAAATGACAGCAGCACCACGCCGAGATGCGGCAGCACTGCCAGGAAGGTGACACCGGCAAAGAACGCAGTGCAGATCCAGCCGAGGCCCGCAGGCAGCGCGATGGTTTCACGCCCCGTGGTGGCACGGCCGCCGCCACCGGAATTCGCGCTGCCAAAGAAGAGCTTGCCCGTCAGGTAAAACAGCGTGCTAAAGACCAGCATCACTGCGACCAAGGCGTAGGGGAAGGGGTTCCCGCTGAGGTCATTGATGCTGCGGAAAATCTGCACGGCTGTTACGCGATCGTAGTCAAACAGCAGCGGCACGCCCATCTCGGTGAAGGACCACACAAACACGATGGTGCCACCCGCAAAGACACCGGGCATGATGAGCGGCAGCGTCACGCGCCAGAAGCGGCTCCAGGCATTGCAGCCCATGTTTGCCGCGGCTTCTTCGAGCGCGGGGTCCAGGTTTGAAAGCGCCGCCGCTGCATTGAGATAGATGATGGGGTACAGGTGCAGCACCTCCATGACGATGATGCCCAGCATGCGGTGCTGCCCAAGCCAGTCCGTCGGATGCAGAGCGTCCATGAAGCCGAGATTGATGAGCAGGCTGTTCAGCGCGCCCGCCTGACCCAGCATCGTCTTGATGCCGATGGCTCCCACAAACGGCGGCAGGATCATGGGCATGAGCACCAGCGAGTTCATCAGCGCACGTCCCGGAAAGGCAAAGCGCACGTAGCACACCGCCAGCGGCAGGGCCAGGCACAGAGAGCCCAGCGTCGTCCATACCGCGATGATGAACGAATTCCACAACCCGTCGCGATACAACTCATTGAGAAACACCTCGGACACATACTCCAGTGTGAACTGATGATCCGGCCCCCGAAACGCCGCCTCCAGCGCCGCCCAGATCGGGTAGGCAAAGAAGCACGCGAAGAACGCGGTCATGCCCAGAAAGATCAGCAGTGAGAGGGTTTTTGACATGGGGTTGAAGGATTACTCGCCGTTCCGCGCCATGCGGCCGGCCTTGATGTATTGATTGCGAAAGGCGTCTCCGAGTTCGCGCGCAAGGCGGGTTTCCTGCACCTTGTCACGGGCGGCCAGAATCTTGGCGATGTTACCGGTGGCGGCTTCGTATTTCACACGGGTGAGGTCTTCCAGCACCTTGATGGCGCGCTCCGGCATGCCATGATCAATGATGGTCTTCCATGCGGCATGGAGTTCATTGTGGGAGTCCACGCAGATGATGCGGACGATGAAGCGGATGGCATTGAAGGCTGCGGCGGTGCGCGCTGGGTGGTAGGTGAAGGCCTGGGCTTTTTCAAAGGGTGCCTCACGCCCATCGCTCATGCGGGCGATGTTGTCCGGCGTGTAGAAATCATGCCGCACGGGCAGGCGGCGCAGGGCGTGCTCCTTTGGGCCGCCGGGTTCGCCGACGCGGTAGCTCCACAGCTTCTGCCCCTGATCTCCGAGCACAAACTCGATGAATGCGGTGGCCAGCTCCGGCTCAGGAGCGCCGCGCAGCAGGCCGATGGGATCCACACTGACCGAGGTGCCGCCCAGCGGCGCGATGAAGCCCACGCGTGAGGTGCCATCAGCCTTGCGCACGTCCTCTTCCGCAGAGCGTCCGTAGAAGTCGATGCACATGCCCGCAGCGGCATCGCCCTTGGCGACTTCGAGCGGGATCTTGGTGGAAAAGTCGGTGAAGTAGCGTGCATTGGCGCTGATGCGCAGGATCAGGCGCAGCCCTTCATTCCAGCCTTCCGCCACGGCTTGCGCTTCGAGTTGATCTGGTGTGAGCTTCGACTTCGGCACTGCTTTGAGGCGATCATACGCGATCTGCATCTGCTGCTGGATGAGCATCTCGAGCGCCTTGGTCACCGAGCCGCTTTTGCCGGGATCGCTCAGGGCGATCTGGCCGTAGTAGCGCGGATCGGCCAGGTTGTCCCAGGCCACGGGATCGGTGGCGATGCCGATGCGGCGCAGCACATCGCGATTGAAGACCATGCCGCTGCTGGAAAGGCAGGTGCCGCACCAGCGGAATTGCGGATCGCGGAAGGGCTCGCCGCTGAGTTTCTCGGGAATGCCGGCATCGCTGAACCACTCGGGGTGCTTTTTCGCGAGACCACTGAGGCCGGTTTTTTCACCGTCACCCGCCACCAGCGTGCCCGCCCTCGCCTGCTGCTCGAAATCGTAGGCACCACCTCCAAAAAACACATCGATGCCGGTGCCGATGTTTGAGGCGAGGTAGGCTTTGCGTGCGGCATCTTCGGGTGCGGCCTTGGGGTTTAGGCAGGACTGCGCCACGGCGGGAGTCCAGATCTGATGCAGCTTGGACTGCCAGTAGTTTTGAAACGCCGCCGTGGCTTCGGACTTGATGAGCATCGCGATCTCCGAAGTGCCGCCGGGCACGCGCCAGTCGATGAAGATCGTTTCTCCTTTCGTGGCTTTCCACTGCCTGGCAAACGCATGCCCAAACTCCTCGCGGATGCGGTCATGGTGCGGGGAGATGATCACCAGCCGCCGGTCATAATGCGCTGGGGCGGTGCTCTGCGTGGGCTTCAGCAAAAACGGACCCGCCAGCGTGGCCAGCATGAGAAAAAAGACCGCGAGTTCCTTCCGCCACTGCTGAATCCATGCGAGCACGGCCCGGGTGCGCGGATGTGCCAGCAGAGTTGTGAGGCGCTCGTTCATTTGCGCAAAATCACAACATCACCCATCGCGGCCATCACACGCACTTCATCCTCGCCGGGCAGGCGAAGGTCCTGAGGGTTGGTCTCGCAGACTTTCAGCAAGGGGCCGCCAGTGACCTGAACAAGGTACTGCACCGTTGCTCCCAAATAGGTCGTATCGATGATGCGACCGGGGAAGCGGTTCGGGGAATCGAGCACGCTGCCAAACGTGAGCGCCTCGGGGCGCACGCTCATCATTACGGGCTGGCCGCTGGCGGGCTGCCAGGTGGCGTCGGTGCGGCCGCGCAGCACGCCGAAGGGAGTTTCCACATCGTAGAATCCTGCCCGGCTGCTTTCGCGAAGGGTGCGGCCTTCGACGAAGTTCGTTTCGCCGATGAACTCGGCCACCATGCGGGTCGCGGGATTGAGGTAGATCTCGGGAGCCGCCCCCACCTGGATCAGCTTGCCGGCATCCATGATGGCCATGCGGTCGGCCATGCTCAGGGCTTCATCGCGGTCATGCGTCACGTAGATGGCGGTGAGACCGTGCTGCTTGACGATGTGGCGGATCTCCGTGCGCATTTCCAGGCGCAGCTTGGCATCCAGATTGGACAGCGGTTCATCCAGCAGCAGGCACTTGGGGCGGATCACCAGCGCACGCGCCAGAGCCACGCGCTGCTGCTGCCCGCCGGAAAGCTGCTGGATCTTGCGGGAGCCGAGGCCGTCCAGCTTCACCTGCTCCAGCGCTTCCGAGACGCGGTGCTCGATCTCCCGGCGGGGGCGCTTTCGCTCCTCCAGCCCGAAGGCCACGTTTTGCGCCACGTTCAGGTGCGGCCACAGGGCATAGCTTTGAAACATCATGCCCGTGCCGCGCTTGTGGGCAGGCAGGCGGGTCACGTCCTCGTCATCAAACCAGATCTTGCCGGCATCCGGCGTGTAGAATCCGGCGATGTGGCGGAGCAGGGTGGTCTTGCCGCAGCCGCTGGGCCCCAGCAGGAAGAACAATTCCCCGGATTCGATCTGCAGGTTCACGCTGCTCAGCACGACACTGCCGCTGAATCGTTTGGTGAGTTCCTGAATTGTGATCGTGACCATGCGGGTAAGCTCAGGTTCTAATTGAGCGGCAGGGCAATGGCAAGCTTTGCAGACATTCTCACGAGAACTCAACATCGCAGTTGCAAAGCCTGCGGCTCTGTCCAAAATGCACGTCCTCTCGCCAACCGGCAGCCACCTCAAAACGGCTCCGCTGGAGAGAACGTCAAACCTAGGTCGGGCTGTAGTTCAGCCTGGTAGAACGCTTGCATGGGGTGCAAGAGGTCGTGAGTTCGAATCTCGCCAGCCCGACCACGGTTTACGTCTCAGCGCCACAACTGGCGCTTTGGAGCGCGGACTTCAGTCCGCAGCTCTCCGCCGGAGCGCCAAGTTCTTAACAGCGAATCATTCCCTTCAAGCCGAGGATCCTCTTGTCTGCGGCAGGGAAGATGGCCAGCAAGCCCGTAGCACTGCGATTGTTGAAGGACTCAAGCTAAAGCGGAGGTGTGCGTGTTTGCGGAGTGCTGCGGAATAAATTCCGCGCTCCGGCGATCCTGGTGCGTCAAGAAGACGCGGCTGTTTATCGGAGGCGAGGCATCTTAGGAGCGCGGAACTTTAGTCCGCAGTTCTCTGCCGGAGCAACAGGCTCTTAACGACGAACCATCCCCCTTAAAGCCGAGGACTCTCTTGTCTTTGGCTGAGCAATGTGGTCAGCGCGCTCGTAGCACTGCGATGCTGAAGGACTCAAGCTAAAACGGAGGTGTGCGTGTTTGCGGAGTGCTGCGGAATAAATTCCGCGCTCCGCCGTGCGCCGTCATGCTCCCTCAGGTGCTTTCTTCGGCTCTCTGAAAAAGAGCAGAAACACCACCAGCACCGTCACTGCGATCCATGCGGGAGTGGCCCAGATGGCGGACCAGTCGTGGGTGATGGCTCCTTTCGGCGCGGCCAGTTTGTGCTGATCCATGAAATACCCTGCAAGGTAGGTGCCGACGAGGGAGCCGAAACCCCAGAGGATGATGGCGATGAGGCCCTGTGCGGCGCCGCGAATGCGTTCGTTGGCTTCGCTGTCCACGTAGAGCTGTCCGGCGATGAAGAGGAAGTCGTAGCAGACGCCGTGCAGCAGGATGGCCCCGAAGATGAGTACGGTGCCGCTGCTGGCGGCACTGGCGCTGAGCATGAAGTAACGCACGGCCCAGGACAGGATGCCGAGGAAGATGGTCTTCTTGTAGCCGAGCTTTTTGAGCATCAGTGGCAGCAGCATCAGGAAGACGATGTCGGAGACCTGGGCCAGCGTCATCTTCTGCGCCATGTCCGCCCACTTCAACTGCGTGAGGTAGGTGCCCATGTTCACGAAGTAGAAATACAGCGGGATGCAGATGAGGAACATGCAGAGGATGAAGATGGCAAAGGTGGGCTTCTTGAGCAGCGCCAGCGCATCCAGGCCGAGGACTTCGCTCAGCGGCACGTTCTGGCCTTTCTTTCTCGGCGGGGTGTGCGGCAGCGTCAGGGCAAACAGGCCAAACACCAGCGAGGTGCCGCCGGCGAGGTAGTATTGCAGCGACGACTGCTCGCCCTTCAACTGGCTGAGCACCACGCCCCCGGCGATCCAACCCACGGCGGAGAAGATCTTCACGAAGGGGAAGTCTTTCTTCGCGTCTGCCAGATGGGTCATGGAGATGGAATTGCCCAGAGCCAGCGTGGGCGCATAGAGCGTGCAGTAGAGGATGAGCGTGGGATAGACGCTGCCAAAGGTTTTCAATTGCGGGACGTAGAACATCACCAGTCCACCTGCGATGCCGAGCACGGCGATGATTTTCTCCGAGGCAAAGAAGCGGTCGGCGATCAAGCCCACAATGAAGGGCGAGAGGATGGCACCCCATGCAAAGGCACCATAGGTCGCGCCGATCTCGGTGCCGGTGAAGTTCAGCGTGCCGAGGTAGCTGCCCAGCGTCATGTACCAACTGCTCCAGATGAAGTACTGGAGGAACATGAAGAGGGAGAGCTTGATCTTGAGGGAGGATTGCATGGTGTGCGCGTTGTGGGTAAAAATTCACTTCATGCCGTCGGCGGCGGACCAGGGCTCGATGAGCTGGAGGTTCTGCTTCTGAAGCGCCTGATAGCAGGCAGGTAAATCAAAAATCTGCAATACCTGCGGCAGCATGAAGGCCGTGGGCCATTGCTGATCTTCGTGAGACGCGAGATCATGGAAGGAGCTGAGCGCATGTTTCAGCGTGACCTGCTTCAAACCGGGGCTGAGCACTGCGGCCAAGGCGGCGGGCAGCGCGCCCCAGCCCTGACCGGCGAGGTGAATCTCCGTGTGCCCCGCTGCGGCAAGAAGCTGGATCACGCGCAGCACATCGAAGGCGCGCTGGCCCAGCAGCGGGCGGTCGAGCATCTGGCTGTAGGCCGCGTAGAAGTAGTGGCTGCCGTAGAGGCCAAGGAACTGGTTCGCGCCGCAGGTGTCGGGCTGGGAGTCGCCGATGCCGCGCACATCGCAGGCAAAGAATGCCGCATCCGGCGCGGCGGCGATGAGTTCCTGCACGAAGGGATCGCTGCGCAGTTCGACATCGGCCGAGCGGTGGGAGATGTAGAGCACGGCCTTGCTCTGCCCGCGTGGCAGGCGCGAGGTGAGGGCTTCGGCGCTCAGGCGCGTGAGCAGCGCGAAAATCATTGGCTCCGTCTCCACGGCATAAGTGCAGTAGCCCTTGGTGGGATACTTGCGTGAGCCCACGCTGCGCAGGATGCGGTAATCCGGAGGGGAATCGGTCAGCACAGGCAGCTTCAACACTTCACGCACAGCTTTCTGCAAAGCCTCACCGCTCAGTGGCTTGCGATTGGCAGCCAGATCGTCCGCCTTCTCACGCGTGAAGCTCATCAGCGTGCGCGAGCCGGACTCGGCTACCTGTCCCTTGGGCGTGCAGAGCAGGTCTGCGTCTTTTTCGAGGGTGATCGCGGGCTCGGCGGCTGCGGCGGGGATGCCGGTGGCGTTGCCAAAGAAGCGATACATCGCCTCCCGATTGGACTGCGTGTAGCCGTGTGGATCGGGCCCGATGTGGAGCTGGATGTTCTCCGGCTTGCCGAGCAAGGTGTAGAGTTTCTTCAGCCGCTCGTAGCTTTCCGTGGAGCCACGATTGTCGAAGAAGTCCTTTTCCTGCGCCAGAATGATGACCGGCTTGGGAGCCATGGCAGCGAGGAAGTCGCAATGATCGAGATCCTGGGCGAGCACACGTGGCGGGCACTGCTCCATATCCTGCGGCAGTTCGTTTTCGGCATCGCGGCGGAAGGTGGTGATGAAGCAGGAGGGCGCGCCCATGGTGAAGCGTGGCTCCAGCCCGCAGAGCCAGGTCGTCTGCGTGCCGCCACCGGAGTTGCCTGTGATGCCGAGATGCTGCGGGTCAACCTCCGGACGCGTGAGCAGATAGTCCAGCGCACGAATCCCATCCCACACGAACCAGGTGCCGAGAAATTCGCCGACGAGCGCCTGCGGTGCGCCCATCTGATTGTGCTCCGAGGTGCCACCGCCGAGGCGGGAGCCGAGCTTCTCATTCAAATACTGGAAGCGCTCGCCCTGGCCGACGGGATCAATGAGGAAGCAGACTTGTCCCTGCCGGGCGAGTCCCTGCGCAAAGCTTTGGTAAGCCTCCGCCGCCTTGCCATTGAGCGAGTGACCGCAGACGCCGATCACACCGGGCACCTTGCCTTTACTATTTGTGGGCAGGTAGAGATTTCCCGTGACCAGATAGCCGGGGCGGCTTTCAAAGACGATGTTCTCAATGCGGTAGCCATCGCGCTCCAGAGTCTTCGTGACCTTCGCATTGAGAGGTGTTTTTTTCGGCAGGGGGCCGAAGCACTGGCGGATACGCTCTTGAACGGACTTCACATAGGCCTCGGCATCCGCCTTGGTCTTCAAAGCTTCGCGGCGTGCATTGCCACGCTGCTCGGCGGCACGCACCTCGGCCACCAGCCACTCCTGCATCATGCGGGGGAAGCGGTTCAAGGCGGGGACGGCTGGTGCAGCGCCTGCCGCTGGAGCTTTGGCGGCGGTTTGAGCCGCTGCAGTGCCCGTGCTGCCGAAGAAGGACTGGAGCACTGGCAGGCTCATCAGGCCCAGGCCGGTGGTTTGCAGAAAGTCACGACGGCGGGGAAGGTGAGAGGTGTCCATGAGAGGTAGCTTGATGAATATCGGAACCAATGTGCGTTTCTTTCCCATGCACACGCCTGCTACTCCAAATCGTCGTCAATTTCTTAGCACCGCCGTTCCTTTCATTGTCTCCGCCGCCACGCTTGGCCGGGCGGGAGCCGTCTCTCCAAATGAGAAAATCAGGCTGGCCTGCATCGGTGTAGGCGGGCAGGGGACGAGCAACCTGCGGGCGCTGATGGCGGATGAACGCGTGCAGGTCGTCGCCATCTGTGATGTGGACTCCCAGCACGCCGCTGCTGCCGCGAAGCTGGCCGGACTGCCCGAAGGCGCGATCTTCAAAGACTTCCGCGAGGTTTTGGCCCGCAAGGATGTGGACGCCGTGATGAACGCCACGCCCGACCACTGGCACTCGAATGTGGCCATCGCCGCGGCGAAGGCGGGCAAGGATCTGTATTCAGAGAAGCCCCTCGGGGCCAGCATCGCCGAAGGCCGCGCCATCTGCCGGGCGGTGGAGGAAAACAAGCGCGTGCTCCAGTGCGGCACCTGGCGGCGCTCCGGCCTGAAGGTGCGCATGGCCTGCGAGCGCGTGCGCAATGGCTACATCGGCACACTGAAGGAAATCGAGATCGGCGTGCCGGGGAAGTTTGCCATCCGTGGCGGCTACACCGGCCTGGAGGCCACCGAGCCCGTGCCCGCCCACCTCGACTACGCCATGTGGCTCGGCCCGGCGGCGGAGAAGCCCTACACGGCGGCGCGCTGTCATTTCAATTTCCGCTGGATCGAGGAGTACGCCCCCGGCTACATCACCGACTGGGGTGCCCACTTCCTGGACGTGGCCCAATGGGGGGCCGGCATGGACGAAACCACCCCTACTGAAGTCAGTGCCACCGAGGTGAAGCGCCGTGACAAGGGCATCTACGATGCCGCCGAGAGCTTCCGCATCGAGTACCACTACGCCAACGGCCTGCGCGTCGTCATGACCAGCACGGACGACAAGACCAAGTGGGGCACCCGCTTCATCGGCAGTGAGGGCTGGATCTACACCGAGTCCGAAGTCCTCAAGGCCAGCGATGACAACATCCTACGCGCCAAGCTCAAGGACAGCGACGTGAAGCTCTACGAGTCCAAGAACCACCACCGAAACTTCATCGACGCCGTCTACTCCCGGGGCCGCACCGCCGCCACCGCCGAGATCGCCCAGCGCGCCGCCACCACCTGCCACATCGGTGCCATCTCCGCCGTGCTGAAGCGCCCGCTGAAGTTCGACCCCAAGGCCGAGCGTTTCGAAAATGACGATCAGGCCAATCAGATGCTCCTCCGGCCGATGCGCGAGGCGTGGAAGATCGCGTGAGGGCAGGGGCAAAGCGGCCCCGTGGCGTCACAGCGCGGGGCCTTCTCTGAATCAGCAGCCCAAGGCGGAATTACCGGCTTGGGCTTGAGGCTGTGAATAGACTTAATCGCCACATTAAGAAGGACATACCGAATATTAACACATATTAATTATGTGTTAGGCATGCAATGGATAAGAGACGGCTTTGGCCATGCCTGAGCGGCGCGTTGCCTCAGACCAGACAGGCCAGAGACCCGTCCGCCAGCGACAGCCAGGACGGCAATCCTCCAGGACGAAGTGGAGATTAGCCTCCTGGCCTGATTGCGCCCTGAGGCGTCCCGCCTCCAGCTTCTGAAAAAGGCGGCCTTCATGCCGACCCTCGGCTGTGGAACATTGGAGCAAGGCACTCACAACGCATCTTTCACCCCATGTAATCGACACATTTATAATTGTTTATGTTTATTTAACACATATTAATCATGTATTCGAAAAGGCTCGGAAAATGATAAAAGAGGGCTAGGTTGATCTCTGAAAAGGCGGGGCAGACAGCTTCAAACCCACCTTTCTCCCGGGATCGATGAACGCCCGCTCTGGAGGAGAGGGATCGTCCCGATCCCTCACGCTCTCACCGCACCCTGCGGGTGCGAACATCTCAAGCCTCTCCAAACTGGAGGCTCAAGATGCCCCCTCCGTGCAGAAAAAGGAAACGCCGCAGAGGGCTGCTTGCGTTGCCTGCTCTGCGGCGTTCCTTTGGCGGGTTGCCCATGGGGGATTTGGGCATGTGTCGGATCATGGAATTCGCCAGAAAGGCCCATGTCCGTGGAGGACTTGCTACTGGGCGTCGGTGTCTTTGGTTCCAGCCGGGAAGTCACGTTCATCGATCCTGACCACCCAGGGGGCGGCGAATTCGGCCACCAAAGAATCTTCCCGGTAGAACTTGAACCATTCACCCTCCTTCTCCCAGCGGTCCGCAGGGATGAAGGATGCGCCTCCGATATTGAGAATTACTTTGAAGTTTTTCATGGGACGTATTCTCCTAACACCCATGAAATCGAAGCCTGGGGAGCAAGTTAGCGGGCGAAAACTTACGAAAGGATTGAACAGATTCCAGACATCCCCTGATGCCAGCCTGCTCATTTAAACAAGTCTGCGAATGCTCCAACCTGACCTCACGGGGAGAGGCAGGTCGAAGGATCGCCAGAGGCAAAGGGACAGCCGATGCCCGCTGCTGAGGCTCCGTATCAGGCTGTGGCAGCGTTACATCACCCAAGCCGGTTTGGGAGAAGTTCATGCCATGGCTTCCCAGACGACGACTTCGAAACGAAAACATTCCACACCGAGCGCCTTGGACAGCCCCGGTGACACCCTCACGTTCAGGACCACGTTCGACTTCTCCAGAAGCAACTGACAGCGTTCGTTTTCAGAGATCGAAATCTTCGTTTGGGAGGGAATAAAATCCCCGCGAATCACCGGCGCTTCTCCCTTCGGATCAAAAATCACGGTTCCTTCCACCTTGTGAGAAGTGATCAAAATGGCTCTGGAGACAAAATGTCCGGCTTTGCGCAGTGATTCACGCAGTTTTTTGGTCAGGACTGAGTCGCTCATGAGTAGCTCAGGGTTCGGTAAGAAGTGGGCGCAGAATTCAAGCCTTTAAGCGTAGCAAGATTTTCACCAGCCCTCGGTGTTTTAAATGAATTTTTTAGTCACATGCGACTTGAATGTGGAGAATAGCCGTCCCGGCTGTCTCCGGGAGACAGCGCCTCTGACCTGTCCTTCCAGCCCACAGCTCCCGTTCGGTGTCAGAGCATTCACGCAACAAGCCAATACAGATAAGAACGCGGGAGCATCGTGGAGTGTGGTGGCAGAGAGGCAAGGCAGCTCCTTGCCTCGGCGACACCACCTTGGAACAGCGTAGGGGAGTTC
>NZ_JBYFBS010000008.1:0-276910 GCF_057652315.1 Prosthecobacter sp. Pr1 | reverse complement strand
CAGTCTGACGGGTTCTCCGATGGACCATCGGACGGCTACTCGGACGGGCAGTCCGACGGGTACTCTGATGGATTCTCCGACGGATATTCGGATGGATATTCGGATGGACCTTCTGACGGTTATTCGTCAGCTTCAGATGGTTACTCCTCGGAGTCCAGTCAGAGCCTGCTTTCTTCGGAAAGCTCGCAGAGCCCACGCAGCAGCGAGTCGTCTCAGAGCAGCTTGAGCTCAAAGTCATCGGAGTCGAGTTCCAGCAGTTCATCGTCGAGCTCCAGCAGCTCGTCCTCGTCGAGTTCGAGCAGCTCCTCGTCCTCAAGCTCAAGCAGTTCGTCGTCCTCAAGCTCCAGCAGCTCGTCCTCGTCGAGCTCCAGCAGTTCGTCGTCCTCCTCAAGCTCCAGCAGTTCGTCCTCATCAAGTTCCAGCAGTTCATCATCCGAGAGCTCGCAGAGTGACACAGTCAAGGTCTCCAGCAGCAGTTCGGATGGTTGTGGCAGCAAGGGCGACCTGTATGACATCGGAGCCCCCACCATTGATAATACAAGAACGGCTGCGCAGATCTATGGGCTCTCCACGGATGGCGGCGGACTTGGAGTGACACGCTCCAGCAATTCTCGTGACAAAGTCGATGTGACGGCGAAGACCAAAAAAGACGCCAATGGCAAGTACGTGGGGTCTGTGTGCATCCCGCGCGTTCATACCAATGCCTACACCTGCTACATCGCCAAAACGCAGCTCAGCTGGACCTCGGGCAAAGCAGGCGCAGACACGGCGGACATCACCGCCAATACGGTGGCCGATGTGACGGAACACGAAAAGGCCCACGTGAAAGTCTATCAGGCAGTTGGAAGGCGAATCTCCAAATACTACGGGGAAAATGTGACCAAGATCAAGACCAAGCCTTATGCCACCAAGGAGGAGGCAGAGCGGAAGGTGAAGAGCATGGAGCAGACTTTCTGGCTCAAATGCAACAGCGCATTTGTCACGATGGCGAGCACCTACAATGCTCTTCATCTGCCTGCCAACACAAGGGCCTACAGCGGAGGATCGGGCAAGGAATGGTATGAGCCCACTCCGGACTGGTTTACCAGTCAGGGCCTGGATGCCAGGATCCAGGCGGAGCCCGTGAATGTGCCGGTGCCCACGGACCCCTGAACCTTTTGAACAAACCTATGACAACTCGTCTTCTCCTCCTCCTCCTTGCATGCTTTCTCATGACACCCCCCGGTCTCCCGGGGCAGACCCCCGGGCCGACGGTGTACACCGGTGCGCAGATCCTGCCTTTCTTGAGGCTCTATGATTTGCAGGGCCTGGGCGATTTCATCCACAAGGCGGACTCGGTCAGCTCCAAGGAGGTGGCCATTTCACTGGATGAAGACGCCTGGAACCAGGTGCCGTTCAAGAAAATGCTCGTGGCGGATGATTATGCGGCGCTCAAGACCGCTGATGACAGCTACTACGCCCTGTGCCCGTTTCTCCCGCCCACGCTGGAGAAGCTGTCAGAAGCACGCAGCTACCAGGAAGTGCTGCAGACCCTGCTGCCGCCGTCCCGCTCCGGCAATGAAGCCTTCTTTTCCATCATGGACGTTCCGACATCCACCCAGTCTCTGGAGGAGGACAAAAGCGCTTTTGATCTGAAACTGAGGGCGGCCTACCTTCAGCAGGACAGGATCGTCTGGATCGAGTGCAGCATGACCTACAAGGAGAGCCAGGTGGCGCGCTCCATGGCCACTCCCTTTTCCGAATCGGTGATCCAAATCCACGTCTCGCCAAAATACAAATGAGCCGTTGAAGGTCCATTCCGGGCACGTCTGTTCACGTCTCTGAGAGGGGCGCTGTTCTTTCCGCACAAAGAACGGGCGGGTGGACTGTCTGTTCTGACCGTCACCGCTGACTTCCAGAGTTCACTTCATTTCAAATCCAACACTTAGACAAACCGACCAATCATGAGCCTTCCCGGATCTTTGATGAAAGACCGCCCCGACCAAGTCGCCCTGCATTCGCCCGTGTGGCGGGAGCATGATGATGTGCCTGTGCGTACACCGCGTGAACACGTGCCTTTGTTTTACTCACGGGCAGGAGCGGGGCTGGCACTGGAGGGCTTGTACCGCGGAGGCCATGCCTTTCTGATGGCGGGGGGGCCTTCGGTGAAGGAGCTGGACCTGGAGCCGCTGCACCGCCGCTGGGTGATGACGCTGAACAACGGGGCGAAGACCTTCCGTGGAAACGCCAACTGCACCGTGGATGATCCCTCCCGCTTCAGCCTCTCCATGTGGATGGACCCGACCATCATGAAATTCATGCCGATGGCTCATTTTGAGAAACCGCTGTGGGACAACCGCTACCTGCATACCGAGGCCGGCTGGGTGCAGCGGTGGGGGGCTTCAAAGCTCAGGACGGGAGACTGCCCGAATGTGGTGGGCTTCCGGCGCAATGAAAAGTTTCACCCGGGCCGCTGGTTGAATGAGGAGACCATCAACTGGGGCAACCACAGCAAATTTGGCGGAGGCCGCAGTGTATTGCTGGCCTCGCTGCGCATCCTTTATTCCCTGGGCTTCCGCTCCGTCTATCTGCTGGGGGTGGACTTTGAGATGAGCGAAACGAAGCGCTACCATTTTGATGAGCAGCGTTCCGCAGGGGCCATCAAGGGAAACATGGAGACGTATGAAAAGCTCCAGACCTGGCTTGGGGAACTGCAGCCGCATTTCCTGAAGTCACGCTTCATCGTGAGGAACTGCAACCCCAACAGCAAGCTCACGGCCTTTCCCTATATGCCTTATGAGGATGCGCTGGCGCAGTCCGGACTGCGCCTGGGGGATCCTGGGCAAGAGCGCACGGAAGGCATGTATCTGGCGCCTGAAGTGAAAGCGGGGGGCGCGAGCAGTGGAGCGGCCGGAGAACAGAATGCAGCGAAATGAACCCCAAACCGGACACGCCGGCGACTGAGCTCCGACCCATCATGCATCTTGAAATTGTCACCCATTGCTTCCAGTACCAGACACTGCTGCGCTACCAGCTCAGCAGCCTCGTGGTCTGGCCCCCTGCAGGGATGCAGGTGACGATGACTGTCTTGTACACGGAGGAAGACAGGCCCACGAAGGCGGTGCTGGAATGGTTTGAAAAACAAAGTGTGCCCGGCGTCTGCTGGCAGTGGATCGCGCAGCCGGTGCTGGAGCTGTGCCGGCGCTCCATCGGGCGCAATCTGGCTGCGCTGAGGACGAAGGCGGACTGGGTGTGGTTTTGTGACGCTGACTACTGGTTTGATCATCAATGCTGGGAAAGGCTGCGCACGAAAGGACTGCCTGAAGACCAGAAACTGGTCTATCCATTTCCGATCCTGCTGCACCGCGATCACGAACATGGGGATCGTTGCATCGAGCAGGCGCGCCGGGTTGAGGGACTGGTGACAGCGGACAAGGCCGACTTTGTGCCCTTCAAGGTGGGCCGGGCCATCGGTGGCATGCAGATCGCCCGTGGAGATGTCTGCCGGAAATTGGGCTACCTGAAGAACTCCCGCACAGCCCAGTCACCGCAGGTAGAGCCGCGTTTTTTCAAGACGGTGGAGGACAAATGGTTCCGCCACAAGCTGGGCACCAGCGGCACCAGGGTGAGAATCCCTGGCATCTACCGCATCCGCCACTCGCAGGCGGGACATGAAACGCCGGGGATCACCCTTTGACCTCCGCACGAACGAACCTTATGAATTTAAAAGACATCACCCTCACCCTCGGCATTGACCGCCACCATTTGGAAGAACTGCGCTGGTCCTGGCCCACCTGGATGAAGTTTAAGCCGGAGATCCTCGAGATGCCGGCGCTGGTCTTCTATGACCCCGATGAGACGAGCCCTGCCCAGGCGGCCTTTCTCAAGGAACATCCGAACCTGCGCTTCATCCCCTGGAAGATGGCGAACGCCCGGAATCAGCGGGAGGAGATGATCAGCGGCTTCGTACATGTGCCCGCCCGCGAGGTGCAGACGCCCTGGTATTTGAAACTGGACACGGACGCCATCGGCACAGGTCCCGGACCGTGGATCAAGCCCGAGTGGTTTCTGCCAGACAGCAGGGGGCAGCTCCCGGTGTTTGTCTCCTGCAAGTGGCACTACTCAAAGCCGCGCTATGTGATCGATCTGCTGGATGACTGGGGCGACAAGACAGCGCCGCTCTCAGACCATCCACGGTTGAACATCCCCTATACCTCAGAGTCACGCCGGGTGCGCCACAAGCGGGTCATCTCGTGGATCTATTTTGGCAATACTGAATGGACGCGCAAGGTGGCCGGGCTGTGTGATGCTGACGGGCGGCTGCCTTACCCCTCCCAGGACACGCTGATGAGCTACTGTGCAAAACGACTGGACTGCCACATTGTGCGCGAGCGCATGGCGCTTCATTATCATTGGTCGCATTTGAGGTTTGTTAACCTGAAACAACGCGTCCTGTCCATGGGACTCTCTCCAGCAGCATGAAAAAACGAGGCGTTGTCTACTATAACACGGGGACCAGCTGCGGCGTGCGGCTTTTGGTCTCACTTCACTCCCTGCGGCGGCATTACTCGGGGCCGGTGACCATCCTCTCCGAGGGGGAGGAGTCTCATTCGCTGTGCGCGAAGATTGCCTCAGCCCTGGACGCTGAGATGGTCGAATGGGATTGCGGCGTGCCCCCAGGGGCAAACCGCGCTTACCTGGCCAAGACAAGGTATCATCTGGGGTCACCCTACGACACCACGCTGGCGCTGGACTCTGACACGCTCGTGACAGGGCCGGTGGAGGAGCTGTTTGAACTGGCGGAAACGCATTCCTTCTGCGTGGCGCAAATTTCCAACTGGCGCACCAGCGGGCCCACGATCTCACGCCGCATCCGGGAGTGGCAGGCTCACTATCCGCAGGATGTGGCCGCAGCGCTCCAGTTTGGGCCGGCCATCAATTGCGGCGTGGTGGCCTTCACCCGGGATGCCGCCCTTTGTCGTGACTGGTGTGACACCGCGCTGCCCGGGCGGGAGTTTTTCATCCCGGACGAAGTCTGCTGTCAGTTGATGTTGCATCGTTATCCGCATCACATCCTTGATGGACGTTGGAACCGCTCCTGCAAGCATGACGACCCCGGCCTGCCGGACACCCGCATCATTCATTATCATGGCCGCAAGCACTGCCGCCCCGGGCTGCCCTATCATGGAAATCTATGGGCGGATGTTTTTGAACGCGTGCGGTCTTTAAACCTGGCAGGACTTCGAGCATGGCTGCCCGCAGGAGACCGGATGCTCCGCCGTTATCTTCAGAGTCATCCACCCAAAGAGGAAAGGCAGGAGAATGCAATGACGGCAGACTCTCAGTTGACTGAGTTGAAGCAAAGGGTGGCGGATGCGCAAAGCATCAAGCTCGTCGTGGGGGCGGGGAAAACCCGTTACCCGGGCTGGATCAGCACCAATCGAAACGAAATCGATGTGACCAAGGTGCAGGAATGGAGGGAATTGCTGGGAGCGCGCCGTGCTGATCGGCTGCTCGCTGAGCATGTGTGGGAGCATCTCACCTTCGATGAAATGAACGTTGCCAACAAACTCGCGTTTGAACACCTGGCGCCGGGAGGCGGACTGCGAATCGCTGTCCCCGATGGGCTGCATCCTGACCCGGAGTACATTACCCGTGTCAAACCCGGGGGCACAGGTCCTGCGGCAGACGAACACCAGCAGCTTTTGACTTATCAGGTGCTTGCCGCCGCGCTGGAAGCCGCGGGATTTCAAACGGTGCTGGTTGAGTATTGGGATGAGGGAGGTGCCTTTCACCACCGACCCTGGCATTCAGAAGACGGGCATGTGAAACGCTCACTGTTTCACGACCGTCGCAACCGCCGCGGAAAAGCCGGTTACACCTCGCTGATTGTGGATGCCATCAAGCCACTTTAGAGCCTGCAATCAATCTTGAACAGCGCGGCACACCGCAGAGCCACCATGCTCTCCCGCGCCGGCGTCCCCCTCGATCGCCTCATCCTCATTGCCGCCAAACAGATCACCGAAATGAAAGCGTAGGGCAGGGGAGGGCGCAGTTCGTACTCGTTCTCCTACTCGTCCTCGATCAAAGCGCCCCGCAAACACCCGAGGCCCCCGCCGGAGATACCATGTCATGGTAGGGAACCGCTGCGCCGGGTCCCTGATTTCGGGTCTATGGCACCGAAGGCGCTAAAAAAGGTTCGCCGTCTCGGAGCTTTCGAAGGCGTGGCGTTTTGGTTTTAGCCGCCTGCAAACACCTTGGTCACCGCTGAACCATGCGGCACCGAGTTCACCACGGTACCTTTTCGTATTGTAGTACCGGCTTTAGCCGGCTCCGGAATCTCCCCGAAGGCCAACGGCCTTCCGCAACTAAGCCCAGGGTTCGCAGAACACTGGGGCACCTCACCACCCACCAAGCTCTCAAGCGCCAACACCACCGGTGTTGCGTCCATCTCCGCAGCATCGAACACCACCTCACGTCCACCTCTTGGCTGGATTCATTTTCGGACACCGCGCCACCACCTCCTCCCACGACCCACGCGACTCGCCATCAGCCGCCATCTCAATCACGGGCCACACCAACGTCCTCACCTTGTCCATCTCAACATCGCGGGCAGGATACAAATAAATCGACATACCTTCTTCGATGGTCCCCAAAGAAAACGCCATGCCGTCAAAGTCCCCCAGGCCGCAGTCCTTGAGCGACCGCTCACCACGGCAGATTTCACTCAAGGCCTCTTTAGTCTCATTCAAGTCCGCACTCGCCGGCAATGGAATCAGAGCATACAGCCGGTAGTACGTTCCAGGATCAAAGTACACCATCGCAGCGATGTAATTTCCCCTGTCAGTCTGAATGATGCCAGACACAAAGCCATCGTACCATTCGGTGAGCACGTAATGGCTCACAAAGTAGGGTTCGTTCATGTCCATAAGCTGTCGGGGTTCCTTGCCACTTTCATCCTGCCTTCTCGCCCACTCCTCGGCAATCCCCCGAATATCCGCATCCGCATGCCCGGCACAGCGTTGCAGATGCACCGGCAGCAAACCCGGCGCATGCAGCTCCAGAAACTCCGCCATCCGCCGGTACTCCCATTCATCGTCAGTGGCTAGATGAGGCGCGCCCATCTCCTCCCAGCACTCCGCCAGCACTTCCTGCGGCACCCGCGCCAGCGCCTCCTGGCCCAGCGTGATATTCATGTCATTCTGACACGCAAAGGCCAGCTCCGCGAGGTAATGCAGCACTGCCATGCGCCTGCCATGCTCCAGACTCCCCAGCTCCGCCAGGTCGGCCAATTCCGCCAGCCCCAGCCTGATAAGCTCTGTCGTAAATCTTTGGATGTAAGGACTTTCTGGTGTCATCTGGTATGACGTTTACCTCCTCACCCCGCCTTCTCCGCCTCCACATAAATGCTGTTCTCCGGCCGGTTATCAATCCGCTCCAGGTCCGCGCATTTCCCTTCGCGATACTTGCACGCCCGCGCGTTCACAAAGCCATGCTTCTCCAGCAGCTTGCACAGCGACGACTCCGTGTACATCCACTGGTGCCGGTTCTTCACTCCCGTGCCATCGTATTCCAGGATGCCCAGCAGCATCGCCGTCGGGTCCTCCGGATCATAGAGCTTCACGTAGTGGTCCAGGCTCGGGATCACAAAGCGCACCACGCCGCCCGGAGCCAGCACGCGCAGGATCTCGCCCAGCAGCAGCGGCACATCCCATACAAAGATGTGCTCAAACATGTGAGAGCTGAAGACGCACTGGCAGCTGTTGTCCGCCAGCGGGAAGCGCTTCGTCACATTCAGGTAGTGCAGCTTTTTAAACACACCCTGCTCATGCTCCTCCAGCCGCGCCTGCGTGATGCGCCCCACCTTCCGCAGCAGCTGCGGCAGCCCCGGAACCATCGTCACCCAGATATGCGGAGTGATGTCCGTGTTATACCACCCCTCCTGCGGACAATTGAAAGCCCCGAGATGAAGTTTGAGCAAAGGTGAAGTCATGTGCAGAAACCTAGGCCGCGCCCTATCCTCCGTCAACGCCCGCGCCTGCTTCAATACTCACACATTCCATGCCTCATATCAGGGGCCACTGAAAACAGGTCTGCATCTGAGCCGGTGAAGCCTCTGCGCTCGAAAGTGTCACAGCACCTTTTTATAGCGGTTCGCAAAACTCATTTCCGTTTAGCAGGCTGCTTCTTGCTCGAAAAATCTTGGGCATCGACGGCGGCTGGTTGAGGACAACCAGCCCTGCCCGCGAGGGGCATTCGAATGTCCAGCGCGAGGTAGGGCGGCTTGTCCTCAAGCCGCCGCCGAGCGTCGCCACGCTCGCTTTCCAGAAATCAGTTTCGCAAAACGCTATAGATTCAGAGGCCAGGTGAAAGAAGGCGCATGCAGGGCCGGCAGGTGCGCTGGGGGCGGGGCGTTTGAAAAGGGGGCATGCGATGTGGCAGCAGCCCACGATGGGACGAAAGACTCCACGGACGCGCACAGCGCATCCCTACCATCCAGAGCAGCGCGCGCCGCAGCGCTGGTATGGAACCGCTGTGCGGGTCCGAAGTTTCGGGTCTGCGGCGTCGCGGGCGCTGAAAATGATGCGCCGTCCTTGGAACGTGGAAAGGCAGGAGATGATGGGCACGCTGGTTTGCAGTGTGGGAAATGCCACCACCGATGGAAAACAGGTCTCCATCTCAGCCTGTCTGCTCAGGGTATAAGCAGCCGCGCTGAATTCGCATCTGCTCCAGCACCTCACACCCGCTGCACCACCACAAACACATGCTTCTCCGGATGCTGATCATACTCCAGGTGACGGCACACGCAGCCCGCCGCCGCCAAAGTCTGCAGCGTCTGTGAGACCCCCAGCGTGCTGTAGTTCACCGGCACCCCCATGCTCGCATCCACCCGCTCCTCCGGCGCGTCCAGCCCGCCGAAAGTGAAGATGAAAACCCCGCCCGGCGCCAGCGCCCCGCACAGCTTCGTCAGCACCTCCGCATTCCGCGCCAGCGGCAGATGCCACAGGCAGTCCCACGCCGAGATAAAATCGTAGCGCCCCTCCGGCTCCCATTCGCACACATCCGCATGGTGAAACGTGACGTGCGGCATCCGCTCACGCGCCAGCGCGATCATCCGTGCCGACACATCCAGCCCCTCCACCGCATAGCCCCGCAGCTCCAGCAGCCGGAGGAAGCGCCCGTGGCACCCGCAGCCCACATCCAGCGCCCTGCCGCCCGGATGCGCAGCAAACCTCAGAGCCAGCTCATGCTGTGAAATACCATTGCTCTCCAGGTGCGGCTCCAGCCACCGCTCCGCGATCTCATCATAGCTCCGGCCAAGTTCATCAGGCTGCATGGCGAAAGGAGTCATGGCGCGGGAGGCGGGTGGCAAGGGCGGGGTTTTTGTTCTCGGTTCACCGTTCATTCCGCAGCCTCAGGTGCGTCAGCTTTTCGCTTTCTTTCTTCGGACGCATTGGATCAGCCATTGGATGGAGGCCACCCCACATAAGGACAAACCCAGCATCATGTTCGCACGTCTGACGGGATACTCCACCGCTCGAACATAATCCACCTCATTGGAATAGAGAGCTCGATCGGGAGTAACCGTGTAGTGCGCCATGTTGGCGGCGACCAGCAGGAAGACATTGAATGCAATTATGCCCAATCCTGCGATGAGCAAACAATAGGGCGCACATGATCGGGCGCTTTGGGGTGGATTTGATTTCATGGGCTCTGATCACTCAAAGGTTCATCCGTGCCTGTCACAGGCCGCCTATTCATGACCCAAAGCGATGAGTGAAGAAAGCCAAATCACTGCCGTCATTGGGACAGACTGACTGCGGATGCTGAGCCGTCATTGATCTGCCCCCACCTCACCACCCCGCAAAGCGCTGCAGTTCAATGTTCAGTGTCCAATGTTCTCGTTCCCCTTGCATCCCCGCCGCCCCGCCTAGCTTGCCCATCGGCCCCCATCGCTCGCTCATCAACCACACCGCATCGCCATGAAAGCCGCCCGCCTCGCCGCCCTGCTCGTCCTCACCCTCGCCAGCATCAGCCACGCAGAGCCCAAGGCGGCACCTGCGCCCAAAGTCCCCGCCTTCGCCAGTGTGGAGGATGTCACCGCCCTGCGCATGGCCTATGCCGCGCGGCCGGACTTCGACGGCTTCTGGAACCTCGACCCCGAGCGCGAGGCCGTGATGGCCGCGATCCAAAGCAAGGACTTCCCCAAGGCCATCGCACTCGCCAAGCCCTGGCTGGAGAAATTCCCCATCGATGCCCAGCTGCACTACCTCTGCGGCCATTTTCTCAAGAAGGCCGGAGACATCCCCGGCAGC
Organism: Prosthecobacter sp. Pr1; assembly: GCF_057652315.1. Taxonomy (NCBI): domain Bacteria; kingdom Pseudomonadati; phylum Verrucomicrobiota; class Verrucomicrobiia; order Verrucomicrobiales; family Verrucomicrobiaceae; genus Prosthecobacter; species Prosthecobacter sp. Pr1. The sequence goes on along the minus strand of NZ_JBYFBS010000008.1, from coordinate 266,615 downwards.
ATGCACCACTTCCACTGCTTCTACGGCCTCATGCGCTCCATCACCGCCAGCGGAGATGGCAAGTCCGCCAAGACCGCCTGGAAAGTCATCTCCGTCTCCGAAGAGTACGCCCTGCTCAACGAGATCGACGCCGAGCTCATCGATCAATCCCTCGTGGACTCCTGCGACAAAATGCACGTCCGGCTTTCCAACGGCACCGAGACCGACCTCTACTTCGATGTCTCCCTCTCCCTCGCCGCCACCGCCCGCCAGTTCGCGCCCGGTAAAAAATAAAGCGCACACCGCAGCTCAAAAATCCCGCGTGCTCACCTCGCAAACACACGCACATCCTGCCTCGTTCCGCTCTTTCAAAAAATCATTTTTACCGCATCGAATAAATACAAATTCACCGGTAATTAGCGGGCTTGCAGTTGCCATTCCGCGCACGCTCTGCCACGTTTCCGCCGCCCATGTATAAGGGAAGTATTAGAATTATCGGAGGGTTGCTGTTAGGAGCTCTCCTGCTATCTCTCGCCGCTCATTTTTCCACCGGCGCCGGGCCCAGCAGTTCATGGATGCATCAGGCCGTCCTGCTCAAGTTCAATCATCGCTTCTTCCTCGAGTACCGCACCCAGAACGCCGGGCGCTGGCCCGTCAAATTCGCCGATCTCGACCACGCCGTGGCAGACGCCAAAGACGCCGGCAGGCCCGCCCCCTTTGTCGATCCAGACAGCGGCCTGAGCACCCCCTGGCTTCTCTTTAATCCCACCCGCTGCCTGCCGCACCCCGAGCACGGCCACATCATCTCCGCCGCCCCGCGCACCGGCGGCTATGATCTCACCCACCATCCCTACAGCCGCCTCGTCCTCTTTGAGAGCGGTGTCGCCACCTGGATCCCCGAGTCCGATTTCATCGCCGCCACCCAGGTCCAGTAGCTGATGAGGATGGTGCTCCACTTCGTCTCCCAGCCCCCATGCACCACAGCAGCACCGCATTCGTCGCACGCTTCATCGGCCTGGGCATCTGCCTCTTCAGCACCTGGATCTCCGCATGGGGCACCCTCGTCATTCTGGCCGGAGTTTCGAACGCGGGCCTCCGTGACGTGCCGCCCCAGCCTCCCGATTGGGAAGCCATCGTCGCATTTGCACTCCTCGGTCTCTCGGCTTGGTCCATCACTTCCCTGGGCGAATGGTTCTGGTCCTTTGAAGAAGGTTGGTTTCGCCTGCAGCGCGCCCTCCGCCTCATCCAGTGCACCCTCATCCTCGGCGGCATCGCCTGCGCCATCACCTTCCGCATCGCCCACGAGTTCCACCCCCTCTGAGCCCCGCATCTCAGGGAAAAAGCATGGGGCAGGGGAGGCCCGTTCCCGCCGCCCCGCCCCTGCGCATATGGTCACGTCTCCTCAGCCATCGCTTTGCGATATAGCTTTCAGAAAGAAGCGCGCCGCCACCCCCCAGCGCTTCTCATTCCCCCCCATGAGCACACCCCACCCCCAGTCCTGGTTTTCCCGCCTGGCCAAGTTCATCGCCCGCGCCACCGGCAGGCCCGCTGCATTCGGCCTGGCAGCCGCCACCATCCTTGTCTGGGCGCTCACAGGACCCTTGTTTGGCTATAGCGATACCTGGCAGCTCGTCATCAACACTGGCACCACCATCGTCACCTTCCTCATGGTCTTCCTCATTCAGAACAGCCAGAACCGCGACTCGGAAGCCATGCACCTCAAGCTCGATGAAATCATCCGCTCCCTCTCCGGCGCACAAAACGAGCTCCTCGATCTGGAAGACATGGAAGAAGAAGACCTCGACAAAGTCCGCGCCACCTACGCAGCGCTCGCTGAGAAGGCACGCCTCACCCTCGAAAAAAAGAGCGGCAAGTCCGCCAAGGAATGACCGCATCCTGCATCCACCCACGAGCCTCCAACACCGAGCACCGAGCACCGAGCACTGAGCACTGAGCACTGAGCACTGAGCACTGAGCACTGAGCACTGAGCACTGAGCACTGAGCACCGAGCACCGAGCACCGAGCACCGAGCACCGAGCACCGAGCACCGAGCACCGAGCACCGAGCACCGAGCACCGAGCACCGAGCACCGAGCACTGAGCACTGAGCACCGAGCACCGAGCACCGAGCACTGAGCACCGCCCCCCCCTCCGTCAGACTCATCACCGCTGCCTCCTCAATGAACTCGTGCAAAGCCACCAAACTGTGGCATGCATGAGCTCCACATCTGCTTCCTGCCAAAGACCCGCGCAAAAGAGTGACGGCACTCATCGGCTCCTGCCAGCACCGCCGAGTCACCACGCACCCCATGCCTCACACCCCCACATCCACGAGGCACCGCCATCACCGGCCCGCCGCGCGCGCACACCCGCGTCGCATCGCCCTTCACGCCCAGCCTCTGCTCGCCGGCCTCATCGGCCTCAGCCTCATGCTCATCGCCTGCGGTCCGTCCAAAAACGCAAACGCCCAGGCCCTCACCCATCTGGAGGCGCCGCATCAGCGCGGCCTCGCCGAAAACCCCCGCCGCATCCTCCTCGGCATGCGCTCCGTCGGCGAAGACTGGATCTGCTTCCGCAGCACCCCCGCCGCAGGCGACGAGTGGCTCATCGACCGCGCCCATGACAAAGCCGCCGTCAAGCGCGTCCGCCATGACGAAGCCGGCAAGCCCACCACCGAGACCGATGTCTATCTCAGCGGCCGCCGCTACAAAGATGAAGAAGGCACCGAAGCAGACGAAGAACTCCGCGTCACCTGTGACTGGACCACCGGCACCCTCGCCCTCGCCTACCTCGGCAGCGACCCTGCCGTGAAAAAATCCCTCGCAAAACTCCCACCCTTCGCCCCGCAGCACCGCGTGCAGTACGTGGACACGGTCGACCAGATCGTCCAAAAGTGGAACCTCACGAAATAGACCGGCCTCCATTCCTCGCGTCGTCCACCGCCACGACGCCAGCGCCGTCGCGTTGACAAACGTCTCCGCTTTGCCAGCATCCAGGCCATGGCAATGAGCGCCCACCTGAAAGTCCATCTCTGCATCATCCTCAGCGGAGTGGGTTGCCTCATTGCAGCCATGCTGTGCCCCTACGGAGTCCCCTTGTTCATTGGCTGGATCATCCTCGCCCACATCATCACCTGGACACTGGCGTGCGAGAAGTGCGGCAGGCGCATGACCACCAACACACTGCCCTTGGTCACCCGCTGTCGTCCCCGTCAGAAAAAGTAGCCGCCTCGGCGCAGGGTAGGGCTGCTTGTTCCCAGCCTTTGGGCGCATGTTCACTGCGCATGAAAAAGTCGCGAATCACACACGCGTCGTTTTATTGGAGCACCTTGGCTTATGCCCGGCCTTCGTTTTCCCGGTCAAATTCCTTCCGGAATTTGGAGGCTGCCCAGTCAAAGGTTCCTTCCATTTCCCAGCAATAGGATTCCAGAAAGCCGTGCTCATCGGTTCCGTCCCAAAGCGGCTGACTGAAACAGAACCGGCTCCACTTCGCCATCCAGTCGTCGATGCTTGTCGCCAGGAAGACACTCGGATAATAGCCGTCAGACATTCGAACATCGTGATAACGAATCTCTCCGTGCCCCTCATTACCATCGATGCAGAACGTGTACCCGCCTCCGCCGATGCCAAAAATAGGAATCCAGTTCATTCGTTTTCGTGATTCCGCTTGGCATTCGTCTGTCACGCAGGAATCACTTTCTCCCGCGATGTTGCGTGTCAGGTCTTCTCGCATCCCGTGGCGGACACGGACAATGTCTTCCAGCCAGTCAATCATCCAGCAGAACTCGTTTTTCCTGTTTCGGGTGACTGGCTCTGCGGAATACCAAAGCTGGAATCCATCGCCCATTTCTTTGAAATAGCGCCGAAGTTCGCCAGGAAGAGTGATCTGCATCACTCTTTCCGCCTCCACCAGCTGCTCCTCGGTCACCGGGGTGCCTTCTCGAATCTGCGGGGCAATGCCAAGCTTCTCCAGATGCTTGCAGGCGATCTCAATGTGACTTCGGAACGACATGTTCTTGGGGTGCGTTTCGTGGATTTGCTGGCTCGGAGCCAGGTGCGGAAAGTTTGTACCCTGCAACAGCCAAAGAGTTTTTGGAAGGATAAAATGCCCGCCATGCAGCTCGGGGGCGTTCATGGCATGCAGCAGGTGAGGGGGCTAAGCCTAGGCGAAAACCCCACGCTCCACCAACGCCGCCCAAATGCAAGTCCCAGCGCCCTTCTTCAGCCGCTGACCACCTCAGCCCTTCTTCGACGCCTCGATGAACACAAACCCGCTCAGCGGCCGCGAACAATCCGGCCACTCCGCCACCTCCAGGCATTCATCGATCAAAAGCTCCGGCGCGTTCTCGGGCGTATTCCGCACCATCTTCCTCGTTTTCATGAGCTCTCTCACCAGCTCCAGCGCCAGGCCCTCCGCCGCCTCGGCCGTTTCAGCCTCCGGATACGCATGGATGTAAAACTCCCTCAGCCCCGGAAACTTGTCCTCCTGATCCTGAATCAGAAAGTTTCGACCATGAACGATGACAGCAAATTTTTTCATAAAGGAATCAGGCACAGAGAAAGCGTGAGCACCAGCGTGGCGCAGTGACACACCGTGTTCAAGCCCGCTTGCAGCCCTCTTTGGCAGTGCCTGCCTGAAGCCAGCAGGCCTCTTCAAAGCCGCGCGTCTCTCAAATCACCCTTCACCTCCGCACTCCAAATTCGCCCTGCAAGCTCACGCCTCTGATATGGACTGCGGTCGCGAAGTGAGGAACGAACGCAGCTACCGCTTTCGACGTTCTCGGCGACACCGCATACCACAAACCACCCGAATGCGGCAGCCGGTGAATCTTCGCAAGCCCCATCACCCCACGCCCGCCAGGAGACGCTCGAAAGCGGTAGCTCCGATGCAGGCTTGCGCCGTGCATCTGCGCGACCGCACTCTAAATTCGCGCTGCAAGCTCACGCCTCCCATATGGACTGCGGTCGCGAAGTGAGGCACGAACGCAGCTACCGCTTTCGCCGTCCTCGGTGACTCCCGCATACCACAAACCACCCGAATGCGGCAGCCCGTGAATCTTCGCAAGCCCCATCACCCCACGCCCGCCACACCCCTTCGAAATCCACAGCCTCAATGCCCATGCCCGGGCCCGTATACCAGCCCATGCCATCCGGCCCACGCCATGTAGCCCGCCAGCACCGTCAGCAGCACGCATGACACATACGGCGCCTTGCGCATCCACTCACCAAAGCCGCTGAATCTCTTCTGCGCATGCTGCACGCTCCACGCCGCCGCCGCGCCCACCGTCACCATCGTCAGCGCCAGGCCAAAGCTGAACGCCCCCACGATCGCAAAGCCCAGCGCCACCTTCTTCAGCTGCAGGCACACCAGCAAAATCGTAAACGCCGCAGGGCAGGGCATCAGCCCGCCCGTGATCCCAAACATCACGATTTGCGGCGTCGTCACGTGCTTGCTGCCAAACCTCCGCGCGATGTCCTCCGCATGCGCCCGCTCATGAGCATCCTGGTACACATCCCCCTCCGGCCGCACCTCCTCCGCCACCACCGGCGCGTGACTGTGGCCCTGCCCAGGCTCGTGCCCGTGCGCCGCCTCCGCAAACTTCAGCCGGTACGTGTGCGCGTGGTCCGCATGGCCCAGCGTCAGCGTCGCCATGAATTCATGCGGCTCCGGCAGCATCGCCGTCGCCTCCCAGAAGCCCGCCCCCGGCTCAAACTGAAACACCTGCGTGCTCCCATCCAGCCGCGCCGTCTCCAGCGTTAACAAATTGCCCTTCGGCAGCGGCACCGCAGCACCGCCCGCCGTGCACGGATAGATCCGAAAGCGTGGCGGCACCCCGTCCTCATGCACCGCGATCTCCAGCCACCCATGCCCCGTGTCCAGCAGCATCCCCCCATGCGCCCCATGCGTGCGCTTACCGGCCGCCCTCAGGCTCGGCACCTTGAATCCCACCGGCAGCGCCACCTCATGCGCAAACTCCCCCGCAGCACCATCTCCATCGCCATGCTCATGAGAATGCGCGTGCCCATGTCCGTGCGAATGACCATGCGCATCTCCGTGGTCATGCCCATGTGAATGCGAATGCCCATGCCCCATCCCATGCGCCTCAGCCTCCGCCACCTCACGCCGCGTCCTGATAAACATCCACACCGCCAGCGCCAGGATCAGCACCGCAGAGCCCAGTTGCAGATACGGCTCCACCGTCTCCGCATTCCAGTGCCCGCCGTAGTGCAGCGCCACCGCCGCCAGCACCCAGATCAGCAGCGAGTGCGACGCCGCCGCAGACAGCCCCAGCAGCACCGCCTGCCACACCGTCCCCCGGATCGCGATGATAAACGCCGCCATCATCGTCTTCGAGTGCCCCGGCTCCAGCCCATGCAGCGCCCCCAGCAAGATCGCCACAGGCACATACAGCCACGCATGGCCGCTGCTCAGGTAGTCAGAGAAAGAATTCATCGCAGGAAAGTAGTGGTGAGCTTTAGCTCACTCTGGGGGGGGCGCAGGTAGAAACGTTTCAAGACGAGCCAAAGCTCTAAACAAACTTTGAGCCGCAAAAAAAAACATCCACTCCAAGCACCACCCCACACTCTGCACCCACTTCCTCCAGCCCGCCGGACCCATTTTCAAAATTCCTTTCATCCTCAAAGCCCCAACGTCTTTACCCCAAAGCGAGACAAAGCAGCACCGACAGCCATTCAATCTCTGCTCCCTCTGCCTCTTTGCTCCTCTGCGGCAAAAACGAACGTCCCATCCCTCCATCCCCAGGATCTCTCTCCATCACCCCCAACGCCCCGCACAGCCATGGTAGGAACTGGTAGGGACGCGCTGCGCCGCGTCCGTAGAATCCTTCCTCCCATCGCCACCTGCCACCCAAAGCCCACCCCCTTACACAAAGCCCCCGCCTCAAACACCGCCCACCGCTCCGTCGAACCAACAACCAAGAACAGCCCTCCAAAAATTTAATTTGCATTTCACCCGCCCATTTTCGCCGCCCATCCCGCTTGCTTATCACCTCCACACCATGCCTTGTACCCGCAGGTGCACCCGCCCGCGCATGAAGAACCGCGCAGGCATCGCCGGAGATCATTCCGTCGCTCACATCACATCCCACCACGAGCCCAGCCCGCTCGTGTCCAGCTCATTGACAACCCCACCACCCCCAGAACGCACCCAGCCCCGCCCATGACCCCCACCATCGCCACCGAAACGCTCCTCTCAGACCTCGGCCAGCTCAGCGACATCGACCTCGCCAAAAAACGCCTTGAGCCCAAGAGCGCCCGCAGCATCGAGCTCACCAAAGACGCCACCGGCATCCGCACCCGCATCCCCGCCTCCGTCCTCCTTCACTACGACGCCCGCCTCTCCCGTGGCAAGCGCGGCGCCGCACGCATGCGCAACAACACCTGCGGCGGCTGCAATCTCGCCCTCCCCAGCGGGCAGCTCGCCGACATGCGCCACGTAGACGCCGCCCTCGTCCTCTGCTGCAACTGCAGCATCTACCTCCTCCCCTCCCTCCCGGTCGAGGCCGACCCCGCCGCCGAAGTCGCCAAGCCCGCCGCCGTCAAGAAAGTCGCCGTCAAAAAGCCCCGCAAGCCCAAGGCCGCCAAAGCCCTCGCCGCAGACGAGCCCGCCGCCGCAGCCGAAGAGGAAGAACTCGAAACCGAAGTCGAAGCCGACGCAGCGGAGGAATCCGAGGCCGAAGACCCCGCCACCACCCCGGCAGAAATCCCCGCCGAAGCACAGGTCGAAGCCGAAGTAGAAGCCGAAGCCCAGATCGCCCTGCCAGCCTAAAGCCCGCGCCCCCGGCCAGCCCGGATAGCATCAAATACCAGCCCATGGAATCCCCCATGGCTGGTATTTTTTTGTGCTCACAAAGCGCTCCCTGCAAAACTCCTTCAGGCGCTCACCTGCCCATGCTCAGCCCGGAGAGGGATCGTCCCGATCCTTCAGCGCCTCATCTCGCCCTCCACCCCGCCACACACCAGCCCCAACGGGGCTGCGCATCATAGCGAAGGGTTGCCGAGCCTCAGCGAGGCTACCCTGGTACTCGACATCAAATCCGGGAAGCAAACCCAGCACCCTCGCCACACCCCGCGCCTACCAGCAGCGCCTTCACTGCGCACCGCCACGGCATGCCACCCAGCGCTTTCTTGCTCACCTCCACCACGACTCCTCCCAATCACCCTCACCATCAAAGCCCGCCATCATCCTCTCTCCCCACCCCAAGAACCCCTTGGCATCCCCACCTGGAAAGCTAGCATCCAGCCCTCTTCCAAATCCTCCACACCCGCCGTCCTCCCATCCATCACCGCGCCGCACCGGCCCCGCACCCACCACCCCGTTTTTTTGAATGCAGCCCCTCATGTCCTCCATCCACGAAGTCGGCATCCACGCCTCGCAGGAGCGTCTGGAAAAACTGCTCGCAGAGCGCCTCACCCCCGGCGCAGACCGCGCCGCCGTGGACGCACGCATCTGGAATCTCTTTGGCGAGACCTGGGCCATCATGTTCACCGATCTCTCCGGCTTCTCCCGCCACGTCGCCGAGTTCGGCATCGTCCACTTCCTGCAGGTCATCTATGAAGCCCAGCGCATCTTCACCCCCTGCGTGGACAGCAACGACGGCATCCTCTTGAAAGTCGAAGGCGACAGCATGCTCATCATCTTCCGCACCGTCGCCAGCGCCCTCCAGTGCGCCATCGACATGCAGCGCACCGCCAAAGCCTACAACGCCGGCAAGCCCCAGGAGGAGCACATCCTGCAATGCATCGGCCTCGGCTACGGCCCCGTCCTCCGCATCGGCGACTACGATGTCTTTGGCCGCGAAGTCAATGCCGCCAGCAAGCTCGGCGAAGACACCGCCCAAGCTTGGGAAATCCTCGTCACCGAATCCGTCCAATCCGCCGCCGAAGCCGCCGAAATCCCCGGCCTCCAGTTCGAATCCATCCCAGACCTCCCCCCCGGCGCCAGCAGCGCCGCCCGGCTGCTCTACGATCTCTGAAAAAGCAGCGCCACTCGCAAGCATCGCCAGATCTAAACAGATTGTTCCACTTATGTGATCTAACGCATAATATCATTTTATGTGCCATTCACGATATTGACATCATATCGCCTTCAGCGCATAATGTGAGAACATGAGTGACCTCGCCCGCGATCCAAAACAAATGGGCGCCATCATCCGGCGTGCGCGCAAGCGTTGCGCCTTGAGTCAGCTCCAGCTCGGTAAAAAGGCCGGGCTGCGGCAGGAAACCATTTCCTTGATCGAGACCGGCAATCCTGCGGCCAGGCTCGAAACGCTGCTGGCCGTTCTCTCCGCGCTCGATCTTGAGCTCCACGTCGGCCCCCGCTCCAAAGGCTGGAGCCAGGACCTTGAGAAAGACTTCTGATGCCACGCAACCGTCAACACGCCCCCCTGCGCGTCCTCCTCAACAACCGCCTCGTCGGGCATCTCTCGAAAGAGCCCGGTGGCGTCATCTCCTTTCGCTACGCTGAGAGCTGGCTGGCGCTCGAACGCGCCAGTCCCGTATCGCTCTCCCTGCCGCTGCGTGAAGACGCCTACAAAGGCGCTCCCGTCCACGCCGTCTTTGAAAACCTCCTGCCCGACTCCGAGGCACTCCGGCGGCGCATTGCTGAGAAGGTCGGCGCTGATGGCACCGACTCTTACAGCATGCTCTCACGCATCGGGCGCGACTGCGTCGGCGCTTTGCAGTTCATACCCGATGGCGATCCCGCTGCGAGCGACACCACCAGCATCGAAGGTCAGCCCGTCAGCGACCGGGACATCGAGAAACTTCTCAACAATCTCGCCCAGGCACCTCTCGGGCTGGATCAAGACAAAGACTTCCGCATCTCCGTGGCCGGTGCGCAGGAAAAGACCGCGCTGCTCCGCCACGAAGGAAAATGGTGGAAGCCCCACGGCACCACGCCCACCACCCACATTTTTAAAACCCAGCTCGGCACTCTCCCCAATGGCCTCGATCTCACCCACAGCGTGGAGAATGAATTTTACTGCCTCAAGCTCGTGGCCGCATTCGGCCTCCCCGTGAACGCAGTGAAGATGCGCCGCTTTGGGAAAACAAAAGCCGTCGTCATTGAGCGCTTCGACCGGCGCTGGACGCAGGACGGGCGGCTGCTCCGCGTTCCGCAGGAGGACTGCTGTCAGGCCCTGTCCATCCCGCCCACTCGCAAGTATCAAAACGAAGGTGGCCCCGGCATGGTGGACATCCTCGCTCTGCTCAAAGCCAGCGACACCCCCGCCGCAGACCAGAAGCAATTTTTAAAGGCGCAGGTGCTCTACTGGCTCATGGGCGCCACGGATGGCCACGCCAAAAACTTCAGTCTCTTTCTCGGCCCCGGCGGCCGCTTCATGCTGACACCCATCTATGATGTCCTCACCGCGCAGCCCAGTCTGGACGCCCGCCACATCCTCAAGAAAAACATGAAGCTCGCCATGTTCGCAGGCGACAGCCGGCACTATCGTATGGACTACCTTCAGGGCCGCCACTTCATCCAGACCACCGAGCGCGCCGGTTTGCCCGCCGCGCTCGCGCAGGAAGTTCTCGATGACGTTGCCTCGCATGCAGCCGCCGCTTTGACAGCCGTGGAAAAAGAGCTGCCCCCCGGCTTTCCTGAAGAGATCCACGCCTCCGTGCACCGGGGATTTAAATCCCGGCTTGAGAGAATCTGATGGAAATGCTTCGAGAGGGCAGGGGATACGACACGTCAAAACTCCGCTGCTCAATCCCACCCCTCTCCCACGTACTCATCTCGCACCTCTTCTTCCTAAACACTTTCTCTCCCATGCGCCCCTTCACTCTCTCCTGCCTCCTCCTCATCGCGCTCAGCCTCACCTCACTCACCCCCGCCGCTGAAGCCCCCGCAAAGCCCATCTCCTCAGCCACCCCACCCGCACCCAAGCCCACTCCCACCGAGCGCATCGCCCTCTGGCCCGGCAAAGCCCCCGTTGGCGATGGCACCTTCGAAGCCAGCACGCACGAGCTGCAAGTCTTCCTCCCGCCCGCCGACAAAGCCAGCGGCATGGCCATCGTCCTCTGTCCCGGCGGCGGCTACATCCGCCACGTCACCGACCGCGAAGGCTACCCCATCGCCGAATGGCTCAATGAAAAAGGCATCGCCTGCATCATCCTCGAATACCGCCTGCCAAAGCTCCGCCACGCCGTGCCCCTCCTCGATGCCCAGCGCGCCATCCGCCTCACCCGCGCCAATGCCACACGCTGGCATATCGATCCCCAGCGCATCGGCATCCTCGGCTTCTCCGCCGGCGGCCACGTCGCCTCCACCGCCACCACCCACTTCGATGCCGGCAAGCCCGACGCCACCGATCCCATCGAGCGCCTCAGCTCACGCCCCAGCTTCGCCTGGCTCATCTACCCCGTCGTCACCATGGGCGAGTACACCCACACCGGCTCCCGCAAAGAACTCCTCGGCGAACATCCCTCGGACGCCCTCGTCCGCCTCTACTCCAACGAGTTCCAGGTCACCGCAGACACCCCGCCCGTCTTCCTCGCCCACGCCATCGACGACAAGCCCGTCCCCATCGAAAACAGCCGCCAGTTCGCCTCAAACATGCAGGCCCACCACCTCCCCGTCGAGCTCCTCGAGCTCCCCACCGGCGGCCACGGCTTCAACGGCTGCAAAGGCCCCCTCTGGGAGCAGTGGAAAACCGCCGCCCACTGGTGGTTGTACAAGCAGGGCATCCTTCGCATCACTCCCATCGACTAGCCCCATCATCAAAACACCCGGCCGCCAATCAATGTGTACATACCAGTAGATACCAGTAGATACCACGCGTCCGCCCATTTTAAAAGCCACCCATCGCCCAAAGCAGGGCAATAACATACTTGGCGCTTAACTGGGTGTCGGGGGTATTTTCCAGTTTACTACTCTTACGAACAGTGAATACATACCGGAAGCGCTTTCGGTTTCACGTGGTATGACTTTTTTAAAGTTTCTCTTGCCTGATGCGGAACGGGGTACATACTCCAATCAACACCATGGCCAAAAGAAACCCTCCAGTCGAAAAGCCCAACTCTATCAAGGCGGCCCTTCAAGCCCAGATGGATGAATTGGCGCGCAAGCTGAAGGTGGTGACGCAGTTCGAGGAGTTGAAGTTGGAAGTAGATCGTATCAACGCAGAACTGGCGGGTGCCGTTGTGATCCCTCCTGTATCCGCTGTACTTGTTGAGCCTACCCCCCCAGTTAACAATTTCGCTGCCCTCACCAAAGCCGCTGCGGCGGCTTGCGTGATTCGGGAGAATGGACACGCTCTCTCGCTTCCTGCGCTGTACCAAGCTATGAAGGAAAAAGGGCACCCGGTAAAGAATCAGAACGCCCTGCGCGCAATGCTCGTGAGAGAGAAAGATGATAGGGGTACCTTCTCCAACGCCGCTGCCCTCTGGGATCTCACTCCGCACGGGAGGACTCTCTATGGTTCCTAACATTTTCATCACGATGAAACCAATTTCCAGTAACCCAGCAGGCCGTGGTGTAGGGCAGAAAGCACACCGCCCCGAAGGTGACACTTCGAGGCGGAGGGCGCGGGTGCAAGTCCCGTAGGACGCGCAATAGGGTGCTGGATCAAGCGGCCCGGTGACGAAAGTCGCCGGGCCGTTCTGTATTTATAGAATCATGGACAATTGGCTTTTTGTCAAGGATAACGCAAGCACCGCCCGGGCAGCAACCTGCCAAAGATGGCTGACGAAGCATCCTTCCTGAATGTCCTAGGTGAGAGAAGGCCGCTGGCAGGTCCACAAAGGCACTCAAGACTGTGATAGGCGTCTCCATGAAGCACCTCATCGCGCGCCCCCCTCACCACAGCAGCGGCGTTTTCCCCTGCGGCGCCCGAAAACTGCGCAGCTCCTCCAGCGCCACCTTGCCCGCGCAGAAGTCCCAGCCCAGCCCCAGCGCCGCGATCTGGCCGGGCGTGATGTGCGCCCGCCGCAGCTCCTCCGTGCGGTCCACATCAAAGCACCCCGCACGCACATACGCCGCCGCGTCCCCCGGCGAAAAACCCGCCTGCAGCCACTGGCGTGCGGCGACTTCCGTACCTTCGATTGCGGCGGCCATTTCAGCAAGATCATGGGGACTCGGGCTCATGCGGCACCCTATGGCACAGGTTAAATAGCTGTTCAAATAAACAGTTCTTTAAAATTCACTCCCCGGCACCCGCCAGCGCCCATTCATAGAGCGCCCCGCCTCGTTTGTCCACGGCCTCGCCGTCATTCCCCCTTCGCTGAGCTCCGGTACCTCGCCGGCGAATCCTGAAAGCAGCGTTTAAAGTGCTGCCCAAAGCGCGACACATCCCGGTAGCCCACCCGATGCGCGATCCGCGCCACCGGCAGCCGCGTGCTGCGCAAAAGCTCCGCCGCTTTCTCCAGCCGCAGCTTTTGCAGGTATCCCTGGAAGCTCATCCCGTGGTGCTTGCGGAAGAGGCGGGATAAATTTCCAGCGCTGGTAAAGGCCACCTTCTCCGCCACTTCCGTCAGCCGCAGAGGGCACTGCATGCGAAAGGCCAGATGCGCCACCGCACGCTGCAGCGGGTCCGCCTTCTGCGTGGCCGCGCCCTGCTGCTCCGCCAGCCGAAACCACACCGCCTCCACGTGGCTGCGCGCCGCGTCCTCCGCAGCGGCAGGATCACCCAGCGCCAGCGTCTCCACCAGGTGCTCATGCTCCGCGCTCAGAAAGCGCGCATCCGGAAAGCACTCGTCAAAAGCCTCGCGGTGGAAGCCCTGCAGCGCGCTCCACACCGACTGCCACGTTTCGTTCAGCCGGGGCACGGCGGCCAGCGTCACGATGCCCGCATGCAACTCATGATCCGCCGCACGAAAGGCCGCGTAGTCGCGCCGCCGCGTGGCGGAGGTCAGTCGTTTCAAAGTCGCGCGCATCGCCTTCATCGCCGCCGCGTCCTTCACCGCATGCGCCGCCGCATGGCGTGCCGCAAAGCCTTCCAGCAGCGCGCGGAGTTCGGACAGCCGGCGGAGTTCCATGTCAGTCATGCGGCATCCATAGGCGAAATCCGGCCTGCGTCTATGCGGCAGCGTTCATTCTCCCCAGGCTCAGACACGGAGTGATGGAAATGCCGCACCTGCAGACGTTAAAGGGAGCACCTTCGGCCTCGCTATGCCGAATCGCACATCGGAGACCTCCCCCCATGCCCCTGCCACACCACGCCCAGCCTGCCACCCGTTTTGTCCATTCCATGATCCGTCTCACCTCCCTCCTTTGCGGCGCGCTTTTCGTCACCTCACTCCTGCCTGCCGCAGACGCCACCCCTGCCGCCATCCCCGCCGTTCCCCAGACCTCTCCCGGCCCCGCCTACGCAGACAGCGCCCGTCTGTTCCAGGGCGTGGCAGGCATCGAGCGCGCCCCCAATGGCCGCCTCTGGGCCACCTGGTACGGCGGCGGTTTGACCGAAGACCATGAGAACTACATCCTCCTCTCCACCAGCGCCGATGACGGCCGCACCTGGCAGACGGCCATGGTGCTCGACCCCGATGCCGCCGGCCCCGTCCGCGCCTTTGATCCCTGCCTCTGGCATGATCCGGACGGCAAGCTCTGGCTCTTCTGGGGGCAGGAGATGACGCAGCCCAGAGGCCGCGATTTCAGCACCTTCGTCACCTTTGCCATCACCACCTCAGACTCCGGCAGCGCCACCGCCTCATGGTCCGCCCCCCGGCGCATCTCCCACGGCGTGATGATGAACAAGCCCACCGTCACCAAGGACAGCCGCTGGCTCCTCCCGCTCTCTTCCTGGTACACGGATGGCAGCTCACGCGCCGTCGTCTCCACAGATCACGGCCAGACCTTCACCGAACTCGGCGCAGCCAATCTGCCCGACAAAAAATCGCGCAACGCAGACGAGCAGATGATCATCGAGCGCAAAGACGGCTCCCTCTGGATGCTCGTGCGCGGAAAGTTCGCCACCGAAGGGAAGGGGTGCACCGGCCTCGGCGAGAGCACCTCCACAGACGGCGGCAAATCATGGTCAGACGTGAAAGCCAGCGCCATCCCCCACCTGACCACGCGCTTTTTCATCCGCCGTCTCACCAGCGGCCGGCTCCTGCTCGTACGGCAAAATCCGCCTGCAGGTTTTAAGGGGCGCTCCCACCTCACCGCCTTCCTCTCCGAAGACGACGGCCACTCCTGGCAGGGCGGCCTGCTGCTGGATGAGCGCGATGGCGCCTGCTACCCGGACGGCGTGCAGTCCGCAGACGGTCGCATCTCCGTCATCTATGATTTCCAGCGCGGCAA
This sequence comes from Prosthecobacter sp. Pr1, assembly GCF_057652315.1. Classification (NCBI taxonomy): domain Bacteria; kingdom Pseudomonadati; phylum Verrucomicrobiota; class Verrucomicrobiia; order Verrucomicrobiales; family Verrucomicrobiaceae; genus Prosthecobacter; species Prosthecobacter sp. Pr1. The sequence continues at coordinate 251,372 of NZ_JBYFBS010000008.1, read as the reverse complement.
AGACAAAGAGATCCTCATGGCCCTCTTCACCGAAGACGAAGTCCTCGCTGGCAAACTCACCGCCCCCACCAGCCGCCTGCGCGTGCTGGTGAACAAAGCCACCGGCGTCAAGAAAACCACGCCTGTCACCGCGCAAACCTGGCCGCTCGATGCCGTGGATGCCCTCATTCAAGTCCACGGCGGCAGGCCCAAAGCAGCCCCCGGTGCCCATGGCAAATCACTCGTGCTCGATGGCAAAACCGTCATCGAACTCAAGGAGACCGCCGCACTCAATGGCGAAACCGGCTTCACCTTCTCCCTCTGGCTGAATCCGCACGCCTTGGATGCCGGCCAGCAAATCATTGCCGCCAAGAACCGCTACTCACTCAAAGAGCGCCAGTGGAGCCTCGCCGTGGAGGAGGGCGGCATCCTGCGCGCCTATCTCCAGCAGGACAAGTGGCGGACCATCACCGCCAAGCCCCTGCTGCAGGCCGGCCACTGGCACCACGTGGCCCTCACCGTCTCCGCCACCCGGGCCGTGCTCTATCTCAATGGCCAGCCCGTCGGCGAGACTCCGCTCAGCAAACCTCTGCCCGCCACCCAGGCCCCCATCACCCTCGGCGGTGTGCGGGATGGCGACCGCCTCACCCAGCAGCTTCACGGCGCGGTGGATGACGCACGCTGCATCTCCCGCGTCCTCACCGCCGCAGAGATCGCCAGGAGCTACAAGCCCGTCACCGCCACCCAGCAAGTTCCCAAGCCCATCGCCCCTTCCGAGACACCGCTGTGGGATGCCACCGCAAAGCTGCCCAAAGCCGCCGAGGCACCCGTGCTGGACGGCGTGGTATTTCATGTCATCCAGCCACATGCCCCCGAAAAAGACGGCTACATCTGGCTCCACGGCGTCGGCCTCGGCTGGCACAAAGGCAAACTCTACGCCTCCTTCGGTCACAACAAAGGCGAGGAAAACACCCCCGGCGAGCAGGCACGCGGACGCGTCAGCAGCGATGGCGGCCAGACCTGGGCGGACACCTTCACCATCGGCGCCGGCGAGTCAGACGACCACGCCGTCAGCCACGGCGTCTTCCTCTCCCACGACGGCGCACTCTGGTCTTTTCACGGCTCTTTCTACGGCCACCACCTCACCGACATCGACAGCAGCAAGGTCCACACCCGCGCCTACCGGCTCAATGAAACGACTGGCACGTGGGAAAGCCAGGGCACCGTCATTCAGGGCGGCTTCTGGCCCCTACAGGAGCCGGTGAAAATGACCGACGGCAACTGGATCATGTCCGGCATCAGCGTCGGTCACGGCCACCCCGCCGCCGTCGCCATCAGCCATGGCGCAGATTTCACCCGGTGGGATCTCGTCGTCATCCCCGCCGCCGAAGGACTCAGCATGTGGGGCGAAAGCAGCGTCATTGTCGATGGCGCAAACATCACCAACATCGCCCGCTACGGAGCCAAACCGCAGGCGCTCATCTCCCTCAGCAAAGACCACGGACGCACCTGGAGCACCACCGCGCCGAGCAATCTGCCCATGGCCACCTCCAAGCCCTCCGCCGGCATGCTCAGCACCGGCCAGCGCTACCTCGTCTGCACCACCACCGCAGACAGCGGCGGACGCCGCACACCCCTCACCATCGCCGTCAGCAGGCCCGGCTCATCCGTGCTCAGCCAAGTCTTCGTCATCCGCCCCGCCATCTTCCCCCACGGCCCCGGAGACGTCGCAGACAATGCCTCCCTCTCCTACCCCTGCGCCATCGAGCACGAAGGCAAACTCTACATCGGCTACTCCAACAGCGGCGGCCGTCGGGGCAATCACAACAGCGCCGAACTCGCCATCATCCCCATCTCAAAACTCAGCGCCTTTTAAAACAGCCAGGGCAGGGGACATCCCGCAGTTCCGCCCCTCGCCCCGCTCACGAAGTGCAGTCGCACCGCAAAAAAAAACGCCCGGCAGGAGATCCCGCCGGGCGTTTTTTCACACATCAAACATCACACCTCAGCAGCACTCGCAGCTGCACCCACTTTGGCAGTCTTGCGGCGGCGGCGCTTCCTGCGCAGGCGCCGTGTTCGTGGATCCCGCGCTGTTCGTGCCGATGAAAGTCGAGTTCACATTGTCCGGGTCATCCTGGCGGTGGCGGTCCTTCAGCGACTTGTCCCCGCCGAAGTAGATGCGCATTCCGCCCAGCAGATGCGCGTAGCCGTTCTCACCCACGCCTCCGTCCGCGTAGATCGCCACACCCTTCATCGGCGTCTGCCACTCCACATGCGCCATGTAGAAGTTGTGGTTGAAGCGGCTCTGGTACTCCAGCCGCACCATCAGATCCTCCACCGGATACACCGCCGCGTAGAGGCGCGCCGCCACAAAGCTCTGGTGCGTCGCCAGCCCCGGAAACGTCGTCGGCACATGCGAGTCATAGTTGTCATACCCCGCCACCGCACCCAGCGTCACCCGCTTGAAATAGTACTCGCCCTCCGCGCCCACGATCACATCCGTAAACTTCTGGCTCGTCGTCCAGCTTGAGACCAGGCCGATCAGCCCCTTGCCCGGATCACGCGCAAAGAAGTGCGTGCCCACGCCGAAGATGTTCGTCGCGAACCCATGCTGATACAGCCCGTCAAACTGCGCCCCAAAGCGCTGCCCCAGCGGCACGGAGAGCGTCCCCGCCACACCCCGCGTGGAGCTGCGGTTGATCGCCCCGTAGTTCGCATCCAGCTTGCCATTGAGGCCCGAGACCGCAGGCTCCGTGGCCGCCGCCGCGATCCCTTTCACAGGTTCGCCCGCACAGAGTTGAGTCACAGATGCCGCAGCCAGGGCCGCGAAAAGAGGGAGGGTAGGGAAGAGTTTCATCGGAGTGAGAGGCTCGTACCATCTCTTTCAGTCCATCAGGATTCAATAAGACTCTGATTTAAACGCTCTAAAACTAGCCTTATGCCACGATCCACTGAAAACAGGTCTGTATCTGAGCCTGTGAAGCCTCTGCGATCATCACTGCACCATGGCCCCTCTTCAGACCCAGATGGAAGGTCAACCCTCCAGAGCAGCGCGCGTCGCAGGGTGGGTAGGGAACCGCTGTGCGGGTCCGAAGCTTCGGGTCTGTGGCGTCGCGGGCGCTGAAAAAGGTGCGCCGTCCTTGGAACGTGGAAAGGCAGGGGCGATGGGCCGTTGCTGCGAGGGGTTGCGGATGGGGTGAAATGCCACAGCCGAGGGAAAACAGCTCGGCTTCTCAGGCTCTCCACTTGAGGCTGCATCAAGACTCCTTTTCAACTGCTGATGATATAGCAGTTCGCAAAACTCCTTTCCGTTTAGCAGGCTGCTTCTTGCTCGAAAATCTTGGGCTTCCTTCTTCGCTAAAGCTGCGCAGGACAAGTCGACGGCGGCTGGTTGAGGACAACCAGCCCTGCCCGCGAGGGGCATTCGAATGTCCGGCGCGAGGTAGGGCGGCTTGTCCTCAACCAGCCGCCGAGCGTCTCCACGCTCACTTTCCGGAAATCAGTTTCGCAAAACGCTATATCAGCTCCATGCGCCCCCGTCCATTCGCACAAAAAAACGCCCGGCAGGGGTTCCCGCCGGGCGCTCTTCAAAATCTTAACCGAGGTCCAGATCAGCAGACCCGGCCCCACACCTCATCAGGGTGGGGGTGGTGGCGGCGGTGGTGGTGGGCCACCCGCAGGCGCTTCGCCCACATCCGTCGAGCCCGCGCTGTTCGTGCCCAGGAAGGTCGAGCCCATGTTGGACGGGTCATCCTTGCGGTGGCGGTCCTTCAGCGGCTTGCTGCCACCGAAGTACACGCGCACACCGCCCATCACGTGGGCGTAGTTGTTGTCACCCACGCCAGCATCCGCAAACACCGCCACACCGCTCACCGGCGTCTGCCATTCCACATGCGCCACGTAGAAGTTGTGGTTGAAGCGGCTCTGGTACTCCAGGCGCACCATCAGGTCATCCATCGGGTAGATCGCCGCATACACGCGCGCCGCCACAAAGTTCTGGTGATCCACCAGCCCTGGGAAGGTCGTGTTCACATGCGAGTCATAGTTGTTCCACCCGACCACCGTGCCCAGCGTCACCTTGTCGAAGTAATACTCGCCTTCCATCCCCACGATCACGTCTGTGAATTTCTGGCTCGTCGTCCAGCTCGATGCCAGGCCGATCAGCCCCTTGCCCGGATCACGCGCAAAGAAGTGCGTGCCCACGCCATAGATGTTGGTCGAAAAACCATGCTGATACAGCCCGTCAAACTGCGCCCCAAAGCGGTGGCCCAGCGGCACCGAGAGAGATCCCGCCACACCTCGTGTGGAGGCGCGATTGATCGCGCCATAATTGGCATCCAGTTTGCCATTGATGGCAGACACAGCGGGTTCGGAAGCAGCCGCCGCGATGCCCTGTGGGGGCGGCGAGCCAGCGTGGATCTGCGTCACCGAAGTGACCGCCAGAGCGGCGAGGAGTGTATTCAGGATCTTCATACTCAGTGGTTGGTTGATCCGCGCTGCACTGGCATCGCGAGCGGCCAGACTGGCAGAGCACCGCCTTATGGCAATCAAGATCGGTTTAATAATCGTTTAGTCACGCACCCTGCCCACCGCTACTCCTCACCACCTGCGCACCCGCCGTCAGGGCAGGGGGAAACCCTCCGCAACCTCCCGACCCGCAATTTCACAACACACACCCGCCTCTGCAAACGGCCCCGCAGTCACTCCGCCAGCATCATTCCCACCGCCCCCACCAGCAGCAGCGCCCCCGCCGCATGGCACCAGCCAGCCAGCCGCCGGTACCGCCTCAGCCTGCCCAGGCCCTCCGCGCACCCCGCAAAAGGCTCCTCACCCACCGCCCCCCATTTCTCATAAAGGCCGCTGCGCACAAAGCCCGTCATGAAGCCCCTGCGCGCACCGCGCGGCACCCAGAAAAATCCGCACGGCTTCCCCAGCTTCATCCACTCCTCCTCCGAATCCGCCCAGACCCGCCGCAGCAGGCGATCAAACGCCACAAAGCTCAGCACCGTGAAAACGCCGCCCGCCAGCATCCACGCAATCGCTGAGACAAAGACGATGAGAAACACAAGATCAAACATGACCGCGCCCCGCCTTACTTCGCCCATTTCGTGAGGTCAATATAACGCTGCGCACTCACCGCCCGGCTTCTTCGCCCCAACTTCATTCCGCGATCTCCGCCCTTAACCGAATGCCCTTCATGCCTGATAAGGTTTCCAACTCGAGTCATGCCATGAGATTCCGAGCATATCGTACACAGCGATCCACTTTGCCTCCATCGTCTGACCATCCTCCAAACGAACCCTCAGTCCGTGCCCGGCTATCTCATCATCAATCCCTTCTGCGAAAACAAACGACTGGCCGCTCACTGCATCGTCCAATTCATCAAAGAGCCGCATCAGTTCGGCAGGGAAACCATGATCGCTGATTTGCCCCGACCAAATTCGGCTCTCCAGCAGCTCCGCCTCCCCCTCAGCCACGCAGCCTCCTTCACGGTTCAAAATCTGAAATTTCATCTCAAGTGTTCTGCAGGATTCATAGGCGCACGGCACTACGGTGTCAAAAAAATGGCAGGCATGAATGGCACTCAGTTAAGAGCATGGATCGTGGGTTTGGCGACCAGGGAGCCAAGCCACGCGACAGCGTCTTGGAACCGGAGCGTGGCGGAGATAGACAGCCGCAGGCTGCCCGAAGGGTGAGCGCAGCGAATCAATGCGTGCGGCAAGCCTTGGCGCGACGCCGCTTTCGCAAGCCGGACGGTAATCTCAGACCAACGGAACGCGCTACACCCCCGCGAAAGCGGTGTCGTCGATGCAGGCTTGCGCCGTGCATCTCAGTCACCGCACTCCAAGACGCTGTCGCGTTGGCGTCAGCGCCTTACCAAAACACTGCCTAGACCGACTCTCAAAAATCTTGTCACATTGCCCGGGCGGCGGAGCGGCCCCATTGGCTGCGTCGTGTGCTTGCCTGTTATTTCCAAATAGCAGGCGGCGCACTCTCCTTGCCACTGGGGCCGCTGCGCTCGCCGGATCAAAATGACAATCTTTTTGAGAACCGGTCTAAGGGACTATGAAAACGAACGACGGCCCGCCTTAACTGAGCGCCATTCATGGCAGGCATGAACGGCGTCAGGCTAAGTCGCGGCATCGTGCATTTTGACATCTTCCAGCGCATTGTTCGCTGCGCGCTGGAGTCTCCTGTCTGATAAACATCACCATGCTGCCCGCCACACACCAGCCCCAACGGGGCTGCGTATTTGAGCCCAGGGTTAGCCGAGCCTCAGCGAGGCAACCCTGGGTTTCCGCCATCCAATCCGGAAAGCAAACCCAGCACTCCGCCGCACGCATAGACCACCAGCAGCGTCTGCAAGACGTCCCGCCACACATGAGCATCGCGATCACACACCTCTCCGCACCTCCCTCTCATCCTACCCGCAGTCGCAGTCCAGGCACCCATGCGTCGCGCAGGTCCGGCACACACGCTCCACCTGCTCGCGCAGTCTCCTTCGCGCACGCAGCAGCCGCACGTTGATCGTGTTCACGCGCTGATCCATCTCCGCCGCCACCGCCGTGGCCGACTCCCCGCCCAGGTCGATCCTTCTGAGCAGCTCCGCATCCGCCTCCGGCAGCGCCGGCAGCAGCTTCATCACACACTGGCACAGCGTCTTCTCATCCTCCGGCTCCAGCGCCTCCGGCAGCTCATGCACCAGCTTTTCCAGCGCCGCATCCCGCGTCGTCCGGCGGCGGTGCGCGTCGATGATCGCATGCCGCAGCACCCGGTAAAACCACGTCACCACCCCCTCCGCATCCTCCGGCACGTGGTCCGCCTTCAGCGCCTTCATGAGGCATTCCTGCACCAGATCCGCCGCCAGCTCCGCATCCCCCGTGCGCTGCCGCGCAAAGCCGATGAAAGCATCCAGATGCTGAAGAAGCGGGTCAGTGCGCATGTCTTTTTACCATACGCGCCCCGGCGCCCAAAAAACACCCTGTAACACATTTTCACCTCATGCGTGTGCAGCAATGAAGACGCGAATCATCACGAGGAAGCACCGGGCTTGACAGGTGCATCACATGTAACAATGTAAGTTACATGAAAAGAAACAGTCAGTTGTCCGGCGTTCTCCACCTTCTGCTGCACCTCGCAGAGCAGCGTTCTCCGGTCACCTCCGAGGTGTTGGCCAGGGTCAATCAGACCAACCCCGTCGTCGTCCGCCGAACCATGGCAGGGCTGCGGGACAAAGGCTACGTGCGCTCAGAAAAGGGGCACGGCGGCGGCTGGACGCTGGCCTGTGATCTCTCCACCGTGACGCTGCACCACATCCACACCGCCCTCGGCAGCCCGTCCCTTTTGGCCGCCACCGCTCCGTCAGAGGCCGCAGGCTGCCTGGTGGAGCAGGCCGTGAATGCCGTTTTGCACCAGGCATTCCAGGACGCAGAGCACCTGCTTCTGACACGGTTCGGCCAGGTTTCCCTGGCCATGCTGAGCGCCGATGTCCACGCCCGAAGTCTCGCGCGCGGCGGCTCCCCGCATCATCTCGATCACCCTCATCAGGCCTAGCCTCTTCCACCCTCCATCCCCCCCTTTGTCATCATGCCCGAACTGCACCAACCCTTCTCAAATCCCCAGCTCGTGGCAAAGTATGCCGAAGGCCCGCCGCGTTTCGTTCCCGGTCACGCGGGCATGTTAAGCATGACCAGGCTGCTGCTTGCAGAGCGTGCCGTAAAGGATGCACGCGTGCTGGTTCTCGGTGCCGGCGGCGGTCTGGAGCTGCAGGCATTTGCCCAGGCCCAGCATGGCTGGACCTTTGATGGCGTGGACCCCTCGGCCGAGATGTTAGACCTGGCCCGGCAGACTCTGGGGCCGCTCATGCCCCGTGTCCGGCTGCACCAAGGCTACATCCATGACGCCCCGGAAGGATTGTTCGATGCCGCCACCTGTCTGCTGACGCTGCACTTCGTGCCTCAGAGCGACCGCCTGCGCACCGTGTCTGAAGTCCGCCGCCGTCTCAAGCCGGGCGCCCCCTTCGTGGTCGTCCATTTCAGCTTCCCGCAGGGGGAAGGGGAGCACGCCCTTTGGTCATCACGCTATGCCGCCTTTGTCGCCGCATCCGGCATCGATCCCGAACTCGCCGCAAAAGCAGCCAATGTGCCGAAACAGCTCCCCATCCTCACGCCTGAGCAGGACGAAGCAATCCTGCGCGAAGCCGGCTTCTCCAATGTCACCCTGTTTTATACCGGCCTCACCTTTCGCGGCTGGGTGGCCTATGCCTGAAGCCCTCCGCAGCGCGCACCCGCCCGCCTGAGCTGGATGGAGGCAGGAGGCTGAAATCAGATGTCATTTGATGTCATGACCTGATAGCCCCCCTCCGCATCCTCCGGCACATCGGAGGCCTGCAGCGCCTTCATGAGGCATTCCTGCTGGTCCTGCACTTGCACGAACGCGACAGCGTCTTGGACTGCGTGCGGCAAGCCTGGGCGCGACGCCGCTTTCGCAGGCCGGACAGCAGGCTCAGGCCAAGGAACATACAACACCTCGCGAAAGCGGTGTCGTCGATGCAGGCTTCCGCCGTGCATCTCTGTCACCGCATTGATTGATTCGCTGCGCTCACCCTGCGGGCCCCTTTCAGTCGTCTGACTCACTTCGTTCGGCTCGCTCTGCTCACCCTTCGGGCAGCCTGCGGCTGTCTACCTCCGCTGCGCTTCGGTTCCAAAACGCTGTCGCGTGACTCGGGTGCCCCAGACCTCCAGAACGCACAACAACACCCCTTAACTGAGCGCCCAAAAAAACACCCTGTAACACATTTTCACCTCATGCGTGTGCAGCAATGAAGACGCGAATCATCACGACAGCGCCTCATCCACCCTCAACACTCCACCCAAACCCATGACACACTCCCAAACCTTCCCCCTCACCGGCCTCACCTGCGCCTCCTGCGTGGAAAAAGTCACCACCCGCCTCCTTCTGCACACCGACATCACCGCAGCCACCGTCACCCTCAGCCCCCCGCAGGCGCAGATCAGCACCCGCACCCCCTTCAGTGACGAGTCGCTGAACGAATGGCTGCAGCCCCTCGGCAAATACCGCGTGCAGTCAGAGACCCCGGCTGCTCCCGCATCCGCACTGCCGGAAAAAAGCGTGCAGACCTACCGCCCGCTCCTCCTCCTGCTCGCCTACCTCCTCCTCGTCATCGCCGCCCTCAGCATCAGTCACGGCACCCTGGATCTCCCCCTCGCCATGCGCCTCTTCATGGGCGGCTTCTTCGTCACCTTCTCCTTCTTCAAGCTGCTCGACCTCCGCGGCTTTGCCGATGCCTACCGCAGCTACGACCTAGTCGCCAAAGCCGTGCCCGGCTACGGCTATGTCTATCCCTTCATCGAGCTCAGCCTCGGCCTCGCCTACCTCATGAACCTCAGCCCCCTTTGGGTGAATGGCATCACCGCCCTCGTCATGGCCGTCAGCCTCGCCGGCGTCCTGCGTGCCGTCATCTCCCGGCGTGCCATCCGCTGCGCCTGCCTCGGCACCGTCTTCCAGCTCCCCATGTCCACCGTCACCATCATCGAAGACGGCCTCATGCTCGCCATGGCCCTGGGCACCTTGCTCCAGTCCTGAGCAACTCCGGCTGTAATCATAATGCGCAGGCTTCAAATTAGCCTGCTTTGGCTTGCCGGGTCGAAGCAGGACATGGTGAAGGCAGCCCCTTCATGCGACCGGAGTTGCATGAAGGCTATCATCCTCAGCTACGCTATCTCCGAAATACCCAGCGGTTTAATTGCTTTGGCCTAGTTGATGTATGGGATGTTGTTGATGCGCCGCATGTGAATGACGGCACAGAGTCGGAGTTGATTGGAAAGGCTGGCCGCTGTTTTGGGGTGTGCCGTTTCCGTCTAGTGTTTATCTCTCGCTTTTGGCTGTGTGATTGCCGGGATAATGAGGTGTCATTCTTTGCAAGTGAACGAAGGCCCGATACGCAGGTGGAGCATAATGTTGTGATGTTTGTCTCCAAAACTGCACGATGTGGCTGCGGAGGCGCTACAAATCCAACGGAGAGCTGAATGGGTCGGTGCCGATAGGGGCAGATGTCCGTTTCATCACATCCACACATCTGACAGCGACGGTGCTGTTTTTGTATCACAGCTTGGACAAGAGAATGGTTTTTTTGACATTGCCAATGAGTTAATGGCCAGGGGTAAATAATGTTCTTCATTCGAACGAATGTTCTTCATAAGAACACGTTTCGCAATCGGTTTTGCTATTTAGTGTTAATGAAGAGCCCGCGGAGCGGAACGGCAGCGCCCAGAAATATCATTGCAGGCCGAATGCGGCAGGCCCGTATGGCGTTTTTTCCTCCTCTGACCCAAGATGATCTTTCTGGGCGGCTGGCGGCAAGTCGGGCTTTCCTGGACCGGGTTGCCATCACCAAGATCGAGAATGGCCAGCGTTGTGTTTTTGATTATGAGCTGGCTGCTCTCGCGGAAATCCTCAAAGTTGATGTGCGCTGGCTGCTAGGAATTCAGGACGTCGGTGGACCGTCGAAGAAGAGGAAAGGGGCTGCCGGTGAAGTTTGATTCCGCTCTTGCTCTGAAAAGTGCCACTGGTCGCGCCAAGTCGGACGTCGCAAACAAACTTGTTAGCATGTTCCTGCACGAAATCAGCCGCAAGGCCTGCCTGGCAGGAAGTGGAAATGTTTCGTCCCCTTCCTATTCCACGGCTGTCGTTGAGGCGTTCGGACATCGGTGCTTGTATTGCAGTCAGAATTTGGAACATGACCGCGCCACAGTGGAGCATTTGGATGGCATGAACCGTTTTCGAGGCGGTTTGCATATCCCAGGCAACGTCGCTGTTGCATGCAAGCGCTGTAATAATGAAAAAAGGAGGGATGACCAGAAGCCCGTGCTGACTATGGCTGCTACTGGCTGGGAGTCTTTTCTTTCCCATGATGGTATTCACTGCTCATCCGGATGTAAAACCTGTACGTATTGGTCGCAGTTGTGGCCTGATAGCGCCACCAGGATCAAGGCACTGAAGGAGGTCGTCATTCGCATAAAACAGTTTCGGCAACCATTCAGGCACTTCATTCAGTGGGCTGACAACGAACGACCGGCCATCCAAAAACTCGCTGAATCTCTCTACCGTTCCTGTCAGGATTTTGCGACTAGCCAGATCGAGGGATTGACCTCCGAATTGGACTTCGATTTTGCAATACTCGCAGTGAAATGACTATCTTGCCGTAACCGAAGCGCGCCGAGGATTTTCAACTATTAATGACCCGAGATAATACTGAAGCTTAGCCTCAAGTCTGTGTCTAATCAGAGGTTAAAATTTTACCAAAACATGCCTCGCACCCCTCACCCCACCAGCCACTCCAGCGCCTCCTTCTCATCCACAAAAACATTCGCCTCCATCCCCGCATTCGTCGCCACCGTCACGCCAAACCGGTTCGGGTCGATCATCTCCGCCCGGCTCACCACCGCCACGCGTACCTTCCCCTCGGAAGCCCTCGCCCACTCCCGCACCATCCGATACCGCGCCGTCAGCTTCGGCGGCGGGTAGCCCGTCACCTCCGTCAGCACCACCATCAGCCGGCGTTCCCCCGTGGCACGCGCATAGGAGATCGCAGCCGTGACCATCTCCCCCATCTGCGCCAGCTTCAGCACGCCAGCAGGCCGAAAAATCGCGTGCCCTTCCAATTGCTTAAAGTATTTAGGAATGTCCATGTGCCATGGTTAAAAATTACTGCTCGAAAGTAAATGGCGGCGACAAGCCAGCCACGCCGTTTGGGTCCTCCCCCACGTGACCTCAGACATCAGGCGGAACAGGGCAGAACCCCCAGCCACCTCGGCGTCAGCCTCAAGCCTCTGATTTATAAGACGGCTCCTGCCGCTGCCGGTCATCACCCTCTTCATCCCGCTCATTCTCCGCATCCACGGAGCCGCCCGAAGGCTTCTCGGGCTCGGTGCCCATCACACTGAGACTCAGCATGGCCAGGGAGCTGAAGAGCAGCCCGGTGGAGGGTGGGAAGAAGTGGTATTTCATGGTGGGCCGTCGGAGTGACACCCATCCTTCGCAACCATTCCCGAATCTGGCTGCATCAATCCGCAGCCCTGCCCCATGACCATGCGCCGCCCTGATTCAGCCGTGGCACCCTCAGGCTTCCCCTGAACTCCGGGGCAGGGGCGGATCGGGTTGTGAGCACGCGCCGCCGTACCGAGTTTTGCCCCATGAAGAGGATCTCACCCACAGCCGCAGCCGACACGCCGCCACCCCCTGCCAAGCCGGGGGCACCCCTCACACCGCCACCGCTGGAGCCCGAAGAAAAGCCCGTCATCGTCAACGATCACGGCATCGACACCGATGAGGAGCACGACATTGACACAGCCGCCGGAGACGAAGGAATCGATGATGAAGTAGGCGATGACTTCGACAACAACCGCGGCCGCGAAAAATAAGCTCCGCCCATCATCACCCGCTCCCCATTCACCCCTCCCGAGTTTTGAAACCATGAAGACGATCTCACCCACAGCCGCCGCCGACACTCCTCCACCGCTCCCAGAAAAGCCGGAGCCCATCATCACACCACCACCTCTCGAACCCGAGGAAAAGCCCATCATCGTCCGCGATCACGGCGTCGACACCGATGAGGAGCACGACATTGACACAGCCGCCGGAGACGAGGGCATCGATGATGAAGAGAAGGGCGAGTTCACCGACCCCTCAGCCGTCGACTGACCCACCCGCCGCCTCAGCCATTTTCCGCCCATTCACCCCTCACCATCCAAATACCATGACCAAGCTCAAATTCAACGGCACCTGGCACGAGATCAAAGGCAAGCTCAAGCAGAAGTACGCCCAGCTCACCGATGATGATCTCCTCTTCTCCGAAGGCAAAGACGAAGAAGTCCTCGGCCGCCTCCAGCAGAAGCTCGGCGAGACCAAGGAAAGCCTCCGCGACACCATCGCCAAGCTCTAGCCCACCGCGAACCTCCCCCGCAGTCGCAGCCCTTCACTCCTCACTCCCATGAACCTGCTCAAAAACTGGCTCCATCCAAAGAAGGCGGCACCCTCCGCTTCCAAGCCCGAGGTCGAAACCGAGGAAGTCCCCACCATGATCCTCGATGGCGAACAGTTCTACACCTACCGCCGCTTCCGCACCGCCAGCACCACCGCCCCGCAGTCCACCCCACCCGTGGTGCCCCTGCATCCTTCGCGATGATGGGGACTCAGAAAATCCTGTTAATCCTGTCCACTCTGCCTGTGGATGTCTGCCATGCTCATCGCCCCAGATTTTGACAGGATTAACAACATTCCAGGATTCCAAGATTAACAGAATGGGAATGGCATGGTTTTTGAAATCTCGGCAGTAATGCGGACTGTTGGATGGGGATTCAGAAAATTCTGTGAATCCTGCATCCTGTGAATCCTGTCCAAATCTGCCTGCGGATGTCTGCCATGCTCATCGTCCCAGATTTTGACAGGATTAACAACATTCCAGGATTCCAAGATTAACAGAATGGGAATGGCATGGTTTTTGAAATCTCGGCAGTAATGCGGACTGTTGGATTGGGACTCAGAAAATTCTGTGAATCCTGCATCCTGTGAATCCTGTCCAATCAGCCTGCGGATGTCTGCCATGGTCATCGCCCCAGATTTTGACAGGATTAACAACATTCCAGGATTCCAAGATTAACAGAATGGGAATGGCGTGGTTTTTGAAATCTCGGCAGGACTGGGGACAGTTGGATTGGGATTCAGAAAATTCTGTGAATCCTGCATCCTGTGAATCCTGTCCACTCTGCCTGCGGATGTCTGCCATGCTCATCGTCCCAGATTTTGACAGGATTAACAACATTCCAAGATTCCAAGATTCACAGAATTGGGAGGCAGTGGTTTTTGAAAGCTTGGCAGGTATGCGGACTGTTTGATTGGGATTCAGAAAATTCTGTGAATCCTGCATCCTGTGAATCCTGTCCAAATCTGCCTGCGGACGTCTGCCGTGCAGATCACGCCTCTCTCTCCCCATCCTCCACTTCCTCCCGCTCCTTCTCCTCGTGATCGAGTACCTGCTCCGTCTCCTCCTGCAGCTCCCGCAGTTCCTCTTCCGCCTCGTCCGCACCTTCCTCAGCAAAGATCTCCGGAAACTCCGACTCATCCTCCGCAGCCTGCGGCGCCACGCGGTACCCTGACTCCATCGCAGGCGCGTCCCAGGTCTCCAGCTCCGCCAGCCGTGGCGACACAATCTCCGGCGGCAGCGGCAGATTCCCCAGCTCATCCTCCGCCAGCAGCGCCCGCGCCTCCGGATCTTCCACCACCGTCGGCTGCGGCATTTCCACGTTGGATGCCGTGGCAGGCCGGTCCGCCGCCGGAGCCGATGAGTCAGCCTCCGTGGCCTGTGTCTGAGATGAATGCTGGGTTTTCATGGCAAATGATTCTTTCCTTCAAGCCATCGCGCCCCACCGCCCCTCCGCGTCTATGATTCTGTCCCCGCAGGCAGGTCAGGGCAGGGGAGTGAAACGCATTCAGCCGAAAAGAAAGTGAAGCCCCCACCCCTCCTCCGCGTCAGAGAGCCGCCGCATCCCCTCAAAATTGAACTCCCACCCGTTCCGCGCGTCCAAAACAGCCGCACACACGATAGATAGCAGCCGCCGGTTTTGTTGGCGGTTTGCGCACGTCCGCCGTATTCTCCTCCTCATTTCCCGCCTGTGATTTTCCCCTCGCCTTCCGCCCCCCTCGCAGCGCTCAGTCATCACCGATGGCTCGCGCCCACTGCCCCCTGCTCACCCACAGGCAGCTCCACCCGGCTCAGGCACCTCTTCAGCGCGCTCACTGCCTGCGCCCTCACCCTGGCCACCGCACAAGTCCACAGCGCAGAGCCCCCCGCTCCCGCCACGAAACCCCTCACCGCAGCACCCGCTCCAGCCGCAGAGCTTCCAGCCGCCGCACCCGCTGCCACTCCCCCCGCAGCCGCCGACACACCTGCCCCAGTCCCAGAGCCCCCCGCAGGCTTCGTCCCCGGCACCGGCTCCCGCTCCGACGTCAAGCCCTTCTACTTCGCCATCCCCGCGCCCCGTGGCCAGATCCTCGATCGCAAAGGCCGCCCCTTCGCGCAAAACACCACCGTGCGCCGTCTCCAGTTCACCGTGCCCGCAGACAAGCGCAGCACCCTGGAGACCTACACCGCCTGGCTTCAGCAGGAAATTGACGCCACCAAGGCCGATCTCCCCGTCGCACGCCTGCCCGATGCCGAAACCCTCAAGCGCCACTACGAATCCCGCCGCGAGCTCCCCATCACCGTCAGCGATGCCTTCACCCAGGACCTCGTCATCCATCCGCAAAAGCACGCCCACGCCAGCCTCCGCACCGAGTACATCCGCCACTACCCGCACAAAGGCATGGCCGCTCACGTCCTCGGCTACGTCTCCTCAGACGGCGCACCGCCCGCCGGCGCCATCCTCCGCAATGAACCCCTCTGGCAGCGCACCAAAGGCGCCACCGGCCTCGAAGCCGCGTTCAATAAACAGCTCACCGGCACCGATGGCACCCTCTGCCTCATGATGGCAGATGCTGGTAGCGTCGCCTACCAGCAGGTCTTCGCCCCGCCCGCCGCCGGGCGCGATGTCGTCACCACCCTCAATCTCGAAACCCAGCGCCTCGCCGAGAGCGCCCTCTCCCAGTCCAAGCACCGCTGCGCCATGGTCATCGTCGATGCCTTCACCGGAGACATCCGCGCCATGGCCAGCCTCCCGCACTACGATCCCAACGCCTTTGCCGGCGGCATCTCCTCCGCTGATTTCACCGCCCTCACGCAGGACATCGACGGCCCACTCTTCGATCGCTCCCTCCTCGGCACCTACCCCCCCGGCTCCATCTTCAAGCCCATCGTCGTCCTCGCCGGACTCCGCGCCGGCACCGTCAGCGCCGAGATGGAGTTCGACTGCGGCCCCTCCCTCATGATCGACGGCCGCGAATTCGACAACTGGTCCAAGGACGATCACGGCTTCTTCAATGCACGCGCCGCCCTCATCCGTTCCTGCAACACCTACTTCTACCAGTCCGCCATGATCACGCGGGATCGCCCCATCCTCTACATGGCGCACGAGTTCGGCCTCGGCACCGCCCCCGTTTTCCCCCTGAAAACCGCCACCGGAAATCTCCCCCGCACCGCCCCCTCCAATCACGACCTCGCCAATCTCTCCATCGGCCAGGGCGTCACCGAGACCTCCCCCCTCCAGATGGCCATGGTCATGGCCACCCTCGCCAATGGCTCCTGCCGTCCGCGTCCCCGCCTCGTCTCCCACACCCAGTCCCAGACCGGCCGCCTCGGAGACGTCAGCATCCCCTGCCGTGATGCCCTCATGCCCGTCAGCCAGATGGACCTCGAAACCGTGCGCAGCGGCATGTTCGGCGTCGTCAATCACGCTCGTGGCACCGGCAAAGCCGCACGCCTGAAAAAAGTCGCCGTCTTCGGCAAGACCGGCACCGCCCAGTGGGTGCTGCGCGGCGCCAAGGCCAACGTCGTCTGGTTCGCCGGATTTGTGGACACCAATCCACCCCTCGCCTTCGCCGTCATGGTCGAGGGCAATGCAGGGCAGGGCGGCCTCTCCGGCGGCGGCACCGCCGCCCCCATCATCGCCAAAGTCCTCCACGACATCGAAGACCGCCCCACCGCCCACGACGTCAAGATCACCCCCTCCAACGTCCTCGAAGAAAACGACCCCCTCACCCCCGAATTCGTCCAGCCCCCGCCCGGCTACTACGGCGGCACCCCTCAATACAACGAGCCCCCCGGCATCGGCGGCTTCTTCCAGCGCATCTTCCGCTAAGCCCTCCTCCTCAGCGCCCACCATGCCACACCTCCGCACTCAAGCCACCCAACGCATCGCCTCAGGCTGGTAGGGACGCGCTGTGCCGCGTCCGTAGAATCCTTCGTCCCACCGCCACCTGCCCACTCAAAGCTCTCCCCTTTCCAAAACCCCTCCGTCTCTGCCTCTCGCACCGCCAATCACGCATGCCATCCCACGACTCATCACCTCAAGGACGGCGCACCTTTTTCATCGCCCGCGACGCCACAGACCCGAAATCACGGACCCGCGCAGCGCGTCCCTACCATTCCCAACGCACCACGCCCGGCTGGTAGGGACGCGCTGTGTCGCGTCCCTGGAATCCTTCGTCCCACCGCCGCCTGCCCACTCAAAGCTCCCCCCTTTCCAAAACCCCTCCGTCTCTCGCCACGTGATCCCCATCGCACCACCAGTTCTTCAGCCCCAAAGGGGCTGCGCACCATAGCGAAGGGTTGCCGAGCCTTAGCGAGGCTACCCTGGCACCCGCCAACAAATCCGGAAAGCAAACCCAGCCCCCCCGCCACCCCCCAAGCTCACCAGCAGCGTCTTCCAAACGCCCCGCCGCACCCCCTCCGCCCTCCGCATTCGTCATTCGTCATTCGTCATTCAGGTTTCGTCCTTCCGCCTCATGCCCGCCCCCCGCGCCCTCCTAGCCTCCCTCCCGCGCCTCCTCACCTCCCTCCGCGCACGCTACCTCCGCCTCCCGCGCTGGTTCCGTTTCATCGGCATCACCTGCGCCGTGTTCGCGCTCATGGGCCTCATCACCTTCGGCTTCATCTGGCACCACTACTCCACCCTCGCCGCCACCTACGACATGGCCTCCCTCACGCGCGGCCAGAATGAAACCCTCATCAAAGACGCCAAAGCCCAGCCCATCGGCAGCGCCAGCGAGATCGAGCGCGAGATCGTCACCCTCAATGACGTCCCCATCACCCTCGTCCAGGCCATCATCGCCACGGAGGATGCCCGCTTCTTCTCCCACCCCGGATTCGACATCATCGGCCTGACCCGCGCCGCCGTGAAAAACTTCACCGCCAAAGGCATCCGCCAGGGCGGCAGCACCATCACCCAGCAGCTCGCCCGCAATGCCTTCGGCCTCCAGGGCCGCAGCTACGAGCGCAAGATCACCGAGATCTTCCTCGCCATGCGCATCGAGCGTGAATACACCAAGGAGCAGATCCTCACCCACTACATCAATCGCATCTACCTCGGCACCGGCTGCAGCGGCGTCGGCGCCGCCGCCCGCACCTACTTCGGCAAAGACGTCCACGACATCTCCCTCGTCGAGTCCGCCACCCTCGCCGGCATCATCAAGGCCCCCGTCGCCTTCTCCCCCATCACCCAGCCCGCCCTCGCCAAACAAAAGCGCGATCTCACCCTCCAGCGCATGGTGGAGACCGGCAGCATCACCGAAGCCGAAGCCACCGAAGCCCGCGCCCAGCCCGTCACCGTCAGCCATGACAAAAGCCGCGTCCGCACCGGCTACATGCTCGCCGCCGCACGCGCCGAATTCCAGCGCCTCGGCCTCAAGCCCGGCACCCCGCCCGAGATGACCATGACCCTCCGTCTCGACTGGCAGCACCAATTGAACACCCTCGTCCGCAAGCACCTCGACACCGTCGCCCCCAAGGACAAAGACCTCCAGGGCGCCGTCATCGTCCTCGACAACACCACTGGCGCCATCCTCGCCATGCAGGGCGGGCGCGACTTCACCACCAGCCCCTTCAATCGCGCCCTCGAAGGCATCCGCCCCGTCGGCACCGCCTTCCTCCCCCTCGTTTACGCCGCCGCCCTCACCGCCCAGCCAGACATCACCGACGCCCCGCAGATCGACGGCCCCCTCGACAACAAGCAGGCCATGATCGGCGGCCTCACCGGCACCCTCGGCGAATGGGGAGCCGAGGGCGATCCCGTCGCCTACACCGGCACCACCATCACCCCCAAGCAGTCCCTGCTCGAAGGCCGCACCGCCGCCACCGTCCGCCTCGGTTATCAGGTCGGGTTGGAGCCCCTCCGCACCGCCCTCAACCGCTGCCGCTTCACCAATCCCCTCCGCACAGAGGCCGCCTTCACCCTCGGCCAGAGCCCCCTCCGCCTCATCGAAGTCGCCCACGCCTTCACCGCCATCGCCAATGACGGCCGCACCTGCTCCACCCCCCACCTCCTCGCCGGTCCCACCGTGCGCAGCAGCGAGATCTTCACCCCCGCCGCCGTCGCCCATGTGCGCGATACCCTCATCACCGGCATGGAGCGCCCCGAATACCGCAAGCCCCTCCTCGCCCACGGCCTCGCGAATAAAAGCATCGCCGGCTACGGCGGCATCACCTACGACCGCACCGACGCCTGGTTCATCGGCTCTGATCGCCAACGCACCTGCCTCGTCTGGATCGGGCATGACAAAGACATCCCCATCAGCGCCACCACCACCGCCTCCACCGCCGCGCTCCCCCTGTGGGCCGCCGTCTTCGCCATGGTCACCGAGGGCAAACCCAAAGGCTGGGACGGCAAAGCCCCCGCCTCCCAGCTCCTCGCCACACCGCCCCGCGCCCTCTTCGTCGAAGGCGAAGCCCGCGTCATCCCCGTCACCCCCGTCTCCGGCGTCGTCCTCGGCATCGACCCCTACCAAAGCACCAGCGCCCCCGGCGGCGTCCCTGCGGCCATCCCCGTCCCCCAAGACGACTACATCCCCAAAGCCATCCCAGTGCGCCAGTAACTCCTTCGAATCGTCCTCGTTCTCGTCCTCCTACTCGAACTCGTCCTCGATCCTCCCGCTCCACAAACACCCAGCGCAGCGAGAAACACAGAGCCCACGAGTCCACTCTTCTTCGTATTGTAGTCCCGGCTTTAGCCGGTTCTGGTCTCTTATACCACGCGCCATTGAAAACGGGTCTGAGCAGGTTTGTACGGGTAGCGTGGCGCTCCGGTCGTAGGTTGGATGTGTTTGGTGTCGCAACCGCCTCTTCGCTCCACAACTCCCTCCGCCAAACCGTCCGACCACGAGGGTGTTCGCACGCCCCGATGTTTGCGGAACGCTGATGGACGGGCGGGCTGTCGCCACACCCATCCTACGTATGGCGGGCATGCAAGCATTGGCTGCCCGGTTTGCCTTGAAGTCTGCAACTGAAAACAAAGTCTCTTCTTCAGAGCCGAACTTTCATCGGCTCCGAAACAGACCCGTTTTCAATGTATTGTGGTATTATAGCCCGCTCCACAAACACCCAGGACATCGAGAAACCAGTGCCTCCCCATATGGACTGCGGTCGCGCAGTGAGGAACGAACGCAGCTACCGCTTTCGCCGTCCCTCGGGGCTCCCGCCTACCACAAAATACCCGAAAGCGGCAGCCCCCAATCCCTCGCAGCCCGGTCACCCCACGCCAACCACGCGACTTATGGCAGGGGAATCGAAACCGATTTTCGAAAAGCCGCAAGAAGGCACACTCCATCAGATCGTTTAAAAACCGGAGGCAACCTTCGGTTCTGCCGCACAGTGGCAGAGCAGCCTGGAAAGCACAGCATAGATCCCATCTCTGCTTCCTCTGCCTCTTTGCCCCTCTGCGGCCAATCGAACGTCCTCATGCCCGCCAAACCGGAATTGAGTTTTACGAACTGATATAAAACACGCAGGCCAAAGCACGCCGCACATCGCGCGCAGTCCACGCCTCCACCTTAGGCACACACTCATCCCGCAGAGAGACCGCCCCAAGCCCCCACTCTCACTCAGATCCCGACCCCGGCGCTGCAGCAGGCGTCGCACCATTCCCACGCCGCGCAAAGATCCCCGGCTTGAACGTCGTCACCCACACCGGTGCACCCCACGACGAAGGATAGCGCGAAGTATACCGCACCGTCTTCTCCTTCAGCGGCGTCCCCGACGCCGGATGCGGCGCCTCCATGTCATGGTAAATGTACTCATACGAACCATGCGGCGAAGCCACACGGTCATAGTACCCCATCCCGCCCGGGCGCGATTCACTGTACGGGTAGAACCCGCTCCGCTCATACGGCCGACCATGCGGGCGCAGACCGCTCACATACGCCGGAGATCCAAACGCAGGCGGAGCCACCTTCGCCGAAGTCGCCGTCGTCCGCGCCGGCACCGTGCGCCGGTACAAATCACCCGTGCAAGACACCAGCCCACCGGCCATCACCAAGGCGCAAACAAGCAGAAGAGAAGTTTTCATAAAAGCGAAGCCGTAAAATTTCAGAACAACAGCAGCACCAGAGTAACAACCCCAAGCCCTCCTGTCTCTCACAATAATCGTCTCCCGCCCGCCGATTGCGCGCCTCCAATCAGATCCAGAAAGCCCCCAGCGCCCCAGGAGCGCGGATCTCCGAACCCGCAGCATTTGCCACCCGCCCAGCGCGCCACCTTTCCCCACACCAATCCTGTCAATCATACAATCCTGTAAATCCTGTCCATTCATCCCGCATCTCACCACCCACCGCAAACCAAGAACCTCAAACCAAGAACCAAGAACCAAGAACAACCCTCAAATCCCCAGCCTCAACTGCCGCCTCTGCTCCGGCGCCACCAGCGTCGAAACCCCGATCCCGATCAACCGCAGCGGCCCCGTCACCAGCCGGTCCCGCGCCAGCAAATAGCACGCCATACGGTAGATCTCCCGCTCCGTCGTCACCGGCTCCTCCAGCCGGATCTGCCGCGTCAGCGTCGTGAAGTCACTGTAGCGCACCTTCACCTGCACCGTCATCGCGCCCACCCCGTGTTTCCCCAGCGTCTGCGCCACATCCAGCGCCATCTCCTTCAGCGCCGCCCGCAGCACCGGCCGTGCGTCCGTGTCATTCAGAAACGTGTTCTCCGCGCTGATGCTCTTGCGCTCCTCGCTCAGGTCCAGTTCACGCTCATCATTCCCCAGCGCACGCTGCCGCAGCTTCGCCGCAAACGAACCCGCCACCGCCTCCAGTCCCTGCGTCGAGTCCTGCAGATCCCCGATCGTCCGCAGCCCCAGCGCCTCCAGTCCCTGCGCCGTCACCGGTCCCACCCCATGGATCGCGCTCACCGGCAGCGGTCGTAAAAACGCGATCTTGTCCCTGTCGAGAATCACCGTCAGCCCGTCCGGCTTTTGGAAATCACTCGCCAGCTTCGCCAGAAACTTGTTCGCGCTGATCCCCACACTCGCCGTCAGCCCGCACTCCTCGCGGATGCGCCGCTTGATCTCCGCCGCCATCGGCCGCGCCGCCTCGATCGCCGCATCCACCTCCAAATCAGGGTCCGCATGCGCGCTCACATCCAGGTACGCCTCATCCACAGACACCTGCTCGATCATCGGCGTAAACTCCTGCAAAATCTCCATGATCCGCGCCGACTCCGCCCGGTACACCTCCATGCGAGGCCGCACAAAGATCCCCGCCGGGCACAGCCGCCCCGCCGTCCGCGAAGGCATCGCCGAGCGCACCTTGAACTTCCGCGCCTCATAGCTCGCCGCACACACCACCCCCCGCTGATCCGGCGGCGACCCCACGATCACCGGCTTCCCCCGGTACTCCGGATTGTCCCGCTGCTCCACCGATGCAAAAAACGCATCCATGTCCATATGCATGATCACTCGTGGCATGGCCTTAACGTACGGCAGAAAATGGAGGTTGGATGTTCATTCAAGAGTCTCGCCCAGCATTCGCATTCAATGTCCAGCATTCAATGTTCGATGCCACAAGTCTCCTTCGCCCCACGCCATCGCAAACCCAGCGTACGTATTGTAGTCCCGCCTTTAGGCGGTTCCGGACGAGCGTCCCCAAACTCCCGCCACTCAGGCACATATCGCATTCACTGTTCACAGTTCGATGCCACAAGTCCTCTTCGCCCCACGCCATCGCAAACCCAGCGTACGTATTGTAGTCCCGCCTTCAGGCGGTTCCGGACGAACGTCCCCAAACTCCCGCCACTCAGGCACAAATGGAACTTTGCACCTGATGTCAGTCGATGGCGCAAATCACCACAGTTTTCCGGGCACCACCGCTCCCACACGCCCGATCTTCTTTACTGCGCGTGCAGCTTCAGATTCGCATACGCATCCTTCGTCTCCTCATAGCGGTACTCGTGGGCCTTCTCACCATCATGGGCCTGCCGCTGACCTTCAAAGATGATCTTGTCCTTGTCCGTCAAAGCTCCGCTCACCACAAACAGATCCTCCAGTTCCTCCAGCACCTTGATCTTCACCTGCTTGATCACGTCATCCTTGTCCACCGTGTAAATGTACTGCTCACCCCCGAGCTCAAACGTCGACTTCTGCGGCACCAGCAGCGCATGTTTCAGCGCCCGCTGCATGCGGATGTTGCCCGTCTCCCCGTGGCGCAGCAGACCCTTCGGATTCGGGAAGTCCGCGCGGAAGGGGATCGTGCCCGTCTTGTTGTTGAACTCACCCTCGATCACATTCACGCGCCCCTTTTGGTCAAAGAGCTTCCCGTTCGCCATCACCAGGCTCACCTTCTTGCTGTCCTCAGACTGCTCCGTGGAGGCATACTCCAGGTAGTCCGCCTCAGGCACATTGAAATAGATCCACATCTCGCTGTTGTCAGACAGCGTCGTCAGCAGGTCGCCCACCTCCACCAGGCTGCCGTTTCGCAGCCGCAGGCGGTCCATCAGTCCCGTAAATGGCGCCTTGATCGTCGTGAATCCCAGATGCGTCTGTGAAAGGTTCACCTCCGCCATCTTCTGGTCCAGCTTCGCCTTCGCCATCGTCAGCTCCTTGTCAGACACCACGTTGGTGTCCAGCAGCCGCTTCGTGTTTTCATACTCCACCCGCGCCACCTGCGCCTCCGCCTCCGTGCGTTTCACCACAGCACTGTACACCCGCGGCAGGATCGAGAACATCAGGTCCCCCTCCTTCACCAGCTGCCCCTCCTTCACGCTCACCACCTCCAGGTAGCCGCGCTCCAGCGCGCGGATCTCAATGTTCCGGCAGGACCGGATCTGGCACACATAGTCACGCGAGATCACCGTGTCCCGGACGATCGGCTTCGTCAGCACCAGCTGGGACTCCTCTGCCTCCTCACCCTCATGGTGCGCCTCCTTGTGGTCACAGCTGCTCAGCGTCATCGCCGCCAGCCCCGCACACACAAACGCCGCCCACCTCCCAGGCCGCAGTTCACGGGCCTTGCTGATCTCAGGAGAGTGAAACGAACTGAACACGGAAAGGTGGTCTCTGTAACTCATAAGGGGTTGTTAAAATACTAGGTGCGGAGGCTCCAAAGTAAAGCATCGCCATGCATGGAAATGAAAACAATACGTCCGTCATATTCGGCAAAGATAAGTCCGATTGTAAGTAGGATAACCCGCCTTGAAAAATAGGCTTGAAACCTATTTCATAAAACAGTCTTCCCCAGTGAACGTGCCTCCAATCCGCCTTCCGGCCTGCCGTTGAGAAGCCAGGGCAGAACAATGTCCGAAAATCAAGAGTAGGTAAGTTCATTACCATGGATAGCCCCCTGAAACCATGCCTTCCATCCCCTCAATCCGTCTCCCATTTTTCACCACCGCCGCCCGCTGTGCCCGGCACCACATCATGTCAGCACACACCCGCAATCTCGCACCATCGCTCCAAGACATCGCAAACCCAGCACACGTATGGTAGTCCCGCCTTTAGGCGGTTCTGGGCGAACGTCTCCAATGCCCCGCCACTCAGGTCACAACCATCGCTCCAAGGCATCGCAAACCCAGCACACGTATGGTAGTCCAGTCTTTAGGCGGTTCCGGGCGAACGTCCCCAATGCCCCGCCACTCAGGTCACAACCCTCGCTCCAAGACATCGCAAACCCAGCACACGTATGGTAGTCCCGCCTTTAGGCGGTTCTGGACAAACGTCTCCAATGCCCCGC
The DNA here is from genome assembly GCF_057652315.1 of Prosthecobacter sp. Pr1. NCBI lineage: Bacteria > Pseudomonadati > Verrucomicrobiota > Verrucomicrobiia > Verrucomicrobiales > Verrucomicrobiaceae > Prosthecobacter > Prosthecobacter sp. Pr1. The sequence goes on along the minus strand of NZ_JBYFBS010000008.1, from coordinate 226,727 downwards.
CACTCAGGCGCCCATGGGATGCTGGATCTCAACTCAGTCCAAGGCGCAAACCTCTCAATCAACCTCTTCGCGTTACAGCCCCGCCTTCGCTGCTCCTCAGCCAGCCCCACCCACTCCTCTCCCTCCATCACCCCATCAACAATCCTGAAATCCCACCATCCTGTAAATCCTGTCCATCCACCCCGCCAACCACACCACGACCGCACACTCCATCACTCCATCACTCCATCACTCCATTCCCGCGCACTCCACCACTACTCCCCTTGATCTTCAAATGCGCGAACGCCTTCTTCGGCGCCTCAAACTCCGCCCCCTCCGCCTTCGCCCCGTCCTTCGCCTGGCTCAGTCCCGCAAACACGATCGTGTCATCCGCGCCCACCCCCTCGCTCACCACATACAAATTCTCCAGCTCCGCAGAAATCTGGATCTCCCGCTGCTGCATCACCTGATCCTTCCCCACCACAAACACATAATGGTGGCCACGTTTTTCAAACGTCGCCTTCTGCGGCACCAGCACCGCCTGCTTGATCATTTTCCACACGCGTACGATCCCGCTCTCACCATTCCTCAGCAGGCCCGTCGGATTCGCAAAATCCGCACGCATCGGCGTCAGGCCGCTCTGCTCATCCGCCTTTGCCTCCGCCACGTTCAGCCTCCCCGGCTGCTCAAAAATCTTCCCATTCGCCAGCACCAGCGTCACCTGCTTGTTCTCCCCCGACTGCGCCTGCGCCGCATACTCCCGGGACTCCGCCTCAGACACATTGAAAATCACCTGCATCTCGCTGTTGTCAGACAGCGTCGTCAGCACAGCACCCTGATCCACCAGGCTCCCTTCCGCCAGCAGCAGGCGGCCCATCAGTCCTGAAAACGGCGCTTTGATCGTGTTCACGTCCGCATCATTCTGCGCCACCTTCACCAGCGCCAGCTTCTCATCCCATTGGGCCTTCGCCTCGCTCAGTTCCTGCTCGGTGGCCTGCTGGTTCTTCAGCCGCTGCGCCGTGTTTTCAAAGACCGCCTTCGCCACCTGCTCCACAGCCTCCGCCCGGTTCAGCGCCGTCCGGGTGCTCCCCGGCACAATCTTGAACATCACATCCCCCGCGTTCACATGCTGGCCCTCCTTCAATTTCCCCAGCTCCAAGTACCCACGTCCCGTCGCCAGCACCTTGATGTTCTTGCACGAGTTGATCTGGCAGGCGTACTCACGCGAGATCGTGGTGTCCTGCTGCAGCGGGTGCGTCAGCACCATCACCGCCGCATGCCCGCCCTTTTTAGAATGGCACGCCCCCAGCGTGAACGCCGCCATCAAACACGCTCCCATCTGCAAAGCCCGCATGGCCGTCCGCACCCTCTGATCTTCACAAGTTCCAGTGAATTCAAACAACCTCACAACCGCGGAGCAGGACTCAAATCTCATAAGATCACGATGCTAGACACCCCGTTTTTAAAGTAAAGCCAAGCTAAATGGGTATATGTCCTAGACTGCATGGAACACCTCTGAAAACCAGCAAAGCTATGCAAATCGGATAGTGTAAATAGGCTCGTGGCCTATCTGCTGATAAGCAGTCGTACTTACTGGCGCGATCAGAAGCTGTCCCAACCAATCACACGAACTCCCGCACACCCGCGTTCAGCAAATCAAGGTGTCTCATAAAACACATTTCAGAATAGCGCCTGTCCACTTCTGATATGGACTGCGGTCGCGCAGTGAGGAACGAACGCAGCTGCCGCTTTCGCCGTCCTCGGTGACACACGCATACCACAAACCACCCGAAAGCGGCAGCCGACAATCCCTCACAAGCCCCGTCACCCCACGCCAGCCAATCGCCGCCGCACAGCGAGAAACAAACGCATCCACCGCCCATCCAGCATCCGCCATCCAGCATCCGCCATCCAGCATCCGCCATCCAGCATCCGCCATCCAGCATCCGCCATCCAGCATCCGCCATCCAGCATCCGCCATCCAGCCTACACCCCCACCATCTCCTCCGCTTCCTCCTCCTCGCCCGCCTCAGACGCCACCACCGGCGCAGGCAGTCCCAGCGGCCGGTTGCTGATCGCGCTCACGTCCATGCTCAGGTCCGCACCCTTCGGCTCACGTCCCGTCAGGCGGCAGAAATCATGATAACTCAGCACCTCAAACGTCCGGTCCAGATGCTCCACCACCACCGTCATGCTCTCCACCCAGTCGCCCGAGTTCAGGTAGTGCACATCCTCGATCATCTTGTCCGCCGGCGTGTGAATGTGCCCGCAGATGATCCCGTGGCAGCCCTTCCACTTCGCCAGCTTCTGCAGCTGCTCCTCGTAGCGCCCCACAAAGCTCACCGCGCCCTTCACCTTCATCTTCACCCACCGGCTCAGAGAGAAGGCCTCCTTGTTCCGCCAGCGCAGCCACGCGTTGTACATCCGGTTCAGGCGCAGCAGCAGCTCATAGCCCACCGCCCCCACCTTCGCCAGCCACACATGGTTCGTCGTCACATGGTCAAACCCGTCCCCGTGCACCACCAGGTAGCGCCCGTGCGGCGACTCATGAATGTGCTCCTCCACCAGCGACAGACCCGCCAGCTTGAACGGCAGAAACTTCTCCAAAATGTCATCGTGGTTCCCGCGCAGGTAGATCACCTCCGTGTCCTCCTTCTCCATTTTTTTGAGCACCGTCCGCACAAAGTGCGTGTGCTCCTGCGTCCAGCGCCCCGATCCGCTCAGCGCCCACGCATCGATGATGTCCCCGTTCAGCACCAGTTTCTCGCACTTGCAGTGCCGGATCAGATGCGCCGCCTGCACCGCCTTCGAGTCCGCCATGCCCAGATGCACATCGGACATGAACAGCGTCTTGATACGAAGTTTCGTTTTCATAGAAAGCAAAGAAGAGAAGGGGAGAGGTCAGGTTTCCGCCGCCACCATCCACCCCCGCTCAACACGCGGACTCACTGTGAATAGTAACGACCTTGTCACCAGACATCGCCCTTCACCGCCCGCTGCGAAACACACCAAGTAAAACGTTTTTGTCACGAGCCCAGCCCTCACGCCACCGCCTCACCCATTCACAGCTTCACATCCTCGGCATCTTGGACGCCTGCAGCGTGCGGTCCAGCTCCTGCATCCGCTTCACCTCCACCGTCGGCGCGCTCTCCGGCTGCGCCTGCCGGCTCTCAAACGCCCGCCACACCGACCACAGGCACGTCACAAACAGCCCCACCGCCATGATCGGCCCGCCATGATGGCGGATAAAGCGCGTCTGCCGGCGCCATTGGAGGAAGCACTGAAGTTCGTTATGTCGTGGCTTGAACATGCCCCATCATTGAGACGAGCCCCCTCTGCCTCAAACACTACCTCGTCACAATACTGTGACCACCCTGCCATCAGCAGTGATCAATCAGCTCAACAGGCTTGGCAGGCACCCGCTGACTTGTGGGTGATAGTCAGGCTGTGCCGGTTCTGTGACATGGAAGGCGGTTAAAAAAGGTGCGCCGTCCGTGGGTGTCGACAGCGCGAGGTCGGCAGGCATGGTGGTAGGACATGGTATTGCGGGGCGGTCTTGAGCGGCAGCGGACTCAAAACGGCGGATGCACCTCCAGGTCGGGCTTGGGGAAGAGGTTGTGTCGCAGGCTGGTGGTGGATTCCTCATCCAGGCCGGTGGTGCAGTCGTTGAGGTCCTTGATGGGCGTGCCGTCCGTGCGGTGCAGGCCGGTGAATGTGTAGATGTCCACCGTGCACCCCGCCTGGTGCAGCTGCGCGGCCCACAGGCCGGCGTTTTTGACACCGCCGCCGTCCGCATCGTTGTGGGGGTAGATGCGCACGCGGCGGCCGCGCATGAGCTCCAGCGCCGTGTCGTCGATCCGCGCGCCCGTGCCGCGTCCCAGCATGGCCACGGGCAGCACATCCCAGCGTTCCAGCTCATGCGCAAAGTGCAGCGCCGCCAGGTAGTCCGGCCCGCCCTCCACCAGCAGCAGCGTGCGGAATTGCGGCAGGCGGCGCAGCACCGCCGCGCCCAGCGGCCAGTCCTTGCGGGAGCCGCGCAGCGTGTGCGCCTTCCGCCGGCCCAGCGTGCCGCATTCTGTGAAGGGCATGCCATCCAGCCGCCGCGCCTCCACGCAGCGCTCCTCCGCATCCACCAGCAGCCAGCAGCGGTAGCCCTGCACGATGGCAAAGGTGAGCGTGCGCAGCGCCAGCGCCAGGGAAACAGCCTCCGGCGTGATGCTGCGCGACTCCGCCACCAGCAGCCGGTCCGCCTCCGTGCCGTTGTGCAGCGGCACGCGGAGGGGCTCCGGCTGCGGCGGCTCCTGCGGTGGCAGCAGCGCGGTGACCTTCTCCTTGAAGGACGTGCCGCGTGGGGAGCCCGCGTGCGGCGCGTGGCCGGGCCTGGAGGGCGACACCCCGGCCAGCTCCAGAAAGACCCGCAGCGCCTCCCCGGTGCTGATCTGCCGCGCCATGGCGATGAAGTCGATCACGTCCCCGTTCTGGCCGGTGCCGTAGTCCTTCCAGCGCTTCCCGTCCTTGGAAATGGAAAAGGAGGGGGGCTTGTCCTCGCGAAAGGGGGAGAGGCAAGTCTGTGCCGGCTGTCCCTCCAGCCCCAGCTTCCGCCACACCTCCGGGATGAGCAGGCGTTCCTTCAGGGCTGGTATGTCATGGTGGTTGGGTGGGCGTGTAGTCATAAAAGGGGAGGTTTGCAATGGTTGGCCATGGTTTGCGGTTGTTTGCAGTGGTTGGCCGGATCGTCCTCGTCCTCGATCACGGCGAGTCGCAGGCTGAGAGGCGTAGGCGATTGGAAAGGGGGAGGTCGGTGGGCGGCAGACCGCGCTGGGAGGAAGAAATCTACGGACGCGCACAACGCGTCCCTGCCACCCGGCGCGCCGCTCCGGGGTGGTAGGGAACCGCTGTGCGGGTCCGTGGTTTCGGGTCTGCCGCTTCGCAGGCGCTCAAAAAGGTGCGCCGTCCATGGGGCTTCCGACAGCGGCAGGGCAGGGGGCATGGTGGTGATCGAAAAACAGGAGTTGGCAGACGCTGGCAAAGCGGTGCAAGAGTGCTAGAGCATGGTGGTAACTGGTATTAGAAGACCGCAGCCATCCCGGTGGAATCGCTCAGGACGGGTGTGGCGGAAGCATCGGCAGCGGAGGAAGCCGCCGTGGCCGGCTTCCCATGCGTGCGCAGGGCCTCCATCACCTGCTCCAGGTCATAGCGCCGCGCATGGCGCACGCCGATGGAGGGGATGAAGCTGCCGCGGTTCCACTTCTTCAGCATGCGGCGGCTGATGCCCAGCGCCGCCATGAGCTGGGCGGAGGTGAGCAAGGCCGGTGGAAGTGAAGGCGGAGCCGGGGGCGCTGCGGCCGCCGTGGAAGGCGGCGCGGTGTGGGTTGCGGCAGCAGGGGCGCGAGTGACGGGCAGGTCGGAGGTCGTGTTCAGTGTCATGGTCAGGAAGATCAGGTTCTGGCATCCCCCGCACGGGCCGCAGGAGACCTGCGATCCGTTCGGGTGAATGGAAAAAGTCTTGGGTCCAGATTTTAAAAGTCAACGCGCTTTATGGAAAAAGATGAGGAAAGAGGCTGTGGCGTGGCAGGGTGTATATAAACGTGGTAGGACGTGGTAGTATTGAAATCACCTGCGCACACGCGCGGAAGCACCGGGAGGCGGGCGCGACGATCCCCGTATTTTCACCGCCCCAAGGACGGCGCACCTTTTTGAGCGCCTGAGACATCGCAGACCCATGATCACGGACCCGCACAGCGGTTCCCTACCACCCCGATGCACCGCGCCGGATGGTAGGGACGCGTTGTGCGCGTCCGTAGAATCCTTCGTCCCAGCACCACCTGCCACCTCACCGCCTTCCCCCTTTTCCAATGCTACCGCTCTCAACGCGTACGATTGCTCCACCGCTTGCGAATGCCGAGGGGCCCCGCATGTTCACCGCCGCAAGGACGGCGCACCTTTTTGAGCGCCTGAGACATCGCAGACCCATGATCACGGACCCGCACAGCGGTTCCCTACCACCCCGATGCGGCGCGCCGGATGGTAGGGACGCGTTGTGCGCGTCCGTAGAATCCTTCGTCCCAGCACCACCTGCCACCTCACCGCCTTCCCCCTTTTCCAAAACTCCCGCTCTCAACGCGTGCGAGTACTCCACCGCCCGCGAATGCCGACGATCCCCGTATTTTCAATGCCGCAAGGACGGCGCACCTTTTTGAGCGCCTGCGGAGCCGCAGACCCGAAACCACGGACCCGCACAGCGGTTCCCTACCACCCCGATGCGCCGCGCCGGATGGTAGGGACGCGCTGTGCGCGTCCGTAGAATCCTTCGTCTCAGCGTGTGCGGGTGAGGCACCGCCTTCCCCCTTTTCCAATGCTCCCTCATCTGGTGGCTGCGGCACGGAAGAATCGAGGACCCATTCTTCGCTAAAGCTTCGAAGGGCAAGCCGAGCAGGAGGGCGGAGCTCTCATGCGGTGGGCCTTCCCTGACCAATGCCGTCACACACCCTCCCTTGCCACCCGCCGCATTTCCGTCTAAGCGAAGGCATGGCCCTCAAAGCAATCATCTACAAAGCCAAGGTCTCCTTCTCCGACCTCGACGCCAACCGTTATGCCGACCACGAGCTCACCCTCGCGCGGCATCCGTCGGAGACGGAGGAGCGCATGATGATCCGGCTGCTGGCCTTCGTTCTCAATGCCCCGGAGAACAACGACCTCGGCAAGCTCGAGTTTGGCAAGGACATGTGGGAGGCGGATGAGCCCGCGCTCAGCCAGCATGATCTCACCGGCCTGCTCATGCACTGGATCGAGCTCGGCCAGCCCGACGAGAAAAAACTCGTGCGCCTCTGCGGCCGGTCCAAGAAGGTGAGCGTCTACAGCTTTGCCAGCAACGCCGCCACCTGGTGGGCCGCGCTCGCCGGAAAATTCACCCGCGTGAGCAACCTCACCGTCTGGCAGATCCCCGCTGCCGAGAGCGAGGCCCTCGGTGCCCTTGCGCAGCGCTCCATGGACCTCACCGTGACGCTGCAGGAAGGCATCCTGTTCGTCGGGGAAGGGGACCGCACCGTGGAGATCAAGATGGTGAGGCTGTGTGGTGCGGAGTAGGAGCTCCGTAGAGAAATCTTCCTCTTGCTCGACCCTGGAGTCATCGGAGGCTGAAGACATCTTCGAATCAACCGCAGAGGGGCAAAGGAGCAGAGGTGGCAGAGTTCAGATTCAATCTCTGCTCCCTCTGCCCCTCCGCACCTCTGCGGAAAATCGAACGTCTCCAGGCTGGCTGCTGAGAGGCTCGGCTGTCCTCGGCGAGAAGTTCAGATTCTAACCGCTGATGAGACGCTGACATGACGCTAATAATCCAGAATGTCGGACCTGAAGTTCCAAGCCTGAAAAAAGGAAGGCAGGGGCTCAGGAATCAGAGGGATCTACTGGATTCCTCATTCAAAAACCCTTTTCTGATTTGGATTTATCAGCGTCTGATTAGCGTCATATCAGCGGTTAAAAAATCTGTTCATCACACCGCCACATTCGTTTGTTGGACGCGCCCGGTTGAAAGCTTGGACTGAAACTGTTTGCCCCTCTCCCGTCACTGGCGCAGGGACAGCGCCCATGCTTTTCACCCGCTCCGCACTGCCCCGCATGCTGCGCCATTTCACCATGTTCCTCGCCCTCGCCACGGCGACGGCAGCCCTCGCGCAAGACCTCCGCCCCAGCAAAGAACTCGTCTCCGCCATCGACCGCCTCGTGGCCAAAACCGGCATCGAGGAAAGCAGCCCCGGCGTGGCCATCTGCATCCGCGTGCCTGGAAAGCTGCATTTCCAAAAAGGGTACGGTTTGGCCAGTGTGAAGGACGAGGCACCCATCACCCCCGCCACGCTGTTTGAGCTCGCCTCCTGCTCCAAGCCATTCACCGCCACCGCCCTGCTTATTCTGGTGGATCGTGGTATGCTCACGCTCGACGACGACGTGCGCGACCACCTCCCCGAACTGCCCGAATACAGCCGCGACAATCCCATCCTCATCCGCGATCTCCTCCAGCACACCTCCGGCCTCCCCGAGTACTTCGACTTTGATGATGAAGGCGTGCCCATGCGCCACAAGACCTACGCCGTGAACGAAGACTACCTCGGCATGTTCGCCAGGTTGAAGAAGGATTACCCCCTGCAGTTCCGCACCGGCAGCAGGTTTGAGTACACGAACAGCAACTACCTCCTGCTCGCCAGCATCGTGCAGCGCGTGGCCAAGAAGCCCTTCAGCGAATTCGTGCGTGATGAGATCTTCCTCCCCGCCGGCATGCAGCACACCTTCATCTGCCAGAGCCCCAAGTCCGTGCCGCAGACCGAGGACGATGACAAATACAACCGCGCCTTCGGCTACGAGTGGCGTGAGAAGAAGGAAACGTGGAAGCCCAGCTGGGGCACCCCGCCCGAGTGGCCGCAGAAAGTCATGGTCGTGGGAGACGGCGGCGTGTGGTCAAACCTCGAAGACATGGCCAGATGGGACGCCGCCGTGCGAGCCAAAAAATTCCTCAAACCCGCCACCTGGAAAGAAGCCCTCACGCCCGCCACCACCCGCAAAGGCAAGGCCTTCGACTACGGCCTGGGCTGGACCCTCTACACCGATGACGACGGCTCCGTGCATGCCTGCGGCCACGACGGCACCTGGGCCGGATTTGAGAACAGCTACTACCGCGACCTCGCCGGCAATCGCAGCACCATCATCCTGAGCAATCGCGACACCCTGGACACCGATGAGCTCTACCAGGCGCTCGATGCACTGGTGGACAAGCATGTGGAGGAGTGAGGGCCGGAGCACGTCTATTTCTCGTCCTCATAGAACAAGTCACCTTCCGCCCCTTCCGGCATGCGCGTCTCTGTGAAGTAAAGCACCTCGCCGCTGCGTGGCAGCGTGGTGGTGATGGAAGGCTGGGTCGAGCGTTCGCGAAAATTGGTAAACTCATCGCTGCGGACGCAGCGATACCTTCCGCGCACAAAGCGAGTCAGATGTCGCGTGTAGAAGCCGCCACCGCCGCGTCCCCAGATCTCCAGCTGCGGATGGCCTTCAAACGACGTCAGCCACCGCACGCTGACGCTTTGGTTGTAGAAGACCTGCTTCCATCCGCTCTTCTCATTCAGCACGGTGAAGTTCAGCATCGGCCCGCCGGAGCCGCCCATTTTGCGGATTTCCGGATCACCCGGCTCGCTGATGGAGATGCGAAAACCGCCCTCCGTCAGCGTGCAGGGACTCTCAAAGGGGAACTCACGCACCACCTTGGGCCACGGCTCCGTGGCCAGATCCGCACGTGCCGTGAGCACCGCCACCACCAGCCCGAGAAAGAGTGTTCGTCTCAAAGTCCTCATGCTGCATGATCATTCACAAATCCGTTCGCTTGTCATCACTCATGTTTGCTCACGGCATGGCATCGCACGAAGCGCGGAGCACTACACGCCGCAGCCGGAGATCGACGCCTCTGAGCCGCGAGCCCAGCATGTGGCATTCTGTGCAGCCGCGCAGCGGTGACAAAGATGCACCCACCCCCACGCTTCCTCATTGACGCCACCCCACGCCTCCCGCTAAAACGGTGCCATGAACACTCGCGCCTCGATCAGGTCCTGCATCGCTGTCGCATCGCTTCTCGCGTCCTGCGCCCCCATCCGCACGGAGACCGTCTCCGTCCATCACGCGCGCTCTTCACTGCTCAACAACACCGTGGACTTCGGCAGAGACGGCGGTGCGGTCCGCTGCGATCTGCTGCGCCGCATGGGCGTGGAATTGATGATCCACCGCGCCACCCGTGGCGGCACGAAGACGGATGCGGACTACGCCTGGCGCGAGCATGCCGCACGCGTGGCCGGGCTGAAGTGGGGCGCGTATCATTACGTGAACCGCGCCGGAAATCTGCAGGTGCAGCTGGACCGCTTCATTCGCGTGGTGGCCGCCACGGCGCATCGCCATGGCACGGCGGGGCATCCGGTGATGATGGTGCTGGACAACGAAGGGCAGGACCGCGTCTCGTGGTCGCAGCTCGCCTGGGGCGCGCAGCACGTGCGGGCGCGCACCGGCGCATGGCCGCTGCTCTACTGCAGCGTGCCACTTCCTGGTATGCCGGGCTTTGACCAGCAGGTGCGCGAGCTGCAGGCGCTCACTCCTCCGGAGCGCACGGTGCTCAAGGCCTGCGGCCTGTGGATCCCGCGCTACGGCGAGCAGTCGGCCATGCACATGACCTTCAGCGTGCCGCGCGTCTTTGGCACCTGGAGCTTCTGGCAGTACTGCGGGGACATCAGCGGCCATCCCAAGACCGCGCTGCTCGGCCCGGAATTCACCGGAGACGTGGGCGGCGCCTACACCCGTAGCGGCGGCCGCGCCACCCTGCGGCATTTCTGCGACCGCACCTTCTTCCACGGCTCCCACGCGGCGTTTGAGGAATTTTACCGCACGCATTCCTCGGCGGTGAGTGCGTGGCGGTGAGGGGCAGGGGGGATTTGGAAAGGGAGGATGTGAGATAATGCCAGTTCACGCTGGGACGAAGGATTCCACGGACGCGGCGCAGCCAAGCAGCGCGGCGCGTGAAGGCTGGCAGGGACGCGCTGCGCCCTAACGATCACCCACCACATGAACCAGCTTCCCGGTTTCGTTCATGTCGTGGAGATCGTGCCGCCCCCGCCAGAGGATTTCCATGCCTGGCGGCGGATCGTTCTTGCGATCCAGGCAGCCTCCCAGCCGCGACGTGCGACATCATTCCCAAAGGAGCTGCGCATCCTGGCGAAGAGTTGCCGCGTGTCCTACGAAGCTCGCAGAGCGAAGGAGGAAGCCTCAGCGAGGCTGCCCTGGTACCACCGCCCAAATCCGGAAAGCAAGCCCAAGGCTCCGCCACACGCCCCGCCGCATTAACCCATCACTGCGCAACCAGCAACCAGCATCCAGCAACCAGCATCCAGCATCCAGCATCAGTCCCCGCCAATGCAACATTAAGCCCTCCGCCTATTCAAAGTAGCGCCCAAGGCCACCGCTCCATAAGCCCGCCACACCCCGCAAAACCCCACACCCATTCCCCCCTCGCCAGCACATACGCTTTCCTTCGCCTCCTTCCGCAACGAATCCGTCACAATCATCTCCCCCCTCACACTCTGCGACGAGATCGTAACATGCTTGTCTTTGGCAGCGCTCCATTCCTGCCGTCACAGTCTCGTCACCCAAACATGAGCAGAATCCTGGTAGTCGATGATGAGAAGGATATTGTCGAACTCGTAAGCCTACACCTCCAGCGTGAAGGCCACGAGGTCGTCTCCGTGGGCAATGGCCTCGCAGTTCTCCCCATGGCCGTCAAGACCGCCCCCGACCTCATCGTCCTCGACATCATGCTCCCCGGCATCGATGGCGTCCAGGTCCACCGCCGCCTCCGCGCAGACACCCGCACGCGCCACATCCCCGTCATCATGCTCACTGCCCGTGCGCAGACGAATGACCGCATCGCCGGACTTGAGAGTGGCGCAGACGACTACCTCACCAAGCCCTTCAGCCCCCGCGAGCTCATGCTCCGCATCGGCGCCGTCCTCCGCCGTTCGCAAAAAGTCGTCATGCTCGCAGAGCAGCGCATCGGCGAGTTCCTCCTCGACCGCAAGAACATGTCCCTCTCCATCAGCGGCAAGCTCGTCGAGCTCACCATCACCGAGCTCAAGCTCATCACCACCCTCATGGCCAATCCGGACGTGATCCACTCCCGCAGCGAGCTCCTCAGCGCCGTCTGGGGTTACGCAGACGACACCCACTCCCGCACCCTCGACACCCACATCAAACGCCTCCGCGACAAACTCGGAGACCACGGCCGCCACATCGGCACCCTGCGCCGCCAGGGTTACCTCTTCCAAAGCGTCGTCCAAGAGCTCGCAGACGCAGACGCATGACCAGTGAGGTGATGACCGCCCCGGCTCAGCCAGGAATGAATGCACCGCGCGCGGACACCGCCTCCCCCATGTGCATGCAGGATGACTGCCGCCTCTTCGGCACCCTCCTCAATGAAGCCCCCCAGGGCATCCTCGTCGTCGATGACGCAGACACCATCGTCTTCGCCAATCTCGCCATGAGCGTCATGCTTCTCCCGCATTCCCTGGAGGAAGGCCGCCCCCTTGGCAACGCACCCAGCCTGGAGGCCATCACCCGCATCATCAAAGACGCCCGCAGCCGCCGCACCCGTGTGGAGGGGGAGCTTCGCCTCCCGCTCCCCCACTCCTACGCCGCCGAGTGGAGCCATGAGCGCCACTACCACCTCTCCGCCTCCCCCTGGAGCGAAGGCCCCCGCACCGGCATCTGGGTCATGGTCGAAGACCGCACCGAGCACGACACCATCGCCCAGACCCGTCAGGATTTCGTCACCAGCGCCGGGCACGAGCTCCGCACCCCGCTCTCCCTCATCCACGGTTACATCGAGACCCTGAAAAGCGGCATGATCAAAAACACCACCTCCTTGGTGCGCTGTCTCGATGTCATGGAAAAGCACTCCCGCCGCATGATGCGCATCATCGACGACATGCTCACCATCTCCCGGCTCGAAGGCCTCGAAGAACCCCTCAAGACCGAAACCTTCCTCGTCCGCGCCTGCGTGCATGATGCCATCGAGCATCTCACCCCCCTCATCGAAATCCGCCAGCCCGTCATCACCCTCGACTTCCCCCCCGACGGCGGCATCCTCAGCGGCGATCGCTTCTACTGGGATCAGATCTTTTCCAATCTCATCGAAAACGCCCTCAAAGAAAATCCCCGCACCGGCCTCCGCATCACCATCACCGGCCGCTGGACCCAGCACGAGTGCATCATCACCGTCACCGATGACGGCATCGGCATCCGCCCCGAAGACGTCCCCTACGCCTTCAAGCGCTTCTACCGCGGCGTCCAGGAGTCCAAAGGCACCGGCCTCGGCCTCTCCATCGTCAAACGCGCCGTCGAAGTCCACGGCGGCACCATCGACCTCGAAAGCCACCCCGGCCGCAGCACGTCATTCACCATCCGCGTACCCTTGCCCGGCTAAAGTATCGGGGCATTCCTGCCCCCCTCTTCCAGCTCGTCCTCGATCCTTCCGCTCCGCAAACACTCAGCCGCCCTGCGCCCGGAGTTTGCAGTGGTTGACGGTAGTTGACCGTTGTTTCCCAGACGCTCCGCTCACCCCTCTCTTCGTATTGTAGTACCGGCTTTAGCCGGTTCCGGTTTTGCCGGGGGATGTGACTTGGAGTCTTCGGTCTTGGGTTTGATTAGCTCCCTGATGTCAGTGCCGCCCGGCTCCTTTTTGAAATGGTCCAAAGCCATCTCCAGAGCATCATCAAAGTGACTCATTGGCTGCTCATGCACAGGAGCCATCCAAAAGTACTCAAAACAAAAACGGTATTTGGGGGCCAGATGCGCTTTCTGAATGGAATGAGGCGCCGGGAATCTGGGATCCACCCGAACGAGACGTACACCAGCCGGATAAATCTCCTGGTTTAACTTCTTCATTTCCTCAGTCTGCGGATTCTCAGCGATGTAGGCCTGACGCATCTTTTCAATCTCAGCTCCGCTGGGATGCTTCACATAAGTTTTGTAAATCTCCTCAAACAGGTCCCGGTGCTGAAAGCGGTAAAGCGCAATCAGTCGGATCCTGTCTGCGCAAACCGCGGGATTCAATCGGCCGCTCTCATTCCGTTTGAACTCCTTCTCGCCAATGGCCTCCATCAGTTCATCAAACCTCTGTCCGTGGTCCCGCCAATGTTCATCGCTCAGGAGGTTCTTCTGGTTCTTCAAGGTGAGATTCGTGATCTCCGAAACCTGAGGGTCATCCGCTCGGCATAGGATTCCGCACATGAGCATGACTGCTGTCACCATTGGTTTGATCATGGCTTTAAAAGGTTGGAATTTTTTCCACCGTTAACAGAATGATATGCTGTCCACGCTGGAGCCGCAATGCATTTATCTGCTCAGCAAATGATGGCTGTGAATGTCAGGCATGAACGGTTCCCCTCACTCCGAAGCCGCCCCAATAAAAATCGACTCCACCTTGCCCTCTTCAAAACCAAAGATCACCCCACCCACCGTCGACCCCGCGATAAACGTTTTCCCCGCCTCGCTCTCATCACCCCTCAGCTTCCCATAAGCCTTCGCCACCTCCTCTTCACTGCTCCCAATGTGGATGCCATGGGTCGTGCTCAGCTTGCACCGCTTCGTGGCCTTGATCATATAAACCGTCTGCACCCCGTCCTTCTTTTCAGCCGCCATCTGCAGCTCCACTCCCAGCTCCGGATAGTCCCACTGCTGCACATAGAGGCCCACGCCCTCCCAGTTTTCCATCTTGCCTTTGGCCGTGGCCTTCCCATAAGCCTTCACCACCTCGCTCGCCTTCATTTCAAAGCCCAGCTTCCCCAGCAGTTCCGTCTTCATCAGCTGAAAGCCAGCCTCCGTCTGCTCATCCGCAGTCGGCCGTTTCTCCTCCGCTTTCTCCGCACCCAAAACCAGCGGCGTCGCGACAGCCGCGAAGATGAACAAACTCAGAATGACAAAAGAGGATTTCATAGTCTTGGAGGCGCTTGAGGGCGCGTGCTTCTCTCAGCAGTGAAGATCGAAAGGGTTGCGTGCGCCAACTCTTTTTCAAGCCACCACTCATCTCACGATCCTCTGAAAACCGGTCTGTCTCCCAACCGGTGAAGCCGAAGCACTCGAAACCACTTACGGCACTTTTCAGATCCAGATGACAGGTGACAGAAAGCCCACGCTGGGACGAAGTCGTCCAGGGCCGCGCACACCTCATCCCCACCCTCCAGAGCAGCGCGTGCCGCAGGGCCGGTAGGGAACCGCTGTGCGGGTCCGAAGCTTCGGGTCTGCAGCTTCGCTGGCGCTCAAAAAGGTGCGCCGTCCTTGCACTTTGGCAAGGCAGGAGGGCAGGGCGTTTGCCGCGACGGTTTCCAAGTGTGATATTATGCCACCATCGTTGGAAACAGCCCAACCTCTCCGCTTGAGGGAGCATCAAGACTCCTTTTCAACTGCTGAGGGTATCATCAATGCACCGCCACCGCTGCGCACTCATTTTCCCGCTCCCTTGAGCCAGGCTTAAAGCTTCCGCGTCCCGCCCCTCACAGCGCCCGCATCAAAAACACCTTCTCCTCCTCCAGCAGCAGCGCCCCCGGAATCTTCTCCGCCAGCACAAATGCGCGGTCCGCCTTGCCCACCAGAGACAGCAGCCCCGCAGCCACCGCACGCGGGCCGGGGGACAGGCTCTCGCCACGGGGCAGGGAAGCCAGATGCTTCACCATCCCCTCACGATCTCCCATTCTGTAAGCGGACAGCGCCAGCAGCAGCGGCGGCGGGATCCGTTCCAGAGTCACACTCACCGCCGTCTTCGCCTCAGTCTCCGCCATCAGCGCCTTCACATCCACCGTCTCCATCTCCACCCCCAGCACCAGCCGCAGGTACACAAACCGGTCCGCAAACACCGCGCTGCTCGGGCTCAGCACATGCAGCCGGCGGGACACCTCCAGCAGCGTCTCCGTGTCCTTCGCACGCAGCGCCAGCTCCACGCTCTTTTGCAGGTTCTGCAGCGCCGCCTCGCTCGCATTGTTCTCCGCAGATCTCATCCCCGCCGCCTTGTACGCCTGGCAGGCCACATCCGCAAAATTCAGCTTCTCCGCCAGCCCCGCCGCCGCCTGCAGCGTCCCCACATCCCCCGCCTGCGCCGCATTGATCACCGTCCCCTGCAAAATGCGGCGGGACTCCCGCATGTCCGGCTGCACATGGCTCAGCACCTCCGCCATCGCCAGATCCAGCAGCGTCGCAGACACCGGCGGATTCGGTATCTTCAGCACCCCTTGCAGTTCCTCCCAGCGCTCCGCCTGAGACAGCGTCTGCACCAGGATCGGGTACAGCTCGCGCGACTGCGCCGCCAGCTCCTTCGGCACCAGCTTCAGCAGCTGATCATTCAACTTCTCCCGCATCAGCCAGTAGGCCATGTCCTCCAGCCGGCCGTTCTTGGTCTCAGTTAAGCGCCGCACCTCCGCCTCCGCCAGCTCCACACGCCTTTCCGGCTGCAGCCGCATCAGCGCAGACACCACCATCAGCCGCGCCCCCATCGCCTGCAGCGGGTGCTTTTCCTCCATCACCAGCAGCTGGTTCGCCTGCGGCAGCGTCAGCCCCGGGCTCCCCGCCAGTTGCAGGATCGCATCCATCCCCGTCTGCGTGCTCAGTTCAGCCAGCTGCCACAGCTGCTTCACCGCATGGTTTTGCACCTCCACATAGTGGCTCCCCATGTCAGACACCGCCGCCTTTATCTGCGTCTCAGGCGTCGCATCAGCCTTGCTCATCACCACCGCACGTTGCTCGATTTCCGCCGCCTCCTTCGTATGCCCCTCCGCGTTCAGAATGCTCGAAAGCAGCTCCAGCCCCGGCTGCTGCGTGCTCTGCTTCAGCGGCAGCTTCTCATAAACCTCACGCGCATCCTTCGTCTTCCCGCTGCTGATCAGCGCGCGCCCCAGTGTAAGCTCCTCCTCCGCCGTCAGCGGCCGCTTCACCTTCAGCCGCTGCAGATACTGCGCCAGTCCGCCAGGGTCAGAGCCCGTCGCTTTCAGAAAATCCACCATCGCCAGGATCACCTCCTCATCCTCAGGTGCCCGCTGCCGCGCCAGCGTCACCGCCTGGTGCGCCTTCACCCAGTCCTTCGCCGCCGTCGCCTCCCGTGCCTCCTTCGCATTCCGCCGCGCCAGCACCCCGCGCACCGCCGTCGCCAGCGGGTGCCAGGCAAACAAGCTCACGATCAGCAGCACAAACGCCCCGAGCACCAGCAGCGAAAACTTCCCGATCCGCTCCCTCGGCGGCATCTGGTCAGGGATCTTCTTCTGCGAATCGGAGTCAAATTGGAAAGCCATGGTCTCTAGGGGTGCGTGGGGGCTACATTACTCGCCCGGCTGGTCACTTCTACGTTTACGTTCATCATCCCCGCCATCGCCACCACCGTAGCCAATCACCTGCACCGTGATGAACGAAGGCTGGTCCTGTCCCATGGCCTGCTCCTCCTTGTCCTGCTTCGGCACCTGGTTGTTCGCCGCCGAAGTCCCCGCCGCCGCGCTCGAAGAAGCCGCCGCCAGCCCGCCCAGGCTCGGTGCCGCCACGGAAGGCGCCGCAGGCGTCCCCGCGCTCGTCCCACCCACGGCGATGTTCGCCGAATTCAGCACGATCGTCGCCGCGATGTTCAGATTCCCCGTCGCACGAATGCCCGCGTCACCCGCATCCACCGCACCGATCGGCGCGATCAAGTCCACATTCCCCGGAGCCACACCCGCCACCGTCGCCAGCACGCCGATGCCACCCCCCGTCGCCAGACCCGCAAGGTCCGTCGCCACGTTCGCGCTCTGCGGGTCAATCAGCACCCGCGTCGGCGGCGCGGACTGCACCGTCTTCGATGACGACCCCGCCGCGATGTCTCCCGTCGTGGACCAGATCATGATGTCGCCGCCCTTCAGGGTGAAAATACGCGAGATCCCGATGTCCACGCTCTTGCCTGCAAAGATGTTGATGCTCCCGCCCCCTTCCGTGATGATCCCCGGTGGTGCCAGCGTGCTGCCGATCGTTGTGGAGGCCAGTTGCAGCCCCCCTTGCGGCGCCAGAATGCTGATGTCCCCGCCGCTCCTCGTGCGGATGTCACGCGCCTGCGTCTGGATGCTCCCCTCGCTGGTCGTCGGGAACAGCTTCGCGATGGCCGCATAGCCTTCCGCATAAGTCCCCACGTTCGGACTGTCCGGATCATTGTGGTCACGCCCTGCATCACGCAGCGCCAGGTAGAAGACCGCCATCGCCAGTTGCTTCTGCTCGTCCGCCGTCAGCAGCGGATCATTCAGATTCACCGAAGCCACGCCCAGGATTTTCGCCAGCTCCGCCAGATAACGCGCACCCGTCGCCGTCGTGGAGATGTAAGTGATGAACGCCCCAAAGTCCGGTGTCCCACCGCCGATGCCCGCCGCCGCCGCCCCCATGCCCGCCCCCACGATCACATCCGATCCCGCAAATGGCAGATAAGGATTGCGCCCGTTGCCGATGCTCGTGATCCCCACGCCCGTTCCGTCCTTGTCGTTCGATCCCGTGCCCAGATTCAGATTCCGCCCCGCCAGCACCTGCAGTGTCCCCGGTCCGCTGATCTGGATGTCGCCCGATTTCGGCGTCTCGCGCGCGTTCGGCAGGTTGCCTTTCGCCACCGCCAGGGAGCGCAGCGCGGAGTTCGCATTGTAGGCCACGATGTCACGCCCGCTGGACACCACTGAGACGTCCGTGGTCTGGGTGTTCTGGATGTAGAAGGCAATGTCAGTGATGTCACGTTGCGCCAGGATTTGCGCCAGCTTTCCAGAGAACAGCGTCAGACCGGAGATGTCGCCCCCGGTTGCATAAACCAGCAGCGGGTTCGCGTCGTTCGCATGCAGAAGTCCTGCCGCATGCAGCGCCTGCTTCGTCTGGGTGGATGCATAGATCCCGGACGTCGATCCCGATTCGGCAAACAACGTGTCGATCGTCTGCAGAAAGGTGCTTCTCGTGGTTTGGGCAATGGGGTTGTTGACGGCAGTCGGCGCGGCCGGGTTGAAGTAGGTTTGATAATAGGCATACGGCGTCAGCACTCCGGGAATGGATGCCGGATTGGCATCCGAAAGGTTCACCGAGGCGGAAGTCCACACCGTGGTCTGGCTGTTGGAGATGATGCTTGTCGAGACGCCATTGGGCCGCAGGCCGTTCACCGCGCCCGCTGCCAGCAGTTCCAGGGTGCCCGTGGCCGACGGCGAGAGAGTGAGGGTGCCCGTCAGATTGATGTCTCCAGAGAAGGCCGCTGCCTTCAGGCTGCCAGGCATCAGTGTGGTCAGCGTGCTGAAGGGGTCCACGTTGGTTTCCGCCAGTCTCAGCCAGGGCTGGTAGTACGCCGCCGAGCTGGCGTTGAGCAGCAGCGAGTTACGCAGCCACAGGCTCAGCATGCTTTCCGGCGTGGTGGAGTCCGGCACCGTTGCGGCCTGCCGGATGGTGATGTCGCCCCCCAGCGAAGTCACGGCCACACTGCTGTCGGACGCATAGGTGGAGAAGTACGTCTTGTACCAATGTCTGTTGGTCACCCCTTGCGGCATCAGGAAGGTGTTTGCCACGGGGCCCAGCAGCACATCGCCACGCGCGCTGACTGTAAAACTGCTTTTGCCCACAAACAGGGTGGTGGGCAGCCAGGTGGCTTCAGGGTAGATGCTTGCCGCCGACCCCAGGAGGCCCAGAGAGGGGGAACGCGTCGAATTGGTGGTGATCTCTCCTCCTGCGCTCAAAGTGCCGGTGCCGCGCTCCACGTAGTAAACGCCGCCGTCAATGTTGCGGCCCGCCTGCACCACCACATCCCCGCCGCCAAGCTCCAGCAGAGTCGCCGCGCTGGGCGTCCCCCTCGCCGCACGGGCGTTGGTGGTCGCGTGCGCGCTCACATTCTGCACATCATGCCCTGCCTTCAGCGTCACATTGCCACCGCCCAGCGCGGCCACGCCGTCAAAGAAGTTGCTGAAGTTGATCCACCAGGTCGTGGACGAAGCCACGTCATTGACGGTCTGCACCGCGCCGTTGGAAACCCGCGTGGTTCCATAAATTCCCGCATCATTGACATACCCTCGGCGCATCAGCCAGTTGTTGGGCAGTTGACGCTGCGAATCCATGATCAGGTTGCCCTGCGAATCCTTCGTCAGATGGATGATGTCCCCCTGGGCTGACACATCCACATTCCCCCCCGCCATGCTGTATTGGGGGGCGTAGAGCTGCTGCACTGCGCCCAGCGAGGTCTGAGGCAGCGAGGTCACAGTGACGATGGGAAGCACAAAGTCACCTGCGGCGAACACCGTCGTCGCCGCCGCCACCGCCACCCCTGCGGTGTAGATGGTGGCAAACTGGTTCAAAAGCTGCACATCCCGTCCGGCGGCGATCTCAATGCTCCCCGTGCCCGTCCGGATCACCTGAAAGCGGTTGCTCGTCGTGGTGTCCGTCGTGGTGGAGGTGCTGTTGTTGGGATTGATGGCCAGCCGCGTCACGGCGCTCTCACCGGGTGACGAGTTGAGCCCGGAGCTGGTGGGAATGGCCTGTCCCGCATCTTTGCCCAGGAGCACAGATCCCGAGTTGGCTCCCAGGCTGCTCAGCGCCACGACTTCGCGGAAATTCGATGCCGAGAAATCCGCTCCCGCCGCCATGCGGTAGGACCACGACTGGTTGTTCAGCGGGCGCAGGCCGCTTTGTGCCATCAGCGTGGCCATCCACATCCGCTCGACGACAATGCCGGTGGTCGGCACCTGAAAGCCATCGCTCAGCGTGTTGTAGAATTCCAGATTGCCCGCCGCACGCAGCGTCAGCACGCCCGCCGCACTCTTGGGGCCATAGCGAAAGGTCGCAAGGTTCCAGTCCTCCGCAGCCGCCGAGGTGGCAGTTCCCAGCGTCAGATTGCCGGTGCGGTTGATGATCTCCGCCCCCGGCGCCAGCACATACACGGAGGACAGCCCTGCATTGTTCGCCAGCAGCCGGTTGGTGATGCTTGTATAAGTGGCCGAGGTGCTCCCGGACGCGCCCAGAAATGCCTGCGAATTCGTGTTGATGCTCGTCTGCGTTGCAGAGGAAATCGCCACGCTCGCTCCGCTTGCGCCCGTCAGATCATAGATGCGGTAACCTTCCACCGTAATGCTCGATGCGTCCACGATGCTGCCGTCCAGCGCGCCCACGAGAATGTCGTTGATGCTGCCGGACTGCGAGTTGTTCGTCGTGTTGATCTGCGGCGCACGGATGTGCAGCGTGCCGCTGAATTTCCCCTGAAACGCGCTCGATCCCACCACCGTGGCAGCACCCGCCACCTTGGAGGCCACCGAGAGGTCGATCAGCGTCCCTGCCAAAATCGTCACCTTGTCAGCGGCGTTCACACTGTTGGCGTTTGCCCCGCCCAGCACACTGCTGGTGCCGATGTAGCCATTGCGGTCCGTGCCGGATTCCAGCGTCACAGATCCTCCCTTGCCGGCACTGTTAAAGTCGGCCGCCGCCACGCTCAGCCGCGCCCCAAAGACCAGGCTCGTGCTCGCCGGCACGGCCGCCGTCACATCCTGGCTCAGGGTCACCTGATTGCCATTGATCGCGGTGACGTAGGTCCCTGCGGCAATGTTCGTACCGCTCACCGACTGCCCCACGGAGACTCCCGTCATGTTGCTCACCGTGATGCTGCGGCTGCTTCCCACCACACTGCCACCTGTCCCGCTCAGCGTGTTCAGCGTGAGGCTGCCATTGGCAGACAGTCTGATCGTGCCGCCCGTCGCCCCGGAGGCGTCGATGGCGCCATTCACCGTGATCGATCCCTGATCCGCTCCCAGATAGAATTCGTGCGCGGTCACCAGGCCCTCAATCGTCACATTCCCGCTGCGCACACGCACATCGCGCCTTTGCGTAAATGACCCCGCGTTGAGCTTGTCATTCAGCGCACTGAAGGAGGGCAGGGCGCTCACATCGATTTTGGCGGAGCCTGCCGTGCCTGCGATCCCCGCCTGTCCCGTCAGGGCTCCGTTCAGACTCACCTGCCCATGGACGGCGCTGGCGGTAAACGTCCCCCCGCTGCCGTAGGCCGCCGCTGCCACATTGATGCTCCCGAACGAGTTCAGCGTCACGTTGCCGTTGTCCGCTGTCAGGATCACCTGTCCCGCATCCGTGTAGCGTATCTGGTCAAAGAAATGCCTCACACTGCCGCCGGCGTCCAGCCTGCCGCTCACACTCACATCTCCCGTTCTGGCATGCAGGGAAATCTGGCCGCTGGGCAGCAGGATGGCCGTGCTGGCCGTCACGCTCGCTCCTTCAAACGTCACCTGCGCACCGAGTCCCAGGCTCGTCGGCGTCGCCAGCGGGCCCGTCGGCTGCGTCAGGCTCAGGCTCCCTCCCGCCACCAGCCTTTGCGTTGCGTTGCTGCCGCCGGTGATGAATGGCGTCACGGCGTTCAAGTCGCCCTGCGCGGTGAATGATCCCGCTCCCTGCATCAAGATGCCGCCGGAGGCATTCAGTGCCACCGTCGAAAACTGCGCCACCGCCAGCGCGTTCTGGCCGATCGTGATCGTCGCGGCCGTGATATTCAGCTCGCCTGACATCGTGCCCGCCGTGCCGGCCGTGCTGTTCGCACTGTTGTCCAGCAGGATGGCGGATGCCGTCAGGTTGATGCTGTCTGCGCCTTGGTTGAAGCCGCGAATTTCACCCGCATGCAGCGCCAGGGTTCCCGTGCTGGAAAAGGTGCCCGTGCCATACAGGTCGATGGAGGTGTAGCTCAGCAGCGAAAGCGCTGCGGTGTTTTGCAGGCCCGCCAGGGTGGTGCCACCCAGCACCAGGCTGCCGGTGGTCTGCAAAGCGCCGGGGGTGGTCAGCAGCACGGAGATTCGGCCGCTGTTCAAATTCACCGCCTGGGAGGTGAGGCTGGCGCTGTTGTCCAGCGCGGTCACATTGCTGGAGTCCAGCGTGATGCTCGCACCACTGATTCGCACGCCCGCCGCCACGTTCAGTTGCGGCAGTGCCGAGGTCGTCACCCCGGTGCGCAGCGTCTGCGCCGTGGCCACACCACTGACACGCACCAGCGAGCCATTGCCGCTCAGGTTCAGAGAATCAGCAGCGGTCTGGGTGCCGGTCTGCGTGATTGTCGCATTGATGGCCAGCGTGATCGTTTGCTTCGCTGCCAGGATGATTTCAGTGCCAGTCAGGGCCACCCCGGCATCCAATGTCACCTGGTTGCTGCGCGCATTGACGGTGCTCGTGCTGGTGCCAAAGGTTCGGTCCCCGCCGATCAGCAGGCTTTCCGCATTCCACCCGCTCAGCAGCGTGGCGTTCAGCACCAGCTTGCCGCTCTGTGCCGGCGCACCCGGTGCTGCCAGAATGATGTCCAGCGGGCTGCTGACGTCCACCCGCCCGCCACGTCCGCCCTGCATCCCGCTGGCTGAGACATTCCCGTCCAGCTGCATGTTTTGCTGGGCGCCGATCAGTGCATAGCCCGCGTCCAGCGCCGTGCGTGAAACCGGCAGGCTCAGGCCCTGCTGTGCGGCGGTGATAAAGGTTGTCGCCGAATAATCGGTGTACTCCGCACGTGCCTTCACCACGCTTTGCGGGGCGATCTCATACTGCTGGTACAGGCTGCCCGAGACCGATGGGTTCAGACTGTTGAAGACGTAGCCGCTCGTCATCACCGCCCCATCAGGCTTCACCAGCGCATCAGTCGCGGTTCCCGCACTCGGCGTGATCAGCAAGGCCCCCGGCAGCAGCGCATACCGCGCAGGCAGCAGGGTGTAGGTGCCCGCCGCCACCAGTGAGTTGCCCTTGAGGTAAATCTGGTCTCCCACTTTCAGGCTGTCATTCGCATAGCCCTTGTCTCCGCCCAGATTGCTGGCGTTCACACTCGACGTCGAATAGGGCGCGTAAGGCGCGGCCAATGAGCTGTAGCCCGGAATGATCGCAAAGACTCCGCTCGAAGCGAGGATGTCCTGCGTGCCGCCATTGCCTGACACCCATCGGTAGCCGTACAACCCGCCCCCGCCTCGAATGTCCAGCACCGATCCCGCCTCCGTGCTCACGTTCGTCGCAGACACTCGCACCGACTTGTCCGGCACGCCGATGCTCGTGATGTCCAGACCGGTGGGGTCGATCCACACGCTGCCATCCTTCACCAGACCATAGGGAATCTGCACCCCAAGACCCGTCTGCGGATCAATGGCTGAAACAGACGTCACGCTCCCGCTGCCAAGCGTGATCTGCTGCGTCACCGGCACGCTCACATTCGTCACCAGACCTTTGGGCGCCGTGCCTGTGCCATCCCAGCCGAGGGTGATGGTCCCAAACGGCGCGCGCAGCGTGCCCTCCTGCGTGATCGTCGCCGCATAAATGTTCAGCCTGCCACCGCCTGAAAGTGGGAACTCCGGAGTGCTGCCGGATGACGCAATCGTCACCGAACCATTGCCCCCGGCATGATTGTAGGCCGTGATGGTGAAGGTGGAGGCCGTCGTCGGATAAATCTGCCCCGCCGTGATCGTCAGATCACCCGCGATGTCGAAATACCCATTGCCGCGCAGCTCCTGCCGGGCTGTCAGGCTCGCCTGGCCGATGTTCTTCAGCGAAAGAAAGCCCGTCTCGATCAAATCAGCCACCACTTCGAGTCTTCCGCTGCCATGGCTCGGACCGAAGTAGCTCGGGCTGTTTCCCAGCCCTGGATTGGAAACAATGAACGGATTGACCAGCTCCTCGTCGCGGGTCGGCTCTCTCAAAGGTTTGCCCAGGGTCACATAGGCTGCGGTCAGACGCACCAGATCATTCGCTGCGATCACTCCGCCGTCCGCCACTTTCAAATAGCCCCTGGCTGTCACATCGACCGCGCCGCTGAACTGCACGTTGCCTTCCAGATTGAGTGAATCAAACCCGCCATTGAGAAACGAGTTCGCCCCAAAGTAGCCCTGGGCTGTGATGCCCGACCCCGAGGCGTTCACCAGTGATTTGCCCACCACATCCTGACCGCTGGCAAACACCGGCTGCGTGAATGCCCCCATGTCCTGGGCCACCATCAGCGTCGTGTCCTTGTCATCCCTCGCAAAACCCGGCAAGATAAACAGACCGGAGGTGACGGTCAGCACACCTCCCTGCGCGGTGCTGCCGCCGGCGTTCCCCACCAGCGTTGCATTCGAGAATAAAAACTCCCCGCCGTTCAGTTCAATCAGCCCTCCATTGCTGTCGACCCGGACCGCAACGGAGCTTGCCACCGAGTTCAGTCCGGAGACAGAATTCTGCGCCGCCACCTCCAGCCCGGCTTCCGCAGCCAGCAAATCCAGCACGCTGCTCGTGCCGGAGACATTCAGAACCGCCCCGGCATCCGCCACGATGTTTCCTTCCACCTTGATCGTTCCACCGGCATGCACCGTGCCCACCCGCCGGCCATAGATATCCGCCAGCAGCACCGTTTTGCCTGCGGTCGAGACACTGCTCGTGCTGCTCAAATGCACGGTCGCAAACGCCACGCTCGAATTCCCATTTTCAGGATAGTGGTTGGCTCCTTTGATCGTGACCGTGCCTCCTGGTACCACGATGCTCCCTCTCATCTCAACGGTCTGCCCGTGCAGCGTCACGCTCCCAAGCGCATCCGTTTCAATCAGCGCCCCTGCTCCCATCACGATGTTGCCACGCACCACGAGCTGGTTGTCCACAAAATTCGTCACCCCGGCCGCTTCGAAGTCCAGTGTCACTGGGTTGCGGTAGCCTTCTGGTTGCAGCAAATGCGTGAGCATGATCGCGCTCTTTCCGTTCTGCTGTTCAATGCTGGCCTGCAGGCTGCTCACCACCGGCCGGATCACCACGCCCGGCGTGATGAGAATGGCGGGCGCAAAGGTTTGCGCACCGGCAGGCGGCGTGATGTCTGAACCAAGTCCGAACAGCGTAAACTTGCTGAACCCGCCCTGGCTGAAAAAGCCTGCTTCCAGCAGCAGCGTGTTCGGGTAGGTCGCGCTGCCTCCCACCTGGATGGTCGGGGCTTTCAAGGCCAGCGCGCCGCCCGTGGAGCCAGAGTAGCCCTGCAGGGTGCCGTCAAGTGTGAGGTGCCCGCCCATCAGGGATCCGATCAACGGGTCATTTCCAGCCTGGATTGAAAGGCTGCCGCCTGCTCCATACGTGATCGCCTGGCTCGCTGTCAGTCCGCCTGAAACATCCACCAAACTCCCCGCCGCGAGTTCGGCTATGTAGCCTTGAATGCTGATGCTTCCACCCTGCGTCGTGCTGCGGTATTCGATCTCACCGCTCGCGTTCCTGGTGGCGACGAAATGTGGCACCGTCAGTGGTGCGGCTGCATCTCTCCGGTCGTTGATCACCAGCCCGGCGGTGCTGATCACCGCAGTGGCTCCCACCGTCACCTTGCCACGGGTGGCACTCACGGGTGGCACCACGGCATATGATCCCTGCGCTTTCAACAGCGCCGTCAGGTAGGGCGAGATGTTGTAGGCGATCAGTTCCAGTTTTCCACCCGGCGCAGACAGCGTTCCTTGGATGTTCACATTCGCTCCGTATAGCTGGATCGTACCACCCGCTGCGGCTGTCAGTGCCACATTGCTCGGCAGGGTGATGTCCCCGTCACCGTTGTTCACCAGCAGCGAGCCAAAGCCCTGCGTGGTCAGCAGCTCTGGCGAAAGATAAACCGTGTCCCGCCGGTCCTGCCGCAGCGCCAGCGGTGCTCCGCTGCCATTCAGCGCAAAGGCATCGGCTGCAGTCTGCGTGACTCCGCCGTTCCGAAACTCAATGGCGGGGGGCGTTGGAGAATAGGTGGGGAACAGCAATGGCGCCCGGCTCACCTGCTGCGTCTGGAATGCCAGGGAAAGGCTGCTCTGCTGCGGCGCTGTCTCCAGCTGCTGCGGGCCAATGATCGTGTTTCCCTTCAAACTGCCATCCAGGGCCATGGCTGCCGCGGCAATATCAAGGCTGCCTCCGTTGCCCCCGCTGCTGTATCCATTTTCATAATGGCTTGGCGTGGCAAATATCCCGGTCGTCGTCGCCGTGGTCCCCCAGCGCGTGTCTGTGACGGACGTGCTGCCCGTGTAGATGCCGGCATACGCCACGTTCGGATCTGCTTTGGCGATGTCCACCAGGTTTCCCCCCACGGCCAGCAGCGTGGTCGCCACCGTGCCCCCGCTGAAGTCCTCATAGCCGCCGGATACATTCACCTGCGCCCCCTGCTGCATCACCACCGAATCACCGGCTTTCATTGTCACCGTGCCCCCGGCGGTGGTCAGTTCCCCGACCGTCCGGTTGATGATGCCGAGGTAGCCTGTCAGGTTTGCCAGCGGCGTCCCCACCCACTTCGTGCCATCGCTCCGCACTCCCTGGTTGCGCAGATCGACGGTGATCGTTTCTCCCCGCAGGCTGCCATTGCGCTGCAGCGCCGAGTCCGCCAGCTCGTTGGCGCGCAGCGTGATCGTCAAAATGTATTTGGAAAGGTTCGTGGCCACCGCCGTTGACCCCGCGACATTGATCACCGCTCCCTGATCCATGTAAATCTGCCCGCTGGAGGCCACAAACTCCAGATCCGTGTTCCCTGGGGCCATCAGCAGATCCCAGATGCCCGCGCTGATGCTGACGTTGGCGTTGGGTGCCAGCACCACCGAGTTCTGCCCGAAGTAAACACTCAGCCCTTGGAAATTGATCTGCGATTTCAGCGCCAGCTCCGTTCCCACCACCGTTTCCGTGCTCGCCCATTCCGGCAGGATCTGCGTCACCGAACCGCTCCCCACGTTCACTTGTCCCGTCGAGTTCGCCGACTGGTACACAAACGGTCCGCCCAGCGTCGGGTCCGAGGAATTGTAGTTGATGTTCGGCACCGCGTTGTAGTTCGCCAGCAGGTCGATCCGTCCGTTCAGCGCCACCGAGGTGCTGCTGTCGATGAACCCGTTCTGGTTCACGACTTTGCCAGCAATCTCCACACTCCCGCGCGGCGCTTCGATCAGCCCCGCGTTCGTCGCCGTTCCTCCATAGCTGCCGACATCTCCCACATACACATCCAGCCCGCGCAGCGATGGATCCTCAGAACTGTGCGCGTCAAAGCCCACTTCCATCCCCGCCGCCAGGATCGTCTGCCCGTCCGGCGTGCTGATCGTCCCGTTGTTCGTCACATTCGGCCCCACCAGCACCACCCGCCCGCCGACATTCGCGGAAGACGTCGGCGCGGTGATCTGCGCCCCCGCCTGCACCGTCACGTTGCCGATTTTCCCAAACGCCGGCACCGAAGGCGGCGTGAAGGCCGGTGTCGGTCCCTTGGTGCCTGCTGGCTGTGCGTTGGCCGAAAAGAGGAACTGTGAATCCGGATTGTTCAGCAGCCCGCGTGTCACCAGGTTGTCATTCAGCGGCAGCGCGGAAGCCACCATCGCATGGGTGTTCACCTCGCTCGCTCCGCCGAAGATGATGCCGTTCTGATTGATGATGTACACCTGGCCCTGCGCCTCGATGGAGCCCAGGATCTGCGTCGGATTGCCCGACGGGTCCGTGATCTTGTTGAAGGCGATCCACGTCCCCGCATCCGCGCCGCCCGCGCTTTGGTCAAACTTCACCGTCGTGTCACTGCCCACGTTGAATGTGTTCCAGTTCAGCAGCGCCTGCTGCTGCGTCTGCTGGATCGTCACAATCGTGTGCGCGTTCTGCAGCGACTGCGTCGGCGCATTCGCCCCGGTCGGCGCACCATTGATGTCCAGCCCGCCCACGCCCAGACCATTGGGCACATCCGGCAGCGTCTGTCCGGGGAAGTTCGGGTTTGCTCCCGCATTCGTCGCTCCCGCTGCTGCGGCCCGCGCGGCCTCCTGCATGGCGTTCACCGCCTCCAGCGCCATCGAGTTGCGCGTCAGCATGTCCTGCGCGTTTGCATGCGCCTGCGCCGTCGCCGCTGCAGTGTCGATCGCATTCGCCGCTCCCGGCGCTGTCGCAGCAGGTGTTCCTCCGCTGCCACCACCACCCGTGGCGATCCCGATGTTCGTGCTCAGCATGTCCGCGATCAGCGGCGTCGGTGCCACACCAGTCAGAACAACGAGCACATGCACCAGCAGCACATGCGCGCAGGAGAACCGGTGCGGTTTCGAAAAGATAAGGGGGAAAAGCTTCATATCGGAGACATTCAAGGTTTCACGCCCGCGTCGTTTGACGGAGCATTTTGCAGTAGCTTAGACAGCGCGACCTCGTTGATGGCCACAGGGTGATTGTGCAACACTTCCGACACATACGCCTGCATGCTGGCGCTGCTCTTTTCATTGCGCATGCGCTGCGCCAGCTGCACGCGCACCTGGTCAAAGATCGGCGTAAACGGCTCTCGCACGTCCAGCACCTTGAGAATATGCCAGCCGTCCTTGAGCCGCACCGGGGCGGAAATCGCGTTCACCTTCAGCTGCGGCAGCTGCGCCAGAATCTCCGGCTGGATCTGCTGCTCCTTGAGCCAGCCGATCTCCCCGTCGCGTGATGCGCTCTCTTTCTCCTCGCTCATCTCACGCGCCACCTGCGCAAAGCTGGCCGGCTTCTCCTTCAGCCGTTGCTGCACCGCCTTCAGCTTCTTCTCCGCACCGGTTTCTTCGGCCACATAAATCTGCGCCAGCCGGAACGACCTCGGCACCGTCAGCGCCGCACGCCCGTTCTCATACGCCGTCCTCAGTTCCGCTTCGCTGGGGTACGACTCCGGCGGGCGGTTGAGCGCCTTCAAATAACTGTCCGCGATCGCGGCCTCACGCGTGCTCTTCAGCAGCGCCACCGTCCCCGGCTCCTCCTCCCATTTCTTTTCCAGCGCCTCCTTCAGGATCACCCGCTGCACCAGCATGGATCTCACCAGCTTGTTCAGCGTCGCAGTGTCACGTGCCAGCGCCTCCCGGTCCACACTGCCCAGCGTGCCAAAGGAGGCCAGCACCTCGCTCTGATGCAGCTCGATGTCTCCGATGCTTCCCACCACCGGGTCGCTTTCTTCTGCCATTATAAGGCTGTTCAAGCCGCAGCAAAGCAGCACGCAAGACCACAGGTTTGAGCGCATCTTTTTCATGTCAGCGTTTGGCGGGTGCCTGCACTTTGGCAGGGTCATCTTTCGGTGCAGGCTTCGCGGCGGTCTTCGGTGCCTCGTCAGGCTTGATCTTGCTGTCCACCAGCTTGTCACCATAGTCCTGCACCAGCGTCTCCAGCTTCACCCGCATGTTGCGTGTGAACGGCTCGCGCGCGGCGATGGCCGTGCCCAGTCCAAAGCCCTCATACTTCGACAGGATCTCGCTGCCCACCTTGAACAGCTCGTCATTCTTGCGCTGGTAATCCGCCAGCTTGCGGTCCTGCAAAATCACCCGTGCCGAAAGCTCCGCACGCTGCGCGTCCACTTTCATCGCCGCTTGCTTGAGCTTCTCATGCCCGGCCTTCCAGCTGGCCAGCGCCTCCTGCAGCTGCGCCTTCTCGCGCTCCTCCTCCATCACCTTCGCCTTCAGTTCCGCGATGGCTTTGGCATCGGCGTCCTTCTGCGCGTTGCTGTCCTTGGCCAGCTTCTTGAACTCCGCCTCCTGCTTCTTGACCTTCTCCTCCAGCTCCAGGTTCGCAGCCTGCAGCGTCGCGCGCTCAGCCTCCGTTTTCTGCTGCTGGATCATCACGTTGCGCAGCTGGTCGCGCATGCGTTTCAGCACGGCCATGGCTGGGTCCGCCTCCTCGGCGGCATGAGTGGCGCCGGTCATGAGGCCGGCAAAGGCGATGAGGGATGCAATGCGTTGCTTCATAAAATTAGAATCGGGCGGTGAGGTCAAACATGATCACGTCGGAGCGGAGCGCCGGTCCCGCGATCTGCGCGGCGGCCATGTAGGAGAGGTGGAGCGCGGTCTGTTTGGACAGCGCCAGCGCCGCGCTCAGCGTGTAGCCCTTCATGTTCGTGCCGCCGCCGCCGAAGTTCGAGTCCGTGAATCCGTCCACCACCGCGTCAGACTCCACGTAGCGGTAGCCGACGCCGAATGCCCAGTCGCCGCGTTCGTTGAACAGCGTGGTCGGCTTACCAAAGTTCACGCCCATGTACCACGCGGTGTCGCCGCCTTCCCAGTTGCCGGTGCCGCCGCTGCGGTTGTTCACCACCGGGTCAGCCCGGTTCAGATTGCGCATCGCAGTCTGGTCGAGCCCCACGTTTTTCACAAACTCGCCCAGCAGGGACACCTGCAGCGGCCTCATATGATTGAAGTCCAGACGTCCCGCCCAGGCGATCTGGCGGAACTTCGTGGCCAGGCCAAAGTATTGAAACTGCGCCACCGTGCCGTTCAAGTTGCCCCCGGGGGATGCTCCCGCTGTCGGTGTGATGTTGCGGATCTTCCGGTACGTGTTCCCCTTCTGCGCAAACAGCGGCCGGCTGTTGTCAGTGTCGCCAGCGTCGTTGACGGAGGCCGGGACGAACGGGCTGGAGAATCGACCTTCGATGTTTTCCCAGTCGTAATACGCGAGGCTCATTTTGCCCTCGATGTCATCGGTGACCTTGAACTCCACGCCAAACTGCGCGGCGAAGAGGTACTTGTCATAGCTCTGTCCCTTCGTGGTGCTGTTGTCAGGGAAGTTGAGCGCGCTGTTGAACACGGCAAACGCACCGCCGCTCAGCCACGTCTTGAAGTCGGGGTTCCACGTGCTCTTCAGCTTGAAGGCCGCGCCATCCAGCGCCACGTCTTCATCCCACATGATTTCACTGGACGTCATGAACAGGTTGTCAAACCGGCCCAGAAACATCGCCACATCCGTGTTCTCTGTCAGAGACGCCTCATACTTCACAAACGCGCGGTCCAGCCACAGCTGATACTTGGAAAAGTTGCCGCCCTGTCCGCCAGGCCCCGCTGCTGCCATCGCCTGATTGGTGGACACCGGCGTGTTCGTGCTGCCCGTCGCAAAGCGGATGCCGGCGGTGAATCCGTCCTGCAGGTCAATGTCAAAGCCCAGACGCATCCGCATCAGGTAGGTGTCACGGCTCTTGTCCACATTGAGCTGCGGCGGGATCAGGCCCAGGTTATCAACCCCGAAGTTAAACGGCTGCCCGCTGTTGATCGCGTTGAAGTTAGGGAAAGCTCCCGTCGTGCTGTCATTCCCCTTCGGAAAGTTAAAGCCCTGGTACATCGTGCGGATGTCCCCAAAGAGCTTGATCCGCTGCGTCCATTCCGGAGCGGAGTTCGGCGCCGCCCACTGCTGTTCGCGCGCCTGCGCAAAGACTTCTGTGCGCAACTGGTCGCGAATCTGCGCCTTCACAGATTCAGGGATGTACGTCACGCGCACCTCTTCAGCGTCCGGCTGCACCGGCGGCATCGCGGTTTGCGCGGCCACCGCTGCCTGCGTCTCCGCTAGGGCTTGCGCCTGCGCCTTCGCAAAGGCCGCATCCTCTTCCGCGCCCTTGATCAAATCAGACGCCTCACCATGCGTGAGGATGCCCTTTTGCACCAGTCGGTTGATCAGGTTCAGCGTCACATTTTGCGACGGCGTGTTCAGGATCGCCTGCGGAGCCGCAGCATTCGGGTCCGGCAGCACCGGCACCGCTTCGGCAGGATCGGCCGAGATCGGCGCTGGAGTGCTGGAGGAAACCGCCGTTGCAGCTCCCGTCGCAGGCGGGGCATTCTCAGCCAGCAGCGGCAGCGGTGCAGGCAGCGCAGGTTCCGCAGCAAACATCAACGATGGCTGCAATGCGGCGAGGAGGGAGGCGGTGAAACAGGCGTACGTTCTTCGCCAGACTTGTTTTGGAGTGAGCATGGAGCAGGGAGAAAAAGGGAGGGGGCTTCAGTTCGGTTTGCGTGCGGTGAGTCGCAGATTGATGGGCATTGGCATGTCGTCCGGCGGTGGCTCGTTGAGCACCAGTCCGTTGAAAACTTCGTTCTCGATCGCGGCGTCCACCTTGCTGTCGCCGGTGCTGCCCGTGAGCTTCACCCGCACGATGCGTCCGGTGTTGTCAGCCCAGATTTTGATCACGTTGGTAAATCCCGCGCGCTTCGTCACCGCGTTGTTGCGCAGCGCATCCGCCAGTCGGTTCTGCACCTGCCCGGCATAGGAGCCCCACTTGCTGCCGCCTTTGCCGCCGCCGCCGATCATCCCGCCGCCGCCACCACCGCCGCCGCCAAGGCCCAGCCCGCTGCCGTTGCCTCCGCCAATGGCCGTGCCCAGCGGTTCATCCGCTGGCTTGTCCATCGGTTTGTCCTCCGGCTTGTCCACGACCTCTTCAGGCGCCTGCTCGATCATCTTTTCCTCTTCCTTCTCCTCCGGCGGCGGCTCTTCCTTTTTTGGAGGCGGCGGCGGTGGGGGCGGCGGCGGAGGCATGGAGATCGAAATCATCTCCATCTTCTTCTTGGGCGAAGCCTTCGAAGGCTTGTGATTCATGAACAGGTAGCCACCGCCGGCAAGCGCCAGCCCGCCCAGAATCAGCAGCACGAGATACCGCCGGAAAAATCCGGGCTCCTCGTCGTTGATGTGATTGGATGCCATGGTGTGGTAGAAAAAACGTTGCTTACTTCTTCGCCTGCGTCGCCAGCCCGATGTTCGTGAAGCCCGCACGGCCCACCGCCGTCAGCACATCCATGATGGTCTGGTACTGCGTGCCGCTGTCGCCGCGCACGACGATGGGTGCGTCGGGCATGGAAGCCTTGATCGACTCCAGCTTGCTGGAAAGCTCATCAATCGTCACCGCCGTCGCGTTCAGCTTGATGTTCCCCTGGTTGTCCACCGTCACCGCCTGCATCTTCGGTCCTTCGATCGGCTTGGAGGTGGAAGGTCCGCCGCGCGGCAGGTTCACCTTCACCCCTTGCACCCCGGCGGTCGTCATGATGATGAAGATCAGCAGCAGCACCAGGTAGAGGTCCACCATCGGCGTGACGTTGATGTCATCGTAGGATTTGTTGTCGGCGTCCATGAGAGTGTGCGGTTACTCCTTGTAGTGTTCGGCCATCTTCGTGACGAACTCGTCGATGAAGGTCTCCATGTTCGAGACCACATCCTTGATCCGTGAGCTCAGGTAGCTGTAGATAAACAGCGCCGGAATGGCCACCGCCAGACCCGCCACCGTCGCCAGCAGCGCGCCCGCGATACCCGGTGCAATGGAGTTCACCTCCACCTCGCCGGATTTCGCAATGACGGCGAACGTGATCATCACCCCGATCACCGTTCCCAGCAGTCCCAGGTAAGGACCACCCGCGATGCCGATCGTCAGGAACACCAGCTTGCCATTGAGCTTCTGCACCTCGCGTACCATCCCGCCATGCAGCGTCGCCTTGATCGCCTGGATCGAGCGCCCGGAAAGTCCCATCGCCTTCGCCTCCTTCTTCTCCTGCGGATTGAAGGTCACCTGGCGGTAGGACTTCATGCGGTTGCTGATCTCTTCCGCACCCAGATGGTAGAGCTGGTACAGTGGCGACTGCTTCATCAGCTTCTGCATCTTGCCGCTCATCGTCCCGCCGATGTTCTTGATGCTCTCGTTGTCCTCCGTGTCGATGGCGGTCAGGTCAGACGAAATCTTCTCCCAGCGCTTCATGAACTCCTTCGAAGCCTTCTCAATCGTGTTCAGGTACATCACTTTGCCCGCCGCGATGATCCAGCCCATGATGGCCAGCACCGTGCAGAGGACGATCACCACCCAGCCGTCAAACGTCAGGTCCTTCGAGATGTCCGTGATCAGCGAGAGATGCTTCATGATCTCGCCCTCCTCCTCATGGTCGGAGGCCTCGTCCTCACCCACCGTGATCAGCTTGGCCGCGTCCGCCGTCGTTCCCTGGTTCACCGCCGCAAAGCGCACAAAGCCCGCAGGCCGCGCCGTCTTCGAAATCTGCAGTTCATCAATCTCACCCGTGTAACCCACGAAGCTCGCCGCCGCAGGAGACGTGTCCTTGTCGATCTCCACCGGACCCTTGAGCAGCGGCATCGCCGCCGTCAGTGCGCCATACGATTTGCCATCCACATACACCGTGATGGTTCCCGCATCCGCCACCGCGGCCACATGATGCCATGCACCCGCTGCAATAGGAGCCCCCACGCTGCTGCGCTGCTTGTTCAGCTCCACAAACGGAATGCCGTTGTCCAGGCCCAGGATGAAAGCGTTCGCGCCATCACGACGGCTCAGGATCACCGCATTCGGCTGCAGCGCGCTCGGCTTGATCCACGCAGACACCGTCAGCGGCGCACCCGGCGCCCATTCACCCAGCGGCGGGGCAGGGGCCTTGATCGCCGTCTGTCCAAACACACGCAGCCCGCCGCCGATCAGCGATCCAGCTGCCGGTGGGGGCGCACCTTCCGCATTCGCACCCGTGGCCGAAGAATCCGTGCCCGCCTTCGAAGCATCCGCAAAGTGGTACACCAGCGTCGTGTTCGCATCGTACGTTTCTTTCGCCGCCTCAGGCGCACCCGCCTCGGTGTTGCCGTAGTAGAGCCAGATGCTCGTCGCGCTCGCAGGCTTCAGGTCAGGCACCTGCACCCACACGTACGCTTCATTCAGCAAAGAGTCCCACTTTTCCACATGGTGCTTCAGCTCCGTCTTGTGGTCATCCGCCAGAAAGCGCAGATCGCTCCCGTCCTCCTTCGCAGACATGAAGCTGAACACCCCTTCGTGCAGCCGCACCAGCACCGCTGTCGTGCCGATGGGTTCCGCAATCGCCACGCCCTTGCCGGTCGTGTCGATGTCGATCTTTTTGCGTGTGGGCCACTTCGCATCCCACCAGTTTTCAGCGGCGGAAGCAAAGGAAGTCGTGAGCGCCAGGGCAAGCAGCAGAGAAGTCAGGATGCGTGGTTTGCGGGACATGAAGCGTGAGGAGG
Source organism: Prosthecobacter sp. Pr1 (assembly GCF_057652315.1). Lineage (NCBI taxonomy): Bacteria > Pseudomonadati > Verrucomicrobiota > Verrucomicrobiia > Verrucomicrobiales > Verrucomicrobiaceae > Prosthecobacter > Prosthecobacter sp. Pr1. Next base: position 191,489 of record NZ_JBYFBS010000008.1, on the reverse strand, counting down.
GGCTGTGCATTGAGAGAGTGAAAAAATGGGGTCGGCCTAGAAATCCATTCCCAGGCGGAAGAGCAGGAACAGGTCATGCGCCAGCGCGTTCGGCTGCGAGACCAGCGGCATCGCCAGATCCACCGATCCGGTGATGTGGTTCAAATAGCGGATGCGTGTGCCAAAGCCCGCGCTGGCCAGGTCATAGCTGCGCTTCTCCGCAGGCAGCGTCTTGTTGGTGTAAAGCTTGCCGCCTTCCAGGAAGGCATACACGCGCCACTGGTTCTCACGGTCCTTCGCCGTGCCCAGAAAGTTCGGACTGCGAAACTCCAGCGAACCAAAGATCCCCGAGTCACCCAGCCGCGTCGCGATCAGATACCCACGCGCCGTGCCGTACCCACCGCCCGAAGTCTGCTCCGTATTGATCAGCGCATCCGGCGTCGCCTGCCCCTGCACCCGTGTGTAAATCTGGAAACCCTGCGCCACATCATGCGTGTGGGAAAGATCCCCGCGGAAGTAGAAGAAGCTGTCCGTCGCCGCAAAGCGCCGCGCCGCAAACTGCGTCTGCGATCCGCCCATGCCCATCACATGCCACGTCAGCGCCGCGTTGAATTCCGTGAACGTGTTGTCCGTCACACGGCTCCCGCTGTAGGCCAGGTTGAAGGGGTAATACGCGATGGGGGAGGAAACCAGCGCACCGCCCGCGTTCACATCCTGCACAAAGTTTTTGTAGTCGATTCCAAAGCTGATGGAGTGAAAGTACCCCTGCTTCGCCGGCAGCGTCTTCATCAGGCGAAAGCCCACGATCTGCCCCTTGCCGATCACCGTCGTCCCGCCCAGCGCCGCGATGTTGCTGTCCTGAATCGTGCCCGTCAGCATCACGCTCAGGCCTTCCACACTGTGCACCGGCGCCTGGTAAAACGCCGAATACACCGCGCTGTCCGTCATCCGTTCCGGAGCCAGTTGAAAGCTCACGCCCAGCGTGTGGCCCATCTGCCACAGGTTGCTGTAGCTCAGCGAACCGCTCAGGCGCAGCGGCACCGTGTTCGCATTGTGCTGGTTGTTGATCTCCCAGCTCCCGTGCAGCGGCAGCTTGTCCTCCACATTCAGGTCGATGTCCACCGTCCCCGGCACCACACCCGCGCGCAGCTCAGGCGTGATCTTGCGGTCACGCCAGCGGTTCAGCGCCATGATGTCCTTGCTGATCTCATTGAAGTTCGGCACCGTGCCCTCCTTCATGGAGGGAGCCATCTCCTTGATCTTGCTCGGCAGGAAATACCGCGCGCCCTTCACCCGCAGGCGGCCCACAGGCGTTTCCACCACTTCCAGGTAGATCACACCACGCGCACCCGTCTGCTGCGGCACCTGCACGCCCACGCTCTGGTAGCCCTTCGCCTTGTAAACTTTCTCCAGCGCCATGCGCGCCGCCTCAATGTCCTGCTCCCCCCGGCCCGGCCCCATGAACGGATACACCGCCTCCTCGATCTCGATCGCCTTCAGGATCTTGTTCCCCCGCACCCGGTACTCCCGCACATACAGGTTTCCGAGCTGCGACAAAGCCGTCGGAGCAGCCGCAGGCATCGCCGTGGCGGCAGTCTGGGGGGGCGTTTGGGACTCACCTCGTGCAGGGCCAAAACCACTCAGACCCGCCCCGCACAGCAGGGCGCAAAACCCACGGGAGATCTCCCGAATGTTCAGGCTTGCGGTGCTTGGTTTGAAGCTGGATTGAAAGATTGGGGGCGGCATTGACGCAGTATTCAGGACGCCTCCTTTTTCGTTCGACCCAGCCCTCGCTCAAGCTTGCCGCTGTTACGAATGCGTCACAGTCTGCGCCCCTTTTTGCCCTCTTACGTAGGGCATCACGAGTTTCGGTGACAGTTTCGAAACACAACACATGCTTCAAGGTGCCGCTTTCGCAGCCGCAGCATTTTTAACGGCCTCAATCTGAGTGAGGATGAACAAGTCTCCGCCAAACATGGAGGAAAACTGTTCATCACTGTCCCGGCGCACCTGGTTCCACCGTGCCCGGTAGGCAGGACTGTCGGAAGGCGCATTGGTTTCGCTCACTGCTTGCGCGAAATCACTTTGCATCTGCTGGAGTGCCGCTGTTGCGACAGGGGAAAGTGTCGGGTCAGGCGTGGCTGCATTGAGCAGGCCCTGAGACGCCTGCTGCTGGGCCGTGGATTCTTGGGTGCCATACGTGAATGCGGCTGGGATGTCAGCAGCGGGGTTCCCCGCAGGCGTCGAATTCGTGAGGGCGGTCTCGGATGGTGCCGTGTTCGAAGAGCCGCCCTGCTGGTTCACCGCAGCGGCAGAGCCTTGACGTGCTTGCTCAGAGGACGCTTCTGGCGCGGTCAGTTTCGTCAGCAGTTGCTCGTACTCGGCCTGCAGCTTCATCTCCTCCGCCGCCGGCAGGCGGCCGCTGGTCGTGGCCATTGCTTTGCGTTTCTGTGCTTGGATTTCATTCAGCTCCCCGGCCACGATGTCACGTATCGTCGCCTCCGGGCAGCCCACCCCGCGAAGATTTTTCACATAAGTCGCGAAATCAGGCGTCTCCAGCTGGCTCCAGTGAAACGGCTTCGGCTGGGCCGTCTTGACCACCAGCGGGCGTGATTTGGCGGCTGCTGGCACCACCCTCGGAACGGCGGCAATCTGCGGCGTTTTGCCTGCCTGGACCCAGAGCGCCACTGCCGCACAGCCCAGCATGACGTTCAATGCCAGCGATCCTGCCATGAGCAGAGGGTGACGGAGCAGGGGAAAGTGGGGCATGAGATTTTGAGGAATAAAGAGTGAAACAAAAACTGGTGCTGACGGCATGCGTCAGCACCAGCGAGGTTTTTTTTGTCAGGCAGGCATTGCGAGAATGCCGGCAGTTTTAGTTGGCACCAGCACCGATGGTGGCACCGTCATTCTGGCGGTTCACATGCATCTGGGACACGCGCAGACCGGACGTGCCGAGCACAGAGGTGTTGTCGAGCTGGGTCGCCATGTTGTTCTTGAACTGGGTCTCGTCGCTGGTCAGGCCGCTGCGGGTGTAGAGGTGCAGGTAGCCCCAGGCGGAATAGCGGCCTTCGTAAATCAGGGCGGTGTTCGTGCCATCATAAGTCACGCCTTCATAGGCGAGGCGCACGGCCCCGTTGCCGACGGCGGTGTTCGCATCGGTGATGCCCAGCCAGGAAACCACGGTGACCGGAAGGCTGTTGGCGACTTCCGCGCCGGTTTCATCCAGCAGACTGATGGATGACGAGGTCATGCTCATGAAGTTACGAATGGTGCTGCCGCTCGTATAGCCGCCATTGCCAACGGTGGTGGACCCCACGCCATCACCGATGGGCCAGATCTGGGCTGAGACGATGCTGCCGGTGCCCACTGCACCGGTGGTGGTGAATTTCCACTGCTGCACCGGCGTGAAGGCACCGTACTTGGTCTCAGCCAGTGAAGTGATGCGGGTGCCGGAGCCGTTGTCACGGCCCGCCATGAGCACATAGTCCGTATCTGCGGCGTTGCCGGTGGCGAGGCTCTTCGGAACGTAGCCGTTGACGTAGAGCGTGCGCGCCAGTTGCTGTGTCATGTTGGTGAAGTTCGTGGTGCCTTTGTTGGCGACCCAGCAGAACGGAATGATCGCCAGCTTGTTGTCCACCAGCGCAGGGGAGGCTGTGGGGGTGGATGACTGGAACACATCGGAAAACGCAAAGTTGGCCTTGGCGAGTTGGGTTGGGCTCTGGCTGACGGCAATGTTGGCGTAGCCATTGCTGGCAGGCAGCGCGCTGGCCGGGATGAAGGTGAGGTCGAGCTGCTGAGCAACGTCCTTGACACCCGTGGCGGAGCCAGTCCAGCAGCACTGCACGGTGGTAATGCCGCTGATGCCGGTGGCCGTTCCCTGGATGGTGGAGAAGTCGGCGCCTTCGTAGCTGCCCTGCGTTTGCGCGGTTGCCACGGGATTGCCGTTGCTGTCAGGGAGGGCCCCGGTCGCGATTTTGCAGTTCGTTTCACCGCCCATCATGGCGATGATGCCCTTGTGGGCACCCGAACGGAAGGCGGTGGATCCGGTGAGGCGGATGGTCACGTCAGCAGAAGCCTGCTGGGCGAGGGCGAGGGCGAGCACGCCCACGGAGAGTTTAAAAAAAGATTTCATGAGTAAGTTAAAAAAGAGAAAGGTGTATGATTTGTGGAAATAGGGAGTGTCATCTCAAGCTTTCACGCTGCGACGGCGGCGGAGCAGCAGACCACCCAGGCCGACGGCGGCGAGAATTGCACGGCTGGGCTCAGGCACTGCTTCTGCCGCAGTGAAACCCACCACACCAGCACTGCTGATGGTGAAGGTGCCTTCATAGGAGCCCACGCCGACGGTTCCCGTCGGATTGGCACCTGTGTTGGTGTTCAGCACACGATAGAGGTCCAGTGCCGTGCCAGAGGCGCCATTGGCGAAGTTGCCTTCGATGGTGCCGCCGACTCGGAAGGAATCCGAACCGCTGTTGTTGGTCGACCAGCTTCCTGCATCCGTGGAGTTAAGAACCGCGCTGGTGGTGCCAGGGGCTGCGGCATAAGCGACCCCGAGGCCGAGAATGTCCGCCGTGGTGTCTGCTCGTCCCGCACTCCCGACAACCCAGGCCGTGGACTGCTGGGTCCCCGGGGTGATGGTGCTCTGCGCGGCTGAGAGGTAGTCCGTTCTGGCGGGGTCTCCGCCCACCGCAGCACTGATGGTGCTGTTGGTCCGGGCGCCGACAATACCCCAGGACAGATCAGAGCGCGTGGCCCAGTCCGAACCATAGGTGCTGACCAGCAGGGAGCCAATGTCCACCACGGAGGCGATGTTGGAGGTGGCGTCACGATAACCCGTGGCCAGACCGAGATCGACGATCAGGTTCGAAGTTGAGCCTGTGCCGCCAGTGGCACGGAAGCCGAGGAGGAGATCCCCGGCAACGAAGGTGGCAGCCTTGGACGGAATGGCTGCCGCTGAAATTCCAGCCACGACAAGCATGGTGAGGAAGTGTTTGGTTTTGATTAGCATTGGTATGTGTGGGTTTGTCGGTTGTTGTGAAATGATTGCTCCAAGTTTGAAAAAGAGCGCTCATCGCCTTTCGCCGACGAGCGTGCTGTAGCTAAGCGTTGAGTGTGAATCTAGCGGTTGAGGGTGACGATTTGGACACCGGTTCAGCAGTCTCACAGCACTCGTGATCGCTCGTGTCATCGAGGACGTCAGAGTGAAAATGAGAGGAGGAAAATGCTTCATGGCAGCAGTGTGCAAACGCCCCATGCGTTAAGGCGGCGCGGGCTGCGGAATCAGCGCTTTATTGTTAATGTTCTGTAACATTGCCACGGCTCGGGCCACGCATGGCAGTCACCCCCATCAAGGGGTGTTGACCGCGAGTTCACGTGCCAGCGCAGCCTGCAGCTTGGGGATGCTGGTCAATTCATGGTACCCGCTGGCAAGATGCCGGATGACGCCCGTTTTCCCGATCACCACCGTGCGTGGCGCATACTTCGTGAAGTAGCGTTCGTAAATTTGCCGGCCCGGATCAGGCACCAGCGGAAAGGTGAACTTGTTCTCGCCTCCGAGAATGACCAGTTCCTCCCGTGTGCTGCCCTTGCCGAAGCCGATGCCGATCAGTTGAAAATCATCTCTGTTCCGAAGCTTCTCGTACACCTCGCTCTGAAGGTGTTTCATCTCGGCGATGCACGGCGCCACCTGGGTGGAGAAAAAATACACCACCACCACTTTGCCCTTCAGCGCAGAGAGCGTCATCGTCCGGCCATCGGTTGTCTTGCCATTGAAGTCCGGGGCCGTCTCTCCCACCTGCACCAGGGTGTGCCTCTTCACATCCTCGTCCACATCGACATCCTCAGCGGCAGTTCCCCGGGAGAAAGTCAGGAACGCGAGCAACATCAGGCCGTACAGCATCGGGTGGAATGATTTCATAGGAAACCCCACGGATTCATGCATTCCCGCCAGACCTGTCAAAACTCACTCTGGAACAAAGATGTCACATTGAAGTCTTGGTCTGGAAGGCTTCGATGCCGGTGTATCTGCCACTTTTGCCACAATGCCGCCCAGACACGGATTCCATCTCCTCTTTCTGCTGGCTCACCTCGGAGTGATTCACGCAGAGGATCCCGCCGTGTTCACGCCCCCGCAGGCATACCCCGCATCACGTTATGAGGCCGGATGGAGCAAAAATCCATTCACCCTGAAAACCGTCGCGCCCATCGCCGCCCAGGATTCCTTTGCCAGAGATCTCGCCATCGGAGCCCACTACGGCGCGGCGGACAATCCCACCATCGTCGTCGTCAACACCAAGACCAACGAACGCATCATCCTGCGCAAAGACCTGCCCGCTCAGAGTGGCATGCACCTGAAGTCCTTTCATCTCTCCAGCAGCCGCAAGGAATGTCAGGTGGACGTGGTGCTCGGTTCGGAAGCCGCCATGCTCACTTACGATTCGAACTACCTCGCTCAAGTCTCCGCCGCTGAAACCAGCCGTATGGCTGCCGCAAAACCTGCTGGAAAGTCTGCGAACAAAACGCTCGTCATACCTTCGGTTCCTCTGCCAGGGACCAAGCCCGGCCCTGCTCCATCCTCCGCAGTGGTCGCCTCCCGCCAGTTTGCGCCGCCGCCGGTGTCAGAGCCTTCACCCTCCACCTCGGCCGCTCCCGCACGCGCTCGCTTTGCCTCTCCGCCGCCCCAGACACCGCAGTGACTCGGTTGCGCCGTTCCTGAACGTGAACACAAAGTTGACCTTCGCGATCACGCTCCCCCGGCTCCGATCCGGAAACTTCGCCCACGTTACCAGCACGATGTGTCCGCTCATAACCGCGTCACCGCCACAATCTCAAAATGGGGTCAGTGTGCAAATACTTGACAAAATATACCGTCCACCTTCCGCAGCAGTCCACCCTCGCAACGAAACTCTCGAAAACGACATTCAACGCTGCCACACTCCAGGACGAAGTAGATGGATGTGGAGTGGGGAGATAGCTCAATCCTGAGCTCAGCTATGGAAAAGGCTGAAAGGAACGGGTGCCTAAAACGTGAATACAAAGTTGATCTTCGCGATCACGCTCACACGGTCCCGATCCGGAAAGTTCGCCCACGTTTCCAGCACAATGTGCCGGCTCAGATCATACTTCGCTCCCACCGCCGTGATGACCCCATGCTGATTGCGCGTCTGCACCAGGTCCGCGTTCAGATTCAAACTCCGCTCAAAGACCTTCCACGTCCGGTCCACGCCGAAAAGACAGCTGTCCCCATGCGTCTGCAAACCGTAGCCCGCATGCACACGCAGCAGATGAAAATCATGCCACAGCATCGCGTAAGTAAAAGGATCGCCCGCACGTCGCGTGTCCGTCAGCGCCACACCGGCCACACCCAGCGCAAACATCCCGTCCTCCCACGGCTGAATCCGCGCCTTCGTCTGAAACACCAGCGGCCCCGAGTAGCCCGTCCCCAGTGCGCTGTCCAGACCCCACTCCACATGCAGCGGCTTGAAATCCCAGCCTGTCTTGAAGCCCGCCCAGTCCGAGGTTTTTCCCGGCCCGCTCGTGGCGAACTGGTTCGCCCCGCCAAAGCTGCTGAAGTACTGCGCCGCCACCGTCCGGTGCGGCACCGTGTCCGCCGTGGGAATGTTGTTCAGCCCCGTCGGTGTCCCAAACACTGTGCCAGCGGCAAGTATTAAAAATACCATAAAGTGGTATCCACAAGCACGAACGGAGGCGGCACGTGCCTCGTGCCTCCTCACTCCTTCAGTTCCGCAAAGTCTCAAAAAATTCATGGCTGCAGCCTCCTGTTCACTTCTTCTTGTTCTCATCCTGATGCCCGTCGCTGTACGCCTGGGCAGCCAGCGCAGGCACCGTCTTCGCCAGCGCCGCCTGATTCTGCCGGCCCGAGGCATAGGACTCAAACACCGCGCGGATCTCATCGCGCACCCGGCGGAAGACCTCCATCTGCTCCTCCTCCGTGCCCGTGGCATGCGCAGGATCATCAAAGCCCCAGTGGTGCCGGTTCACCTGGCCGGGAAACATCGGGCAGGCCTGATCCGCATTGCCGCACACCGTGATCACCGTTTCGATGTCCTGGTTGAGGAACTCATTCAGATGCTTCGAATGATGCCCCGAAATGTCGATGCCGATCTCCGCCATCGCCTTGATGCCAAGAGGATGCACATAGCCCGCAGGCTTGGAACCAGCGCTGGCCACCGTGTAGCCTTCGCCCAGCGCGCGGCGCAGGATGCCTTCAGCAAGGTGGGATCGGCAGGAGTTGCCCGTACAGAGAATGAGAATGGTGGGGTGTTTCATGGGGGTAGGATGAAGTGTTTAAAAAAGGAAAATCATTTGGCATCGGGCGCGCACCGGCCACCGCAGCAGCCGCTGTCACGCACGCCCATGCACAGCGGCACCGCCAGCAGCGCACCGAGCACCGGCGCGGCGAGATACAGCCACAGATGCTCCAGGTGCCCGGAGACCAGCGCAGGCGCCAGCGACCGCGCCGGATTCATCGACGCTCCGCAGGCCGGACCCGCAAACATCGCCTCCAGCGCAATGACACCACCGATCGCAATCCCTGCCGTGATGCCCTTTTCCTTGGCCCCGGTGGACACGCTCAAAATCGTCAGCATCAGCATCGCCGTCAGCACCAGTTCCAGCACAAAGCTCTGCATCTCAGATCCCGCCGGCAGCGTCGCTCCCAGCGTGGCATCCTGCGGATACAGCACCCGCAGCAGCAGGCTGGCAGCCAGCGCACCGCTGATCTGCGCACCCAGATACCCCGGCACCTCCCGCCACGCAAAGCGCCGCGCCACCGCAAACGCCAGCGTCACCGCAGGGTTCAAATGCGCGCCGCTCACATCACCATAAGTATAAATCATCGCCAGCACCACCAGCCCAAAGGTCAGCGCAATGCCCGCATGCCCGATGGCCCCGTGGCTCGCGGCATTGATGACGATGGCCCCCGTGCCCGCAAAGACGAGCGTGAACGTGCCGAGGAATTCAGCGAGGAGTTTTTTCATGGCAGTCTTTCAGCAGCATTTGGACCCCGGCGTGCAGCAGGAAGCCGCCGCCTCAATTTTCGGCGCAGGCGCACACTCACCCGGCAGGCAGATCCCGCGCGCCAGGCAGTCCGTGTGCTTCAGCCCCAGATGAAACGCCAGCGCGCCATCGATGACCTCCGCGCTCTCCACCGGAAACTGCGCCACCACGCCGTCCTCGTATTCAATCTCCACCGGCAGATTGTGGTGCGGCAGCACATCGTCCGCGCGGTCAAAGATCGCCGCCAGCTTGCCAGAGAGCAGCCGGTGGTCCACATCATCATGCACCCACGTCTGCAGCAGGCAGGTCTCCAGCGTGCGCCTTGTGCCTCCGCAGTCGATGAAGTTCTTCATCACATGGCCCACTTCCGTGACGTGATAGTGCGCGGGGATCATGCCGCCATCCGGCAGTACAAACAGCAGCGGCTTGTCAGCATGCGCGTTCAGGTGGGAGAGAAATTCGGTGATGTTCATGGTAGGAAAAAGCAGTTAGCAGCAGGGTTTGGTGGTGGCTTTCTTCGGCGCCAGCTGGTCCAGGCAGCGCAGGAAATCCCCCAGGCAGTCGCAGGCCAGACGATAATAAATGTTCAGCCCGCGCTTGTCAGACACCAGCACCCCGGCCTGGCGCATCATGCTCAGGTGCTTGGATACGGTGGACATGTCCGCGCCCACCAGGTCCTTCAGGTCGCACACGCACATCTCCCCGTCCATCAGCGCCTCCGCGATCAGCAGGCGCGACGGATGCGCCAGCGCCTTGATCACGGCGGCTCGTTTGCTGGAGACTGTCTTGCTTGCAGGCATTGGTATCAATTGGTTATTTGGCTAAATAACCAAATAGTAGCCCGGCGCAAGAACCTTTTGGTGACATGTGGCGCACATGCCCGGCCCATGGCTTGTTTTATCAAGCCTGACATCGTGAAGTGACACGCGAATGTCTGAAACTTCGAAAATCAAAAATCGATTGCTCGACAATCATCAATCCTCCGGCGTCAGAATGTTCTGGATGTGCGCGATTGACGATTGATGAGCAATGATTGTCGATTTTTGAAGTGCTGATGAAGAATCCCCCCTGATGTGCGGTTCTCAATAGCACGCTCCGTCCCCATGCCTCCGCTTGGCCTTTCCACCCGGAGGAAAATCGCCGCTTCCTCCTCACTTCCCACCCTTCGCCTCCGGCAGCGGCAGGATCTGCACCTTGATCTTCCCCCGCACATTGTTCAGCCACGCATTGTAAAAATCGGTCGCCTTCTGCTGCTTCAGCACCGCCGTGGCCTCCTGCCGCCGTTCCTCCGCCGTCTTGCTAAGCATGCGCTCTGCATCGAGTTTCACGATGATCCACGCACTGCCGATGTCCACCACCCCGCTGATTCCTCCGGGCTCCATGCCAGTGAGCGGCCCGGAGATCGCCGGGCTGAGCGCGATGGCGTTCATCCAGTCCATGGTGCCGCCGTCTGCGGCACGACTGTCGGCGGAATGTTTCTTGGCCAGCGCTTCAAAGTCCTGCCCCTCCTTGAGCTTCGCATGCACGTCATCCGCCAGCTTGCGCTGCTGCACCTCGCTCTGGCCGCCGGATTGTTTCAGGATGGAGAGCGTGTGCAGCTTCACCTGCCGCTCCGGTGGCGCGTTGTTCTTCTCCATCTGCCGGGCGATCTCCTCCTCCGTCGGCGCAGGAGCCATCCCCCGGATCTTCTGCTTCATGAGTGGCGCGACGAGGTTCTTTTCGCGTATCGCGCGATATTCCTCCAGCGTGTACCCGTCCTTGGCCAGCTGCATCAAAAAGCGCGGCTGGCTGCCTTTGAAACTGCGGGCCACGAACTGGCGCACGTCCTCGTCCATCTGCTCGGTGGTGACGTTGTTGCCCATGGCCTTGAAGGCCGCATGCAGCAGCGCCACCTCGATTTGGCTCTTGAGCGCCGCCTCCTCCAGCTCCGCCTCCGTGGCCCCTGATTTGGCTGCGGCGGCATTTTTGCGGAACAGCTCCAGCGCTACTTCCACCTCCTTGCGGATCACCTCCGTGCCACCCACCATTGCGGCCACCCGCGCCGCATCCACCGCCTTGCCATCACCGCCCTTCGGCGTCAGCTTTTCGCGCAGCAAGCCGGAGAGCGTTTCATCCCACATCCTGTCCATCGCTGCCGTCGTGGCAGTGGCCAGCGTGCGGTCCGGCTCACGGCGCAGCTCCTGCAAAAAAGACTCCATCATCGAGGTGAAGCCGATCTTCGTGCCAGCCTCCGCACCGCCAAACACCTCGCGCAGCAGATCAGTCTCCGGGCTCTGCCCGCCCGCCCGCACCTTCTCCAGCAGCTCCGCCATGGCCGTGCGCTTGCGCGCACTGCAGTTCTGCACCAGCAGTCCCCAGTCCTTGCGGAAATCTGCCGCCGTCATCTTGCTCAGCGCCAGTTCGCGGAACTCACCCGCAGACGCAGGCAGCGTCCAGTCCAGCAGAGAGGCCGCAAAGTAGCAGCCCACCGGCCCCAGCTCCGGGTCCTGCTGCACCTGCTGCAAAATGCGGCCGGTGTACTCATTCCGCCCCGCCGTGCTGTAGTACACCTCCCGCGCCAGCAGCCAGGGCCAGCTCCCCTCGCTCACCACGCTGTCCACGATCGCCAGGCCGATCTGCGCAATCATCGTGGTGCTGGTCCTCGTCGTGCGCGGCTTGTCAGGTGCGTCCGGCACGTGAAATCGGGCATCTTCTGTGCCGGTGAAGGCGCTGGAAAGCTGCGTCATCGAAATGTCCACCCCGCGCCCGAGGTCCCGTGCTGCGGTCGTGCGCCGCGCCACCTCCTCCGGCGTCAGCGCAGCCGTCTTGCCAAAGCCCGCGTTCAGAAAGCCCGCCGTCAGCCAGCCTGCCCAGGAGGCAAAGCCCTCCCCGGGCTCATAGCTGTTCGCCACGCCGGCGGTCTGCGCCTCCAGCTCCTGCGTGGCCTTGTCCCATGCCCCTTTGGCCGTGGTGAGGCTGAACCGGGAAAGTTCCGTATGATCCTTGTTCCACATTCCCTTGCCGTTCCCGAGCTCGCGCAGGCGACCCGTGGCCTCGTCGATGACGGCGCCGTACTTTCCCTGGCCGTCCGCCGTTTCCGTTTTCATCACCAGCACGCCATCCTTGTGCTCCCACTGATCCGCGTACTTCAGGCTGTTCAGCAGCGCAGCCGCCGGCTTCATCGTCAGTTCGAAGTCCAGCAGCCCGTTTCCCTCCTTCGTCCCCCATGCTCCGCCAAAGTTGACCTTGCCGGTCGTGCGGTTGTCCTTCGGTTCATCCGTCTCGATCCTCACAAACAGACTCGTCTTCAAGGTCCTTCCCAGCGGCTGCCGCAGCCACTGCCTGACTGCGCCGTCATGCGCCGAAAAGCAGGCGGTCACTTCCCCCGGAGTGTATCGCAGCGTGTAGCGGCGCGGATTTTTCCGGCCCTCTGCATCGTCAAGGACCGTCAGCGTCACCTGCAGTCCGCGCTGCGAATTGTAGATGATGACCATCTCTCCGCTGGGCTCCTTCTTGGATTGGAAGTACAGCGTCACCACCAGATCCTCGTTGCCGCTGCGCATCAGCTCATTGCACCAGTCCCGCGCCTTCAGCAGGGTTTCACACGTGGCGTTCAGCGGCTCGCCCAGCTTGGGCGCCTCGGGCATTTCCACCAGCTCCAGCTTCAGGTCCATCTCCGGCTGGTCCGTCTTGCGCGGAGTGGTCGTCACCTTGTAGGAGGTGTAGCGGGCACTGCTCAGCAGCCGGTCCTCGATCTCCTTCACCTGCCCGGACAAAAACGGCCGGCCTTTCTCCAGCCCCAGGTACTTCAGCAGCGCCGCCTCGGAGTCGCGCTTCAGCCCCGTGCAGGTGATCCCCGCCAGCACCGCCGCCGGTCCTTCCGAAAGAATATCCACGTGCAGGGCGGCGGTGTGCGCGGTGTCATCCAGCACGGTTTTGACCTCCACCTTGGCCTGCATCCGCCCCACCTTGGCAAGCTGCTTCACCACCATGGCCTGCAGATCAACGGGACGGCGTGCATCCAACGCGGCGGGCTTGCCAATCTCCCACGCGATCTCCTTCGAGTCAGCGTCCGCGACCTCGCTTCCCTTCGTCTTGATGGAAAGGCCCGGTGCATACGTCTCTGACACATCCACCAAAGTGGGCGGCGTCTTCTGCTCCTCCGGCTTGTCCTTCTTGCTGGAATCATCCGCCGCTTTCTTCTCCTTCGTGGTCAGTCTGGCGATGATCTGTGCCGCCGGCACCGACTCCGCCCCCGTCACCGTGACCGGCCCCGCCATGTAGCGCGGCCCTTCAGCGATCACGCACAGCAGCCGCTGCGGATCCGTCAGCCACCGCGTCTCGGTGATCTGCACCTGCGGAAACCCCGCACGCTGGTAGCCGCGCAGCAGCGCCGCCCGCGTGGCCTGCACATAGTCCGCCAGCGGGGCCTCCGGGTGTGCCGCCAGCAGCCAGTCCCCGTGCGTGCGCAGGCCCCGATGGAGATCCTCCGCCGTGAAGGTCTTGTTGCCCTCAAACAACATGCGACTCGCGCTGCCCAGCGCACCCACCTTGGCCGCATCCGCGCCAAAGAGTAAAACAGGCAGCAGCAGACAAAGAAGGAGAGCAGTGTGCGATTTCATGCGGACAGGCGGCTGGGGGTTGAACGCATGGCTTGGATTTATCTTCAATCAAAAGTCTGGATTTAAGAAAATCCTAGTCGAATCGCCACGCCTGAGTCAATCGGCATCCTGCTTGCCATGGCTAGGTGCAGGGCTGAGCATCGCTTTCATTATGGAGAGGTGGATTTTTCACCGGACGCCAGCCGCATGGAGTGTAAAGTGCCGCCGCCTGCACGCGGTCATTCGGTTTCGCGCTGGCGGGGGAAGCAGCAATGGCATGATTCACAAACTTGAACGATGGGCTTGGGCAGGCGGCGCTCTGCTGGCGGCAAACGCCGGCATGGTCAATGCCGTGGGCCTGAAAAGCTACGCCCACCAGGCCGTCACCCACGTCACCGGCAGCACCACGCTTTTCACCCTCGCCGTAGCGCACCATGACCTCGCGGCCGTGTCGGACCTCGGCATGGTGCTGCTCTCCTTTGTGGCCGGCGCTGCGCTCAGCGGCTTCATCGTGCAGAAAGATGCGCTCAAACTCGGGCGGCGTTACGGCGTGGCGCTCTTGATCGAAAGCCTGCTCCTCATGGTCGCCGCGTCCCTCATGCGCTCAAACAACGGCCTCGCCAGCTACTTTGCCTCCGCCGCCTGCGGCCTGCAAAACGCCATGGCCAGCACCTACAGCGGCGCCGTCCTGCGCACCACCCACGTCTCCGGCATGTTCACCGATCTCGGCGCCGCCTTCGGCCACTGGTTGCGCGGCCTCAGCGTGGATGCCAAACGCGTCCGGCTCTACGCCACCCTCGTCGGCTCCTTCATGCTCGGCGGCGTGCTCGGCACACTGCTCTTCGACGTTTACTCCTACAACACCCTCTACATCCCCGCCGCACTCACAGGCATGGCCGCCGCAGGCTACACCCTCTACGCCCACATGCGCCACGGGTGACTCACCGCGCCGTCTGCGTCACCGCCACCGTCGGCACGATCCAGAACTCCCGCTCGCTAGCCTCTCCACCCGCCTGCGCCATCACGAGCTTCATCAGCTTAGGATGCGTTCTACCATCAGACCAAAACGGTGCCCACTGCTGCGCATCAGCTTCAGCAGCAGCAGCGCCACTCGCACTGCGCCAGATCCCCAAACAGCACCACGCCGGTGTATCCTGACATGTCAGCATCAGCCGCAGCCCGCCTCCAGGCTGCCCTTGAGGAAAGGCCCTTCCTCCAGCAACCGCTGATGGGACCGCAGATAAGAGAGGATTAGAAAATGCGGAGCCGGAGGTTGGCCGCAAAGAATCGCAAAAAAACGGGGTAAAAAGGAATGAGGGGAAGGACCCATTGACGGTGGTTGGGGCGCGATGATGATGGCATGCATGCGTGAACCGGTTCCTTTTCTGACTCTATGACTCACACCTCCCGAGGCTGTCTGATTGCGCTCGCGCTTCTAGGTGCGGTGGTGCTGGCGTGGTTTTGGTCGGGTCGCCCGGCGGGATGGAAGGAGATGGCGAGGATGACGGGGGTGAAGGTTCCGGCGGGCGCGGTGATGAGCGCGGTGGAGCATCCGACGGAGGTGGTGTATCTTGGAACGATTGATTTGAAGTCGGATGCGGATGTGCAGGAGTTCATTCGGCTCAATGGTCTGACGCGGATGATTGAGCATGTGGCTCTGCATCCATGGGTCCATCTGGGAGATGTGGATTTGTCCAAGGAGCCGCATCCAGCCCCGATGATGCTGCTGGGGCACAGCAACCTCAATGCCTGGGAGTTCATTCTGGTTCCCGCCGCGCGACGCGTGAACTATGTGGTGCTTGTTCGCGATCATGCGGGTGATCTTCCGTTTGACGAGAGAGCGGAAGGCAGGACGTCGGGGAAGGACTGATTTTACACCGCCGAGTTGGGAACGCCGAGGAGAATGCCGGAGGAGGAGAACAGGGAGGGATGGCCGCAAAGAGGCGCAAGAAGGGTGCAAAAAGGGGGGCGGGTTCCGGAGGGCGCTGGGAGTGCGGGTGTGCTGCGTGAATGGCACGGATTATTTAACCGCTGATGGGACGCTAATAAGACGCTGATAAAAGAGGATCAGAAAATGGGGAGCCGGAGGTGGCTGTGGATTTGGTTGTTCTGGGTGAGGAGAGAGGGGGTGTTATTGGCAAAGGAATGAGGAGCAAAGGAATGAGGAGCAAAGGAATGGAGGAGGGGACGGAGGTGAAGGTGCCGGAATTTTAGCCGCTGAGATGAGGTTGATGAGGAAGGGGAGGAGGGGATGACGGTTTTTGAGCTGGTGTTGCTTAAGGATTGAGGGTGGCGTTTAAGTGTTTTTACCTGCTTGTTCTTTAGCTGGTCCCCGCTAATCTATGCCTTTCATATGAGCACGATCTGGGCATTCGACTTGGGCAAGGGGAGTATTGGCGAGGCGGTTTGGAATGTGGAGGAGAGGAAGTTCGACCATGTGGCTTCGCTGCTCATTCCGGCTGAATTTGCCTCGACGAAGGAGGCGGCGAGCCGCCGCCGCATGTTGCGTACGCGGCAGGCGCACAAGGCGCGTGAGGCGTGGCTGGATGAGGTGTGGAAAGCTGCGGGCTTGGAACCTCTGGTGGGACGCCGCGTGGGGAAGGTGGATGGGAAGTGGAAGCTCATCCGTGAAGGGGATGAAAGACTGGAGCGCGAGTTTCCGCCAAAGGGTGACGATACCTGCTACACCTCCTGCCTGCTGCGCATCAAGCTGCTGCGCGGTGAGAAACTGGAGCCATGGCAGATTTACAAGGCACTGCATTCGGCGATCCAGAAGCGGGGGTATGACCCGGACATTGCCTGGAAGACGCGCGAGAACCGACGCATGCGCAAGGAGGACAAGGATGATGACGATGCGGGCACGCTGAAGCGCATGCATGACTTTGAAACGGAGCTTGCCGTTATGTCTGCCGATCCTGAGCACCATCTGCCATGTTATTTTGATGCTTGGAAAATGGGGCTGTGGGATCCAAAGCAGCCGGATGAGCTGAAAGAGCGCATCGACCACCATGCGGAAAGCACGCGCAATCGCATCCTTCCGCGTCATTTGGTCGAGCGTGAAATTCGGCTCCTCGTGGAGGCGGCGGGACGACAGATTCCTGCGCTTGCCAACAAGGCATGGTATGTCCTTTATGGACCCGCAGGGAAGGCGTACGCCTCGTATTACAAAAGCGAGAGAGCGCAGTTCAAGCTGCGGGAAGGCAGCAACTCTGACTGGCAGGGCGTGCTGGGGCAGAAGATTCCACGTTTTGACAATCGCATCATTGAGAAATGCACCCTCATGCCGCGCTTCAATGTGTGCAAGGTGCGCAGCGACGAGCAGAAAGCCCATGGTGAGCGAGGAACGCTGCCGCAAGAGGTCACCTTCCTCATGAAACTCAAGAACATGCGTGTGCAGCGGGGCACCACGCTGCAAAGCGGCCTGACGGCGGCGGAGATCGGGCAGGTGTTTGATGCTTACAGGGAGAAGGGCTGGAAGCTAACTGAAACGCAGTGGCGGAAGTTTTGCTCGGGCATTGGGGCTGTTCCTGTGCCGCCGAGTTTGGATGTGGCTGCCCCCAAAATGGCCGGGCGCAGCCGCTTTTGCCGTCCGGCTTTGGAAATTTTGAAGCGCCTCGTTCTTTCAGGACAGACACCGCAGGTGTTCCATGCTGCGGAAGTGAAGCGACTCAATGGCAACACTGACCCACACAGGGGACTGGTGGAAGCGGATTTGAAATTCCTGCTCGACATGGGCGGCACTTGGGAAGGCATCTATGTGCCGAATCAAAAGCTGGAGGCGTTGTCACAGCGCACAGGTGATTCCTCTGCCGCCATCCTTGAACTGATCGGCTCACAGAACGATCCTATCGTCAGGCATCGCCTGGGGGCGTTCTGGAAACGCCTGCAATGGATGGAATCGCAGTTCGGTGAACCTGAGAAGATCGCCATCGAGTTTGTGAGGGAAGATTTCATGGGGGAGAAGGCGCTGATCGAATATCGGAGGTTTCTCAAAGACCGGGAGAAGCAACGCCAGCAAGCGCGCAGCGATGCTGAGGCGGCAGGGGCCACCGAGCGGAGTGCCGGACTGAAGATGGAGATGCTCCGCCTGCAAGGAGGCATCTGTCTCTACAAGGGCACACCACTCGTCGAGACCGCACTCGATGAATATGAGATTGACCACATCGTGCCGCGCAGCCAGGGCGGGCCGGATGCGGCGGTGAATTACATCCTCACGACGAAAACTGCCAATGACGAAAAGGGAAAGCGCACGCCATTCCAATGGCTGTCTGAGACTGATGGCTGGGATGCGTATGTGGGCCGTGTGAAGAGCCGGCAGACCGCTCTGCGGAATAAAAAGGTCAGGCTGCTGCTGCTGCCGGAGGCTCCTGAACTGGCGGATAAATACACCGCACTGGCGGAGACAGCCTGGATTGCCAAGCTGGCGCAGACATTGGCAGGCCTGCATTTCGGATGGAAAAACGGCAGTGATGAACGCGGGAAGCGCGTGACGATCATCTCTGGCGGGCTGACGGCGCGCATCCGCCGCAAGTACAAGCTGAACAGCCTCCTGGCCGCAGAAGGCGTGAGTGAAGAAGAGGCCGAGAAGAAGAACCGTGATGACGACCGGCATCATGCGCTGGACGCCATGGTGCTGGCTTTTATTCCAGGCTGGGCGCAGAATGAGAGCAAGGAGAAGTGGTTCCGTTTTCCTCCGCCTGTGGATGTGAATCCGCCCGGCTTTTTTGCCGCCCAGCTTGCCAGGGTGCAGCCAAGCAATGAGCACCTTTCTCCTCCCCGGCTGGAAGCCACGGCCTACGGCGAGCGTGTGATCAAGGGCTGTGCCTTTGCCGTAGGGCGGGAAAAGCTGGTTTCGCTGCTGCTCAAGGAAGCGAATGGCAAGGAATCCCTCAAGCCGGTGGACAAGGCGGAGACGCACAGGATCGTTGAAAAGGCCATCCGCAAGGAGGTAGAGGCATTCCTTGCTGCCAAGCCGAGGTTTACGGTGGAAGAATGGAAAGCGTGGTGTGCGAACTACCGCATCGGCGGGCGCGGACCGAAAGTCATCAAGGTGCTGATGACAAAAACGAAGGCGAATGCGACGGACGAGTACCATGACCTGTCCAAGGACGGCACGCGACAACTGCGGCGTGGGGAGATGCACCGGGGCTACTTTGTGTACTGGGAAGCCGCGCCGACCAGGAAGGAGCCGGATAAAAAACGTGCGGTGGTCAGGCCGGTGTATGCCTTTCAATCCGAAGCAGTCATTCAGCGTGAACTGCGCAGCATGGGCATCCAGGATGGTCAGTTCTTTGAATCAGGATGCACGGTGGAACTGTCTGCGGCTGTGGCGCATCCGAAGACGCCGCTTCTACCAGGGCGCTATTTGTTGAACAGCATTTGGTCCGATGGGCGTGCAGAGGTGACAAATCAAACGGGCCTTGTTTCAGAACCCATCAATCTTGGGAAAATGCTTCAGGCTGGTTTTAAACGTGCTGATTGAAAAGAACTTTATGAGCTACCACATCCTACACGTCTTCCAGCATGGTGCCATGCTGGGCAAAGAACGCGGGTTTGTCACCTGCAAGGCGGCGGAGGATGCGCAGCCACGACGGATGCCACTGGAGGATCTGCGGGCGGTGGTGATCGCGGCGCGTGGGGTGATGATGAGCTCAAACTTCATCAGCAGCGTGGTGGAGCAGGATGGGATCATCCTGCACTGCAACGAGAGCTACCAGCCCTGCGGTGTGACTGCGCCGCTGGCGCGGGTGATTGATGCGAAGGCGTTCATGAACCAGTGCACGAGGCCCCGCAGGCTGAATGAGAAGCTGTGGACGCGGATGCTGCGCGGCAAGACGGTGAACCAGACGAAGGTGCTGCACCGGTGGGACATCCGCAGCGCGCATCTGGAACGGGCGCTGGAGCAGAAGGACATTGATGAAGGGAACTGTGCGAAGCGGTACTGGCAGCTTTATTTTCCGAGCATCGGCTGGAGTGCCACGAGCCGGGACCGCAAGGAGAACACGGCGCCGAACCAGATGCTGAACTATGGCTACACGGTGCTGGCGGCGTTGTGTCACCGGTCGCTGATCGTGCATGGGCTGACGCCGAGCCTGGGTGTGCACCATACCACGCGCTACCAGAGTGACCCACTGGTGTATGACGTGATGGAGGCATTCCGACCGCTGGTGGACTGCCTGCTGGCGGAGTTCATGACGGAGCCTGAGCCGACGATGAAGCTCTGGTGCAAGAAGGTGGGGACGGAACTGCGGGAGCGCCGCGTGCAGCACGAGCGCTATTCGCTGAAACTGATGGACGCCATTGATGCCTGTGCGTCCAGCCTGACCCGGAGCTATGCCGCGATGGATGCGGAGGCCTTCTGGGTGCCGGAGCTGACGTGATGATGAGAGATGCGGCCGCTGTGGGCCGCATGAGAAGCCACACAGAAGTGCAGGCAAGAGTGCCTGCATCACTTGGAACCAGCATGAAACAAAGCCCTTTTCGCATGGGATGGATTCTCGTCATGTTTGACCTGCCGGTGATCACGGATCGTGAGCGCAAGGAGGCGACGCGCTTCCGCAACAATCTGCTGGATGAGGGCTATCTCATGATTCAGTTTTCCGTCTATGCTCGGCCCTGTGTGAGCCATGAGCATCTGGAAAAACACATGGCCAAGGTGCAGGCCTTTGTGCCGGAGGCAGGCAACGTACGAATGATGTTCATGACGGATGAGCAGTGGAAGAAAAGCGTGACAGTCATCGGCAGAAATTACCAGCAGGGACGGCGGGCGGTGGATCCTGACATTCCCAAGCAGATTGAGTTCTGGGAGTGACGAGAACGCTGCGTTTCCAAGTCGGGCTGCGATTTGAAAAAGAAGCACCCATCGGACGTGCCAGGCAGAGGTCCGATGGGTGCTTGATCAGTTAAGACTTCACCCCCCGGTGAGAAATGGCTCTGATCAATGGATGAATTTCAGGGCGGATTATGCTGAACCCCAAGGGATTCAGCAAGTCCTATTATAGCCAGCCTCACCGGGGGGTGAAGTCAAAACGTGTGGGGCTTTGGGCTGTCTCCGGAGGAAATTATAGCCAGCCTCACCGGGGGGTGAAGTCAAAACAGGTGCCGAAAAAGCCCGTGCTGCTCGCGCATTATAGCCAGCCTCACCGGGGGGTGAAGTCAAAACAGGTCTTTGTTGTTGAGGAATTGCTCGGATATTATAGCCAGCCTCACCGGGGGGTGAAGTCAAAACTCAGACAGCGTGCGGCTGATCTCGGCGCTGATTATAGCCAGCCTCACCGGGGGGTGAAGTCAAAACATAGATGAGGTTCAGTTTTTCTTCTCGGGTATTATAGCCAGCCTCACCGGGGGGTGAAGTCAAAACCAAAAGGGCAGTGGGCTTGTCGGCTGGTTTATTATAGCCAGCCTCACCGGGGGGTGAAGTCAAAACAGCACAATCACATGCTTCTCATCAAGGTCCATTATAGCCAGCCTCACCGGGGGGTGAAGTCAAAACGCAGACGTGTGCCGGGTGCTGGAGTTGGTTATTATAGCCAGCCTCACCGGGGGGTGAAGTCAAAACCGCAGCGCGGAGGGGTGGAGAGTGGACCGCATTATAGCCAGCCTCACCGGGGGGTGAAGTCAAAACGAGTTGATCAGCGACATGGAGGCGGACATGATTATAGCCAGCCTCACCGGGGGGTGAAGTCAAAACAGCGACATCGACGAAGCGACGGCGCATTTTATTATAGCCAGCCTCACCGGGGGGTGAAGTCAAAACCATTCATGCAGTGGGAGCATAGAGGACCGGATTATAGCCAGCCTCACCGGGGGGTGAAGTCAAAACGAGTCCAAGTCTCAAGCAGTATACCCATCGATTATAGCCAGCCTCACCGGGGGGTGAAGTCAAAACCATTCATGCAGTGGGAGCATAGAGGACCGGATTATAGCCAGCCTCACCGGGGGGTGAAGTCAAAACGAGTCCAAGTCTCAAGCAGTATACCCATCGATTATAGCCAGCCTCACCGGGGGGTGAAGTCAAAACGGTTGAGGTAGGCCGTAAATGCGTTGACGGATTATAGCCAGCCTCACCGGGGGGTGAAGTCAAAACCATAATGCGTTCGTGCTCGGTGGTCATTGCATTATAGCCAGCCTCACCGGGGGGTGAAGTCAAAACCATAATGACGTGCGCTATGCATCGCAGATTATTATAGCCAGCCTCACCGGGGGGTGAAGTCAAAACGGGGAGATCGTGGCGGAGCAGGGGATCGTGATTATAGCCAGCCTCACCGGGGGGTGAAGTCAAAACACGGGCTCAGTCACAGCGACAGGCACAGGCATTATAGCCAGCCTCACCGGGGGGTGAAGTCAAAACTTGTGGGCAGACCACACGCCGATGTCATAGATTATAGCCAGCCTCACCGGGGGGTGAAGTCAAAACAGCGTCACGAGCATGAAGGTCTTCGTCTGCATTATAGCCAGCCTCACCGGGGGGTGAAGTCAAAACGGGGCTTTCTTCTTGTCCTTGATCTTCCCCATTATAGCCAGCCTCACCGGGGGGTGAAGT
This sequence comes from Prosthecobacter sp. Pr1, assembly GCF_057652315.1. Lineage (NCBI taxonomy): Bacteria > Pseudomonadati > Verrucomicrobiota > Verrucomicrobiia > Verrucomicrobiales > Verrucomicrobiaceae > Prosthecobacter > Prosthecobacter sp. Pr1. The sequence goes on along the minus strand of NZ_JBYFBS010000008.1, from coordinate 169,367 downwards.
CAAAACTCCTGCTGCAGGCTTTTAGAGGTCGCGGCAATTATAGCCAGCCTCACCGGGGGGTGAAGTCAAAACGATGTGGATGGATAAACGGCATGAATGTCTATTATAGCCAGCCTCACCGGGGGGTGAAGTCAAAACGGAGTTCATGGCTGCGCGCGGCTTCTTTGGATTATAGCCAGCCTCACCGGGGGGTGAAGTCAAAACTGGTGAGTTCGGCAGTCACGGCGGTAAGGCATTATAGCCAGCCTCACCGGGGGGTGAAGTCAAAACCGGCCCGTGCTGCAAAGCTCCACCACCAAAATTATAGCCAGCCTCACCGGGGGGTGAAGTCAAAACTTTGCCTGCTTCCACCAGAGCGATCTTGGCATTATAGCCAGCCTCACCGGGGGGTGAAGTCAAAACCAGCTTCTCACGGTCAAGAGTGAGCTTTTCATTATAGCCAGCCTCACCGGGGGGTGAAGTCAAAACATGCTGCGCATCGTGGCATTAAGAGCGCAAATTATAGCCAGCCTCACCGGGGGGTGAAGTCAAAACATGTTGAAGATTAGGCGTTGCGGAGTTGGGATTATAGCCAGCCTCACCGGGGGGTGAAGTCAAAACTGTGTGGGAGGTGAATGATCTGCCGGAGTGATTATAGCCAGCCTCACCGGGGGGTGAAGTCAAAACACCTTCCAGCGCCAGGTCAAAAAAGGTGAAATTATAGCCAGCCTCACCGGGGGGTGAAGTCAAAACGCACTGGCGCAAATGCCGTAGATGACGCAGATTATAGCCAGCCTCACCGGGGGGTGAAGTCAAAACGAATTTTTGCGCGCCGCGCCGGACTCCGCCATTATAGCCAGCCTCACCGGGGGGTGAAGTCAAAACGGGACTCGTCACATCACGACGGCTGACATCATTATAGCCAGCCTCACCGGGGGGTGAAGTCAAAACTGTCAGGACGTGCTGTTCGAGGACGTGCTGATTATAGCCAGCCTCACCGGGGGGTGAAGTCAAAACAGCTTATTCATTTGCTGAACAGTGCGTCAAATTATAGCCAGCCTCACCGGGGGGTGAAGTCAAAACACAGATCCAAGGTGACAGCATTCGTGATTGATTATAGCCAGCCTCACCGGGGGGTGAAGTCAAAACAATGCCCGTGGAAAGTCAGCACTAACCCGCATTATAGCCAGCCTCACCGGGGGGTGAAGTCAAAACGAGTATAATGGAGTGCATAAGCACCCATCCATTATAGCCAGCCTCACCGGGGGGTGAAGTCAAAACGCTCCGCCTAATGGCTTTCGCATGCCCAGCATTATAGCCAGCCTCACCGGGGGGTGAAGTCAAAACGCGGTGGGCTGGTGGGAGAGCCAGGCTTTGATTATAGCCAGCCTCACCGGGGGGTGAAGTCAAAACGCCTTCGGCAGAAAGTCCTTCAGTGTCGTCATTATAGCCAGCCTCACCGGGGGGGGGAGGCTGAACTGCACACGGGGGAATCCAGACCGGCGAAAGTCGGTACTACAATACGAAGTTGGGCGAACGAAGACTACGATGCTAATGCGGCGAGGACTTGGTCGAGGTGCTCGTCGGGTTTTACCTTTTCGAGGATGGTGGTGATGTGGCCGGTCTCGCTGATGATGAAGGTGCTGCGTTCGGTGCCCAGGTATTTTTTGCCGTAGAGGGTTTTTTCGACCCAGACGCCGTAGGCGTTGACGATGGTGTGGTCTGCGTCGGCGATGAGGGGGAAGGGGAGGGTGTACTTTTCGATGAACTTGGCGTGGCGCTTGAGGGGATCGGTGCTGATGCCGAAGAGGAGGGCTTTCTGGGTGATCTGGGACCAGGCGTCGCGGAGGGCGCAGGCTTGCTTGGTGCAGTCGGGGGTGTCGTCTTTGGGGTAGAAGTAGAGGACGACTTTTTGGCCGCGGAGGTGGCTGAGGGTGAGGGAGGTTTCAGACTTGTAAGTGCCTCCGATGACGGGGGCGGTGAAGTCGGGGGCGAGGGTGTGGAGGGCGGGTTTGGGCATGGGGGAACGGGAATTGATTGGCCGCAAAGAGGCGCAAAAATTGAGGCAAAAAAAGAAGAGGGGATTGGTGATTGTGGGGTGGGGGGAAGTCAATGGGGCAGAGGGGGGGCTCTTGCTTTTGTGTGAGTGGTGTATGAGTTGGCGGGACTGATGTGTGATGTGGTATTACGTGCTACAGTGTGGTTTTCTCATTGAGCAGCGGAGCAGGCTTGTCGTACCGATGGGGGCGTGGGGGGATGGGAGGGCGCTGGTCGACGGGCATGAGTGCCCATCGTACTTTTAGCTGAAGCCGAGGGCGTGGAGGATGGCCTGGGCGGCGGAGTAGAAGAGCCAGGCGTAGAAGGCCCAGGCGATGGCGATGAAGCCGATGATCATGGCGATGAGCATGAAGATGCCGGCATAGAAGTGGAGGGTGCTGCGCTTGACTTTGTCTTTGTGTCCGGCCTGCCAGGCGAGGAGGAGTTTCAAATTACGCGTGTTGGATTTGAAGAAGACGGAGGCAAACGCCCCGGCGCCGGGGATGAGGCCGATGGCGAAATTGATGCCCATATTCAGCGCCATGCGCAGGAAGACGGGAATGGGGATGCCGCTGCGGAGGGCATCGAGCAGGATGATGAAGCCTGCGCCTGAGGCGACGGTGTCGCCGACGGCGGGGATGAGGGCGAGGATGGGATCAAGCCCGAAACGGACGTTGGTGCCGGGGACGCGCATGAGCTCGTCGAGGTACTTGGAGAGGATGCGTGCAGCGGCGTTGTTGACGGGGTCTTTGCTGCTGGCGAGCTTGGCGGCGATGGGATTGATCTCCGGCGGCGTGGGCGGGAGGACGGAGTCCACTTGGATGTCACGTGCGGGGATCGGCATGAGAGGGGATACGCTGAAGGGGACGGTGGGGCAACGGGGGAATGAGGAATGGGGAACTCCGCCCGGAACGGGAAGGGGAGCGGGCCTTGAAAGCATTCTCTGCACCACAGGTGGCACCGGAATTCCGCACGGAAGGCCTGTTTGGCAGGGATCGGGGATCTATGAGATGGGCACTCGGCTCCCACCGCATTCAGCGCATGGGGCGGTTCACTCGCACAAGCTGCCCTGGGAGAGTGACTGCCTCGCGAATGCACTGATCGATTCTTTGCGCGAGCTCCTGGGGGGCGGGATCTGTGGTGCAAACGATAATGCCTGCGTGCTCTGCATTCGTGGAACGGTGCAGGCGCATGAAATGCAGGCGATTGAAGGTCAGCACCGCACGGCCTTCGCGCCTGGCGAACTCCAGCACTTCCTCGTCAGGAATGCGCTGGTTGGCACGTCCAGCGTCCAGGGAGGTCAGCTCATCATGGCCTAACGCGCGCAGGCATATGACGACGCGGTGGTCAAAGTTCTCGTTGGAGTAGAGTCGTGCAGGCACGGCGGATCAGGCTTCCTCGTTTTCGCGGATGGCGTTCTCGATTTCCACCTTGTTCGCAGTCACGTAGTCCCAGGCGCAGGTCAGATCGTTTCGCTTGAGGCTCGGATAGGCCTCCAGCAGTTGAGCCTCGGTCATCCCCAGCCGGCGTGACTGCTCCAGCGTCCAGACCGGAATGCGAGTGCTGGCGGTGCATGCATCACCCCCACAAACGGGGTGTGTTTTTTCAATGCCGGGTCCTGCCTCATGCACGCCGGGTGCACGATGCCCTGCTCCGCCATCGGCCATGACCAGCAGCACATGACTCCGCCCGGGCCGCAGCCAAGCCGGCAAAGGAGAGAGCAGCCGTACGCTTCCGTCGGCGCTGATCTCGATGTCGGTCTCCAGGGTGTTCATGGTGGATGAGTATCCTCAAGCGGCGAGCATGTGTCAATCCCTGCGAGATGGAGCAGCGCCAGACTGCATCAGGGCGCAGGCGACGAACTGAACCAGCTTCCTCCTTTACTCTTCGAGCTACGGAGGACACGAAAGCCGGGACTGCATTACGTGCGCTGGGTGAAGAGGGAGAACGACTGGCGAAAAAGCAGAACGGGCTTTCCTCCTTGCCTGGGTGGCGAAGGATGGGAAAGCCCGTGCTGGGAATGAGGACTGCCGAGCCGAGGTGCTACGATTTGCTTGGCAGATCGACGAGCATCTGCGCATTGCTTGGGTAGCGCTCCAGCAGCGAAATGACGCGCTGGATGGCCTCCACGGGCTTGTGGCCGGCGAGGCCGCGGCGCAGCATGTGGATCTTGTCGAGCTGGAAGGTCTGCAGCAGGAGCTCTTCACGGCGGGTGCCGGATTTGAAGATGTTCACGGCGGGGTAGACGAACTGCTCGGCGATCTTGCGATCGAGGACGAGCTCCATGTTGCCGGTGCCTTTGAACTCCTGGAAGATGAGGTCGTCCATGCGGGTGCCGGTTTCCACCAGGGCGGTGCCGAGGATGGTGAGGGAGCCTGCGGTGCGGGTATTGCGCGCAGCGGCGAAGAGACGACGTGGGATTTCCAACGCGCCGACGCCGACGCCACCGCTCATGACAGCACCGGATTTGGCGGTGTTGTTGAAGGCGCGGGCCATGCGGGTGAGGGAGTCCATGAGCATGAAGACGTGCTCGCCGCACTCGACGAGGCGCTTGGCGCGCTCGATGGCGAAGGTGCAGATGCGGGTGTGGTTCTTGACGTCCTGGTCGTTGTTGCTGGCGTAAATTTCGGCCTGCGGGAGGATGCGCTTGAACTCGGTGACTTCTTCGGGGCGCTCATCGACGAGGAGGATCATCAAGTGCACGCCGGGATGATTGGTGACCATGGCTTCGGCGATGTGCTGAAGGATGGTGGTCTTGCCGGCACGGGGTGCGGCGACGATGAGTCCGCGCTGGCCACGGCCGACCGGGGTCATCATGTCGATGACACGGGTGGTGAGGCGGTCCTTGGTGGTCTCAAGCTGGTAGCGCTTGTTGGGATTGATGGCTTTGAGTTCTTCGAAGAGAGGGAGATCCCGCATGGCGAGGGGATTGCGGCCATTGACCTCGGTGACTTCGGTGATCTGCGGGCCGCGTGCGCCTTTGCACTGGACGCCGACGATCTGCATGCCTTCGCGGAGGCCGTACTTGCGGACGAACTCGGGGGCGATGAAGGCATCCTGCGGATGCTGGGCGAAGGACATCTCCCGGCGGCGGAGGAAGCCGTAGCCTTTGGGGGACATTTCGAGAATGCCATTGGCGGGCTCTGGCGGGCCGAGGGGTTTTTCGGGCTCGGGCTCGTAATTGCGGCCGCCCTGGGGGCCCTGCTGGGGGTTGCCGTTGTCGCGCTCGCGTTCACGGTTTCCGCCGTTGTCGCGGTCGCGATTGCCACCGCCATCGCGGTTGCCATTGGGGTTGGGCGTGTAGGGGACGCCCGCGCGGCGCTGGGCGTCGCGCTCGGCACGGCGCTGCTTCCAGCGTTCGAACTTGGCTTTGCGGCGCTCCTTGGCGGTCATGGGGCGTGGCTGGCCGTTTTCACCGATGACGGTGTAGCGGGGCAGGCCGTTGGGCTCCGTGCCGGCATTGCTGCCTTCGGCTTCGTCGTCGCCATCAGAGTCTTCCGCGCCTTCGGCGTTGGCGGCGGGTGCGCCGGGGGCTGGGGCAGCGGCTTGAGGTGCAGCAGCAGGAGCGGAAGCTGCCACGGGTGCGGGGGCTTCAGCAACGGGTGCCGGGGCTGTTTCCTGGACGATGGCGGCAGGGGCTGCTTCGACGGGAGCAGGTGTGGGCGCTGCGGGGATTTCAAGATTGAGCTCAGGAGCTTCGGCGGCGTCGCCCTTTTTCTTGGCGGTCTTGCGTGCTGGGGCTTTGGCCTTGGGCTTGGCGGCGGCAGGGGCTGCTGCTGCTTCGATGACGACTTCCACTGCGGGCTCGGCGGCAGGTGCGGCTTTGGCTTTTGCTTTGGACGCTTTTTTCACAGCAGGAGGTGGCGCGGCTTCTTCCACAGCGACTTCCACGACGGGCTCGGCTTTGGCTTTGGTGGCGACTTTTTTGACCGCTGCTTTTTTGGCCGGGGCTTTGCGCTTGGTTTTGGGAGCTTCGAGCTCGGCGGTGGTTTCGTCAGACATAAACAGGAAAGGGGAGGGGATTAATCGAGCTGATCGGCAATGGCGTCGTCGATTTCAAAATTGGCGTGGATGTGCTGCGCGTCGTCGTAGTCGTCGAGGATGTCGTAGAGACGGATCAGGGATTTCGCGGTGTCCACATCACTGATGGTAACGGTGGTCTGCGGCTGATAGATGAGCTTTTGCGAAGTGGAGTTGAGGCCTTTTTCGCGGAGTGCGCCATTGACCTGGAAGAGCTGATCGGTGGCGGTGTAGACGATCCATTCGTCGCCGTCTTCGATGATGTCTTCGGCGCCGGCATCGAGGGCGATCTCCATGATCTGGTCTTCGGTGGCGGCCGCTTTGTCGAGGCGGATCTCGCCACGACGTGCGAACATGTAGGCCACACTGCCGGAGTCTGCGAAGGTGCCCTGGTTTTTGCCGAGGAGGACGCGGATGTCGTTGGCGCTGCGGTTGCGGTTGTCGGTGACGATTTCGATCATCATGGCCACGCCGCCGGGGGCGTAGGCTTCGTAGAGGATTTCTTCGATCTGCGCGCCGCCGAGCTCGCCGGTGCCTTTTTTGACGGCGCGGTCGATGTTGTCATTGGGCATGTTGGCCGCGCGTGCCGCCAGGACGGCGCTGCGCAGGCGTGCATTCATGTCAATGTTGCCACCGCCGTGCTTGGCGGCGAGGGTGATTTCCTTCGACAGCTTGCTGAAGGCATTGCCGCGCTTGGCATCCGTGATGGCTTTGCCACGCTTGATTTTGGACCATTTATTGTGGCCTGCCATGATGAAGAACGATGTCTGTGGGAATGCAGCGAACGGGTGCGGCCATGGCGATGACGGCGGCCTTCCGTGCGGTGTGGTTTGGGGGAATGTAGGGGGATAGCGGCCTTGCCGCGGTGAGTCTCTGCAGGAATGACGGCTACGCAGCGAGTGCGGAGTCGCGTTTCATCAGCGCGAGGGCCGGGGAAACTTCGGCAATCCTGCCGGGAACAACACCAAGTGTTCACCAAGTTGAGAGAACTTGGAACGGCGTGAAGTGTGTGGGATGTAGGGGCAGGATGCAAGATGTTTTTCGGCAGGGGGCGGGAAAAGTGGGGAGAGGGAGGGCTGGCCGCAAAAAGGCGCAAAAAAAGAAAAAGGCTGAGTGGGTGCTGGGGAGTGGTGATTTGGGGGGCTGTGATGCTTGAGCGTTGCCGGGGTGTGGCCTGCCGCTGCTGCCGGGGTCCGTGGGCGTAGTGAGAGGGGATGAAGAAACAGATGAGGGTGTCAATTTCGCTGACGACGGCTGCTGCGAGGGTGAGGACAATGCCCGGAAGAATGTGCGGCACCCTTGATTCCAGGGTGGAATATTTTGTCAATAATTTGCACCCTGACCCCATTTTGCAGCGGTTTCAATCCGCATTTTCCACCCTCTTGGTTTGTCGTGATGTGGTGTCAATCAGGCTGTCCAAAAAAGACGTGTCCGTGCTCGAACTCGCCGGATGCCGGATCCCTGTGGAAGTCGTAGTTGAAGCAGCCGTGAGGACAAGTCACATCAAAGAGTGCAGGGCGGTCAATGATGGTCAAGACTGCCGAGCACTTGGGGCAGACGGCCTCTGTCAGGTGCTCCTTACTGATGCGCCGGCAAAGAGCATCAACTGCCTCACCTAATGCCTTCTGGGCCTCCTGCCGGGCCTGAGTGGCAACAAGCAGCCTGCGGTGCCGGCGACGAGGGCCGAATATCTTAGCCGCCGTGTCATAGCTAATGTCGTCCTTAAAAGTGCCAAGAATCTCTGACCCCGCCAGAAAGCACAATTCAAGCCGATAGATGTCCTTCACGGCACTGTTTGGGCCGCAAAAACGTTCCTCGTCGTAACAGGGGGCAATGGTCCCGTGGATGTCATCTGCTGGAACAGGTAGCTGCGATGACAAATCCGCCATGATGAAACTCTCCAATCGAGACAACAAACCGTTGTCGATCATTCCACGGTGGTAGCTGGTTTGGACTTTCGGTTCTACGCGAATGCGCATGGGCACGTTAAAATTGGGTGAACTGCTGGGCGAGAAACAATTCTGCGGAGCGCGACAAAAACGTGTAAGACATGGCTTTTGCCCTCAAATTGGGGACATTCTGCAAATGATTGACGAAACCGCAGGGCGGTCATTCTGCGGGTGCTTCCGCCAGATCGAGGAACTCGATCAGTTCCTTGGGGGCTCGGGCTCGGACTTTTTTGCGGTCGAGGCGGCGGAGCTGCTGGCTGACGTTGGCGGCGGATTTCATGGCGAGTGCTTCGGCGAGCCATTCCTGGGTGACGGTGGTGCGGCGCCAGAGGAGATCGGCGAGGAGGAGCTTGCGGGGATCGGAGCCTTTGAGCTGGGCGACTTCGGCGGGCTTCATGCCGGCGGCTTTGAGGCCTTGCTTGAGCCAGGCTTCGGCCTGCTGCTGGCCGTGGGAGGCGACGTGGGGATCGGCGCGGTAGTTGCGGGATTTGGGGGTGTGCTTGGTGACGGCGGCGGCGGCGAGCTTGCGCATGGCGTCGCCAAAGGCCTGGGTGCCCCAGTACCAGCCGCGGCGGAGGTGGCTGCTGCGGGCATCGGCTTCCTCGGGGAGCGGGGGGACGCCGCAGCTGGCGAGTTCTTCGCTGAGGGCGCGGCGGTCGAGGCGCTTGATCATCTGGCGGCGGCCGGCGGCGTTGTCTTCGAGATTGAAGGCGCGGAGGCCGCTGGCGGCATCGAGCCACTTGGGGCGCTCTTTGGGCGGGAGGGCGTAGCCGCCGGCGAGGCTGCTCCAGCGGTAGTCGAGCACGCTTCTGCCGGCCTTGGGGCGGATGAGTTTGGCGCGGACGGGGTTGAGGTGGATGTAGTCGAGGAGGGTCTGGTAGTGGTAGGGGTCGGTGCCTTCGACGATGACGGCTTTGTAGCGATCGCCAAAGAGGCGGCCCCACTGGCTGTGCCGGACGTTGTAGCGGCGGGTGAGGGTGTTTTGCAGCCAGGACATGCCGGCGACGAGGTTGGGCTCGGGGGTCTGGAGGAAGAGGTGGTAGTGATTGCCCATGAGCACCCAGGCGTGGACGCGCCAGCCGGTCATCTCGCAGGCCTGACTGAGAGTGTGGAGGAAGAAGCGGCGGTCGGCGTCGTCATGGAAGATGGCTTCGCGACGGTTTCCCCGGGCCATGACGTGGTAGTAGGCGCCGGCGGACTGGATGCGGATGCTGCGTGGCATGGCGGGATTTTAGGGGGAAGGGGGCGATTTTGTCAAGAATTTGCACACTGACCCCATTTTGAGACGGAATGGTGGGCGAGGTTTGCGGTGTGCGGCGTTAGGGCTTGGCGAGGCCCTCGGGGAGCTGGGGGAGGCGTTCGAGCTCGGTGACTTCGTGGTAGAACCAGGGTTTGCTGTCCTTCACTTTGAAGATGATGGTCTTGCTGGCGTACTTGAGGCCGTCGTGCTCTTTCCAGTCGGTGAAGCGGTAGAAGTCGCCGCGCCAGTCGAGGCGGTGGAGGAGGGAGGTTTCTTTGTCGAAGTAGAAATCCATGTCGGGGGTGACGCTGCCGCTGACGCGGAGGCCGAAGCAGCTTTTGCCTTCGTCGGTGAGGTCGGGGATGACTTCGATCTTGGACTTTTCATCGACGAGGAGGTCCAGGGACCAGGCGCGGACGTCGTCCTTGGCGGGCTCGGTGCCGCGTTCCTTTTTGTTGATCCACCATTTGTCGGGCTGGGAGAGGATGGACTCGCGGATGGAGCGTTTTTTTCCTTCGGCGGGCTCGGGGGGGTTGCCGAAGTGGAAGATTTCTTTGATGCGGAAAATCTTGAGCAGCCGGTCTTTGCCGCCGACGGCGGTGAGGGCTTTTTCGACGAGGGGCTTTGGATCTGCGGTTTGGGCCTGGGCGAAGGTGGTGATGGAGAGGGCAACGAGCAGGCAGAGGAAGCGAGGGGGCATCATGGGGCGGGCTTGGTGGGAGCGTTGGTGGGGGCTCCAGGCGGCGAAGAGGCGGATCGTCTGCGTCTGCGCTGCCGGGGCTGGCTGTGGAACCAACGCGGTTGGTTTGCGGGTTTATTCCAGAGGGGAGTAAACAGTGTCAGTTTTTGCCGTGAGCGCCTGCGCCCCGGGGCTTTCGCTGGCGGGGGGGGGCTGAAGTCGGGCGCGGGTTCAGTGCGAATATGCGGGTGGTTATTTTTGTCAAGAATTTGCATCCTGACCCCATTTTGAAGGAGGCGGGGATGCCGAATAGCGGGCGTTCGTGGGTGTGGAAATTTTGTCAAGAATTTGCACACTGACCCCATTTTGAGGGGCGCGCGGAGGCGGGATTTGTGAAGGGGGGGCTTATTTGGCCTTCTTCTTGGTGCCTTTGGCCGGGGCTTTTTCGGGGGCGGGGGGCTCGGCGGGGGTGTCTTTGAACTTGAGGACGGTGGGGAGCTTGGGGGCGGGGCCGTCCCAGAGGTAGTGTTCGAGGCGGATCTTGGTGGCGCGGTCCCGCGCTTCGGTGGCGCGGTCTCCGGGGCGCTGGGCGATCTGCTCGGCAAGGCGGGCGGCGGCTTCCCACTGGCGGGAGGCTTCGAGGAGATCGACGCCGAAGAAGCCGGCTTTGGAGAACCAGACGTAGTCGGCGGGGCTGGCGGGCGGGGTCATGTCTGCGGCGCGGAGGACGTTGTAGCAGGCTTCGAGGGCTTCGGTGTCGTGCCTGGCGTCGTGGTGTACGGTGGCGAGGGTGAAGCCGGCGCGGGCTTTCCAGACGAAGGGGAGGGAGTGGTCGGTGAGGAAGGCGTCGAGGAGGTCTGCGGCGGCGTCGAGCTGGGCGGGGTCGGTCTTGCCGAGGAGGAGGAGGAGCTCGGCTTTTTCACAGATGATCATGAGGCGCTGGGCGGGATCGAGCGCTTTCATGGCGAGGACTTTGTCGAGGACGGTGAGTGCGGCGGCGTGGTTTCCCTGGAGGCGCTCTGAGAGGGCCTGCTGCCTGCGGGAGGCGACGGCGAGGGGGCCGTTTTTCTGGGCGAGCTCGTCCCAGATTTCGAGGGCGCGTTTGCGGCCGTCTTCGCTCATGACGGAGGTGGCGGACATGGCGGCGAAGTAGAGGGCGGTGTCTGCCTGCTCGGTGTCGGGATAATCATGGGCGATGATTTCGAATTCGGTGCGGGCATTGGCGAAGTCTTCGAGGCGGTAGTAGGCGCCGGCGATCTTCATGCGGACTTCGGGGAGGAGGGGGCTTTTGGGCCAGAGCTTGATGAAGTCGGCGCCCTGGGTGATGAGGGTTTTGAGATCGCCTGCGGCATCGCTGAGCCAGAGGCGGGTGTATTGGATGCGCTGCTGCTGCTGGGGCGGGAGCTGGCCGGGGGCGGTGGTGGCGTTGTCGAGTGCTTTGAGGGCATCGTCAATGCGGGGCGGGGTGGCGAGGAGGCACCATTCGGCGAGGGCGATGCACGCGTCTGAGAAGCGTGGGTGCTTGGGATAGGCGCGGATGAAGTTGCGCAGGGCGGCCTCGGCTTCGGGCTTGCGGGTGGAGGCGAGGAAGAGGGCTTTTTCGAGCTCGAGCATGGCGGCGGTGTCGGCGCTTTCGGGGCCGGTGGCGGCGGCGTTGGAGATGAGCTCCAGCTGGCTGAGGAGGCTGCGGTAGAGGGGGAAGTCGCTGGCGGTGATGGCGGCGACGGCGGCATTGAAGAGGGCGCGGCGGCGCTCGGTGAGGGTGGTGGCGACGTTGGCGGCGTCTTGAAACATCTGGAGGGCTTCGCGGGTCTCGCCGCGGCGGAAGTGGAGGCTGCCAAGGGCGAAGTCCACGGGGACGGAGGAGGTGTGGAATTTCTGGTGCCAGGCTTCGGCCAGGGCTTTGACGCGCTGGTCAATGTTTCGCCGGGCGTAGATCTCCATGGCCTGCTGCATGGCATCGCTGAGGCGGGGGTGATTGGGGTGAAGCTGGATGAGGGCTTCCAGCATGCTGACGGCTGCGTCATCGCGCTGCTGGGCGGCGAGCCACTGGGCGGTGAGGTAGATGGCGTGGCCGCGGAATTCGGCGGTGGCGGCGACGAGGAAGGGAGATGGGTCTGGCTGCTGCTGGGCGGTGTTTCCGGCGGAGATCCAGCGGAGGACGCCTTCGGGGATGGTGCCGGTGGTGGGGATGTCCTGATGGGCGCGGTTGAGGAGATCAAAGGCCTCGACCCAGAGGGGGCTGTGGGCGGTGGCATCGAGGAACTGGGTGAGCTGCTTCTGGGCTTCGGTGGCCCGGTGCTGCTGGAGGAGTGCCTCTACCTGGAGGAGCTGGGCAGCCTGGTGGATGCGCTCTCCGCCCTGGGGGGCGCTGAGCACGGACTGGAGCATTTCCTTGGCGGGGGTGATCTTTCCGCTTTGGAGCAGGGCGCGTGCGCGCAGAAAGCGGGTGGCGGCATCGTCTTTCTCCTCCGTCGCGGGGAGTCCGCTGGCGGGCTTGCCTTCGCTGATGTCGATCTCGCTTTGGAGGAGGCGTGCCTGATTTTGCAGGGCGGCATCGGTGGAGGTGAGCAGGGGGGCGAGGGCATCGCGGGCGGCGGCGTTTTCGCCGAGGGTGGCGAGGATCTGCGCGAGGAGCAGGGGCGTGCGCGGGTGCTGCTGGGGGGAGGTTTGCTCAGTGAGGACCTGGCGTGCGGCGCTGAGGTCTCCGGTGAGGACGAGGCCCTGGCCGCGCCAGAAGGGCTCGTCATCGAGGTCGTAAGTGTCTGTGAGGGCGAGGACGCGGGCGCCTTCGCTGGCACGGGTCCAGGCCTCGGCGGCGAAGGTGGCGAGCTGGCGCGTCTCCACGCGGGTCCAGCCTTTGAGCTTGAGGAGGCGCTCGGCCTTGACGGCGGCGACGCCGGGGAGTCCGTCTGCGAGAGCCTGCTGGGCGGAGACGTATTCCGCAGCCTCATTCAACCCGGCCGCGAAGTGGGCGGTGGGAACGGCGAGAAGGGCTGCGGCGAAAAGGAGACTCCGGGTTTTGGGCATGCTACAGCAGCCTATCTCAGCATTCGGCGCGGGGCAAAGAGGAATGCGGGTGCCGTTCGCGGGCTTGTGAGAGATGCATGGGGGACCTTCGAAAGCAGAAGTCGGAGGCGTTTGAAAAGGGGGAGAACGCCGAGTTCGCAGTCCGCGCTGGGACGAAGGATTCTACGGACGCGCACAGCGCATCCCTACCCTCCAGAGCATCGCGTGCCTCAGGGCTGGTAGGGAACCGCTGTGCGGGTCCGTGATTTCGGGTCTGTCACATCTCAGGCGCTCAAAAAGGTGCGCCGTCCTTGGCAATGTGGAAAGGCAGCGGTCGCGGGCCTCCGCCATGGTGTATTGCAGGTTTGAAATGCCACTATCGGTGGAAAACAGCCCTGCATCTCTGTCTCTCCGCTCGAGGCTTCAGCCAGACTCCTTTTTAGCTGCAGATGGCATCAGAACTGATCAAGCAGATACTTGATGAGATCCGTGGTGGTGACGATGCCGACGAGCTTGGTGCCGGAGACGATGGGGAGGGCGTGGAAGGTGCCGCCCGCAAGGAGTTCGGCGGCTTCGCGCACGGTGCCGGTTTCGGCGAGGGTGACGGGGCTTTTTTCCATGACCTGCTCCAAGGAGAGGGTGTGATCCAGCGTGGCGTCCACGGCACGTTCGTCGGTGTGGAAGGCGTCGCCAAAGCTGACGCGAAGGATGTCGGTCCAGGAGATGATGCCGACGAGCTGGTCGGCATTGACGACGGGGATGTGATGGACGCCGTGCTGGCGGACGAGGGCGCGGACTTTGGAGATGGGATCGCCGTGGTGGGCGGTGATCACATTGCGGGACATGAGGTGGGAGATGGGGTCGTTACGTTTCATGGTTGGTTGGTCATGAAACATGGCGGTGATGGGTGGGGGCTGCTCTGCGTGGGTTGGGAGTGGGTGGGCGGATGTTGTCCGGTGGATGCTGGATGCTGGGGCGCAGATGGATTGGGCTGCGATTGAGAGACTGGTGGCGCGCGTGAGGTGACTGGCCTGCGAAGAAGCAGCGGCTGCCGCTTTCGGGTATTGACTGGTAGGCGTGAGTCACCGGGGACGGCGAAAGCGGTAGCTGCTTTCGTTCCTCACTCCGCGACCGCAGTCCATATGTGGACGTGGCGGTGAGCTGTGGTGGAGGTCATCATGAGGGCATGGTGCAGCGTGGCTCCAGAACAGGACGGATAAGTCCGCTAGGGCTTATGGGGAGGCTTCTGCTGCAGCGGTGCTGTGAGCCACTCAGACCATCTCCACGACGACGGCGCTGGCGTTGTCTCGGCCGGATTCGGCGACGGCGTATTCGACGATGGTCTTGGCGTCGTCTTTGGCGAGCATGTCGGCGATGCGGTGGTCCCAGATGCCGTCGATGACGCCGTCGGTGCAGAAGAGGAAGCGATCGCCGGGCTCGCAGCCGACGGAGCCGATGTGGGGATCGATGTTCTGGCGGCCGGCGCCGAGGACCTGCATGAGGACGCTCTTGCGCGGGTGGGTGCGGGCCTGGCGCTCATTGAGCTCGCCTTTGCGCTGGAGCCAGCCGACGTAGCTGTGATCATGCGTGAGCTGCTTCATGGGGCCGCCTTTGGGCAGGTAGTAGATGCGGCTGTCGCCCACGTGGGCGAAGTGCAGCCAGCCGGGGGTGAACCAGCCGAGGCTGAGGGTCGCGCCCATGCCGCGGCATTCTTCGTAGTAGCGGCCGAGTTTGCTGAGCTCGGCGTGGATGCGGCTGATGAGCTCCTGCAACACATCGCCATGGCCGATGGAGAAGTGCTGGGCGGACTGCTTGAAGCTCTTCGGCAGAAGCTGGGTGATTTTTTCGGCGGCGATCTTGCTGGCGAATTCGCCGGACTTGGCGCCGCCCATGCCATCGCTCACGGCAAAGACGAAGTCGCCGCTGTCGAGGGTGGCTTCGCCGACTTTGCCGAGGTAGCGGACTTCGTGGGCGTCAAAGTTCAGACACAGGAAGGTGTCTTCGTTGTTGGTGCGGACACGTCCGGGGTGGGTCATGCCGGACCAGCGGAGGCGGGCGGGGGGTGGTTGGGTGGGGTTGGGATCGCTCATGCTGCAGGCTTCGGCGGCTCGTCGATGATGGTTGCGAGCTCGAAATCGATGAGGCAAAACCTGCCGTCGGAGTTGCGGTAGGTGATGTTGCGGGCAAAGGCGTCGTCATGGCGGACGCCGTAGTCGCGCTCCAGGGCGCCGAAGAGCTCCTTGATGCGCTTTTCGCTGATGTGGGTGACGATGGAGCCGCAGTTGGTGGTGACGATTTTCAGCTCTGCGGGGTCGGATTCCAGGAGGCGGGGGACGTAGTCGCAGCCGCGTGCTTCGAGGAGTTTGAGCACGCGGACTTCGTTTTCGAAGCGGTCCCGGGCGTTGTGCCCTTTGAACTGTTTGTACACCTTGCCGTCATAGCCGATGTGCACAATGGCGCGGGCGGTGTTTTTGGCTTCTTTCATTGGGGTGTTTGCGGTGGCACCTTCCGGCCTGTGGGCGGGATGTGCAATGGTAAAAGGGGAACGGAGGGCTGGCCGCAAAGGGGCGCAAAAAAGGCGGAAAAAACAGAGGCGGGAGGGGCCGGAGAGAGGCTATGGGTGGGGGTGACGGTGGAGAGCCTGAGATCAAGAAATGAGGGGTGGAGAAATGATGGGGGTTTGCTGATCTTTCGGAGGTCCTGAGGAGGCGGAGTGGGTGCAAAAAGTTGAAAAAACATCTCGCGTGTGGCATGAAACATGCTCATTTCGACGACGCTGCTGCTGGAGGAAAAGTTTCCGAAGGCCTTAGGCAAGACTCAATCCACACATTCAACCATGGCCAAATACAAACTCGAATATCTCTGGCTGGACGGTTATCAGCCTGTCCGCAACCTTCGTGGCAAAACTCAGATCAAGGAGTTCGCCAGCTTCCCGAAGCTGGAAGAACTGCCAGACTGGGGCTTTGACGGCTCCTCCACCCAACAGGCCCCTGGCGGCAGCTCTGACTGCGTGCTGAAGCCTGTGGCCGTGTACCCGGACAGCAGCCGCAAGAACGGCGTGCTCGTCATGTGCGAAGTTTACAATGCCGACGGCACCCCCCACGCCTCCAACGAGCGCGCCACGATTCTTGACGATCCGGACGCCTGGTTCGGCTTTGAGCAGGAATACTTCCTCTATCAGGACGGCCGCCCCCTGGGCTTCCCTGAGAACGGCTATCCTGCCCCGCAGGGCCCTTACTACACGGGCGTGGGCTACACGAACGTGGGCGACATCGCACGTCAGATCGTCGAGGAGCACCTTGACCTCTGCCTTGACGCTGGCATCAACCACGAAGGCATCAACGCCGAAGTGGCCAAGGGCCAGTGGGAATTCCAGATCTTCGGCAAAGGCTCCAAGACCTGCGCCGACCAGGTCTGGGTGGCCCGCTACATCCTGCAGCGTCTGTGTGAAAAGTATTGCGTGGACGTCGAGTACCACTGCAAGCCTCTCGGCGCCACCGACTGGAACGGTTCCGGCATGCACGCCAACTTCTCCACGAAGTACATGCGTGAAACCGGCGGCGAGCCCTATTTCCTCGCCCTCATGGCCCAGTTCGAGAAGAACTGCGCCGAGCACATCGCCGTGTATGGCCCTGACAATCACATGCGCCTGACCGGTCTGCATGAGACGCAGTCCATCGACCAGTTCTCCTGGGGCATCGCTGACCGTGGCGCGTCCATCCGCGTCCCGCACAGCTTCAAGAAAAACGGCTGGAAGGGCTACCTCGAAGACCGCCGTCCGAACAGCCAGGGCAATCCATACGCGATCGCCAGCCGCATTCTCAAGACGATCTCCGAAGTGCCGAAGCCTTAATAGGCTGCCGAGCTATCGATCCACGAACGCCGCCTGGAAACAGGCGGCGTTTTTTTGTGGGGGAATGGACGGGATGGGGGGAGTAGGAGGTATCATTGATTCTGGGTAGCGCGGCCAGACCGGCTAAAGCCGGGACTACAATACGTGCCTGGCTTGGCGCGATGGCTTGGGTGTGGCGGAGCGGCAGGATCAAGGACGAGTAGGAGAACGAGGACGAAGACGAGGAGTAAGAGGAAGAGGAGGATAAAAATCGTTTCACTTTTGACTTCTCGCGCTAGTTGAGACGTATCCCCAACCCCATGCCCACCGAACAAGACATCCGCACCGCCCTTGGCAACGTCCGCTACCCTGGATTCAGCCGTGACATCATTTCGTTTGGCCTTGTGAAAGGCATCCAGATTGAAGGGAAGAATGTGACCATCGACATCTCGGTGGCGACGCGTGACCCGAACATCCCGCGGCTCATCCATGAGCAGGCGATGGACGTGCTGAACAAGGTGGCGGGGATCGGCGAGGTGAAGCTGAACTTTGACATCAAGGACCCGCCGGGAGCGGGCGTGACGGCGTCTGAAAAGCTGGGCAAGTCGAGCATCCCCGGGGTCAAGAAAGTGATCGCCGTGGCGTCTGGCAAAGGCGGTGTGGGCAAGAGCACGGTGGCCTCGAATCTGGCCATCGCGATGAGCAAGAGCGGGCTGCGCGTGGGCCTGTGTGACTGCGATTTGTACGGGCCGAGCATTCCGCACATGTTTGGCACGGATGAGAGGCCCTATCAGAATGACGAGCAGCAGATCGTGCCGATTGAGAAGTATGGCGTGCAGCTCATCTCCATGGGCTTTTTGCTGGATGATGGCTCGCCGGTGATCGTGCGCGGGCCCATCGCCACACGATACACGCAGCAGTTTCTGCGGCAGGTGGCGTGGGACAATCTGGATGTGCTGGTGCTGGATCTGCCGCCGGGCACCGGGGACATTCAGCTGACGATCGTGCAGACGGTGTCGCTGGACGGGGCGGTGATCGTGACGACGCCGCAGGAGGTGGCGCTGATCGATGCGCGCAAGGCGGTGGGGATGTTTCAGAAGGTGAATGTGCCGATCCTGGGCATCATCGAAAACATGAGCTACTTCCTGTGCCCGAGCGACGGGCAGGTGTACCACATCTTTGGCAAAGGCGGCGGTGAACATGAGGCGAAGCGCCTGGGCGTGCCGCTGCTGGGGCAGATCCCCATCGAGATGCACGTGCGTGAGTGCGGCGACGAGGGGCACCCGATTGCGCTGGAGGATGCGGAGAAGTCGGCGTCTTCGAAGGCGTTCCGGGAGATTGCGGCGAAGCTGAAGTAGCTGGGCGGGACGGAGCGGAGTGGTCTGAAATGGACCACGGAATACACGGAAATCAGAGACTGGATTCCGGGGTTGGGGTGTTTTGTGTCTGCGTGGGTTGAGCCATGTTGTGAAGGGGGCGAATTTCAACCGCAGAGGATGGACGGACGCAGAGATGGGGACGTGAAGTGGGAGGGGGGGATTTGGAGTGCGGCTGCGCAACCCTGAAAGGGTGAAGCTGCCGCTTTCGAGTGTCTCGTGGCGGGCGTGTGCTGAACGGCTGGCGGAAGTTTGCCGGCTGCCGCTTTCGGGTGGGTGCAGGGAGGCGTGAGTCACCGAGGACGGCGAAAGCGGTAGCTGCGTTCGTTCCTCACTGCGCGACCGCAGTCCATATCAGAAGCGTGAGCTTGCAGCGTGAATTTGGACTGCGGTCGCGCAGATGCACGGCGCAAGCCTGCATCGGAGCTACCGCTTTCGAGCGTCTCGTGGCTTGCGTTAAGTAACTGGCCTGCGCGCGCCGGGGAGCGGGTGCTTCTGAAGAAGCTGCGGCATATCGCCAGCCGTCCGGCCTGCGAAAGCGGTAGCTGCGTTCGTTCCTCTCTTCGCGACCGCACTCCATATCAGAGGTGCGGGCTCAAAGAGACATGCTTTGTAGGATCAATCTCGCCTTATGTGAAAAAATTCCCCAAGATGCGGGAATGTCAGACGTGATGCCCGCCGAACACACCCTCATGAGCGAACCGCACGACCTCTTTCTTGAAACCCTGCAGCGCTACGAGCGGCCCCTCATCCGCTATGCGCATGGTTACACGGGGGATCTGGAGGATGCGCGGGACATCGTGCAGGACGTGTTTTTAAAACTGAGCCAGCACCTGGCCACTCTTGATCACGAGAGGCTCGCTCCCTGGCTCTTCACGGTCTGCCGCAACCGCGCCCTGGACCATCACCGCAAACATCAACGCCTCGTTGTTATGGAAACAGAAACACTCGATCTCGAAACCTCCGCTGATCCCGCGCCGAATGACGCGATGGAGCAGCGCGAGACGGCCACGGCGCTGCGTGAACTCATCGAAACCCTGCCGGTGCGACAGCGCGAGGCGGTGCGGCTGAAGTTCATCGCGGGGCTGGACTACCAGCAGATCAGCGCGGCGATGCAGACCAGCATCGGCAACGTGGGCTACCTGATCCACCACGGCGTGGCCGCGCTGAAGACGAAGTGGCAGGCGCATGACGCGCCGCCGGCGGCGAAACTGAAACACGCCATTGCTTAAAACTCCTTACCTATTTTTAGATCATGAAACCGGAACAAATCACCGCCTGGGCGCTGGATGAAGCCAGTGCCGAAGAACGCCAGCAGCTGGAGGCGGCGCTGCTGGAGAATCCGCAGGACAAAGAGAAGGCGGATGCCACGAAAGCTTTCTGCGACTTCCTGCTGAGCGAACTGCGCGATGACTCCCTGGCGCTGACCGACAAACAGCGCGAACGGCTCGTGGCGCAGGCCGCCAAGCCTCAGGCTGTGGAGCCATCGTCCCAAGTGCCCGCTGCAGGCGCGGCACAAACTCCTGCGGCCAGCGGGAAGCCGGGCAAGACCACTCGGTGGAACATCGGCGTCATCGTCCGCCTCTCCCTGGCCGCATGCGCGGTGCTGGGAGGGTTTTGGACGTGGCAGGCTTATTCCTCCAGAAAGAGCGAAACGCGTGCCGTCGCCGTCGTGGCGGAGAAGCCCATGGTCAAGGTGCAGCTGGCGCCGAAGCCGGAGGCGAAGAAGAAAGCAGGGCAGGGGCCAGAGGCGCGACTGCTGGCGGCCACACCGGTGAAGCCTGTGATCGTGGCGGAGCAGCCTGCGGCGAAACCGCTTTCGCCCATGCCGAAATCCGCACCTGTGTCCGCAGTGACTACGCTGGCCGTGAACAAGGACCAGCGTGCAATGAGCCCCGGCGATGTGGAGCGACTGAAGCGCGTGCAGGATGAGAACGCCTACGGCCTGAACTTCGGCGGAGGCTTGAAGATTGCCGATCCAGTCGGCCTCGTCGTGGCGGGGACGGGCGTGACTTCACAGAGGCTGGAGCCGGCCGCAGCAGCGGCTGCGCCAATGCTCACGAATGGCAGTGTTCAGCTTGCCGGCGCCGATGCCAGCATGCCGGTGGATACGGGCCGTCTGACCGTGAATGATGGCACCGCTTTCACGGTGGGGGGCGCGGTTTCTGGGGCTACGGCAACGGGCCAAAGTATCCTGAGCGGTATTCATGCGAGTGCGGGTAGCATGTTGGCCCTCGCGGGTACTGTGGATGTGAATGGATTCATTCAACTGCGTCGTGAGCCTGAAGGGCGCACGGGGCGTCTCACCCTTTTTATGAACCACTGGATCTCGCTCAAAGGCATTGTGATCGAGCCTTGGACATCCTACTTTTGGTCCATGGGTTGGAGCCCATCGGCATTCGATGCGAACTCGTTGGAGCTGGTTTCTCTCCCCGCAGGTGCTTCGCTGGCGGATTACCAGTCGAGCGTGGACGTGGGAAGTTTCAAGTGGTTTGCAGATGGTGGGGCCGCGCTGGTGTTGAAAACTGCGAACTCAAGCACTGGCAGCATTACGGCTCAGGCAGGCGCCTCGCTCACGATGAATGCGTTCCTGCATCAGTCTCATCGGTATGATTTTACTGCGGGCATGTGCATCGCCTTTCTCCGGAATGATTTATCCAATTTCAGGTACTCTGGACTCGTAAATTTATCATTCACACGGATGCCGTTGAATCCCTATGTGGATGCGAAGTCCCCGGGGGTCCTTTCTTTCGCTACCGCTGCCCAGTCGCACCTCATTGACCGGCCCAGTGTCGGTGACATCTCTGCGGCATTCGCGGATGCCTCCGTGGTGACTGACTTGCAGGCGGCGGTTTTCAATGTGCCTGCGTTGAGCAAGTCTTCCAGCGACGCGAGCACGGTGCTGGGCTCCGGGGCGGTGGTGGTGAATGGCGGTGCACTCAATTCTACTGGCAAGAAGCTGGCTGTGGACCTGATGGGTGCGCCGGTGGTCACGACGAAGTCTGGGACGCGGGCCACGATGGCGGTGACGCGTGAGTTTGTTTATGCGGGTGCGATGGAACTTCCGCGCAGGTCTTCCATCCAATTTGGCGGCGCATCGGCTGCTGCCCTGGCGAATGCGCCTGCTGATGGCGATGCCAGCGCGGCGCAGCCCGGCATGCTCGCCGGAGCGGGGACCATGATCGCCATTGGAAATGCGACGGCGGCTTCGCCCTCTACGGGCATGGGGACGAGTACGCTCACGGGTGGCACTACGGTTTCAAACCGGGCTGAACCTACGATGGCCGTTCGTAACATTACGGGAATACGGGAATACATGGCATCCAATAGATTTGTGGTTGGTGATACGACTGTGGCGGGGACGAATTCGCTGACGGTGGGGCAGGCCGTCTCAGGGACTGGATTGCCTGTGGGGACCACAACCGGCTCAACGTACGCCGGTGCTGCTGAATCCACGCCCTCTGCTGGGACCACCTTTGCGAGCGTCACGGCTGCCACGACGGGGAATACGGCTGCAGGACCTTCTCTGACCAAGAGCGGCGCGGGCACGCTGGATCTGCAGGGTGCATCGAACTACACGGGGTACACGACGTTCAGTGGCGGTGTCACGGTCAACACAGGCGGTGGCACGACGACTATCGGATCTTTGAGCCCGGCACCTGCCAAGGTGGGGGCGGTCACTTTTGCAAACGCTGCTCCAGCCGCCCCAAGGGAGGGTGAGACGCTGGGGGCGATTGTTTCCGGATCAGGAGCCATGACCAAAACGGGCGCGGGCGTGCTGGTCCTGGGTGGTGCCAATACCTACAGCGGCGGGACGACGAT
Source organism: Prosthecobacter sp. Pr1 (assembly GCF_057652315.1). NCBI lineage: Bacteria > Pseudomonadati > Verrucomicrobiota > Verrucomicrobiia > Verrucomicrobiales > Verrucomicrobiaceae > Prosthecobacter > Prosthecobacter sp. Pr1. The sequence continues at coordinate 147,424 of NZ_JBYFBS010000008.1, read as the reverse complement.
CAATGGCGGCACGTTGAATGTGTCCAATGGTGCGGCGATGCCGAGTCGCGATGCGTTTGCTCCGCTGATGGACGATCAAGGACAGATGAAGCGCAATGCTGGTGTGGTATTTAATAATAACGGCGGCGCTGTGGCAGGCGCAGCGCCTGCTGCTGCACTGGCTTCTCCTCCTGCGGGAGTCGTCGGCGGATCGTCAACGACGGCCCGCCAAGACGTCACGACCTTCACCACAAGCGCAGCGGGCGTGCAGAATCCCCAGGCAGCGGCGGTGGGTGGCAATGCGAGCTCTACCACGGCTGCGCCTGCCAGTCCGGCCACGTTTAACTCGACGGCTGCTGTTGCCATGGATCTGCCAATGGTGATGAATCCAACACAGGCGGCGGCAGCCTATGACCCCCAGAGGTCGAAGATGCTGGCCCAAGTGAGTGAATCATGGGAATCCAAAATGCCCGGGCAGGCGGGCAAGGTCGATCTGGGCAAGGATGTGAAGACGGATGCCTTCTATTTTGGGAACACTGCGATGCCTGAGGAGCGCAAACCCGAGCCGCAGATCCAGCCGGGCACCGGCGAGTCCTACACCCGCATCATCGAAAACGAACTCAAGGACGTGGCGCGTGAGCCGCTGTCCACGCTTTCCATCGATGTGGACACGGCGTCCTATGCGAACGTGCGGCGCTTTTTGAACCAGAACATGATCCCGCCGCCGGATGCGGTACGCATTGAGGAGCTGGTGAATTATTTCCCCACCGCCGAAGAAGGCCCGGCGCATGATGCGAAGGAACCCTTCGGTGTGCGCGTGGAGCTGGCTCCATGCCCCTGGCAGCCGGTGCACAGGCTGGCACGCATCGCCATCAAAGGCCGTGAGATGGACAAGGACCGCAAGGCCAGCAACCTGGTCTTCCTGGTGGATGTGTCAGGCTCCATGAATGAGCCTGCCAAGCTGCCGCTGGTGCAGCAGTCTCTGCGCATGCTCACGGAGCAGCTCGGAGAAGGGGACCGCGTGACGATGGTGGTCTATGCCGGCAGCAGCGGCGTCGTTTTGCCACCAACGAGCGGGGAGAAGAAGGAGGAGATCCTGGCGGCGATCAACCGGCTGCAGGCAGGTGGCAGCACGCACGGCAGCGCGGGCATCAAGCTGGCGTATGAGCAGGCCGTCGCGGGCTTCATCAAAGGCGGCGTGAACCGCGTGATCCTCTGCACAGACGGCGACTTCAATGTGGGCGTGAGCTCGCCGGAGGAGCTGGAAAAACTCATCAAGCACAAGGCGAAGAGCGGTGTGTTTCTCAGCGTGCTGGGCTTTGGCAGCGGCAATCTGAAGGACCGCACCATGGAAACGCTGGCCGACAAAGGCAACGGCAACTACGCCTACATCGACAGCCTGAGCGAGGCGCGCAAGGTGCTGGTGGAGCAGATGAGCGGCACGCTGGTGACCATCGCCAAAGACGTGAAAATCCAGGTGGAGTTCAATCCCGCGGCGGTGCGCAGCTATCGGCTGATCGGTTATGAAAACCGCCTGCTGGCGAAGGAGGATTTCAACGATGACACGAAGGATGCGGGAGAGATCGGCGCAGGTCACAGCGTGGTGGCCTTGTATGAGATCGTCCCAGCCAATCTGCCCGCTGGTGCGGAGGGCCGCCCGGCCGTGGACAGCTTGAAGTATCAGGCCCCCGCCATCTCACCTGCCCAGCTCGCCGAAGCGGCGAAGACCGGCGAGATGATGACCGTGAAGCTGCGCTACAAGGAGCCTGAGAGCGATCTGAGCAAGCTCATCGAAGTGCCGACGAAGGACGATGGCAGGACTCTGACCGCGAGCAGCGAGGAATACAAATTCAGCGCCGCCGTGGCGGGCTTTGGCCTGCTGCTGCGCGACTCTAGCTACAAAGGCTCGCTGAGCTGGGAGACCGTGCGCCGCCTGGCCCTGGATGGCAAAGGCGCAGACAAGCAGGGGTATCGCGGGGAGTTTCTGCAGTTGATTGACAAGGCGCGGGGGCTGAAAGGTGAAAAGTAAAAAGGGTAAGTGAAAAGGGTCAGAGCAGGCGCGGCGTAGAGGGCTGATGGGTCGAATGGGACCTGTCGGCCTTTTGCCTGGCGGGGTGAAGGGCGCTTTGCCCGGGAGAAATTCCCCGCAAGAAACTGCGCCGGGCGGTGTGGGTTTGGCGCCCTCTTGTATCACCTGCTGCGCCGGACTGTTGCCTTTGCTGGAACGCCCGTTGCAGGCCAGCGCTCCGAGCGCCGCCTGGATGATGGGAGGCTGAAGTGAAGCCAAGGATGATTCCCACGTGACCGGCTTACATGATGTGACAGCTCTGGTGATTCTCGCCGCCTCCCTTGCTCAGTGCGTTTTGCGCGCGGAGCATGTCTCTGACGGTGGTTTTGTCTACTTTGACTTCAGGTGACGATCCGCGTTTCATGGCGGCTTCAAGATTTGTAGTGTGTGCCTCGGCAACTGCATTGATTTTATTGTCCAATGCTTTCAAAAATTCATCGAGCTCTCTGACCTGCGAACACAGCTTGGCAAGATCGCTTTCATATTCCTTCATCATGCTTTGATATGATTCCAGCTCCTCCTTTGAGCATGGCTCTTTGGGCTTGTCGGGTTTGCTAAAATGCTCGTGAGTGTTTTTCCTGCCTTCGAGTTCTTCAAATGCTGCTCTCAACTCATCGTGAATGCTGGCGTAAGGTTTAGCGGAATCCTTGTGGTCGGCGGTTATTTTCTCTTCAACTCCGACCCCCAGAACCTTGTGCCGTCCCTTGTCGAGCTGCTCCAGCGGGCGCGCTGCATCAAACAGGTAATGAGTCTCCCCCTTGTAGCCAATGATGTTCGTGTCGTTGAACAGGCCTTTGTCATCGCAATGCTCAACCAAGGCCTTGTGAAACTCTCCCGCGCCGCTTCCGCACGCGAGGAGCTTGATCTTGGCTACATTTCCTGGAATTCCATCTTGCTCCATCTGATCCACGAGCCGCTGCACCGAGCAGCGCTGATCGGGGCGAGCATCCTTTTGGACAGCGGCGAGAAAATTCAGGTTTTTGTGCCCGTGCGCATACACCTGCACGGTGTCACTGGCTTTTACTTCATGACCATCCGGGACTCCGTGCTGCTTGATCAAAGGGGTTTTTCTCGCGGCATCCAGCAGGAGTCTTGCCTGACGTTGGGGGCCCAACGTATTAAACTGAGCAGCAAGCTGATCTGTTGTGAGGTTTTCGTCCCCCTCTGGAGCAAGTTTGGATGCGAGTCCCCTCAGTGAGACCTGTGCTTGATAAGCATCCACTTTTTCCCGCAGTCCCAGTCCACCGGCAGGGGGATCTTGATCAGGTGAGAAGGGCAGGTAGAAGATGGTTCGGGGCGTCTCTGCAGGAACGGCGGCCTTGGCAGCTTCCAACTGGTTCACAATGGCCTCATAGGTTAGTGGTTCTCCTGGGGGATCATTGTGATCGTTCAGATCATCATAAGTAATCATATTTATATTTAATTAAAAATTTTAAATAATTTAGAGATTATGCGTTATTGGCTGGGTGTGGTTACATTGCTGTATGAAATGAGATAGGCGGAATTCCGCGTTATGTGACACTCGTTTAATCAAGGAATAAGACTCACCTTGCCGTAGAATGGATATCCATTCACAGCATGGCGCTCTATCATGACCTGATTTCGGAAGGAGAGAAATTCCGCGCAAGAAACTGCGCCGGGTGGTGTAGTTTTGGCTGCCCCCATTTCCTGTTTTCCTTCTGCATGCTGCGCCGCGTTTTTGCTGTTTCGTTTCTTGGCTTTTCATTCTCTGCCGTCCCGTTTGCGCGGGGGGCGGATGCGGCGGCGCTGTGGTCGGGGAAGGTGCGGCGGATTCTGGATGAGAACTGCGTGAAGTGCCACGGGGTGCTGGAGCAGAAGGGCGGGCTGGAGCTGGACACGCCGGAGATGGTGATCAAAGGCGGTGAAGACGGTGCCGTGGTGTCGCCCGGCAAGCCGGAGGCGAGCGCGCTGTTTACGAGCTTGGAGAAGGGCGCGGACCCGCACATGCCGCCGAAGAAGCAGCTTAGCGATGTGGAGCGCGCGGCGGTGAAGGAATGGATCTCTGCGCTGCCTGCCACTCCGGTGGCTGCCGTGGAAAAGGCGCAGCCAAAAGTGGCGCGGCAGTTTGCCTCGGGTGAGGAGGCGATCTCGACGCTGATCGCTGAAGGCTGGGCGCGTGCTGGAGTGAAGCCTGCGGCTGCGGTGACGGATGCGGTGTGGTGCCGGCGTGTGTATCTGGATCTGGCGGGACGCATCCCCACGCAGGCGGAGCTGGCTGCGTTTGTCGCGGCACCGCAGCGGGATGCGCTGATCGACAAGCTGCTGGCGGCACCGGAGTATGCAGTGCGCATGCGGGAGCTGTGGGACAACTTTTTCATGGGCCGCCTCACACGCGGAAATCCGGATGGACGGCGCAAGGGCTCGGGCTGGTGGACTTTTCTTGAGAAGGCTTTCAAGGACAACCGCCCATGGAACGAAGTGGTGTACGATGTGCTCTGCGCACGGCCTGACCCGGCGCCGGACCGCAAGGGCGCGGCGTGGTTTTTGTTTGAGCGGAAGAACGATCACCAGAAGATCGCCGAGGCGGTGGCGCCGGTGGTGTACGGGACGAAGATCGACTGCGCGCAGTGCCATGACCATCCGCTGGCGCGTGAGATCAAGCAGGCGCACTACTGGGGTCTGGTGGCCGCGTTTAACCGCAGCAAGAACGTGGACGCCAGCACGGCCGTGGCGGAGAGCGCGGTGGGCGGCTTCATGAATTTCACCAATCTGAAAAAGGAGTCCCAGCCTGCTGTGGTGACGCTGCTGACCGGTCGCACGCTGCCGGAAGTGTGGCCCGGCGGTGAGACGAAGGAGAATGACGGGCCGGAGATGTATGAGGATGCGAAGGCTGCGGTGCGTGTGCCGAAGTACTCGCGGCGCGAGGCCTTTGCCGAAGCCGCCACGCAGGACAATCCGCTGCTGGCGCGCGCGTTTGTGAACCGCATGTGGGCGGCGCTCATCGGTCGCGGCATCGTGAATCCGCCGGATGAAATCAACGAGCGCAACACGCCGAGCCACCCGGAACTGCTGGAGTGGCTGGCGCAAGATTTTGCCTCGCACAAGTATGACACCCGCCGCGTGGTGCGGGAGATCGTGCGCAGTCGGGTGTATGCACTGGGGGCGTCTGATGCGGCACCGGAGCTGTTTGCGGGGATGGTGGAGCGACCGCTGACGGCGGAGCAGCTGGCACGCTCATGGCGCGTGGCGCTGGATCTGCCGCCGAATGACGATGAGTTTCGCCGTCAGGTGATCTCAGCGATGCCGGACGTGCTGCCCAAGGAGTACAACGCCACCTTCCAGCAGGCGCAGTTTCTCTCCGGATCTCCCACCATGAACGCGCTGCTGCAGGCCGCTCAGGGTGGAGTCATCAAGAAGCTGACGTCGCTACCAGATGCTACCACTCGCATACGTGAAGCCTTTCAGGCCGTGTACGGCCGCGCGCCGGATGCGGATGAGGCCACCCAGGCGGCGGCCTTTGTGAATGCGAATGCCGCGCACCCCGCAGATGCTACGCGGGATCTGCTGTGGGCGCTGCTCACCAGCGCGGAGTTTCTGGCGATGCCGTGAAGATGGGGCAGGGAAGAGATGGGAATAGGTCTGACAGGACCTATGGGGCCGAGGTGCGGGGCATGAAAGGCTGGGCAGGGTGAACGTCTCAGGCTTCAATGCGAAAGGAGTTCGTTCGGGATGGCGCTCCAGTCGGCCTGGCCGGGTGGTTTCCATTGAATGCGGGTTTCAGTGGTATGGCTTGCAAAGCCGATGCTGGTGACGGGGATCAGTCCGGGGGGCAGCTCAATGCTCGCCTCTTTGTTCACGCCGTCGCGAAACTTGCAGACGATCTGACCATTGATGACGAGCTCGTTGCGGTCAAAGCCGCTGTCCGTGCGGAATTCATACAGTCCTGGTTTTTCGATTTTGATGAAGCCGCTGACCACGGCATTTTCATCCACATTCTTGGTCCAGCTGGAGAGAGATTTCACCGTGTGCGGGGCACCGATGGGCTTGCCCAGATCGGCAATGGAGACGTAGCCATTGTAACCGTCCCCGGAAGACTGCGAGGGGTGACGGCGGTAGCGCACGATCTCCAGCCCCCGGGCTTTTTGCGTGGACTGGCCGATGGGTGGCGGGGCGGCGGACGGACTGGCGGTGGCAAGGAGTGACACAAGGGTTTTGAGCTCGGCGTTGATCTCGTTGGACTCCGCCAGATTGGCGGCGGCCATGGCCTGTTTGAGCGCCGGTTGAAGATCACGACCGTACTGCCGCTGCAAAGCGGTGACCGCCAAATCGTAGTGCACGCGGGCTTCATTGGCCTGGGAGGTTTTGAAGGGGCCGGCGGTCACGGGCAGGCTGTCGGCGGTGATTTTCTGGCGCACGGCAGTGATGGCGTTCGCATCGTCCAGATTGCCTGCCGTGAGCGCTGCTTTCACGGCTTGTTCCAGTTCGGCGGAGTATTTCAGGCGTGCGGCCTTCATGCCAGCCGTATAGGTGCTCTGCGCCGTCACTGCCGCAGGTGTGGTGAAGGCACGCTGGCCCGTCGGTGCGGCCGACGGCTCCGCCTGAGCGACGGCATGGATACAAGTGCAGGCAAGCAGGAGGCTGATGATGAGTGACTCTGTTCTCATGGGAGTGGTATTCAAGACTACAAGGAATGTTGTTGGCGTGGCAAGTGTTATTCCGGTGGTGGAGCGTGTGGTTTGCAGCGGCCAAACGGGCCAAACTGGACTCGTCCTTGCCTCGCCTGCTGCGCAGCCAGAAAAGAAGCTGCGCAGAGGAGAAATCGTTGCTAAAAATTCGCTGCGAAGGGTGTAGTTTCCTGCGCTCGAAACGCTCCCTTTTTACCTGATGAATCTCCGCGATCCCCACCCACGCTGCCCGACGCAAGAGCACACGCTGCATCGGCGGCTGTTTTTGAAGGGCCTGACGGGTGGTGCGCTGGCGAGTACAGCGAGCTTTACGGGGCTGTTTCAGAACCCGGTGTTTGCGGAAGAGACGAAGAAGGCGCAGAAGCATTGCATCCTGCTGTGGCTGTGCGGGGCGCCGAGCCAGTTTGAGACGTGGTATCCGAAGCCGGGCAGTCCGGGGAACGGGCCCTTTGGCAGCATGCCCACGAAGATTCCGGGCATCCATTTTTCTTCGCTCATGCCGAAGTGCGCGGGCATCGCGGACAAGCTGAATCTGGTGCGCAGCATGAAGACGAACCAGCCGGAGCACCTGCAGGCGATCAATCTGCTGCAGCGCGGCAGCCCGGAGCGTGCGGGTTTCACACGGCCGACGCTGGGCAGCAGTCTCGCGCAGGCCATGGGGCAGTTGGATTCGAAGCTGCCGAACTTCATCTTTCTCGATCCCGTGCCGGGAGGCAATGAATTCGAGGCCTTCAAGGCGGGCAACTGGTCTGGCTGGCTCGGCGCGGAGCATGCGCCGGTGCGGCTGGGCGGGGACTACACGCAGTTTTTGCAGAAGGAGGGCGAGGGCATCCCGCAGCATGACAAGGAATCGCGCGAGACCTTGCGCAAATTCCTCACCTCCAAGTATGAGCGGGATCGCGGCAGCGCGGTGGCGCGCAGCCAGAATGCGGCCTTTGAGCGCATGAAGGGCCTGAGCGCGAGCGCGGACCTCTTTGACGTGAACAAACTGCCGGCCAAGGACCGCGAGCGCTACGGCCCGGGAAGTTTCGCGCAGCATGCGCTGATGTCCCGCCACCTCGTTGAAAAAGGTGCGCCGTTTGTGATGGTAGCCAATGGTATGAACTGGGACAATCATGTGTTCAACCATGAGATCCATCAGATGCTCGTGCCGGAGCTGGACCATGTGGTTTTCAACCTGGTGAACGACCTCGAAGAGCGCGGGCTGCTGGATTCCACGCTGGTGATTGCGATGGGCGAGTTTGGCCGCAGTCCGTGGATGAATGCGGCGCGCGGTCGCGAGCACTACCCGAACGCCTGGAGCATGATGATGACCGGCTGCGGCCTGAAGCGCGGCGTGGTCACGGGCGCCACAGATGTGGACGGCGTGGACGTCATCGAAAAACCGTACAGCGAGCAGAATCTCTTCGCCACCATCTTCACGGCGCTGGGCATTGATCCGTATGCGGAGTATGACCTGCCCGGCATGCCCACCTTCCACCGCGTGGAAAACAAGGCGGAGCCGATCCGCGACATCCTCGCCTGAGACCGCCCATGAAACTCACCCGTACCAAACAATACGAGATGCCCTTTGCCGTCCTGGGACTGGCGACCACGCCGGATGGCGCGCTGGCCTACGCCGCCTGCATGGATGGCAGCGTGCATGCCGTGGAAACCGCGACCGGCAAAAAGGACCTCTTTGAAAAGAAACACAGCTCCTACGCCAGCGGCTGTGTGCTGCTGCCGGATGGCAAGACGCTCATTTCTGCCGGCTATGACGGCATGCTGCTGTGGCATGACGTGGCCACGCGCAAATGCATCCGCGAGGTGAAGGCGCATTCATTTTGGAGCTGGCAGCTCGCGCTCTCGCCCGATGGCACTCGGGTGGCCAGTGTGACGGGGCAGTACATCGCGGGGGGCTGGAAGTATGAGCCTGCGGCGGAGAGCGAGCCGAGTGTGCGCGTGTATGACACCGCCAGCGGTGCGCTGGTGGCGAGTTACAACCACACGCCGCCGGTGCTGAGCTGCGCATTCAGTCCGGACAGCAAACACCTCGCTGCGGCAAACATGATGGGCGAGGTGCGGGTGTGGGATGTGCAGGCGAAGGATGGCAAGCCGGTGTCGCAGTGGACGTCTCCGGATTTCACCTCCTGGGGCACCACCAAATCCCACCACTACTCCGGCGGCATCTACAGCCTCGTCTTTTCACCGGATGGCAATGCCCTGCTAGGTTGTGGTATGGGGCCGATGGGGGATCCGATGGCGGGCAACGGCAAAATGACCTGGCAGCGCTGGGACTGGCGCACGGGCAAGAAGATGGATCAGATCAAGGACGGTCAGCACGGCTCCGGTCTCATGGAGACGCTGGCGTTTCATCCTGATGGCCAGCACTTCCTCATGGCGGGCCGTCAGGCCCAGGGGACGTGGAATGCCGCGCTCTTCAGCGCGGCGGATGGCAGCCTGGTTTCATCCATGGACACCAAATCACGCATGACTCGCGCACGCTTCACCGCGGATGGGAAGAGCATGATCGCCACGGTGATCACCGGCCCCGGAAAAGTGAAGCCCGGGAAGTGGGAGGCCATGGGGCGGGTGCAGGTCTACAGTGTGGAGGTGTGAGGGGGGGGCGACGCGGCTGCGCAGCTGCTGGCTCCGGCCCTGTCTGATACCACGATTCCTTGAAACCAGGTCTGTGATCCAGCCGCCGCAGACCTGGGCGGGCTGCAGGTCGGCTGCAAGTGGGTGTGGGGAGGATGCGTCTGGATTTGGACTGCGGTTGCGCAGATGCACGACGCAGGCGTGCATCGGAGCCACCGCTTTCGCGGGGGTGTTGAAGGTTCTTCGGCCTCAGGCTGCCGTCCGGCTTGCGGAAAGCGGTGGCTGTGGTCGTTCCTCCCTTTGCAACCGCAGTCCAAATGGGTGGCTTTCGCGCTTCCCCCCCGGGAGCCTGCGACGCGCTGCGCATGACGGGCGGCACGGAGGGTTTTCAGCGTGGTGGGGGGCGGCGGCGCGGCCTTACTTTTGATTCAGGCAAAGTTGCAGCAGCGAGGTGAAGGGCGGAAGATTGGGGCCGAAGGCTTTGTGGAGATCTGCCATGGTGAAGCCTTTTTCATCGGACTCCCCGAAGGCGGGGAAATTCCGATCTGCGGGATCGGGTTTAAACACGACGAAGCCCACGCCATACTTTTTGATGCAGCGCAGCTTCATTCGACGGCGCGCTCTTTCGGACATGACGGCCTTGTCGATGGCACAAATCCAGTCGAACTGAAGGGGGGTCCAGAAGGGTTTGCCTTGAAGCTGGAGGGGGCCCGGCTTTCCAGGGGGGGGCGCTTTGGTGTACGACTTCAGGACTTTGGCGTCCACCTGGTTTTCCGCCTGGATCGCGCGCAGGTACTTGCCTTCCAGAGTGCGTGTGGTCAGGTCTTTGAATGCTGCGGCGTTTTTCCAGGAGGTGCATGAATCGAGCATGAGCAGCATGGCGAGCAGCAGCCCGGCGGTGGCGAGGCTGTTCATGCGGCTGGACCGGCGATCAAGGATTTGAGGGGTGTGCATGGAATTTTGGGGCTTGAATCCATACTACGCCCAAGCACAACATTTGCGAACTCACTTTTGCAGGCGGGTGCTGTGATGTGACGGGGGCGGACTGACAGGCAGGAGGCGCGAATCAGCCTGTGGATGGGGTGACCTGCCTGGGCAGCTTGGTGAGCCGGTAGCGCTGGATTTTGTACTGCAGGGCGCGGCGGCTGATGCCGAGGGCCTGCGCGGCTTCCTCGCGGTTGGAGGTGACTTTGAGCAGCGTCTGGCGAATGAGCTCGGCCTCGACCTGGGCGAGGGTCATGCCGGGCTGGATGGCGATGGCGTGCGGCTCGCGCCGGCCCTGGTGCATGGCCGGTGGCAGATCATCCAGGCCGATGGCGGCGTGCGGCACGGTGACGACGAGGCGCTCCACCAGATTGCGCAGCTGGCGGACGTTGCCGGGCCAGCGCAGGGTCTGAAAAAGGCTGAGCACCTCGGCTTTGAATTTTTTGGGCCGCCGACGGTGCTTGGTGCAGAAGTGGTCGGTGAAGGATTTCACGAGCGGGGCGATGTCCTCCGCACGCTCGCGCAGCGGGGGCATCGTCACGGAGACGATGTTGAGCCGGTAAAAAAGGTCTTCGCGAAAGGCGCCGCCGGTGACGGCCTCGGCTTCGAGATCTTTGTTGGTGGCGGCGATGATGCGGGCGTTGGCGCGCTCGATTTTATGACTGCCCACCGGGCGGTAGGTGCCGTCTTCGAGTACGCGGAGGAGGTCGCCCTGGCCTTTACGTGAGAGATCGCCGATCTCATCGAGAAACAAGGTGCCGCCCTGGGCGAGCTGGAAGCGGCCTTTGCGGTCGCTGACGGCTCCGGTGAAGGCACCGCGCACATGGCCGAAGAGCTCCGCCTCGATCAAGTTCTCAGGCAGCGCCGCGCAGTTCACGGCGATGAAGGGCTGCGATTTGCGGCGGCTCTTTTCATGAATGGCACGGGCGACGACCTCCTTGCCGGTGCCGCTCTCGCCGCCGATGAGCACGGTCACATCCGTGGGGGCGATCTGCTGGATGAGGCGGCTGATGTCCTTCATGGCGGCGCTGCTGCCGGCGAAGATGTCGGGGTCTGAGCGGCGGCGCAGGCGCTGCTTGATCTGCTGGTCTTCAGCCACAAGGGACTGATGATCCAGGGCCTTGCGGACGGACTCGGCGAGCTGCGCTGCGTTGACGGGCTTGGAGAGGTAGTCAAACGCGCCTTTGCGCATGGCCTCCACGGCGGTGTGGATGGTGCCTTTGTCGCTGAGGAAAATGAACTGCGTGTCCGGCGTGATGCCGCGTACTTTTTCCATGAGCGCGACGGCGTCGATGCGCTGCGCGTCGAAGGATTTGACCACGACATTGAAGAGCTCTCCGGCGGCGAGGTTCAGCGCATCGGTCTCATGCGAGGCGACGGAGACCCTGTAGCCGACTTTGGCCAGCACATCCCGGATGACGCGGGCGGAGGTGGCATCGCGATCGAGGACCAGGATGTGGATGTTGGCGAGTTCCATGCAGTCGGAACAACGTTGCACTGAGTCGTCGATGCAAGTGCAGAATTTGCACACAAGTGCGGCTGGTGGAAATCAACCTCAAACTGGCATGGCGCTGCAGGCCTTGAGTTACAAGGGCTGGAGCGTCTGCCGGGCCACATGGCCCCGGAAATGCAATCTCAGGGGATGTCATGCTCAAATCCTCCCCCCAACGCCCCTCCTCATCCCGCACCCCGTCTGACAACGAGCTTCTGCAATCGAAGAAGGACCAGGACTTCGACCTGATCTTCCCAGAGGCCATCGGCAGGCTGTCCGCCTGCCACTGGAGCCCGGTGCACGTGTGCCGCACGGCGGCGCAGCTTCTTGTCGTGCAGGCCGGCACGCGGGTGCTGGACATCGGCTGCGGTCCGGGGAAATTCTGCGTCATCGGCGCGATGACGACGCAGGGCCACTTCACGGGGGTGGAGCAGCGGGGGAAGCTGGTGCGAACCGCGCAGGAGGTGGTGAAAAAGCACCATGTGCCACGCGTGGAGATCGTGCATGGAAACATCCAGGACGTGAACTTCCGCGACTTTGAGGCGTTCTATCTCTTCAATCCGTTTGAGGAGAACATCATGCCCGCGCTGCGGATCGACTACGATGTGGAGCTGAAGCCGGAGCTTTACACGGAGTACTCCGCGCATGTGCAGCAGCAGCTTCTGCGGATGCCCATGGCGACACGGGTGGTGACTTACTGCAGCGACGGCCTGGAGATCCCCGACTGCTACGCCTGCGTGAAAACGGCCTTCACCGACAAGCTGAAGCTGTGGGTGAAGAAGCACCCGTCTCCGGACTACGCGCATGCCGCCGCGTTTTCTGCGGATGATCGCAGCATCCCGGTGGGAGTGGAGGAGCACGCCTGCGCATGAATTCCGCCCTGGCGTGGCTGGAGGTCCTGCGCCGTCCTCTCGACGAATCCTCCTCCACGTATGCCCTCCATTTTGACAACCCCACCCACCCCGACCAGCCCATGAAAACCACCGCCACGCTCATCGAAGACCTCTGCCAGCTCAGCGAGCTGGATGCCGCCAAACGCCGCCTGGAGCCCAACAGCCCGCGCTGCAAAGAGCTGAGGCTGGAGGCCGAGAGCGTGCGCGAGCGCCTGCCCACGGCGATCCTGCACCATTACGATCTGCGGATTTCCAAAGGCAAGCGCGGAGCGGCCCGGATGCGGAACAACACCTGCGGCGGCTGCCATCTCTCGCTGCCCAGCGGCCAGCTTTCGGATCTGCGCCGTGAGGATGCGTCTCTGCAAGTCTGCGGCTACTGCAGCATCTTCATTCTGCCGGAGATCGCCCCGCAGCCTGAGGCCGCCGCCGCGCCTGTGGTGGAGGAGCCCGTGGCCGTGAAGAAGCCGCGCAAGAGCAAGGCCAAGGCTCTGGCTGAAGAGGTGCCTGGAGAATGAGGCTTTAGATGGTGTTTAAAGACCTTGGCGTGGCGTCATGCCGCAGCAGGGAGAAAGCTCGCGAGAGCGTTTTGGAGTGCTCCAGCCCTCTGGAGCTTTGCGCAGGCCGATGGACGCTCGAAAGCGCCGGAGGACCGGCGCACTCCAAAACGCAAAGCGCCAGCGCGGCCAGGGTGTTTCAAACACGGCCCGGCATCCTGCCGGAAGAACCGGTGGGAAATGCCAGTGGATGGTAGGGCGGGGGCTACGCCTGATGCTCCAGGTACTTGATCACGGCCTCGGTGCGGGAGCGGACGTGGAGCTTGGAGTAAACGGCCTTGATGTACTCGCGCACGGTCTCGTAGCTGATGCCGAGGTCATGGGCGAGTTCTTTGGGGACCATGCCCTGGGCCAGGCGTTCCAGGACCTGGCTTTCGCGCGGGGTGAGGCAGGGGATGTCCTTTTTCTGCGGCGTGGCCGGAGTCTGGAAGGATTTGATGAGCAGGCGTGCGATGTCCTGGCTGAGCGGCGCACCGCCCTCACTGGCCTGGCGGATGCCGGCGGCGATTTCGTTGGGCTTGGCGGACTTGAGCAGGTAGCCATTTGCACCGGCACGGAGTGCTTCGAAGACTTTGGCCGGATCGTCATGGATGGTGAGCACGACGAAGGCGGTCTCGATCAGGCGCGGTGAAAGCTGGCGGATGAGTTCGATGCCGGAGATTTTGGGCAGTTCGAGATCGACGATGACCACATGCGGCCGGCTGTCGATGATGGGCTTCACGGCTTCCTCCGCCGAGGCCCAGGCTCCGTCGAACTCAAAACCATGAGCAGGCTTCTGGATGAGCTTTTTCATGAAGAGCCGCAAGGTGGGGTCATCCTCCACGACAGCGACACGAAGGGGCTTCAAGGCGGGGGAGTCGCTGAGGGATTCGGACATTGCAGGAATTAACGGCGGAGATGCCGGGGTGGGCAAGGTGAATTGGTGTGCAACCATTGGTAACCAATACTTAGGAATTGGTGTATATCCCGAGGTGCAAATATTTTGCAATAGCCCGAGGCTGGCTAGCTCAGGCACAGCATGAGCTTCCTGAGCTCCGGGGCGGCGGACGCGACGGATTGCTTCAACTGCGCGGTGAGGACAGGCTGGCTGGCGCGGAGGTTCTTCTCGGCGGTTTGCTCCAGCTCGCGGCTGAGCGTGTGGATGGATGAGAGACCAAAGAGAGAGCTGGTGCCTTTCAGCGAGTGGGCCGTGCGACGCAGCGCAGCCTGATCGTCGGTGCCTGCGAGTTTTTCGAGCTCATTGATGCGCTCAGGCGTGTCTTTGAACCAGTTTTCGATGAGTTCGAGGGCGTTCTCGGTGCTCAGATCCTCCACCAGCTGCTGGATGGCCTCCCGTGCAGCGGATGTCTCTTCAGCGGACCACTGCGGAGTTGCTGGAGTTTTTGCGAAAACCTGGACCTGCTGCAGGGCTTCAAGAAGCGGCCGGGTTCGCAGGGGTTTGGAGACGTAGTCATCCATGCCGACGGCAAGGCAGCGCTCGCGCTCGCCTGCCTGCACATTCGCAGTCATGGCGATGATGCGGCAGCGCGGGCGTTTCCAGTGCGGGCTGGCTTCGAGCTGGCGAATGGCACGCGTGGCCTCGTAGCCATCCATGTTGGGCATGTGGCAGTCCATGAGGATGCCGTCATAAACACCGCTGGCAAAGCGCTCCACGGCCACTTCACCATCGCTGGCCACTTCGGCAGGGTAGCCGTTCTTTTCGAGCATCATCATCGCCATGCGCGCATTGACCTCATTGTCTTCGACGAGGAGAAGGCGCGGCTTGATGCCGCCGATGGTTGCCTGAGGGGCTGTTTCTGCACGCACTTCCGGCTCTTCCTGCACCGGCATCTTCTGGTTTTCGACCACGCGCAAAGGCAGCCGGATCCAGAAGCGCGAGCCTCTGTGGCGTTTGCTCTCCACGCCGATGCTGCCGCCCATGAGCTCCACCAGGCGCTTGCAGATGGCGAGTCCGAGGCCGGTGCCGCCAAAGCGCCGCGTGGTGGAGCTGTCCACCTGCGTGAATGGCTGGAAGAGCTGGCCCTGCTGCTCCTCCGTCATGCCGATGCCGGTGTCGGTGACGCTGATTTCCAAATTCGGGGCGCCGGTGGCTGTGGCGTTTAAGCGGCTCACCTGAATGCGGATGCTGCCTTCATCGGTGAACTTGATGCCGTTGCCCACGAGGTTCATGAGGATCTGCCGCAGCCTGCCGGGATCTCCCATGAAGCAGTCCGGCACGTCTGAGCCGATGCGTACAATCAGGTCGATGGAACGAGAGGCCGCCTTGTGCTGGAGAAGATCCACGACACCGCTGATGACGGAATCGAGACCGAAGGCTTCCTCCACGAGATCCAGCTTGCGGGCTTCGATCTTGGAGAAGTCGAGGATGTCCTCGATGATGGTCATGAGTGAATCACCGCTGTGGCGCACGGCATCGACCATCTCGCGCTGCTTGTCTGCAAGCTCGGTGTCGAGCAGCAGGGAAGTCATGCCGATGATGCCGTTCATGGGCGTGCGGATCTCATGGCTCATGGTGGCCAGGAAGTCGCTCTTCGCCTGGCTGGCGGCCTCGGCTTTTTCCTTGGCGATCTTGAGCTCGCTCTGGGTTCGTTTGAGTTCCGTGATGTCTGACTGCACGGCAATGAAGCGCACGATGGTGCCCTCCTTGTTCTTGATCGGGGTGACATGAAACTCCACCCAGTAAGGTGAGCCCGACTTGGTGTAGTTCAGCAGTTGCGCCTGAAAGGACTCCCCCTGGCGGAGTTTTTCCCCAATCAAGGCCACCGTTTCACGATCCGTCTCAGGCCCCTGCAAGACGTCGCCGGGCTTGCGCCCGATCACCTCGCCGAGGGTGTAGCCCGTGCGTTTCACAAAGGCGTCGTTGACCCATTCCAAGCGGCCGGAAGCATCCGTGATGACGACGAGGTTGTCGGTGAAGCTGGCCACGAGAGAAAGCTTCTCCAGCTCCTGCTGATTGCGCCTCTGCTTGGTCACGTCATGCATGGAGCCAATGATCCCGGAGCCGTTCAGTGCGGAGACGGCGATCTCCATGCAGACCACCACGCTGTCGAAACGCCGCATGTGGATGGCAGGGCGGGCGGGGCCGGAGGCAACGCCGCCCTCGATGATCTTCGTCAGCAGGGGCTGGTCATCCACCACCACGTAGTCACGCAGGAGCGTTCCGGTGGACGCCGCGACTGAGTAGCCCAGGGTGTCCGTCCAGGCTTTGTTCATGAAGACCAGCCTGCCATCGCCATCCGTCTCAAACACGATTTCAGAGAGGCATTCCACCCGCCGCCGCATGCGTTGCTCAGACTCGATCAGAGCCTCGGTGAGGCGGTAGGTCGCCTCCACGTGGATGTCTGTCAGCAATGTGGAATGTTCGTTCATGGACGAGTCGCTTGCGCAGCAGACTTGGACCTTCTGTTTTCTACGCCGCCAGGGCTGCGGCCATCAGACCGGAGAGCGGCATCTCTTCCTTCAGCTTTTCGTTGGTCGCCACTTCGCCATAAAGCGGAAACACATAACGGCAGAAGAAGTCCTGCTCCACCGGCGTGCGCGCTGAAGTGCAGTCGGAGAGGATCGTCACCTTGTAGCCGCGCTCGTAGCCCGCGCGTCCGGTGGAGTCAATGCAGAGGGAGGTGACCATGCCGGCCACGAGGATGTTCTTGATCTTGCGCTCCTTGAGGACGTCTTCGAGGTTCGTCGAGGAGAAGGCGTTGAAGCCCACCTTGCCGGAGACGTAGGTGATGCGGTCGCCATAGGCCAGGAGTTCGGGGATCGTTTCAGCCCCGAAGGAACCTTCTTTGAAGGCGCCCACCTGCTTGATGGTGTCCAGGATGCCCACGGAGTTTGCCAGCGCCCGGTAATCCGGTTTCAGGATGATCGGCGTGGAGATGATGGTGAGCTTCGAAAGCGCGTAGTGATTCAAGAGATCAAGCGTGTGAGCGAGCGTGCGGTCCACGCGGTCCGCCTCCTCCACCACGCCGCGAAGAATGCCATTGGCGGCGAAGTAATCGTTTTGATAACCCACAAGAATGAGTGCGGTAGATTCAAGGTCGAGCATACGGATGGAATGTTGGAGTGTTGGTTGTTGATGGATCTGAGGGGTGCGTTGTGAAGCGCCTTCATTGTTCGCCGCCAGCCACGCCGAAGCATCATCCTCAGTTGAGGGGGAGTGTGTGGGGGCGTGCGCAGACTCCTCGTGGACGCTGGGCGGCGAAAACACTTCTCGCATACCTCCGGCATGCGTCTCTGAATGGAGATGGGGTCATCGCGGGGTCCGGTGGTTCCCGCTGCACCGCTGCGCGTTTTCGCTCCACCCCCGGCTAATTTCTCTGCTCCCTCCGGGAGCCCACACTACTGCAAACCTGCGATGAGCTTCTTGAGCTCCGGCACGGCGCAGCCAAAGAGTTGCTTCAGCTTGGCGATGAGGGCGGACTGCCCGGCGCGGTGATTGTTTTCGGCGGTTTGCTCGATCTCACGGCAGAGCGTGTGGATGGAGGTGAGGCCGAAGAGGGAGCTGCTGCCTTTCAAGGAATGCGCGGTGCGGCGCAGCGTGGGCTGATCGTCGCTGCCGGCGAGTTTTTCGAGTTCGAGGATGCGCACAGGGGTGTCGGTGAACCAGTTTTCGATGAGTTCGACGGCGTCTGCTGTGCTGAGTTCCTCCGATAGTTGCTGGAGGGCCTCATGTGCGGAGGTCGTGTCTTCAGCGGACCACTTGGGAGGCTCAATGTTTTCCTCGGCTTCGGCGAGTACTTGCACGCGGTTCAGGGCTTCGATGAGCGCCTTGGCGCGCAGCGGCTTGGAGACGTAGTCATCCATGCCGGCGGCCAGGCAGCGCTCGCGCTCACCGGTCTGCACATTCGCGGTCATGGCGATGATGCGGCAGCGCGGGCGTTTCCAGAGCGGGCTGGCTTCGAGCTGGCGAATGGCACGCGTGGCCTCGTAGCCATCCATGTTGGGCATGTGGCAGTCCATGAGGATGCCGTCATAGACGCCGCTGGCAAAGCGCTCCACGGCCTCTTCGCCATCCCGTGCGACTTCGCCCGGGTAGCCGTTTTTTTCGAGCATCATCATGGCCATGCGCGCATTGACCTCATTGTCTTCCACGAGGAGAAGGCGCGGCTTGATGCCGCTGGCGGTTGATTGTGGGACGATCTCATCACGCACGCCCACGTCGTACCTTGGAATCATCCTCTGGCTTTCAACGACACGCAGGGGAAGCCGCACCCAAAAGCGCGATCCTTCCATGTGCTTGCTTTCCACGCCGATGGTGCCGCCCATGAGCTCCACCAGACGCTTGCTGATGGTGAGGCCGAGGCCCGTGCCGCCGAAGCGCCGCTTGCTGGAGCTGTCCACCTGCGTGAAGGCCTGGAAGAGCTGGCTCTGCTGCTCCTCCGTCATGCCGATGCCGGTGTCCGTGACGCTGATTTCGAGATTGGTCGTGCCGGGGGCTATGCAGTTGAGAGTTCTCACCTGGATGCGGATGCTGCCTTCATCGGTGAACTTGATGCCATTGCCCACGAGGTTCATGAGGATCTGCCGTAATCTACCAGGATCTCCCATGAAGGAGGCCGGCACGTTGGGGGCGATTCTGACAATCAAGTCGATGGAGCGGGAGGCGGCCTTGTGCTGGAGAAGATCCACGACACCGCTGATGACGGAATCCAAACGGAAGGCTTCCTCCACAAGGTCGAGCTTGCGGGCCTCGATCTTGGAGAAGTCGAGGATGTCCTCGATGATGGTCATGAGGGCGTCACCGCTGTGGCGCACGGCATCCACCATCTCGCGCTGCTTGTCTGCAAGCTCGGTGTCCAGCAGCAGAGAAGTCATGCCGATGATGCCGTTCATGGGCGTGCGGATCTCATGGCTCATGGTGGCCAGGAAGTCGCTCTTGGCCTGGCTGGCGGCTTCGGCGATCTCCTTGGCCTTGAGCATTTCCTGAGCCGCGTGCTTTTTCTCGGTGATGTCTGAACCGATGCCGAGATAGCCGATGACCTTGCCATGCATGTCAAACAGCGGGGTGACGCTGAGCAGCGCGGGAAAGCGCGAGCCGTCCTTGCGGACGTACGTCCACTCACACTCATCAGGTATGCCGAGACGTGGTTTGGCGATGAAGGTTTCAAAGCCCGCTTTTACTTCACAGCCAAGCTCGGCGCTGAGAGCCGCAGCGCGTGCGGCGATCTCTTCAGGAAGATGGAAGATGCCCGGAGACTGCAATCCGATGACCTCGGCGGCGGAGTAGCCCAGTTGTTTCTCGGCGGCCTGATTGAAGGTGACGATGGTGCCTTCCGGCGTGGCGGAAATGATGGTGTAGGCGGCGCCATCGAGGACGGCCTTCTGAAAGGCATTGGAGCGCCAGAGCTGATCTTCGGAGCTTTTGCGCACCATGAACTGACCCATCTGGTTGCCGATGCCTGCGAGAGCCTGCAGCAGCTGTTCGTCAGGATCGACGGCTTCACTGGCAAACAGCTCCACGACACCCAAAATTTCCCCGTCAGCGATGATGGGAAAGGCGAGGGATGCGCGCAGCTGACAGCTGAGTGCGCAGGCCACACGCGGATGGTCCGGACTTTGCTCGAAATCACCACACCACTGGCTTTGCTGCGTTTCCAGGACGTGGCCGGGTGTGTGCAAGCCTGTGCCAAAGCGCAGCTTGTTGCTCAGCGTGATGAAGGGGGAGATGTCCCTCAAGGGATCATGCCAGAGTTCGGCGAGACGCAGAGCTTTGACATCCACCTCAAGCATCCAGAGCAATCCGGCGGTCCAGCCGAGCTGCTGGCAGATCATTTGAATCACTTTGGCAGAGACCTGACGCACCGTGCCAGGCTCAGAAAGAATGATGCTGGCGGAGTACTCCAGCTTGCGGCGTTTGTCATCACGCTTGCGCTGGGTCACATCGCTCTCGATGGCCATGTAATTGACCACTTCACCAGCTTCATTTCGGATGGGCTGAATCTCGAGTGAGGTCCAGTAGCTGCGGCCGGAGCGGTGGTAGTTGAGGATCTCGGTCCGGATGCTTTTGTGTTCCTTCAAGGACTGGCTGATCAAGCGTACGGTGGCGGGGTTGGTGCCGGGCCCTTGGAGAAAGGAGCCGGGCTTGCGCCCCATGACCTCTGCCAGCTCCCAGCCGGTGATGCGGGTGAAGCCTTCATTGACCCACTCGATGCGGCCCTGGGCATCGGTGACGATGACGGCGTTGTCAGTGCGAGAGGCAAGGAGGGCAAGCTTGCGCGAGTTGGCCTCCTGCTCGCGCAGCAGGGCGCGCTGCTCGGTGAGGCGCTTGTTGAGCTTGATCTGATCTTCAGATGCCATGCGCTGCGACTGCAGCACCTGGAGGAGATCGAGCGTCTGATCATGCACGGCAAAATCACCCATCGTCAGGCCGAGCGTTTCGACATTCTCAGGGTCCGTGAGCCAGGGGTTGGCAAGCATGATGCCGTGGCGCGGCTCACTGAGAATAATGACCTGACCACGCAGCATGCACTGGCTGTGGCGGCACATCAGCAGAAGCAGCCGGTCCGGCCGGGACCTGGCGACTTCATCGCTGAACTCGCCGGCCGGACGTTGGGTCAAAAACAGATCCTGCAACCGCGCGCCTGGAGCCGCCTGAGGACACACTTTCAGCAGGGACGGCCCTGCTTCCACGATGCGGTCGTTTTCATCCCACGCGAAGTAGAAGGGGAAGGCGCGCAGGAACTCCTCATTCGGAATCCTGCCGATGATGCTGGTCCCGCTGCTGCTCATGCTTCAGGGAGAGTCCAGTTCAAGGCAAAGATGTCGTGGTCGGCACCTGCGGTCTTCAGTGCCACGGTGGTGATGGTGGCGGGTGTGTTGTAAAGCTGGCCAAGGCCCTGCACGATGCCCACGACAAAGTCCGTGAGCCCCGGGCGGTGGGTGAAGTAGTGCAGGGTCATGGAGGTGTCCGTGACGTCGCGGCACTCAAAGCGCGGTGGCTCCAGATTGGGGTAGATCATCTGCACGCGCGTGTGGAGGTTGGGCAGATTGACGAGGAACTCCTTCAATGTGGCGCCGCCGGAGCGCATCATGACGCCATAGCCGTGCGTGGCCGTTTTCAGCACCCAATGCTCACCAAAGGCGATCAGCACATCGCGGACGGTGACGCCCAGCACTTCGGAAGACGCGCCCACGAGCTGGTAAGTGATCTCGTCCGAATAGCCCTCATGGCTGATAAATACTTCAATATCAACGCCTGCCTTTTGCTTGATGTGCTGCCAGCGCTCCTCCCCGTAATTGGAGATGACGAGGTCTTCGATGGCTTTGTTGACGAGTCCGTACATGAATGAAAGTGAGGGTGATGGTGGGGAAGGGACAATGAACTTCGAGGAACTTTGGTGCAGCCCCTGTTTTCCAGCACCCTCCTCATTTGGGGGGGGATGAGGGGGGTGCTGGCACAAAATTGAGGGGGAGTTTTTTTTTCGTGCAATGGCGCGGGCATGCTGGCATACCATGAAGAAGAATTCACCCGTAGCTGACTGCGCCGCATGTCCTTTTCCTCTTCCTCTGCCGAGACACCGAGATCCAGCTCAGCAGGAGCGCCGCTGGGGTGGGAGCCGCCGGCGCCGGAGGAACTGCAGGAGATGCTGCCGCAGTATGAGATCACGGCCTTGATCGGGCGGGGCGGCATGGGGGCGGTGTACCGGGGCAGGCAGATGACTTTGGACCGCCCGGTGGCCATCAAGATTTTGCCGCCGGGGCTGGATGAGGCGGATGCGACCTACAGCGAGCGTTTTCGCAATGAGGCACTGGCCATGGCCAAGCTGAACCACCCGGGCATCGTGGCCGTGTATGACTTTGGCAGCACTAGCAATGGCATGCTGTACATCGTGCTGGAATTCGTGGATGGCACGGATGTGGCGCAGATGATGGCCAGGCAGGGGCGGCTGCCTGCGGCGCATGCCATGTCCATCACCGCGCATGTGTGCGATGCGCTGAAATACGCGCATGAGCGCGGCATTGTGCATCGGGACATCAAGCCGGCGAACATCATGGTCGGCTATGACGGCGTGGTGAAGGTGGCGGACTTTGGCCTGGCCAAGATGAGCAAGGCTGGAGAGAGCACGGGCATGACGCAGAGCGGCCTGGCCATGGGGACGATGCACTACATCGCCCCGGAGGCGCTGACGCTGGGCTCTTCGGTGGATCATCGCGCGGACATCTATGCGATGGGCGTGATGCTCTACCACATGCTTACCGGCGCGCTGCCGCAGGGGATGTTCAAGCTGCCGTCGCAGCAGGTGCCGGGGCTGGACCCGCGGTATGACGGCATCATCAGTCGTGCCCTGCGCAACGACCGCGAGCTGCGCTACCAGACCGTGGTGGAACTGCGAAGGGATCTGGACGCGATCATCGCGCAGCCGGTGGCAAAGGTGGAGGCGAATGCCCGCAAAGCACCCGCTGCGCTGAACACGATGGAGCGCCCCCAACGACCCGAAGGGCAGCCGTATCGCCCGCCGCAGTGGCAGGCTCCGCCGCCGCCGGGCAGGAATCTTAATCTAGGATTCTGGCTGCCGGTGCTGGGCGTGGTGGCGGCGCTGGTGGGCTTTGTCTTCTGGTCTGAGCAGGGGAAAGCCAAGGTGAAGCCCACGGTGGAAGCTGCGGCAGGAAAGGCTGCGGCAGGCACCGAGACCGAGGTGCCGAAACCCGTCTTTACCAACAGCCTGGGCATGCAGTTCATACCCGTGGCGGGCACGCAGGTGCTGATGTGCATTCACGAGACGCGCAATCAGGATTACAAGGCCTATGCAGCGGCGGTGAAGGGCGTGAACCCTTCGCCGATCTACTCGGACAAATCAGCGGTGGATCAGGAGGCCGACCACCCGATTCGCAATGTGAGGTACCTGGATGCCGTCGGCTTCTGCGAGTGGCTGAGCAACAAGGAGGCGCGGAAGTACCGTCTGCCAACCGATGAAGAGTGGAGCCTGGCCATGGGCATCGGCCCGGCGGAAAAGCGTGCGGCTGGCGACACACCGGAAACGCTGACCCGCAGGCCCATTCAAGAGTTTCCCTGGGGCAGCACTCAGTGGCCGCCGCCGCCAGGTTTTGGCAACTACGGGGACACCGCGTGGAAGGCGGTCTTTCCGAACCAGCCCCACTTCATTGAAGGCTACACGGATGGCTTTCCCACCACGGCCCCGGTGATGAGTTTTCCACCCAACCAGCAGGGGCTCTATGACATGAGCGGGAACGTCACCGAGTGGGTGCAGGACTGGTGGAATGCCGAGCAGAAGGACCGCACCTATCGCGGTGGCGGCTACAGCAACCGCGAGCCGAGAGACCTGCAGCCCTCCGCACGCGGGCACCATGCTCCTTCTGCAAGATACAGCAACGGCAACCAGGGCTTCCGCTGCGTGGTTGAGAGGGAGAATGTGAAGAGCCCTCGATTTTGACGAGATGGAGACAGGGCAGGGAATGGTCTTTTGCGGCAGGTGCTGGTAGGATTATTCGGCCTTGGGGTGTGTCGGGGCCTCTTTGCCTCGGCGCATGTCGATGTTGAAGTGGCCGCCGATCTGGCCACGAAAATGATGAGGGCCCACCATGGCCAGGGATTCGGTGCCGTATTGATCCCAGCGCAGCACGAGCAAGGGGGTGCCGCCTTCGGCGGTGAGCGTCCACCTGGCGGTGCTGCCCTGCTGCGCGGTGGTGGCGGTGCCGTCGGCATGGAGGGTGAGGATGTCCGTCCAATGCGGGTGCGTGACGCGCCAGTCGCCCACGATGGTCCAGCGCGTGTAAACGTCCCCGTCCACGGCGGCTTGTCCGAGTCCGGGGGAGACTTTGGCTTCAGCTGCGCTGACAGCGCCGGTCTGGGCGACGAGGCAGCAGGCCGAAACTGCCAAAGCTGCGCAGGTAAGATGGAGTCTGTTCATGAGGTGCGAGGGGAACTGGGTTGCAGGTGTGAGCCTATTAAACAACGCGCTTCGAAGCAATGCTTAAAAAAGTGGAGTGCCGATGCCGTCGCTTTCCTGGGACTCCGGCCCCCGGCTCATGAAAGCTCCGGACGGAGAGCGGCAATCAAACAAATGGCACCCCGCTTTCACGGGGTGCCATTCGAAGGCAGGCTGGCTCAGCCACGTTGCATAAGCCGCTGCTCTGAGTTTGAGATACTACCGGATGTAGCCGCCGCCCTGCATGGGGAGGGAGCTGCCGTAGGCGCGGTGGTCGCCGCCGTAGTAGTACTGACCGTTGTAATTGTACCGGTTGGTGTAGGTGCGGCCTTGGTAGTTATAATTGCCGTTTTGATACTGGCCGCCGGAGTAGTAGCGGCCGTTGTACAGGTAGGCGTTGCCAGAGTAGTTGGTGGGCAGCGTGGTGTAGGTGCGGTAGCCGCTGTTCTGCTGGATGTAGGCGTTGTTTTGCACGGGGATGGTGCTGCCGTAGGAGCGGTGGTTGCCGCCGTAGTAGTACTGGCCGTTGTAATAGTAACGGTTGCTGTAGGGGCGGCCCTGGTAGTTGTATCTGCCGGTTTGATACTGGCCGCCCGAGTAGTAACGCCCGTCGACGAGATAGGCGTTGCCCGAGTAGTTCTGGGGCAGGGTGGTGTAGGTGTTGTAGCCGCTGCTGACGTAGCCGGGGCCGTTGCCATTGTATCCACCGGAGAACTGCGGATCCACGCAGGAGATCAGCGAGAAGGTGAGGAGTGCGGTTGGGAGAAGCAGTGCTTTCTTGAGGTGGGCGGGTTTCATGGACGAAGCTTGGGACAGAAGCCGGGAAGATGAAATGAGGTGTGTACCCCATAGGCGTCAGGCATTCCTCAAGGGGGCGCTGCATTGTCACTTCCTCTCCAATTGGTGAGGCCAAAATCCGGGCAGGGGACGATAGGAGATGGGGTGAACAGCCCATTTCGCAGCGCGAGGTCCTGCGTTTAGATCCAACCATGAACAAGCTCACCACCATCCTTGTCGCTGTGGATTTTTCCACGGGATCACGCACGGCCTATGAGCAGGCGGTGCGCATCGCGGCGCTGCATGGGGCGAAGGTTCATGTGCTGCATGTGGTGGACTCTGCTGCGGTGGCGGCACTGGCGGAAAGCCGGGAGGAACCCTTTGAAAATCACGCCCGGGTGGCCACGGAAGGGGCGGGTGCAGCGCTGACCCACTGGCTGGAGCAGTCTCCCGCAGCGGCCAATTGTGAAGTCACCATCGCGCTGGGCACGCCGCTGCATGAGATTTTGGAGCATGCGCGCACGCTGAAGGCGGACCTGCTGGTGGCGGGCATCGCCGGGGCAGGGGACATGCCGGCAGGTGCGGGATCCATCTCCAGCAAGCTGGCGCGCAAGGTGCAGACGCCGGTGCTGCTGGTGCGCGCGAATCATCCGCAGGCGTTTCGCAAGATCGTGGCCTGCATTGATTTCTCGGAAAATTCGCGCGCCGTGGTGGAGCAGGCGCACAGCCTGGCGCGCATGGACGGCGCCACGGTGGACTTTGTGCATGTGTGGCAGGAGCCCTGGGTGGCCATGGCTTACCCCACGCCCTTTGCAGATCCGGGCGGCCCGGCGATGGTTTACACGCCGGAGGAGCGTGAGGCCTGCATCCAGCGGCTGCGCGCTGATCTGCACGAGTTTGTGGGCGTTGCATCGCAGGGCATTGAATCCACCGAAGTGCTGCAGGAGTCATCGAGCCATGGCAACGGCATCGCCACGCATGCGCAGGAGGCGCAGGCGGACCTTATCATCATGGGCGGCAAGGGGCGCACCAATCTGCGCTACGTGCTGCTGGGTTCCACTGCGGAGCGGCTGCTGACGCGGCTGCCCTGCTCCCTTCTTGTGGTGAAACTTCCCGTGTAAAACATCTAACTTTATGAAAACCATCGTTGCCTTGGTCGATCTCTCCGACCTGACCTTCAAAGTACTCAAGCAGGCGCACGCGCTTGCCACCGCCTTTCACAGTGAGGTGATCATCCTGCACGTGCTGGCCAAGGTGCCCGTCGTCGTGGATGTGGGCATTGCCTCGCCCGTGGTGATGCAGGATCCCTCCCCCGAAGTGCTCCACCAGCAGACTGAGCAGCTCTTTGAAATGCGCGATTCGCTGATCAAATTTGGCGTGAAGGCCAGCGTGGATCAGCTGGCAGACTCCAGCGTGGCCGGGGTGCTGGCGGAGACGCGGCGGCGCAATGCTGACCTGATCATTCTCGGCTCCCACCGCCACAGCACGTTCTACCACCTGCTGGTGGGCAATGTGGCGGCCGACGTCCTGAAAGGGGCGCACTGCCCGGTCCTGGTGGTGCCGAGCGATGAGGATGTGGCGGAGAAGAAGTGAGTGAGAAGAAGTGACCGCGTCCTCCACGTGGCATCTCTGAAATCACCGGCCATGCAGCCTGCCGGGCGGTCCGGCTATTTCTTGCCCTGGGGCGGCACGTAGGTCTGGCCGTCGTAGCTGCCGCCCACCATGCCCTGCACGGACTTGAGCTGGTCGTTCATGGAGTTGTTCAGGGCGTCGCCGCTGGTCTGGGAGGCATCCAGGGCGCGGCTGGGGAGGGAGGTGGCCTCTTCCACCGGCGCTGCGGGTGCGGGCTTGGGGGCGGGATCGAGGGTCTCTTTGATGAGCCACACGCCGCCGCCCAGGGCGATGAGGATGAGGAAAAACGAGGTGCTGGAGGAGGAATCGCTCACAATGCTTGTTTGAACGCCTGGACCTGCGTAAAGATTGCGGTTTCCAAGGCGAAAAATGGCGTAAGTTCCTCTCTGGCCTAATTTCCTCCTGTGTTTGCTCGTTCCCTCCATGAACTCTCGCATGCCCGACCCACACGTACAGGATGAAGCCGCCGTGCTGGTCAGGCGGGCGTTGGACCAGCATGAAAGCACCCTTATCGCCTACACAGCCAGCATCCTCGGTGGAGACATCGAGCGTGCGCGTGATGTCGTGCAGGACGCCATGCTCCGGCTCTACCTCTCCGAGCCGGACCGTGTGCGTGACAATCTCAAGTCCTGGCTCTTCACCGTGTGCCGAAACCGTGCCTTCGACATCCTGCGCAAGGAGCAGCGGCTGGATCTGGGCAACGACGAGGTCATCGACGCCGCGACGGATCACGAGCCTGACCCTTCCCAGAGCGCGGGCATGCACGAGCTCTATGCGCACATCTGGAGCTGCGTGGACCGCCTGCGGCCCAACCAGCGCGAGGTCGTACGGCTCAAATTTCAACACGACTGCTCCTATCAGGAAATCGCTGGCATCACCGGACTCAGCGTCGGGAATGTCGGCTTCATCATGCACCATGCGATCAAGAAACTCCGCGAACTGATGAGCACGGACATCAGCGAGGAATACACCCCCACCCATTCATGAATCCCCAGGACAATCCCCACTTCACCGCCTACGCCCTCGGAGAACTCAGCGCCGAGGAGGCGCGCGAACTCCACGAAGTGCTGGCCACCACGCCCTCTGCCGCTCACGAGCTGGAGCAGATCGAGGCCGTCACCGACGCCTTGCGCCAGGGCGCGCCCATTTCCCTCTCACGTCTGACGCATGAGCAGCGTCACGCGGTGCTGCATCCGGCCAACATGCCACGGCGCATCCAGCCGATGCTGCCACGCCAGCCGGTGAAGCGTTCACGTCAGGTCTTCTGGCCGGTGATGGGCGCAGTGGTCAAGGTGGCGGCTGTCGTCACGTTGAGCGGCGCGGCCTTCCTGGCGGGCTGGATGTATGGCCCTGAGGTGAAATCTGCCGCGCAGATGGCCGGCACGACGCCCAAGGGCGATGCGCCTGCTGAGAAAGAGCTGAAGCCTCAGGCCCTGCCTGAGAAAGCCGCACCCGCACCGATGGTCGCGGCCAAGTCTGAACCCAAGGCAACCACGCCCGCTGTACCCACTCCCGTGGAGAAAAGGCTGGTGGCCGAGGTCAAGCCCGCTCCTGCACCCACACCTGCGGTGAAGCAAGCGGTGGTGGCCAATGCCGCGCCGGTGAAGGAGCCGCCTGCCGCCCCTGTGGTGACTCCCAATCTGGGGTTCACGCTCCCCGCCGGACACGGCACGTTTGTGAGCACGACGAAGCAGGCGGTGGATCAGTTCAGCCTGCATCCCGGGCACATCAAGCCGCTGCCGCCCAAACTCAAGGGGCAGGCTTTTGCATCCCCGCAGCTCACGCCGAACAAGCCCGAGCCCAAGCCGGAGCGTGCGTCTGATCTTTTCATTCACTCCTGGAAGGCTGAAGTGGCCTCGTGCCCGTGGAATCCGGCGAACCGGCTGCTGCGCCTCGTGATCCAACTGCCCGCAGATCAGGCGGCGGTGCTGGGTGCAGACGCCAGCTTCCCCCTGCAGGTGACCTTTGATAAGGCGAATGTGAAGCAGTTCCGCATGCTGTGTGAGCGGCATCTCGCGGCCACCGAACTGCGCACTGCGGGCACGCATGTGCTGTGGTATGAGTTTCAGCCGAATGGCAGCGGTGAGATCCCGCGCGACAGCAGCCGTCAGGTGGCCACCGTGATGCTGCCAAACGCACGCTTCACCTCCCAGGCCGTGGGCCCCTTTGACAGCAGCAAGCTTCAGGTCATGGACCGTGGGTACTCCCTGCAAAATGCGCGTGAGGATTTTGTCTTTGAAACCTCCGTGGTGGGTTTTGGCCTGCTGCTGCGGGGTGCGGAGCAGCTGGGCGCGCTGAATCATGAGCTGGTGCTCAATCTGGCCCATCAGTCCAAAGGCGCAGACAGCAACGGCGAGCGCGGGCGGTTTATCCGCTTGGTGCAGGATGCGAAGCAGGCGGCCGGGCTGTAGGGATTTATTTGGAGTGCGGCTGCGACGGGCTGCCGTTCCCGTGGGGTTTGCAAGGCGTTGGAGCTGCCGCTTTCGAGCGTCTCGTGGCGGGCGCGGGGTGCTGCGGCCCGCGAAGAATCACCGGCTGCCGCATTCGGGTATTTGATGGTATGCGTGCGCCGTGCGGCACGGCGAAAGCGGTGGCTGCGTTCGTTCCTCACTCCGCGACCGCAGTCCATATGGGAGGGCGGGCATGCGGAGTTTTTGGAGTGCGGCACGCGAAGCTGCCGCTTTCGAGCGTCTCGTGGTAGGCGTGGGGTGCTGCGGCCTGCGAAGAATCACCGGCTGCCGCATTCGGGTATTTGATGGTATGCGTGCGCCGTCCGTCCCGGCGAAAGCGGTAGCTGCGTTCGTTCCTTACTCCGCGACCGCAGTCCATATGGGAGGGCGGGCATGCGCGAGCTGGCCGGGCTGATTCGGTGGCGCTTGGGAGCAAGCGTGGCGGGTCTTCCGGTCCAGCCTCCGGCACGGCACCTCACGCTCCCTGCAGCAGCTTCCCGCTGAAGCGGGTGCCAGGCGGGGCAAAGAGCTTGTGGCCCAGCGCGAGGTAGCTTTCGCGCAGGTGGTCGCGGTGCTCGTTGATCACGTGCAGCCAGGGACTGCGCCGCACGGTGAAGGCGGGCTCTGAGGCGAGATTGCACAGGTCCTGATCGCGGCCCAGGATGTGGCCGAGGCGTCGGGCGCGCCGGATGCGGCGCTCCGCACCGCGCAGATGCGAGAGCACCAGCGTTTGAAAATAGAGATCCTTCACGCGGTGCCGCCAGCGGTGCAGGGTGCGCTTGTCCTTGGTCTCACAGGCCTGCTTCATGAGCTGGCGGCCTTTGCGGTAGCAGCGGGCGTGCTCTTCGAGAACCTGCTCTTCGGAGAGCGACTGGATGCAGGTGCTGTCGATGAGCTGGCCCACGGCGTAAAGCTGATGATGAAGATCCGAGGCAGGCGGGGCTTTGAGCGGCTGGCCGTGGAGCTGTGGGCGGTGCTTGGGCGCGAGATGGAAACGGCGCGTGAGCTTGTCGATGAGCTTGCTCTGCACCACGTACTCGCGATTGCCGGCGCAGGCGTTTTTCACGGCGCGCAGGTGCTGCCGCATGGCCTGCAGCGTGTGTTTTTCGATGCCGGGATTGGCCAGGCGGAGCAGGGCCATCATCTTCTTCACACGCAGGCGCAGCTGGTGCGTGGCGCTCTCTTCATGGATGGAGATTCTGAGCACATCCTCCTGCGCACGCTCGCAGAGCTGATGCAGCAAACGCTTCAACTTCCGGCCCGAAAGGCCCTCGGAGTCATGGCGTAGTCTCATGAGAGGGTATTCAGCCGTGAATCAGGGCGGACAGCAAGAAAGAGTTTTTCACATTCGTCAGCCAGCGCTGGCAACAACTCCGCCAAACCTGCGATTTGTCTGATGGACTCCAAGCAGTCGAGCCAGTGGGATTGTCGTCACATTGGGCATTTTTCCGGCCCACCGGGGGGGAGATGGTGAAAACTTTCGTTGATTCGTGTGCCTCCGATGCCAGCGTGCATCCGTAACCTTTTTCCTAACCCCAATACTCCCCACCATGGCCAGCGAAGCAGTCCTCACCCTCACCGAAGCAAATTTTGAATCTGAAGTCACCTCTTCCACCGTGCCGGTGCTCGTGGATTTCTGGGCTGAATGGTGCGGTCCATGCCGCATGCTGGGACCGATCCTGGATGACCTGGCCAAGGAGCAGGGCGACAAGGTGAAGATCGGCAAGGTGAACGTGGACGAGTCCCCGAACCTGGCCACTCAGTTCAGCGTGCGCTCCATCCCGATGATGGTGTTCTTCAAGGACGGCAAGGCCGTGGAAACCGTCGTGGGCGTGCAGTCCAAGGACGCCCTGACCAAGCGCCTTGCCGCGCTGGCGTGAGTGATGCTTGACTGAATCCTTTTGAAGCAGCCGCTGGATTGATTCCGGCGGCTGTTTTTTTGTGTCCGCACTGGGACGAAAGATTCCAGGGACGCGACACAGCGCGTCCCTACCAGCGCTGCCGTGGCTCAGGGGAAGGTAGGGAACCGCTGCGCCGGGTCCGTGATTTCGGGTCTGTCGCGTCGCAGGCGTTCAAAAAGGTTCGCCGTCCTCGCAGCTTTCGACAGCACAAGTCAGAGGCGTTTTGAAAGGGAAAACGCCTTCAGTCCGCACCCCACGCGAGAACAAAGGAATCTACGGACGCGACACAGCGCGTCCCTACCAGCCTTTCGCCACCGCAAGGGAAGGTAGGGAACCGCTGCGCCGAGTCCGAAGCTTCGGGTCTGTCGCGTCGCAGGCGCTCAAAATGGTCCGCCGTCCTTGAAGCTGTGAGCAGCACGTCTTTCCCCCCCCGACGGCATGGCACTCCTTGAATGGCAAAGACACCGCCTAGCTTCCCAGAACTCACCCCCCCCCCGCGCCGGCGCTTTCACCTGACCGAACCAACCCCATAAAAAAGCCGCCCCATGCAGCAGGGCGGCTTTCTTATGAATGGGGAACTCAGAGCCGGCGGCCGGGACTACTCGTCGCCGAAGGAAATGCCGATGGCACGTGAAGCGCGGACGATTTCGCTGTCTTTGCTGACGAGGCGGAGCTGATGCACGGCTTCCTCGATGGGCACGTCTCCCACCTGATACTGCTGGTAGCTGACCATGCGGCCAAAGCTGCCCTGGGCGATGAGATCGACGGCCTTGGCTCCGAAGCGGACGCCGAGGATGCGATCCAGCGCCGTGGGGGCGCCACCGCGCTGAAGATGGCCGAGCGTGCAGGAGCGCGTTTCCTTGCCAGTGTCTTTTTCGATCTGCCGGGCCACGTATTCGCCGATGCCACCCAGGCGGTCTTCGCCCTTGGCACCGACTTTTTCCTTGGTGAGGAGTTCGCCGGTTTCCATGCGTGCGCCTTCAGCGACGACGACCAGGGTGCTGTGGCGGCCTGCGGCATCGCGTTTGCGGATGGCCTTGGCCACGTGATTGAGATGGAAGGGGATTTCTGGCAGCAGGATGACGTCCGCGCCGCCGGCCATGCCGCCGTACAGGGCGATCCAGCCTGCGTGGCGTCCCATGACTTCCAGCACGATGACGCGCTTGTGGCTTTCTGCGGTGGTGTGCAGGCGGTCGAGGGCATCCACGACGGTGGCCACGGCGGAATCAAAGCCGAAGGAGGTGGCGGTGGCTTGAATGTCGTTGTCGATGGTCTTCGGCACGCCGATGATCGGAATGCCCATCTGGTACAACTGCAGGCCGGTGGTGAGGCTGCCGTCCCCACCGACGACGATCAGCGCGCCGACTTCGAGGTGGCGCAGCGTGTTCTTGGCTTTCTCGACGATTTCGACGGGCACCTGAGAGACATTGCCCTCGCCGACCTTGGCGACGAAGTGGCCTTTGTTGGTGGTGCCGAGAATGGTGCCACCGAGCTTCATGATGCCGATGGTTTTTTCCGGATTGAGCATCATGTAGTCGCCCGGAGGGAGGAGACCTTCGAAGCCGTCACGGAAGCCCACGACTTCCCAGCCGAGGGTGGTGGCGGCGCCGACGACGCCGTGGATGACTGCATTGAGTCCGGGGCAGTCGCCGCCGCTGTTGAGAATGCCGATGCGCATAAGATTAAAAGGGGGAAAGAGGGAAAGGGGATGGGGTATTAACGGGACGGAAAAGACTCCGTGAAAATTCAGAATTGATCCAGCATCTGGCGCTTGTCCGTGATGGGACGGCCTGCGGCCAGCCAGCGGTCATAGGCGGCCCAGCCCTGGTGCAGCAGCGTGCGTGCCTCATCAAAGGGGCTGGCTGAACCGAGCACGACGACGACCATGCGGTGACGGTAGATGAGGCTGGAGTTGTCCGCCTGCACCTGCACCGTCGGGGACTTCTCAGCGGAGATGACCACGCAGCCGCCGGAGCGCGGGGTGTTGCCGGTTTTGATGCCGTCGATGCGATCTACGCCGAGGAGTTGATTGGTGTTGCTAAGCGCCATGGTGAGCTGCTGACCACCGCGGTAGATGGTGATGCTGCGGCTGGTCTGATTGGTGTAAAAACGCATGGCTGGCCGTGAGACGGCATAGATGGCCAGGCGGGCGATGTCCGCAGCGCAGGAATAGGGCATGGGGCGGGAGTTTTCCAGGCCATGGGGATTGGTGAAGCGGGTGGCGCGTGCGCCTTCGCGCTTGGCCAGCTGGTTCATCTGCTTGACGAACTCCTCCATGGGATGTCCGGCGCGTGCGAGGCGCGAGAGGTGGTCCTTTCCGACGAAGTCGCCGAGGGTGATGGCGGCGACGTCATCGCTGCCCATCATGGTGGCGTAGATGAGGTCACGCAGCGTCACCTGGTCTCCGGCCTGCAGACCGATGCTGCTGGCACCCGTCATCTGGAAGGCGTAGGCAGGAACGGTGGCGAGCACGCCGACGCCGACCTTGGAGGCCTCCGCCCAGTCAAGCGTGACCATGGCCGTGGCGATCTTGGCAAGGCCGCCAACGGGCCGCTTTGACTGCGCGTCTGCGGCGACGTGAACTTTTTTGTTGAAGGCATCGACGACCAACACGGCTGACTGCGCCTGCAGGGCAGCACCACCGGTGACGAACGAGAAACAGATGCCAAGGATCAATGCGCGGGAGCTTAACCACGCCATGCTGGGGGAAAACATAGACGTGTGATGTTTAGCTGTATGAACCATTATCGCAACCGTGGATTTCCCCCGATCATTTTCTAATTTGACGCTGGCGCTGGTGAAATTCATGCTCAGCCCCTCCCATGCCAACACTCCAGCAGCAGGCCCACGCCCTCATCCAGACCTATTACTCCACCTTCAATTCCGGCGACCGTGAGGCATTCCTGGCCCTGCTGACGGAGGACGTGGTGCACGACATCAACCAGGGTGGCGTGGAAACCGGGCGGGCGGCGTTTCGCGCGTTTCTTGAGCGCATGGACCGCTGCTATCGTGAGCAGGTGTGTGATCTCGTGGTATTTGCCAATGAAGACGGCGCCCGCGGCGCGGCGGAGTTTTACATCGAAGGCGAATACCTCTCCACCGATGAGGGTCTGCCCCCTGCCGCAGGCCAGCACTACCGCCTGCGCGTGGGCGCCTTCTTTGATCTCCAAGACGGCAAAGTCCGCCGCGTGACCAACTACTACAACCTCGAAGAATGGCTGCGGCAGGTGGGGGCTTGAAAAAAGTACGATGGGCGCTCCTGCCCTTCGGCCAGCGTTGTCGCAACGCCCAAGTCATGTGCAGACCTCATCCCTGCCTGCCATAACACCCAGAACAGCCAAGTCCTTCGCATGACGAACCTCGGCCCCCTGGAACAATGAATGCGCCAGATTGATGTCCGGTGACAGAAGGCCCATGCAAGGCCACGACGTGGGCGCTTAGAGCCGGGGCGGTTGAAAAAGGGGGGGGGGCGGTGGGGCAGCACCCCACGCTGGGACGAAGGATTCCACGGACGCGCACAGCGCATCCCTACCATCCAGAGCAGCGCGTGCCGCAGGGCTGGTAGGGAACCGCTGCGCCGGGTCCGAAGTTTCGGGTCTGCAGCGTCGCCGGCGCTCAAAAAGGTCCGCCGTCCTTGCAACTCTCGACAGCACAATTCAGAGGCGCTTTGAAAGGGGGGACGCTTTCCCTTGCTTGCCCACGCAGGGACGAAGGAATCTACGGACGCGACACAGCGCGTCCCTACCATCCGGCGCGGCGCATGAGGTGGTAGGGAACCGCTGCGCCGGGTCCGAAGTTTCGGGTCTGTGTCATTGCGCTCAAAAAGGTCCGCCGTCCTTGCCACGCGGAAAGGCAGCCGATGTGGGCCGTTGCCACGATGCTTTGCGGGTATGGGGAAATACCATCATCGATGCAAAACCACCCAGCATCTCAGTCTCTCCTCCAGAGCGTGCGCACAAAAAAAGGGGGATCGTATTGATCCCCCCCTGGTTTGATAATGTGTAGCGAGAGCGATAGCAAAAGGTGGCGGGATCAGGCCGATCCCTCTCCTGTCGAATGCCGAGTCTTACTTGTCCTTGTCGAAGAAGGACGACTCTTCGCGGTCGCCCACTTTCAGGTAACGGTAATACACTTCAAGCTGAAGGGTGCAGAGGCACTGGCGGTAGATGGGGTCGGCGGCATCACCGGCGGGCCAGTTCGGGCGGCCGGCCTTGAAGGAGCCGTCCGCCTGCTGGGCGCTGAGCACCTGCGGGAGGAACTGCTGGTTGTAGAACTTCCAGTCTTCGCCGCCCTGCTGGAAGAAGGCCTGGGTGTAGTAGTACCAGCAGTAGAGATTGCAATTTTTGTTCCAGTCGAGGGGTTCGGCGGTGAGGAAGTCGCGGAGGAATTTGATGCCCTTCTTGATGGCGGTGGTCTTGCCCTTGGCCATGGTCTGGAGGCCGAGGATGCCGACGCCGGAGAGGCTCCACTGATTGTAGTGCGCGTCACGATTCGGGCCGCCGAAGCCGCCGTCCTTGGTCTGCATTTTTTCCAGGTAGTCGGTCATCTTGCCGATGCAGCTGTGGAGGCCGTCGATCTTCAGACCGGTGTTCTTGGCGGCTTTGAGCGCCTGGAACTGCCAGCCGACCACGGAAAGGTCGGCGCCAGCGGCCTTGTTGTAAACGATCTGCTCCTTGCCGCCGTAGGCCCAGGCACCTGCCGGGGTCTGGTTTTCGATGATGACTTTCACACCTTTTTCGAAGGCTTCGCGCATGCCGGGGAGGCTCTTGCTGCCGAGACGGGCCAGGGTGTACATTTCGCCGAGGGCGTAGGTGGCGATGCCATGCTCGTAGGTGCCTGCGCCACCTTTGCCGCCGGCGGCTTCGCCCTTCCAGCCTGTCTCCGAAAAGATGCCGTAGGGGTTCTTTTTGCCGGCTTCGATGAGGAACATGATGCCCTTCATGACGTTTTCACCGTAGAAAGGGGATTCGGGCGTTTCGCAGCGGCCGAGGAAGCACAGCAAGGCGAGGCCGGTGAAGGCGCACCTGTTGCTTTTGCCCCAGGAGCCGTCGGCGTTCTGCTTGGTTTTGAGCCATTCGAGGGAGGCGCTCACAGCAGCTTCACACTCGGGGGAGCCGCCATTTTGACGGAGCTTCTCAAGTCGTTCCTGCGTGGAGCAGCGGCTGCGCATGGAGGGTGGCAGGGTCACGAAACCGCCTGCGGCTCCGAGGCCCTGGCCTTTGCCAAAGCCGCCACCGGCTCCGCCCATGCCGAAACCACCTGCACCGCCGAGGGCACCGCCGCCCATCATGGCGCTGACGTCGGGCATGTCGAGCGAGTCGGGCGGGGCTTCAGGCAGGGTGATGGCCGAATTCGTGCTCGCGCTGACCAGCTTCTTCATCGGCATGGTCTTGTTGATCGAGCTGCGCTTCTTCTGCTGCACCTTGTGCTGCAGATCCGCACTGGCCTTCGCACCCTGCGCGGTGCCGCCACCGGGCAGGAAGTCGACCTGCTTGTCCATGACACCGCTCTGGAAGACGATGAACAAGGCCAAGACGCCGAGACCGGCATGGATCAAGATACTGAGAAGAAGGGAGCTGGCACCGGCCTTCAGCCAGAGCTGCACAAACTTGTTTGGCGGCTTGCCCACTTCGATGTGGGTGAGGGCTGGCGGGTGATAGACCTGGCCTTCGACGTGCTCGGCCACGACGGCGGCGGCAACTTCACCGGCATCGTCGGTCGGGACGGCGGCTGCCACGGGCACGGCCACGCTCGGTGCGGGCATCACGGGAGCACCGGAGGGGGAAGGCATGGAAGGAGCCACGGCGGCAGGCACGGGCATGGCCACGGGGACAGCGGCGCTGGCGGGCTTGGGAGCCGGAACTGGTGCTGGAGCGGCGGTGGGAACGGTGCCGGTGGAAGGTGCGGGCGGCGGCATCATGGCCGGCATGGGCATCTGCGGCATGTAGCCGGGCGGATAACCGGGCATCTGCGGCGGGTAGCCCTGGGGCATGGGGTAGCCTGGGGGATAACCCGGCATCTGCGGCGGGTAACCCTGCGGCGGCGGGTAGCCCTGGGGATAGCCCGGCATTTGCGGCGGATAGCCCTGCGGCATGGGGTAGCCAGGTGGGTAACCCTGCGGCGGTGGGTAGCCCTGAGGATAACCCTGCGGCGGAGGATAACCCTGGGGATACCCCTGCGGCAGCGGCTGTGTGACACCAGGAGGTGGTGGCTGCTGCGGATTTTGAGGATTCTGCGGGTTACCAGGCTGCGACGGATTCATTTCAATAAAAACTGTTGATGCACATGTATATACACGGTGGCCAGCGCTTCCGACAAGATGAATTTACAGCTCGCATGAACGAACAGTGCGGACGCGCTGAAGAGGAAACGCTCCGGGTGGCCGATTCTTAGCCGGCAAGACCGCCCATGGGCCCCCTTTGGACCCGCCGAAGGATGCCCACCGGAACGCGAATTGTCATTTGCACGACGAGCCTCTTCCGATAGGATGCCGGACCCCGATCTCACATGAAAACCGCCTCGTTCATCCTCTGCGCCGCCGCCCTCGTCCTCGCCTCCACTTCCTGTGGAAAGCACTCCTGGAAGGAAACCCAGGTGCTGCACGAAGGCATGCACAAGGCGCACGACGAAGGCCATGGCGAATCCCATGCCAAGGAAGCCGAGCACGGCGAGAAGAAGGCCCACTAAGACTCCTGCATGCGCCGCTACGCCTTCATCGGGCTGCTTGTTCTGGTGATCGTGGCGACCAGCTGTGTGATGCTGCGTACCTGCTGGGCGCGCATCGCTCCCGCCATTGCCTCCACCGGCGGCAAAACCCTGCACGTCCGCCTGCCGGATGCCGGGAAGACGCACCTGCAAAAGGACAAACGCTGGGCGGCGGATCAGCTCGGCACCTCCACCGGCACGCTGGGCAGCCACGGCTGCCTCGTCTCCAGCGTGGCCATGGCCTGCTCAGACCTCGGCGTGGAGCTCACGCCCAAGGAACTCAACACTCGCCTGAAAAAAGCCGAGGGCTTCCTGCCGCAGGGCTGGGTGGTGTGGAACGCCATCCCCCGCGTGACGGACAAAAAACTCGCCGCCGAATACCACCCCGCCGCCAGCCACGCCGTGATGGACGCGGCCCTGGAACGCGGCGCCTACCCCGTGGTAAAATACTTCCTCCTCGGCGGCATCCAGCACTGGTGCGTGATCGTCGGCAAAGACGGCCTGGAATACCTCGCCCGCGATCCCCTGCGTGACGACGAGAAGCCGGTGAAGCTCTCCGAATTGACCGCCAAGGTCTACGCCGTCCGTGTGATCCGGCGGGTGGAGTGAGGGCTTGGCGGGTGCTTGATGGAACCGACTCAGGGAGCCTCCGGCTGCGGTTCTCGCTTCAAGTGAGGATAAAGATCGCTGAATTTGAAGTGGAGGGCGGCCCGCAGGTCGGTGCGAAATTGCATGAGGCAAAAAATGGCCACCACCGTCAGCGGTCTCCAATCCCACAGACGAGACGCCAGGCCTGAGAGAAAGGTCTCGGCCTCCGGTTGATCAAGAATCCACCGCGCGATGAGGTAGGCGCAGAGAGCTCGAATAAAGCTGATCCGGTTGGCACGCCGCCGGGCTTCTTCATCCTCGACTGGATCAATGCGCAAGGACGGGAGAACTGTGATGA
Source organism: Prosthecobacter sp. Pr1 (assembly GCF_057652315.1). NCBI lineage: Bacteria > Pseudomonadati > Verrucomicrobiota > Verrucomicrobiia > Verrucomicrobiales > Verrucomicrobiaceae > Prosthecobacter > Prosthecobacter sp. Pr1. Next base: position 108,934 of record NZ_JBYFBS010000008.1, on the reverse strand, counting down.
AAAACAAGGCCGCGATGACGAACAGCCAATGGACCGACTCCACCTTCGATGAGAGGCGCAGATAGATGGCCATGACCAGCAGCGGCTTCGTCACAGCGGCCAGGATCATGGAATAGCGGATGACGGTGTATCGGCTCATTGGTTGGGATGGCGCTTTTGCGGTGCGCAGGGAAACGAGGGGCGAGCCAGTGTCCCAGCGCGCTCAAGTTCGACATTCTTGGCGGTTTCGCCTCGGCTGTCGAGTTCCGAATGAAGGCGAGGCACCGCGTCATTGCGCCGTCCACAAGGCGGTGAAAGGCACCACGCATGGGCCTCGCGGATGCGTGGCAGCATCAAGCCCACGGCACGGCGGCGCTGACCGCCAAAAACGCTGCGCTGCGGGTGATGAGGCGGGTGGAGTGAAAATGCTCAACGTGAATACCACGAGCACATATTGTCCTGCCACGTCTTGGGATTCCGGTCTTTGCCTGAGGAGTAGATGAAGACGCGCAAAGGCAAGGTCGCCGGAGGCGGATTGTTCCTGCATCGCTCGGCGTACCTGGAGTCCGACTGATCCGCTCCGTACTCGGGATTGGCGAGACTGCCGTCGCCGTTCGTGTCGAGGACGATGTAATAGGGCTCGCCCCAGAGATCACTGAGCACCCATTCCGCGCCGTCCTTCCAGAGGCCGAATTTGCGGTCTTTGGCGGGAGGGAAGTCGGTGAATTTGATCTCGTGGGGATTGAGAGTGGTGTCTTTGCCCGTGAGGGCAGAAAGAATGACGCCGCGTGTGCGGAGTGTTGCATCAGGCCCGTGCCAGCCGGATTCCGGAATGGGAAAGTGCTGGTATTCCGCCTCATAGCTTAAGAGCCCGTATTTGATTTCTCTGAGGACTGTTGCCGGCTGAAGCTTTGGACCTTGTGAAGACACCCAGAGATCGATCAAGACTGGCGAGGCCAGAACGATGAGTGCGGCAATGATGCCCAGCGTGAGCAAGACCCGGGTGCAGCCGCTTTTTTTCAGATTGAGCGGATCATAGTAGGGCGTGGTGGCTTCGCTCATGGTGCTGTTTTACCTGAGAGACGTTTGCTTTGTCGAGCACCGAGTGGGTGAGGGCAGCGGACCGGCTTTGACTGGAAAAGCCAGGGGCTTGTGGAGGGCTCGGAGGCTGCTCAGCGCGCTTGCCACGAGCACACATTGTCCTTCCAGGTCTTGGGATCGCGGTCCGGGCCGGAGGAGTAGATGAGCACCTTCAGTGGCAGCGTCGCAGGCGGCGGAAGCATCCGGCATCGCCTCTCGTATTCGGCGTCCGACTGATCCGCGCCAAACTCGGGGTTGGCGATCTTGTCATCGCCGTTCGTGTCGAGGACGAGGTGATAAGGCTCGCCCCAACGATCACTGAGCACCCATTCCGAGCCGTCGTGCCATAGGCCGTTTTTGCGGTCCTGGGCTTGAGGCAAGCTGAGGTAAACGATGTCTTTGGGGTTCATCGATGGAACGTTTTGCGGAACGCTCTCATTGCCGATGAGTATGGGCAGCATCGGGCCTCGCGATCGGATGGAAGCATCATTCGGACTGTGCAAGTCAGACTCCGGGATGGGAAAGCGATTGTAATCAGTGTGATAACATTCAATCGCAATTTTAAGATCTAATGTCGTTTGTCGAACTTGCATGCGAACGCTGCCACGGTCGGTGGCATAGAAGCATTGGTTTAAGTTGAGAGCGTAATAGACGGCCAAAGCCGACACGGCTCCGCCCAAAAGTAACTTTCCCAGACATGAACATCCCGCCATGCGGTCAATGCGCCGTTCATCACTCATGCCTCCGTTTTACCCGAGCGAGGCTGTGGCTGTCGAGTTTCAAATAAACATCGACACACGCGCCTTGGCTCCTACCACCCCTTGAACGTCGGTGGATGATTGTCCTCCCACGTCGAGGGGTCTCCGTCAGGGCCGGCGGAGAAGATGGCGATGCGCACGTTGAGTTCCTTCTGCGTCGCGCCGGGTTTCGGCGGCACAGTCATCAGTTCGGGATTGGGGACTTTGCCGTCGTTGTTGAAGTCGCAGACGATGTAGTAAAGCGAGCCCCAGCCGTCTTTGTTGGGCGTGGCGATACTCCATGGCATGTTGATCTTTTGCACCATGGCGTCGTCGAATTTCCAATCCGTGCGCAGGGAACCAAGCAGCAGTGCAACGAAGCTTTGCAAAACCCCTCACCCAGCCTTTGACTTCGTCTATCTTCGCTTCGCTACGGTTCCCCGAAGAGACCTGGCACCAATCATGCCCTCGGCGGGGAGAGGGGGGACGCGTTGCGACTCCGATTGAGCGTGAAAGCGTCCCAGCACGAATCCCCTCTCCCCGCCCATGGCCTCGCAGCTCCAAACATCCTTCGGGGAGAGGCTGGGTGAGGGGCGCAGCCGAGCTTTCATGGGCTGCCGCCCACTTTCCCAAAGACCTGAATATTCACCATCCGCCGTCAGAAGCTCCACAGCTTCTCGCTGAACGAACTCACCCCACCAAGCCCGCAGCCGCCACCAGCGTCTCCTCATTGACGATCTTGCCCGTCAAATCGGGTTTGCAGTCGGCTTTGAGCTCGTCGCGGAATTTCTTGATGAAGCTCTGGGTGGGCCAGGAGGCGGCTTCGCCGAAGGCGCAGATGGTCTTGCCTTCGATCTGGTTGGCCACGGTTTCGAGGGTGTCCACGTCATCGGGGCTGGCGTCACCGGCCACGATGCGGTCGCTGATTTTCTTCATCCACAGGCTGCCTTCGCGGCAGGGGGTGCACTGGCCGCAGGATTCGTGCGCGTAGAAGGCGTTCAGGTTGTTGATGACCCAGGTCATGCTGCGGCTGTCGTCCATGATGATGACGCCGCCGGATCCGGCCATGGTGCCGCACTGGGCCATGGTGTCGAAGTCCATGGGGATGTCCATGATGCCGAGTTCGCGACCGTCCTTGAGCTTGAATTTTTCATCGGCACGCAGGACTTTGGAGGAGCTGCCGCCAGGGATGATGGCCTTCAGTTTGCGACCGGGTTTGAGACCACCGCAGAGCACGTCGATGACTTCGCCCATGGTGACCTTGCCGACTTCGACTTCGTAGTAGCCGGGCTTCTGCACATCGCCGCTGACGCAGAGGATGCGGGTGCCGGTGTTGTTCGGCGTGCCGAGCTTGGCGTACTCCGCGCCGCCCATCTCGATGATGTGCTTCACGTGGCAGAGGGATTCCACGTTGTTCACGATGGTCGGGCTCATGTAGAGGCCGAGCGCCGCAGGGAAATACGGGGGCTTGATGCGCGGGTAGGGGCGCTTGCCTTCGAGGGATTCGATGAGGCCGGTCTCTTCACCGCAGATGTAGGCGCCTGCACCGCGATGCACGTAGATCTCGCAGTCGAAACCGGTGCCGAGGATGTTCTTGCCGAGGAAGCCTTTTTCGTGCGCTTCAGCGATGGCCTTCTCGAGGATCTTCGCCGCGTAGGGGAATTCTTCGCGCACATAGATGTAGGACAGCTTGGCGCCCACGGCGAAGCAGGCGATCATCATGCCTTCGATCAGCTGATGCGGATCCTGGTGCATGATGTAGCGGTCCTTGAAGGTGCCGGGTTCGGATTCGTCCGCGTTGCAGATGAGATAGACCGGCTTCGTGTTCGTCGGCGGGATAAAGCCCCACTTCACGCCTGTCGGGAAGCCTGCACCGCCACGGCCGCGCAGACCGCTGGCTTTGACCTCGTTGGTGATGGCGCTGCGCTCCATGGTGAACGCCTTTTTGAGCTGCTCATACCCGCCATTCTCCAGGTAACACTCGATGGACGGATTGTAACCGGCGCGGTCGATGTTCTTGAAGATCAGGCGCTTTTCACGCGCATGGGGTTCTTTTCCGGGAAGATACTGGACGGGGGAGGCCATGGTTCGCAGTATCCGAGTGTGAATAAGGTGGGCAACTGGGATTTGTGAAAAATTTCACAAGCGGACGGGGGAGGGGGTGGGTGGAGGCCGGGTGCGGGGCACTCCTGAATAGGTCGTATAGGTCCTATAAGACCTAATTTCTGGAAAGCTTCCCGCCCTAGGCGCTGTACCTTGCAGGTGCGTTTCTCCGCTCCCATCTCCTTCTGCCTGACCCTGCTGCTCCTCGCAGCGGCCGGGATGGCCTTGGCCAAAAAGGACGAGGGGCCGAAGCCTGTGCCATGGTCGTTTGCGCCGCTGAAGCGTGGCGGGCTCCCTCAGGTGAAGGACGCCGCGTGGCCGAAGACGCGCATCGATTACTTCATCCTCGCCAAGATGGAGGCCGCAGGCATGAAGCCAGCCCCACGGGCGGACGAGCGCGTGCTGCAGCGCAGGCTGGCCTTTGATCTCACCGGCCTGCCCCCTGCCGAGCAGGCCGCCGCCGACTGGAGCCGCACCGTGGATGAAACCCTGCGCAGCCCCCACTACGGCGAGCGCTGGGCACGCCACTGGCTGGATCTGGCGCGCTACACGGACCAAACCCCCGACTGGCTGGACTCCACCAAATACTCCTACCTCTACCGCGACTGGGTGGTGCAGGCGCTGAACGAGGACATGCCGTATGACCGCTTCGTGCTGCGTCAGCTTGCCACGGATTTCCTGCCCGAGTGCGGCCCGCAGGATCGCGTGGCGCTGGGCTTCATCGGCCTGAGCCCCACGTATTTCAAAGAGCTGCAGCTCCCGCCGGAGATCATCAAGACCACCGTCGCGGATGAATGGGAGGAGCATGTGGATGCCATCGGCCGCACCTTCCTCGGCCTCACGCTGGCCTGCGCCCGCTGCCATGATCACAAGTCCGACCCCATCTCCGCACAGGATTATTATGCGCTGGCCGGGGTCTTCGCCTCCGTGAAGCTCTCCGAGCTGCCCACGATGAAGGACGAATTCTGGAAGCCCGTGGCCAAGGCGCGGGCGGAGGTGGCGGCCATGGAAAAGCAGATGGCCGACCTCAAGAAAAAGAAGCCGAAGGATCTGGCGGAGCAGGCCAAAAAAATCGAAACCGTCATCGCCTCCATCAAGACCGCGACCCCGCACTACAACATGCCCATGGCCAATGCTGTGGAGGATGCGGCGCTCTACGTGGTGAACAAGGAAAAGGAGCACGGCACCAAGCTCGACTACAAGATGGGCATGGCCCGCGATCTCGAACTCATGAAGCGCGGCAACCCGAATGACCTCGGCGCCGCGGTGCCGCGCCGCTTCCTTTCCATGTTTCCCTCCAAGACCGGCCTGCCGCGCAAGTTCACCACCGGCAGCGGCCGCCTGGAACTGGCGCAGGCCATCGTGGAAGACGCCGCACCGCTGACCGCCCGCGTCATCGTGAATCGCGTGTGGAAGCACCATTTCGGTCGCGGTTTGGTGGATACCCCCAGCGAGTTCGGCAACCTCGGCGAAGCCCCCACGCATCCCGAACTGCTCGATGATCTCGCCGGTCGCTTCATGGAGCACGGGTGGTCGCTCAAGTGGCTGCACCGTGAGATCTTGAACTCCGCCACCTGGCAGCAGAGCAGCGTCGCCGCCGCCTCCGAGCAGCGCGATCCGGAGAACAAACTCTACGCCCGCATGCTGCGCCGTCGGCTGGACTGGGAATCCTGGCGCGATGCCATCCTCAGCGCCACCGGCCAGATCGATCTCAAAATTGGCGGCCCCGCCTCATCCATCAGCGATGCGGCCAATCACCGCCGCTCCCTCTACGGCGCCTCCGACCGCCAGGACATGGACCCCATGCTGCGCATTCACGACGTGCCCGATCCCGGCGCGCACAATCCTTGGCGCACGGAGACGATCACCCCTCTGCAGGGCCTCTTCGCGCTCAATTCCCCCTTCATGCAGCAGCAGTCCGAAGTGCTGGGGAAATGGGCCATGCAGCACCGCGTGGACGCCGTCTATGCCCGCCTCTTCGGCCGCAAGCCAAGCGCCCATGAGGCGTCAGTGGCGCAGGCGTTTGTCAGTGGGCGCGAAAACGATGCCGCCGTGTGGGCGCAGTACGCCCAGGCCCTGCTGGCAGGGAATGAGATGCTGTTTGTGGATTGAGCGGGGGGATTATTATTTAGGGATGCAGACCTTGTTGTTCTCGCTTTATGAGTTTTGGTAAGGGGCATCCCGGGCAGGAGGCGAGTTCAATTGAACTTGCGTCCACATCTATCCAAGATTAACCGCCAGAAACTTGTTCTCCCATCCGCTATGCCATTTTCGTGGTGTAACGTTGCTCGTGTTGAACAATTGTCAATTCAGCCAAATTTTACCATGCCGACTAGCTATCTTGAATCTGCAAGACGCCACCTAAGAGATGCCGATTATCTATGGGCCTCTGCTGAGCCGTCGCGCGTCCCGAATGCCGGTTTATTTTATGGATTTAGTGCAGAGTGTGCACTCAAAGCTGTCCTGGTGGGTTTGGGTGTTCCGACGCATTCTCACGGGGGAGTTCAAAACACAACTCAATATGGACATCTTCCGGCACTGTGGCAGCAGTTTACGGTTTATGCAGGAGGTCAACTTGGTGGGAAGTATCTTGCGCCACTGCAACCGGCACCGGGTGCCTCCTTGCCCTTTGCGACGTGGAGTATTCATGACCGATATGCACCCGATGGTTGGCTCATTGCTCGGAATTCAAGTGTGGCCGATCATCAAAAAGAAGCGAGAGATTGCATGGCGCTGCTTGAGCTTGTACAGGAGGATGGAATTGTATTATCATGAGTGTTCGATTTTCAACGGCGCTGGAGGTTGCAAAAAAATGGGTTGAAGCACATGTGGGGATCCTTCCGCAAAAATTGGTACTTGTACGTGACCTTTATGGGCGGATCCGCATTGCTCTACCACAAGGTTCTACGGTTGATTCCACAATTGCGTCAGTGGCGCTAAACTTGCATGCAGCGCTCGGTCCCTATAGTCCAGGTGCTGAGAATATTTTCCTGCTAGGGGATGCTTTAATTTCCCCAAATGCGATTTTCCAATCACAAGATTTGGTGCCATTGCTGGATCCAAGGCAATCTGATGGCCCATACTTTTTAGATCGGTTAATCACTGGAGGAGACTGGTTGCGCCCTCAATTTGAGGGGGCTCCGACGCATGTTCGTCGTGTTACTTTTTATGGGCTGAAAGGAGGTGTGGGCCGGTCTACAGCACTAGCATTATTTGCACGATATTTAGCTGAAAAAGGGCGAAATGTACTTGTTCTTGACCTTGATCTTGAATCACCCGGTATTGGTTCTCTTTTATTGCCGCCGGATGCATATCCTCCAAGAGGTCTAGTCGATTGGTTTGTTGAAGACTCAGTGGGCGCGGCAGACACAGAGTTGCTTAACGAAATCACTGCTATTAGCCCGCTTGGGGCCTCTTCTGCAGGTCAGATTCGTGTGGCGCCAGCGCATGGTTTTGGCGAAACTGCTTACGTGCCTAAACTTGCACGTGTGACGCTCGATATTCGTAAGGCAGATGGAATTGAATCATTCGCAATGAGGCTTCATCGATTATTGGAATCGTTGGAAGATCATTTCAAGCCAGATGCTGTTCTCTTGGATAGTCGCGCAGGATTGCATGATGTGGCGGCGGTTGCGTTGACTCGGTTGCGGGCTTTGGCTTTATTATTTGCTGCCAATGGGGAACAGACTTGGCAAGGATATCGCCTTCTTTTTCGGCATTGGCAGACGCACTTCAGTGTTCTTCCTTATTTTAGGGATAACTTGCGGATGGTTGATGCACTAGTGCCAGAAATTGGTCGTGTTGAGCATCGTGCAACGGCTCTCGCCGCATCTCATGCTTTATTCGAGGAAACAATTTATGAGGAAAGTGCAGCAGGAAGTGAAGATGCGTTTAATTTTGCATTGGATGACCCCGATGGTCCACATCACTCCATTCCAATTTTATGGAGTCGGGTGTTTCAAGGACTTAATCCAGTTACAATGCCCACTGCTGTCTCTGAGGCGGAAATTACTGCTGCCTATGGCGATTTTCTAAAAACTTGTGAACGGTTGTTGTTTGATGCAGGGAGCTAATTATGAGTGAATATGTTTTCCCCTCCCATGCTTTAAGGCAAGCCCTCCTATCGGCCTTGCCCGAGCAAAGCGCACAGTTTGGAACAGAACCTCCTGATCCAAGGTACTTGTACGCTCCGTTGCGGCATGCGCAGGCTCTTGATCCCGACACTATGTTGGTAGAGGGTAATCGTGGTGTGGGAAAAAGTTTTTGGTGGGCGGCGCTTCTTTCCGAAGAGCATAGACGTGTGGTGGCCAGTATGCTGCCCAAAGCGAGAATTTCTTCGCCTATGCTGGTTTCAGCTGGGTTTGGCACTGGTTTGCCGACGCGGCAATGTCCGAGCAAAGACGTATTGGCTGATTTGCTGCGCGATTTAGAACCTCGGCAAATTTGGCGAGCCGTTATTGGGACGCAATTGTTGGAGGATTCTGTTGGAATTTTGGGGAGCACATGGCGTGAAAGAGTTACCTGGATTCGTGATCATGCCGAGCAGTTTGAAACTGCTGTTGATAATTCTGGAGAGAAACTTATTAAATCTGGGCGGATGCGTCTTTTTCTTTTTGATGCATTAGATACAGCGGCTGATTCTTGGGAGGATTTGCGCCGTTTATTGCGCGGACTCTTACAAGTGGCATTGGAATTTCGTGCGCGGCGCGGTATTCGCGTAAAAGTATTTGTGAGGCCTGATATGCTTCAAGATGTGGACGTCACGGCGTTTCCTGATGCCTCAAAACTAACTGGTACAAAAGCTTCTTTGACGTGGTCTCGAGCTGATCTTTATGGTTTGCTTTGGCAGCATTTAGGGAATGCTCCTGATGGGGGGGATGTTTTTCGTCAAGAGACCCAGAGCGTGGGTGGGCATGTATGGCAGAAGTTTGAAAATACTTGGGCCGTGCCGATGGCCTTACGCACAGATGAAGAATTACAGCGGCGTATTTTCGAAGCTCTTGCAGGACCCTGGATGGGACCTAGTCACAAGCGCGGGCTTTGTTATACATGGCTCCCGAACCATTTGGCTGATTCTTTTGGACAGGTGAGTCCACGTTCTTTTCAAGTTGCTTTACGAGCTGCTGCAAATTATCAGCCGCCGAACGATTGGAAGTTTGCATTGCACCATGAAGGTATTCGAAGGGGGGTTCAGGAAGCCTCCAGTATTCGTGTCCAAGAAGTCACGGAGGACTATCCATGGATTAGTCCGGCTATGGAAAGCCTGCGAGGCCAAGTTACCATTCCTTGTTTCTCGTCTGATTTGCAAGAGAGATGGGCAGCTAGCAATACTTTGGATGAAGTGCGAAAGACGGCGCGCTTTTCAAATAAGCTAGGTCCTAGACGAATTGAAAGGGGGTTTGAGGGGTTGACTCAAGACCTTGCGGGTTTAGGAATTCTTCAACCACTGCCAGATGGTCGATTACAGATGCCAGACGTGTATCGTGTTGCGTTCGGTTTGGGGCGCAAAGGTGGCGTAAAGCCTTTGAGATAAGCCTGAAACATCAGAGATGTTCAACATTACTGCGTTTATGAATCGGAGGCGCGGAGCGCCTTGTAGAACCTTTCTGCGAACACTCGAGTATTATGGGGTGAGGCCGCACCTGATTTATTTGCGGGTGCCCTGAAGTGATCCGATATCTGTTGATTGCCCAGTACTCACTCACACTATTCCCTCCTTTTTCGCTTCTCACCGCTAGGCACTGGTCCAGAATGCCTCCCCCCACCCACCGGTGCCTTCAGTTCTGACACCAGCACTGCCGTATCCGGTTTCTTCCCGGAGTAAAACGAGAGGTAATGCGTGTCCCCGATCACCGTGGCGTTCACGTTGCCGGCGTCGATGGTGCTGCCGCTGCCCACGGCCACCGCTTCGCCCACGGGCCAGCGGAGCGGATTCGCGATCACGCTTTTCGGATCCACCACGCGGCGCCACAGGATGCCGGCGCGACCACGCTGAAAATGGTAGTTGCTCAGCAGCCCGGTTTTGGCATCGAGGATCAGGCTCGGCGTGGAGATGAGCACATCGGTGATGTTGGTCTGCGCACGCGTCCATGTTTTGCCGTGATCGGTGGAGAGCATCTGGAACTGGGAGCGCGCCGTCGTGGAATCTCCCGCCTCCGTGCGGCCGATGGCGAAGATTTTGCCATCACCGAGGTAAACGGCGGAGGGCTCGGTGGGCCACTGATCTTTGGTCAGGCCGGACTCGATGGGCGTTTGCGTCCAGGTCTTGCCATCGTCCTTGCTCGTCAGCATGCCCCAGGAGTGCGTCGGGCCCGCATCGCCATAATCGCCCGCGAACCACAGCGCCATGAGGCCCACCGTGGGCACCGCAAACACATCCGTGATCTGCACCGGGCGCACGGCAAGCTCCGGCGTGGTCACCAGTGTGAACTTCACCCCATCCGTCGTGCGGTACAGATCCTGGTGCCACTGCGCCCCGACCCGGCGCACCCAGAGCAGCATCGCCCCGGTGGAGTCCAGCCCTTTGCCCACGGGCACATCGCCGTAGCCAGGGGAGTTCGCCACCAGCGTCTCCGCCGTCCACGTTTTGCCGCCATCCGTGGAGGTACGTGCGTAGGTGGCGCGGGAGTCTTCGCCAATGGTGTGCCCGGAGCCCCGGCTGTACACGCAGACCAGCTTGTTGCCGATGGCCTGCAGCATCGGCCAGGAATTGTAGCCCTTGGCTTCCTGCACCAGGTGGGCCTCCGGCGGAGCGCTCAGCGGCGTCACCTTGACCACCGCCAGACCGGTGGGGCTGGTGAAGGTGTCGGCGGGGTCCGCAGGCTCGCGCTGAATGCGCACGCACAGCGGGGCATCGGGGACCACCTGGTAGTAGGACTCCAAAACGATGGTGCGGGAGTGCAGCGGCGCGGCAGGCAGCGCCGTGCGAATGGGATCTCCCTGCAGATGCCGCTCCGTGAAGGGCGCCCCCTCCACCATCTGGGAAAGGTGCACGCGGTAAACATCCTCCAAGGTGGGGCTGGTGGCCGCGTCCGTGGTGGTCACCGTGATCTCCACCCGTACGCCGCCGCAGTCCTTGGGCAGACCGGTGACGACACCGCTGACCGACTGCCCGTCCGTGCCCCCCGACAACGACCACACCGGGATGTGCGTGGAGCCGCTGGACATCATCACCAGCGAAGGCTTGCCCGTGGCGATGGACAACTGGTTCGCACTCAGGAAAAGCGGGGCATATTCCGCCGCGAAACTGGTGACGGTGGAGGCGAGGAGGACCAGAAAGGAGATGCGCAGGGGCAGGGAGTGTTTTCGCATGACCGCAGGCTTGCGCAGCCAGCGCCGAGGTCAAGAAGCCATGCACTCATGACACGCAGTTCAGCCCACATTTAACAGCCCCGTAAGATGCGTGTGGCGAAAGCCCGCCCGTCTGCCTTGGTTGTTCGTAAACCTCATTTCCGGCTGAGCACGCCCTTCCTCTGCTCCCTCTGCCTCTCTGCCCCTTTGCGGCAAAAATCGAAAGTCCCTTCAACTTCGAAATGTCCTGCTGCCGAGAGTGCTCCAGGCCATGGCACCACCCACCGCCCCCAAATTCCCTCCCCAGCCTACTCCCACTGCTCCGCATCTGTGCTTTACACCCAGCCATCTCTGACCATGATTCACGCCCCTTTTTCCGACCTATCGCAATGACTCTGACCACCAAGCTCGATCCCAAATTCCTCGCCCTTCTTGCTGACACCGCGCAGAAACTTCAGGCGCTCGAAATCCAGCCCCGCGTGCTCGATGACGCCGCCCCGGCGCTCACCGCCACCGCGGCGGAGCTCAGCCAGCAGATGATCGATTTCACCACCTCGCTCACCGCCGCCATGGAGGCGAAGGTCGCCGCCGACATCGCCGCCCGCGAAGCCGCCAAGGCGCAGGCGCTGGCCGAGAAGGAAGCCGCACGCCTGGCCGCCATCGAGGCCAAGGAAGCCGCACGCATTGCCAAGGAAGAAGCCGCCGCTGCCGCCAAGGCGCAGGCCCTGCTGGAGCTCGAAGCCATGCGCGCCGCCGCCGCCGCCGTGAAGGCCAAGGAACTCGCCGACAAGGAAGCCGCAAAGGCCCGTGCGCTGGCCGAGAAGGAGGAGGCGCGTCTCGCCAAGGAACGCGAGGCCGCCGAGAAGATCGCCGCCAAGGAGCGCGCCCAGGCCGAGAAGCTGGCCGCCATGCTCGCCGCTGCGGAAGCTAAGGCGAAGGAACTGGCTGAAAAGGAAGCCGCGAAGGAGGCGGAGCGTCTCGCCAAAGAACAGGCCGCCATTGAGAAGGCCGAAGCCAAGGCCCGCGAACTGGCCGAGAAGGAGGCTGCCAAGGAAGCCGCCCGGATCGCCAAAGAACAGGCCGAGGCTGAGAAGGCTGCCGCGAAGGAAGCCGCACGTCTTGCCAAGGAGCAGGCCGAAGCTGAAAAAGCCGCCGCCAAGGAGGCCGCCCGTCTGGCCAAAGAGCAGGAAGCCGCCGAGAAAGCCGCTGCCAAGGAGAAGGCCGAGGCCGAGAAACTCGCCGCAATGCTCGCCGCTGCAGAGGCCAGGGAAGCCGCACGTTTAGCCAAGGAGCAGGCCGAAGCTGAAAAAGCCGCCGCCAAAGAAGCCGCCCGTCTGGCCAAGGAACAGGAGCTCGCCGAGAAGGCCGCTGCCAAAGCCCGTGAACTCGCCGAGAAAGAAGCCGCCAAGGAAGCCGCACGCCTCGCCAAGGAACAGGCCGAAGCCGAGAAAGCCGCCATCAAAGCCCAGGCCGAAGCCGAAAAAGAAGCCCTCCGCGCCGCCGCCGCCGAGTTGAAAGCCAAGCAGTTCGCCGAGAAGGAAGCCATCCGCCTCGAAAAAGAAAAACGCGCCGCCGAAGCCGCCGCCGCCAAAGCCGCCCAAGACGCCGAACGCCAAAAACTCTCCGCCGCCGAAGAAGAAGCCAAAGCCCGCCGCGCCGAAGCCCGCGCCAAATCCCTCGCCGAGTACGAAGCCAAACAAAAAGCCCGTCAGGCCGCTGCGCTCGCGCAGCTCGCTGCGGATAAAGCCGCGCTGCAGGCCGAGAAACAGAAGACTGCGGGGATGTGATGTGTTTTTCTAAAGCTTTCTAAACGGAATCTAGAGCCGTAATTCAACATGCTCAAATTGCCTGCAACTTTCCATTTATAAATACTAGTTATGAAAGTGGATAGAATATATGCTATATTACTTAGCTGGATCAAAAATAATCACGCAATCTTTTCCCAGTTTCTGCCTCAAATTCGCAATATCCGATTCCCTTAGAGTCGAGCAGCCATCAAGCAGGAGTTGTTCCAAGTTCGTAAACTGAGTTAGACCCTTGAGAGCCTCAGGGAAATCCAGTCCAGAGCAGCCACCCAAGTCAAGTACTCGGAGACTTTTCAATGCGCGAAAGTCTGGCAGATGCTCCACGCCAGTGCAACCATAGAGATAGAGTATATCTAAAGAGGATAAAGATGTAAGACCATTGAGCGCCTCTGGGCCATGAAGTCCGGTGCAGCCAATCAGAGAAAGTATAGCGAGACCTTTCATCGCGGAGAGGTCTGGGAGGCGCTTCAGACTTGTACAGTTATCGATTGCAAGGTCGGTGATTTGGTCATTGCTTGCTATCAGTTCCAGTGCACTAAGTAGTTCCGTACTTCCGTAATGCTGGTCTAGAATTCTTAGGGCAGCGCCCCTTATTCTTGAACCAATGAATGGTTCAACGGCTATTTTTTTTAGGAGGGGGAGAGCTCTTCCGAAGGGATCTGGCAGCATGGAGAGTTGATCCATCAGAATTATACGAAGGTTCGGAGTTTGCTCGGGATCGCCGATCAGCTCGAACATCTTTCGTTCAACTTCTGGCTGGGTGCCAAAGAATTGCACCCAATAATGGGCGGCTTGATGGCAGCGTTCTTTGTCCGAACGATCTTGAGAGGTTGCCATTTGCTGCTCTGATTCCTGCCAGCACATCAGTTCCAACAATCGCTGACGCAACTGAGTGCCGAAGTTAGCGTGCTTGCGATCGCGCCCGGTGATTTCGGCCCAGACTTGGGCGGCGAACAAGACGGCGTCGTGCCGGATGGCGGTGTCTGTCTCATTGGCTGGTGCCAGGTCCCACAATAGTGGCAGGCGATAGCGGCGAAAATTGTCCGGTAGGAGGCCGAAATAAAATGGTAAGATATTGGCCATTCGCGCACTACGCCAGTTTGGAGTGCCGTCAGAGTCCTGCTCTAGTAGGAAGCGGTGCGTATGCTCTGTGTTGGTGGCATTCTCGTTGTCCACCTCTTCCACCCATGCCAGCGCGATAAAATATTCGAGAAAGGTTCGGTGGATAAAACTGAAGAGCCGCTCCTCTGTTTCCGCATGCTGGCCAGAATAGCAGATGACACTGTGGCGTTCATTGAGGTAGGCCGGTAATTGGTTGGCCGCCATATTCGCCGTACCAGGGTTTGCACGGGAGGGATCGATAACTTCACGGATAGCGTCCTTGAATATCTCGATGCCAAATAGGTTTTCGGCAAAGCCTTGGCCATCTTCCGTTTCGTCACTCACAAGCTTGAGCGCGAGGCGGCGCACAATTTCACGCCGTGTGTCCGCATCGCAGGGAATGTCGGCATCAAGAGGTAAATAATCGGCGCCAAAGTGCTCAGCTTCCCACTGGTCAAGAAGGAGTTCGGCAGCCTCCTCATAAAGAGCGATGCGGTTATCTCCCAGACGCCCAGTACGTAGCAGGACAGTAATGAGCGTGAGCAATAGTGGATTAGTGCTGAGTTGACCGATTGCCGGCTGTTGTTCAAAGCGTCGCTCCAGCTCTGACTGTTTCTTTTTCCATTCGCCTTCACTGGCATATAGTCTTGGAAGAATCAGACCAATGAAGTCCGCCCGCTGCTTTGGGCTGAACTCTTCGAGTATCCAGCCAGTCCACAATACTGTTTGTTGCTGCCAATGCTCCGCAATGAAACCCTCGCGGCGTGAGGTTACGATGACACGAACGCCAAGACGCAGCAGACGGCTGGCTCCGTTGGCAATCGCACTTCGTGTTTCCCGTTGGCTGACTTCGTCCAAGCCATCGAGAATCAGTATTGCCGCACCGGTGCGGAGATAATGCAAGCACCAGATGCGATCGAGGCGGTCGATGGATTCCTCACAGCCGTCGAGGAAACCAAGAAGTGAAAGTGTAGGATCTCGACCAAAGGCATTGGCGAATGTTTTCAACTCGATGAGCAGAGGTAGCGGCTCCGGATACTTTTCGATGGAAGGCTGCTGCATCTGAACGGCCCAGCGCAGTGCCATGCGACGGACAAGTGAGGATTTTCCCACGCCCGCATGGGCTAGGATGATATGGCCGGACTTCTGCGCTTCATATAGGGCATGGAATGCCGGCTGCGGCGTATTGGACAGCTGCCGAGCCTCTAGCTTACGGGCGATCTGTTGTTGTTCCGGAGTGAGTTGGTCGATGGTGCCGTCACGTACTGCATGGGCAATATCTCGACTGGCGGCGAGGAATTCAGGGTCCAGCTCTGGATAAGCCCGCAGTGAAGGCTCGACAAACACGGTGCTGAGCTTGATAGGAGCTACTCCCTTGTTCTCCGCTTTTGCTGAAAATGGAATGCGCTCGCAGTGTAGCACTAGTTTTTCGGCGTAGTGGCGCAGGTCAAAACCGGGAGAGTCACGCAAGTCTTCGATCCATTCGCCGTGTTGTTGAAGCTGATCCTGAATATTGCGGAGCACTTTCCGAATCTCCTGGACTCCAGTGAGGAGGATTTGCTTGTAGGCCTGCTGGGCTTCCTTGTTGTCATCGAGCAGAAGCACATGCAGAGCACTGTCGAGATTCTGCTTTAGATATGTGTCGAGTTTCTGCTGCGTTTCCTTCGGCAGACGGACGTGCCAGTTGATGAATGTGATGAAGGGCACGTTGCTGATTGGAGGCAGTACTCCATCACGAGCCATGCATTCGGCCATCTGACGCAGGAACATATCCTGTTGTACAGGCATGAGTCCGGGTGATCCCTTCTGCACAAAGGTGATCCATCCTTCGGGAGCCTGGGCTGCAAATTGTTCGAGATCCGCCTTGTTCGCTTCAAACTGAGGCTTTGACGCGAACTGGCGGATGAGCTCACCAAGTGCCCAGCCAGTGTAACGCATGAAAACCTGATGGTTGATGGCGAGAGCTACGTCCGGCTTTTTCTTCAATGCTTCTTCAAGGTTGTTCTTGGTATTGTCAGCTGCCTCGTCGATGAGCGTTTCGAGGAGGTCTTTGAAGAGTGATTTATTCTCGCCGAGGTAGTGCTTCGCCAATGTGGCAGCGACCGGAATCAAAAGGGGAGCTGCTTTTGCAAGCAGTGGAATAGAGACGAGAGATTCGATCATGATAAGACGCAGTCTGTCGCGTAACCCGTGGGGGTGACAAGGAAATCGTGTAATGGAATTGCGGATTTGCTCAGCTCATTCCAATCCCCGCCCCAGACTGTCATTGCCAATGCTCGGCGAATCCGTTTCACTCGGGGGCATGCTGAGCTACCGGTTTTGTTTTTATGCGATTCACACGGCCCCGTGGGTGCTGGTGGGGGGTGGGGTCTTGAACATGCTGTTTTATTCGGGGAAGCCGTGTGGGTACACGTCGCCGGTGGAGTGGGTTTTTATGGGGCTGTTTGTGTTTTATACGCTGGTGGGAATGGTGCTGGGGGTGAAGATCATGCGGCGGCAACTGGTGCTGATGTGCCCGTTTTGCTCCCGGCCGGGGCTGGCGTCTTTGGAGCGCTCCGAAGGGCTGAAGATGGAGTGTCCGAAGTGCGGGGAGATCCGTGGCGGCGGGAGGCTGGGGTGGAAGATCGTGAGGGACAAGGAGGAGGACTGCGGGCCGAAGCCCAAGGTGCCGGTGGGGAAGTTTCGGTTTCAGTTTCGGTCGCCGTGGTTCTGGGTGCTGTTTGGCGCGTCGGTGGTGTCGGCGGTGGCCGGGGGGGTGATCCATGAGTTCAGCTTCATGACGGTGTTTCCGCCGCTGTGGTGTTTCTTGGTGGCGAGTCATTTGATCGAGACGCTGCGCACAGGCTGCCTGAATGACAATGCGGGGCCGACCTTCCGCAGCCGGCAGCCGGTGAAGTACTGGGCGCGCACCTGCTTCTGGCTGTGCGGCTACGCGCTGGCCGTGTACATGCCGGTGGGTTTTGCGCTGCAGGAGCGCGGCAAGATGGAGGAGAATGCGAAGGCGGAGGTGCGGGCTGGGGAGAAGGCCGAAGTGAAGCGTTGATTTTAGCAAAGGAATGAACAGCAAAGGAATGTGACTGAAACTTCATTCCATTGATCCTCATTCCCTTGCTCAATATGAAGCATCCGCAGGGGGGAGCGTGCTGTTTTCGGCCAGACGCACGGTCCCCATTTCCAATCTAAACGCACCTGCATTTGCTACTGCCTCTCAGAGCGCCTATGGCGGAGGTGAAATATGAAAAAGATCTGGTTCATTCGTCATGCCGAAAGTCTGAGCAACGCGGGGTTTCCCACGGACACGCCGCATGCCATCGGGCTGAGCGAGAAGGGGCTGGCGCAGGCTGAGGCGGTAGCCGCGCAGTGGCAGACGGACCCGGATCTCATCGTGGTGTCGCGCTACTCCCGCACGGTCTACACGGCGGTGCCGCTCTGTCGGCGGCACCCGCAGGTGCAGGTGGTGGAGCTGCCGGTGCATGAGCTCACCTTCCTGGCGCCGGGCCGCTACATCGGCACCACGGAAACCACACGCCGCGAGCCCGCCCGCCAGTACTGGGAGCGCTGCGACCCCGACTACTGCGATGGCGAGGGCGCGGAGACGTTTCGGCATTTCTGCGAGCGCGTGGATGCCTCACTCAAAGCCCTGCAGGAGCGTGAAGAGCAGCGCATCGCAGTGTTTTGCCATGCCTACGTCATCAAGGCGATCCTCTGGCGGCAAATGCACCCGGACGCGGATTTCACGGCGGACTACATGCGCGAGTTCTTCGATTTTCACCTCAACTGCGTGGTGCCGAATGTCATGGTGTATCCCTTTGAAAGCGCCCAGGGCGAGGCGCTGAAGATGCTGTCGCCGTTTCAGATTGAGATGGTGGATTGAGTCAACGCGGCGGTGAGTGGAAGGAAGGTTCCACGAACGCTCTGAAAGTGGAATTGCCAGGCATGAAGAAAACTGATTCACTGGCCGGGTGACTGACAGCTTGTGCTTTTATCTGCCCCAAGGGATGCCTGTGTGTTCAGTCGCCGACCTGTTTTCGTCTCTTGGGGCTTACTTGAATCAGGTGCCCGGCGGTGGATCGTCGGAGCAGACGGTGGTCATGGTTTTGCAGATCATTGCTGTGGCGGGGTTCTTGGTCGTCGGCATTCAGATTCAGCGGCGCTGGAAGTCTCTGTGCTGCCCCTTTTGCCAACGCCCCGGTGTAGGAAGAAGTCACCGCACCAAGGGCGTGGCGGTCCAATGTCCGGGCTGTGGCGGGATCATCGACAGTGGACTGCCGGATGGGGCATCTCAGCCTGAGGTGGTGCTGACGGCGCAGCGGCAAAGCGTGCCGATGAGGCGGATTGAGCTTCGCTCACCGTGGGTCTGGCTGCTTTTTTTGCTTTCGGTTTTGTCGGCGGTTTATGGGGCGGTCATTCATTCGTTTGGCTTGGTGACGGTGCTGGTACCGCTCTGGAGCCTTCTCGTGGCGAGTCGTCTGGTTCAGACGCTGCAAACAGGCTGTGTGAATGGGTATTGGGCGCTGACGTTTCGGGCGCGGCAGCCGGTGAAGTTCTGGCTGCGCATCGGCGTTTGGTTTCTGGCCTACGGCTTTGCTTTGTATCTGCCCCTCGGTTTTGGGCTGCATGCGCGCATGAATGCCAGTGCCCCGGCTGCTGCGGGGGCAAAGCCCTGAGTCCGAACTTGGATGCAATGGCGCGCAAGCGTCGGCGCTTTGGCTGCGTACACTCCGCATGTCTGATTTCTCCGCACTCTCGCGTCGCGAACTGCTCTCCCGCATGGGCGGCGGGCTGGGCGCGCTGGGGCTGGCTTCCACGCTGCATGCCGCTCCGCGCACGAACTTTGTGCCGAAGGCGAAGCGGGTGATCCAGCTCTTCATGAACGGCGGGCCGTTTGGGCCGGACTTCTTTGATCCGAAGCCGGGGCTGACGAAGTATGCGGGGCAGAAGCCGGCAGGCGCGGACCTGCGCACGGAGCGGCCCACGGGCGGGCTGCTGGCGTCTCCGTATGCGTATTCCAAGCATGGGCAGAGCGGGCTGGAGATCAGCGAACTGCTGCCGAATCTGGCGCAGCATGCGGATGAGCTGTGCGTGCTGCGCTCCTGCCACACGGACAATCCGAATCACGGTCCCGCGCTGCTGCTGATGAATAATGGCACGATGACCGAGCGCGTGCCGAGCATGGGCTCATGGCTGAGCTACGGCCTGGGCAATGAGAATGCGAACCTGCCTTCCTTTGTGGTGCTGTGCCCGGGCAAGCCGGTGCGGTTTTCGGTGCTGTGGACGAGTGCGTTTCTGCCGGCGCAGCATCAGGGGGTGTACATCAATCACTCCAACCTGGAGCCGCAGAAGATGATTCCATGGCTGACGAATGAGAAGCTGGGCAAGCTCGATCAGCGCAGGCAGATCGACCTGATGCAGTCGCTGAATGCGGAGCATCTGGCGGCACGCGGTGGTGCGGATGTGGCGCTGAACGGCCGCATCCAGGCGATGGAAACGGCCTACCGCATGCAGTCGGCGGCGACGGATGCCTTTGATGTGAATCTGGAACCGCCGAAGGTGCGCGAGATGTATGGCAAGAGCCATTTCTCCAACGGCTGCCTGATGGCTCGTCGATTGGTGGAGCGCGGTGTGCGCTACGTGCAGTTGTACTATGGCAACGGCCAGCCGTGGGACACGCATTCGAAGCACGATGAGCAGACGCGCAAGCTGGGCGCGGACATCGACCGGCCCATCGCGGCGCTGATCGGAGATCTGAAACAGCGCGGCATGCTGGAAGACACGCTGATTGTCTGGGGCGGAGAATTTGGCCGCACGCCGGTGAGTGAGAACGGCAACGGGCGGGATCACAATCCGCATGGCTTCTCCATGTTCTTTGCCGGTGGTGGTGTGCGCGGCGGCACGGCCTATGGAGAGAGCGATGAGTTTGGATTCAAAGCGGCGGTGGACAAGATGCACGTGCATGACGTGCATGCGACCATCCTGCACCTGCTCGGCATGGACCACGAGAAGCTGACGTATCGCTACGCAGGACGTGATTACCGCCTGACGGATGTGCATGGGCGTGTGCCGCAGGCGATCGTGGGGTGAGGGGGCTGGATGCTGGGTCGCGCTGAAGGCACCAGTTCTCACGCGGGCGCGGCAGCGTCTTGGAACCGGAGCGCAGCGGAGGTAAGACAGCCGCAGGCTGCCCGAAGGGTGAGCGCAGCGAATCATACCATCAACCGTTGAAAAGGAGTCTGGGAGCGCTGTGGAGAAATGCGCCTGAAATCCATCGAGGCCCGCCCCTCCTTTCGACATTCCAAGGACGGCGTACCTTTTTCAGCGCCTGCGACGCCGCAGACCCGAAACTTCGGCCCCGACACAGCGGAGCCCTACCAGCCCTGCTGCACGCGCCGCGCATGCAGACCCGGTTTCAATGGCTCATGATATCAATGCGTGCGGCAAGCCTGGGCGCGACGCCGCTTTTTGCAGGCCGGACGGCGCGCTAGGGCCAAAGAAAATTCATCACCCCACGAAAGCGGTGCCGCCGATGCAGGCTTGCGCCTTGCATCTCTGTCACCGCAGTCCAAGACGCTGGCGCGCACTTGCAGGCACCTGCATCAGTCGCTGACTCACGCCCGGCTCTTGTCCGTCTTGAAGCGGTGCCAGAAGGAAGGCTTGTTCGGCACGGCGCGGCGGATTTCCACGGTGGGTTTTTTGGTGACCGCAGGGGGCGGTGCAGACTTGGGTTTGTCCGTTGCTTTTTCGGGCTGCGCGGGTGCTGGGGTTGCAGGCGGTGCGTCGGCGGGGCCGTAGAGTTCGCGTGTTTTCTGGTGCAGCATTTCGGCCTCGGCGGCGCGCTGCATGGAGTCGCGGATGCTGGAGGGGACGGCGCTCTCAGTGAGCGGCGGCAGCAGCGGATTGGGTCCGGCGGCCCAGGTGCCGAGCGTGGGCATCATCGAGGCGATTTCGTTCTGATTGTTCACCTTGTGCAGGCCGATGACCCGCAGTGAAGTACCGAAGAGGTAGAAGATGGTGCTTTCATCCAGACCTTCGACCATGCTGCCGCCGCGCTGCAGAATGGGGCTGCCGCGCAGGATGATTTCATCTCCGGTGATGAAGGCTTCCTGGCAGAGCGCCTTGGCGGGCTCGTTGAAATTCATTTCAATGAACACCTTGCCACGGGCGCGTGCTTTGAGCGGCTTGCCATCGGGCGAGTACTTGAAGACCTGGATCGAGTCTGCGGCGATCTTGATGTAGGGCGGGAACTCCAGCTGCTGCGTGGAGATGCTCTTGGCCTCCACGAAACTCATGCTGAGCAGGAAGCTCAAATCAGTGGGAGACTTCACCAGAGAGATGTCTTTGGTGCCGGTTTTGTCAGCGGTCGCGGACTTGTCGGCCGTGGCTGCGGTGTTGAGGCTGGTGCAGCCAGCGCAGAGCACGGCGGTTGCCAGCAGGGCGACTGCTGAGCCGGGGTTGAACAAGGAGGAAAGGTTCATCTGCAAGGCTTAGATACACCCAAACGTGAATTTGCTCATCTTGAAATTATTATAATGTGCCGTCCGAGGCCTGAGCGGGTGGCTTGAGGCGATCGTAGGTGGAAAACCTGATGGCGTGGGCATGAGTGGTGTCGGCGGGAAAATCCTGCCGGTCGGTCTCCTGCCAGTCAGCGGGATTCACCGTGGGGAAGGGGACACCGCTGCCGAGTGGGGAGTCCACGTGGGTCAGGATCAGGCGGTCGGCGCAGGGCATGGCGGCGGCGTAGGCCTCTCCGCCTCCGCAGACAAACAGTTCTGCGGCCCCCCCTGCGGCGGCGACTTGCAGGGCCTCGGCCACGCTGGCCACGACCTCGCCGACAGGCGGGAGATACACGGGGCTGCGCGTGAGCACCAGGGGGTGATGATCCTCAAACCAGCCATTCATTTCCTCATAGGTGCGGCGGCCAATGAGCAGCCACTGGCCGCGGGTGATGCGGCGGAAGTGCTCTTTATCCCGTGGCAGCTGCCAGGGCACACCGGTGCCGGTGGAGATGAAGCCATCCGCTGAAACGGCGGCGATGAGGAGCAGTGCCGGGCGTGGACTCACTCAGTAAATGGCGGACTCGCCTTCGCGCAGGAGGCGCACGCGGTTTTCCAACTGCCGTTCGATGGCGGCTTTCACGAGGCGCTCGGCTGGCTCATGGAGAGGCTCGCCGCCGAGGGGGAAGGTGTCATGATGCATGGGGATCATCGACTGGGCGCCCATCATTTGAAAGGCGTCCAGGGCTTCCTCGGGATTCATGTGCACCTGACGGCCGCTGGGGGCATCGTAGGCACCGATGGGCATGAGCGCGAGATCGATGCTGGCGCGTTTGCCGATCTCCTGAAAGCCGTCAAACATGGCGCTGTCGCCGCAGTGGAAGAGGCAGCGGTCGGGTGACTTGATAAGATAGCCGCCAAACTGGCGGTGCGTGTCATGAATCATCCGCGCGCCCCAGTGGCGTGCGGGGGTGAGGGTGATGCGCAGATCCTGAAAGGTGGCGCTCTGCCAGGTCTTCAGCTCCACAATGCGCCCGAAGCCGCAGTTCCGCACCACTTTGCCGACGCCTTCCGGGACGATGATGGGCTGGGCGGCGGCGAGCTTGCGCAGGCTGGGCAGGTGCAGGTGGTCGTAGTGCGCGTGCGTGACCAGCACGAGATCGATGTGCGGCAGGTCATGCGCCCAGACGCTGGGGTGGCGGACGCGCTTCACCGGGCCGTGCCAGAGCGCCCAATTGGGGTCGATGGCGATGTTCACGCCGCCGACCTGGCAAAAGAAGCCGGCATGACCGAGCCACGTCACGGCGATCTCGTTGCTCGTGGCCACAGGCAGGAGGCCGAAATCCTCGCCCGGCCGACGCGGGGCAAACAGGGTGGGGATGAGCACCTCATTGAGGAACTGGATGTTGCGCTTGCGCCAGCCTTCGGTGGGGAGCAGGCCGATGCGATTTTCCTGCGTCTGAGCTTTCTTGAGCAGGCCGCGCTTTTTGAGAGGGCTGGAGGAGGATCCAGCCCCGCCGGATGAGGAAGCGGGATCGAAAAGCATGATTGGCTGCTTGAATCTATTGATAATAAATCGCCCGGCTCCTCAAATACAAGAATTAAGTGCAGGATGTTGTGGCGGCAGGGATGACGCCCCTGTCCGGGTTGCTTCACGCAAGACCTGCGCCAGATCAGCGGCTTTTCACCGTGCCCAGAGCGGTCACCCATTTGCCTTTGGTGACGATCTTCTCCACCACAAAGCCCGCGCGCTTTCCAGCGGCGAGGCAGGCCTTGGCCTGAGACTTCAGAATGCCGGAGAGCATCAAGATGCCACCCGGAGCCACGGAGCGCACCATCTGCGGAAACGCCGACTCCAGAATGTCGAAGAAGATGTTGGCGGCCACGATGTCCCAGGTCTGCTTGGGCTCCCACTTGAGGACATCGACCTTGGTGAAGCGCACTTTGGGCGTGTGGTTGCGCACCGCATTTTCCTGCGAAATTTTCACAGCGGCGGGATCGTAGTCGCAGCCCCAGACGCGGGAGGCACCTAGTTTATCCGCAGCGATGGCGAGGATGCCGCTGCCGCAGCCGAGATCTGCCATGGTCCATTTCTTGCCGGCGGCCCGGCGCTTTTCAGCCTCATCCACGAGCAGGCGCAGCACGGTGGCGGTGGTGGCATGGTGGCCGGTGCCGAAAGCCATGTCGGCCGGTACGGCAATGATTTCGCGGTTGGGAAATTTGGCGCTGGCCTGCTTGATTTCCGCTTCTGTTTTGGCGGCGCAGATGACGAAGGTGTCTCGCACCTTTACCGGCGGCGGAGTCTGGGATGAATGTGCGGCCCAGTTCTGCGATTTTAACTTGGACACCTCGCCGCCGAATTCTTTCTGGATGGCCTTCGCGCGAGACTGAGCCTCACAATAAACCTCCAGGCGGATCATTTTACGACCAGGGAAGCTGGTGATGACGAGAGTGGCGTCCGTGCTCTGCGCGAAACGTTCCTCCCAGATATCAGCCGAACGTGAAGCAGTGAGTTTGGACCAGACAAACATGAATGTACAATCGTGAGGAGGGAGGTTTTGGGGCACCAATCAAAGCCTTAAAAGGCCAAGGTTACTTGATGCCATCAATCTTTCGGAGATTGATGGAGCGGGTGACGCGATTCGAACGCGCGACATCTTCCTTGGCAAGGAAGTGCTCTACCACTGAGCTACACCCGCAAATTTTTCGGTTCGTTTTCGGTTCGATCCGGAAAGTTTGAGGGCGAGATTCTGGCGCATGAAAAAGATCCTGCAAGCACAAAGTGCATATGTTGAGAATGTTTTTATTCAAGCCATGCTGCCGCTGTGAATCTTCCCTCCCATACTTGGATCAACGGCCGCATCGTCAGCACTTCTGAAGCCCGCATCTCTCCCTTCGATCATGGCTTTCTGGTAGGTGATGGTGTCTTCGAGACACTCGTGGCACGCCATGGCAAACCCTTCACACCCACGCGGCACTGGCGTCGGCTGGTGGCTTCGTGCCAGGCGATGAACATCGTGCCGCCCGAGTTTGAGACTTATGTGAATGCGATGCTGGCAACGATGCAGGCGAATGAACTCACCGATGCGCGCATCCGTGTCACGCTCACCAGTGGTGATGGTCCGCTGGGATCAGATCGCGGAGAGGCGCCTGCGACGATGATCGTGGCGACGACGCCTCTCAAACCCTGGCCACCCACGGATACAGTGATGATGGTACCGTGGACGCGCAACGAGCGCAGCGCACTGGCAGGCATCAAATCCACTTCGTATGGCGACAACGTGCGCGCCCTGGCGCTTGCGCACGGGGAAGGGGCGGGGGAGGCGATCTTTGCCAACACCCGCGATGAACTCTGCGAAGGCACGGGCACGAACATCTTCATCGTCAGCGCTGGTGTGGTGAAAACACCGCCGCTGAGCTCCGGCTGTCTGGCAGGCGTGACACGTGCGCTGGTGCTGGAGGCCTGCGCTGCCGCAGGCATTGCCGTGGAAGAAACCCCGCTGCCCATCGAAGCCCTGCATGCCTGCGAAGAAGCCTTCCTCACCTCAAGCACGCGTGATGTACATCCGCTGGCTCGCGTCGATCAGCGTGCGATGCCCGGTGTTGATGGTCCCGTGACGCAGCGCGTGGCGCAGGCATTTCAGGACTTTGTGGCGGGGCGGGATGATCCGTGAATCTCCTGTCGAAAGATGAGGTCTTTCAATGTGGCTGCAAAAGATGGTCCCCAACCGTACTCGCAGGCGAGGAAGCAAATATGATCTCAGTGGACTGTTCGGTGGTTTGGTTTGACCGGATCACATCCCATGCCTTTTTCAGCCATTGCAGCGCTCCGGCTTCATCTTCAGTGGTTCCCAGTACATGAGATTTTTGGTCGCCAAATCTCAGGCCTACCGCCCGGGTTCCCTCAGGGGTCGCGCTAAGCGTAAAACCATGACAAAAATCAGACGTGATCAAAGCACCGTTAAACCGGTCCTCACCTGCTCCTTCCTGCAAGACCAGATTGCCAGTTTTCCGGTCAACACTCACACTGCTCATGGCATCCGTCAGGTCGATGAACATGCCGTAGTCCTTCTCGCGAAAGCCCTGGATTGTTTTGCTCATGATGTGATATGCAGGTGCTAAATTGAACCCCGAAAGCGTCAGACTGCGGCGGCGAGCTGGGTGGGTAGCTTGCAAGTTTTGGGGTTTTGGTGAAGCGCTGGCCGACAGACAAGAGTGTCTATCGTACTGATTGATTGCGGCGCGGTTTTCCCAAGT
Source organism: Prosthecobacter sp. Pr1 (assembly GCF_057652315.1). NCBI lineage: Bacteria > Pseudomonadati > Verrucomicrobiota > Verrucomicrobiia > Verrucomicrobiales > Verrucomicrobiaceae > Prosthecobacter > Prosthecobacter sp. Pr1. Next base: position 83,092 of record NZ_JBYFBS010000008.1, on the reverse strand, counting down.
ACGACAGACACTCTTGTCTGTCGGCCAGCGGCACCGAAATCAATTGGCATGCACCGAGTTTCGCAGTCCACGTTCGACGGAGAAAGATGAACTTTGCAGGTCATGACTTCGTCCCATAAACCTCACCCAGCTTGCGCAGCAGTGATTCGAGCTTCGTATAATAATCGTCCTCCTTGAGCTTCGCCCGCTGCTCCTTCAAGGTTTTCAAATCGCGCTCCAGCGCATCCCGTGTGCTTCGCTGGGCATCGGTGAGCTGCTGCTCCTCCGCACTTAACACGAGCACCATTTGCGCGGCGCGTGCGCCATCGACGGCCATGCCGGCAGGGACGGGCGCGTCTGAGCCGAAGACTTCGCTGCGGGTGCCCACGCCGTCGCCGTTGTCTTCGAGAATTGCGTGCTCGGTGGCGAGGCGTCCGTCATTCTCATAGAAGGTGGCGGTGGCTTTGCTGGCGTGGCGGAAGGCTTCCAGCAGGGAGACCTGCTTGTCCTGATCGAGATCTGCCTCGGGCAGTCCGCCGATGGCATCGGCAAAGAATTCACCGAAGCGCGCATAGAAGACTTCGTCCGGGCTTTTGGTGGAAGTGATGATGACGCGGTTCTTGCCGGAGAGCGGTTTCAAAAAGCCGCCGCTGGCCGAGGCGGTGTGAATCACGGCGACCTCCTGCTTGAGCGGCTTGATCCACTCAGCGAATTGCTTGGCATCAAAGTCGGGTCCTTCCGCGCTGAACTTGGCTTCGCGTCCATCAAAGGTGCCGTGGCCGATGAGCACCAGCCACAAGGAGTGAGCAGGATCTGCAGCGGTGAGGCGTTTTTCGAGTTCTTCGGTGGTCTTTTCACCACGCAGGACTGACGGGGTGACACCCGCCTTGGTGCAGGCGTTTGTCCAGGCATCCACCTGCGTTTTGAATTTCTTGCCGTACTCCTCCGTGCCGGGTGCGCCGAGAACGATGAGGACATCGAGCTCACGCGGGGCGGCGTGGAGGGAGCTTGCGAGCAATGCGAAGCATAAAGTACTCACGAGCTTTAGCTCGCTCTGGAGGCACCGCAGGCAGAGGCGGGGACTTTTCGTCAAAACACGCCGGAACGAGCTGAAGCTCATCAGTGCTTTCTTCGTCATGCCATCCCTCCCTTTCTCCGCAAAAACCACTCTGTGCCGATGAAAAACAGCAGGGCCAGGAAGATCCAGGGCGTATGCCAGAGCGGGGTGGAAAGCGTGACTTCGATGGGCACGCGGATGTTCTTCAGCAAGTCTGGCAGTTTGGTGATTTCATCAAGAGCGAGCATCTGGCCGCTGGTCTCGGTGGCGATGCGTTGCAGAAAGGCGCGGTCCGGGGCCAGACGGCTGAATTCCTCGGCCTGCGGGCCGTAGGTCCAACCGGTGGTTTTGATGCCGAGCTGCGTGTGTTTCTCCATGTCTTCCACGGTTGCTGTGGCGCGGTAGTTGCCGGTGGCGGAGGAGAAGAACTCGGTTTCAAACAGCCCGGATTCTTTAAGACTCGGCTCGGCGAAGAGCTGGGATTTTTTGCCGTCGGGCTGCGTGACTTCGATCTTCACCAGCGCATCGCCATGCGGCTTGAAGGCGCGGTCACGCACGCGCACGGAGAGCTTCACGCGCTCGCGGTCGGCGGGATCGGTTTCGGCGGAGAAAGAGATGCTGTCGGCCACATCCACCACGAGCCAGCGCATGAGCTGCCTCCATGCGCGCTCCATGTCCTTGCGCGAATCCGCATCGTTCATGCCCCAGCGCCACAGGTCGGCCACCAGCACGCTGCCCACGCGGCCCTCACCGAAACGCTGGGACACGATGGCGGGCATGGTGGTCTGCGCTGAATCGGAAACCGTGGCCAGAATGCTGGCGCCGGGTTTGATGGCGAAGGTTTGATTGATGGCATAGAAGGAAGGCATGGCGGAGAGGCGCTTCTCATCTTCCTCACGATCTGTGCGCAGCCGCATCCAGGACTCCAGCCAGCCCTCACGCGTCAAATTGAAGCGCGCATCCAGCATCGGGCCTGCCGTGGTGGTGCGGTCAAGATAGACTGGGAGCATGCTGCCGATGGGCGTGTGATCATAGCCGCCCGCCTGATAGCACTCCTGCCCGCCGAGCATGAGCAGCGCGCCGCCGCGCTCGCTGACAAAGCGCTGGATCAGGTGCATCTGCTCCTGCGTGAAGAAACCGGCTTCGAGGTCATCGATGATAATGGCGCGGTACTCGCTGAACAAATCTTCGGCAGCCTTGGGGAAGCCATCGCTGAGTTCCTTGGCATCGCGCGTGCCGAGGCGGATGAGCACGGGCTGATCATAGCGCTGCGCTTCTTCGCCTTCCTTGGCACCAAAGCCGCGAAACAACGGATTCGCGTTCTCACCGGCATGGCCACGCCATTCAAACTTGGGCTCGCGTTTGGCGATGCGCACGAGGCTGGGCATCTGGATGTCGTCATCCGCTGCGATGGCGCGGCGCAGGAATTTGTACTCCCAGTTCGGCCTGCCGGCGATGTAGAGCACGCGGTAGGGGCCGGAGCCGCGATCCGCCTCTAATAAGCGTGTGTTGTTGGCCAGGGTGGCTTCACTGACGCCTTCGCCCTTGAGTTCGAGCTTGTGGAAAGACACTCCGGGCTTGGCCACCGGAATGCGCAGACGCACAGTCTGGGGAGAGCTGCCATTGAAGGTGACTTTTTCGGTCACGATGGCTTTGCCCTGTTCATCGAGCGCGGAAAGCGTGGCCTGTTTGCCATTCAGCCCCTGGGCAGACACATGGGAGGTGATGGTGATGGGCGCGTCTTCAAAGGGACTCGTCGCCACCGTGGCATCGAGGATCGCCAGATCCGGGGTGGGGGCATTCTTGCCGGCCAGCACGGTGAAAATGGGGGCACCCTTGGCCTCCGCCTTCCAAATGGAGGCATCGGTGGCATTGCCATCACTTATTAATACCACAGCTGCCAGATTCGAGCCGCCGCTGCGCAGAGTTATCAGCGTGCGGCAGAGATCCGAGCGGGAACCGTCAAACTTCAAGGCGCGGAAATGCGGCACGCTTTGCGTCTGTGATCCGACGGTCATGAGGCGCAGGCGGAAGTCCTCGCCCAGGGACTTGATCCACGCGGCATCCTCCGCGCCGGAGTTCAACGCGGCCGTGACTTGAGCCGCGCGCGTGACCTCGCCCGGTTTTTCCGCCGTTTCTAAAGAGGCGCTGGTGTCCACCAGCACAATGATTTCGTTTTCACCCTTCTTCGGCTGCTGCTGCGTCCACAGGGGATCGAGAAGGCAGAGCGCCAGCAGAGCGAGGGCGGCCAGCTTGCAGGACATCGCCGCTAATTTTCGCCAGCCGCGCAGCGGAGAGCGTCGGTAGCCCAGCCAGAGCAGCCCGATGACAAGAAGAACCACCAGGGCGGCGAGCCAGGTGATGTCCGTGTTTTGCCAGAGGATGCGGGGCATGAGGTGCCAGTTAAACGTGAAGCGCGGCGAAAAGCTACATCACAACCGCTGTCAATGGCACTCGTTGCCAAAAAAATGAAGATGGAAGCGCTTGTCGAATCACGCATTCTCGATTTGGTCTGCGACCGTTCCAAGACCGCAGCCGCCATGCCTTTATACGATCCCTATGCGTTTCAGCTCGCTGGCTTCAGCGAGGGCGATGTCGATGAAATCCTCGCCGACCTCGACTACCTGCACCGCAATTCGCGCTGGACGCACCGGCGTGATCAGATCGAGCGTATGATCGTGGAATCACCGGTGATTTTGCTCGATTTCCTGCGCAGTGTGCAGCCTGAAGTGGTGCGAAATGCCATGATTCCGCGCCGGGTGAAGGATGTGGTGCTTCGGTAAGAGGCCTTTTTGAGTCCTTGCGCGTTGGCTGACATCCGCCACATTCGGCCTCCCCCCGACCCGGCCAATGTGAGCCGGGCGGCGTATTCTCATTTCCCATGTTCAACTGGATCATCAAAAAAATCATCGGCACCAAGAACCAGCGCACTGTGCGCAAGCTTCAACCTACGGTGGCCGAGATCAACCGCATCGAAGCCCTGCTTCAAAACGAGCCGGAGGAAGCGCTGCGGGAACGCACCCAGAAATGGCAGGCCCAGTTCCGCGCCTTTCACACACCGCCATTCCTCGGCGGGGTGAGCCTGCGCATCGCGAATGAAGCTGAGGTGGACGCCTGCCTTGAAGCAGTGGAGAAATATTTCACCGCGCTGAAGCCGCATTTCCCGGCGCTGGAAAATGATTACCTCGCCAGCTCTGCCTGGAACGGCGCCGCCCTGGATGACAAGAAGGCGCGCATCGACCGCGCACGTGAAGCCTGGAACGCCATCCAGCCGGACTTCGCCGCTATCGAGGCGAAGATGCTCAATGACATTCTCCCGGAAGCCTATGCCGTGGTGAAAAACGCCGCCCGCCGCATGTGCGGACGCGAGATCATCGTCTGCGACCAGCCGCTGGGCTGGAACATGGTGCACTTTGATGTGCAGCTTGTCGGTGGTGTGGCCTTGCACCGCGGCATGATCGCTGAAATGGCGACCGGGGAAGGGAAGACGCTGGTCGGTACGCTGCCGGTGTACTTGAACGCGCTCACCGGACGTGGCGTGCACGTGATCACGGTGAATGATTACCTCGCACGTCGTGACAGCGAGTGGATGGGCAGCCTTTATAAGTACCTTGGTCTCACGGTCGGCTGTATTCAAAACGACCAGCCAAGCCACCTGCGCCGCGAGCAGTATCAGGCGGACATCACTTATGGAACGAACAGCGAGTTCGGCTTCGATTATCTGCGCGACAACGGCATGGCCTCCAGCAAGGAGCAGCAGGTGCAGCGCGGCCACTACTTCGCCATTGTTGATGAAGTGGACTCCGTCCTCATCGATGAAGCACGCACGCCTTTGATCATCAGCGGTCCTGTCATGGCTGCGGAGAGCAATCACCAGTATGAGCGTTACAAGCCCCTGGTGGACCAGCTCGTGCGCCGCCAGAACACGCTTTGCAACCGCCTGATCACGGAGGCCAAGGAAGCCGCTGCCGCAGGTCATTTGGAGCAGGCCGGATTGAAGCTCTTCCAGGTGCAGATGGGCCAGCCGAAGAACCGTGCGCTGACACGCTGCATGGAGGATCCCGAACTCCGCCGTGCCATGGAAAAGGCCGAGCTCTCGCTCTACGCCGACACGCAGAAGGTGGAATTCTTCCGTCTCAAGGAAGAGCTGTACTACTTCATCGAAGAAAAATCCCACGACGCCGATCTCACCGAGATGGGGCGCAACTTCCTCAGCCCCGACGAGCCGGACGCCTTCGTGCTGCCGGACATCGCCACGGTGTACTCTGAGATCGACGGCGACATGACGCTCTCCGAAGAAGCCCGCACCCGCAAGAAGACGGAGATGCAGGACCGCCTTTCCCACCAGGGTCAGCGCATTCACCAGATCAGCCAGCTTCTGCGCGCCTTCTGTCTCTATGAGAAGGACGTCGAATACGTGGTCGAGGAGAACAAGGTCGTCATCGTCGATGCGCAGACGGGCCGTAAAATGGCCGGACGCCGCTGGAGCGATGGTCTGCACCAGGCCGTGGAAGCCAAGGAAGGCGTGCAGATCGACGCCGAGACCCAGACGCTCGCCACCATCACCATTCAGAACTACTTCCGCCTCTATCAAAAGCTGGGCGGCATGACCGGCACGGCTGAAACCGACGCCGCCGAGTTCCATGACATCTACGCACTCGATGTGCTCACCATCCCGACGAACCGTCCGGTGAAGCGCAAGGATCACAACGACAGCATCTACAAGACACGCCGCGAGAAATTCGCCGCCGTGATCGAGCTGATCCAGGAGCTCAACGCCAAGGGCCAGCCGATTCTCGTCGGCACCGCCAGCGTCGAAGCCTCGGAAATGGTCTCGCGCATGCTCAAGCTGAAGAAGATCACGCACAACGTGCTCAATGCGAAGTATCACCGCCAGGAGGCTGAAATCGTCGCCCGTGCCGGACATCGCGGCGCGGTGACCATCTCCACCAACATGGCCGGTCGTGGTACGGACATCAAGCTGGGTGAAGGCGTCGCCGAACTCGGCGGCCTCTTCGTGCTGGCCACGGAGCGCCACGAAAGCCGCCGCGTGGACCGCCAGCTGCGCGGACGTTCCGCCCGTCAGGGTGACCCCGGCGAAAGCAAATTCTTCCTCAGCTTTGAGGACGACCTCATGCGCAACTTCGGTGCCGCCGAGCGCATGACGAAGATGATGGAGCGCTTTGGCATGAAGGAGGGTGAGGAACTCCAGCACCCCTGGCTCAACCGCAGCGTGGAAACCGCGCAGAAGCGCGTGGAACAGCGCAACTACGTCTGGCGCAAGCGCGTCCTCGAATACGATGACGTCATGAACCAGCAGCGCGAAGTCGTCTACGAATGGCGCAACGACGTGCTCAACAGCAACGACACCCGCATCCTCATCAATGAGGCCGTGGAAAAGGGCGTCACCGAACGCCTTGGCGCCTTCGTGCCGAAGGACATCAAGGGCGATGACCTGGCCGATTATGAAGGCCTGCTCGCCTGGGTGAACATGACCTTCCCCGTGGGACTGCGCACGCTGGATGATGACTTCAGAAAGCTCGATTTCGAAGCCAAGTCCGCCTACTTGAAGGACAAGATCCTCGGCGCCTACGAAGTGAAGGTGGGCACCGCCAATCCGACCGCCTTGCAGGAGATCGAGAAGATGATCCTCCTCAATGCCATCGACCGTCTGTGGCAGGAGCACCTGTATGCGCTGGATGCGCTGAAGGAAGGCGTGGGTCTGCGCACCTACGGCCAGAAAGATCCGCTCATCGAGTTCAAGCAGGAAGCCTTCACGATCTTTGCGGAACTGATGAACAACATCAACGGCGAAGTCCTCGGCAACCTCTTCCGCAGCACCCAGCAGCTCGCCGCGTTTGAGCAGTTCCTGGCCCAGATGGCCCTGCAGGGCGGTGAAAACGAAGCGCCGCAGCGCCGTGAGGAAGAGGAAGAAGAAGAGAAGCCCCAAGCCGCCCCCAATCCCGGCCGCGACGGCCCCCGCCTCATCCTCCCCAGCAGCGCCGCCAAACCCAAGCCCAAAGCCGCCCCAAGCACCGTCGGCCGCAACGACCCATGCCCCTGCGGCAGCGGGAAGAAGTACAAGCAGTGCTGCGGACGGATGGCATAAAGCAGACCAGTTGCGCCGCAACTGGTCTGGTTCAGGCGTTCAGTGTCCAAGCCTCCTCCCATGAAAGAAGTGAAAAATCAATATGGGAGGGCGGCTCTGGCTGCCGTCGAACTATGCAGGAGTAAAAAAATCAGTCCCATCTCTGCTTGGGAAGAAGCCATAGTGTCTATTACAGACCGCAAAACCAGTCAGGAGAAGTCATGTCCCAAAAGCACCTTTCTCGGCCTATGTGAAGACGGCTACATTGAGGGGGTTGCATCCGGCTCTTACCTCAAAAAGAAAGAAGACGTAGCCAACAAGACATACGCCATCGAGGCGGTCAGGCTCCTGATTGAAAATTCGTCTCATTGCAGCAGCCTCACAGCACTTTGGCAAAAAGTAATGCAAAGCGTGGGAGTAGAAGGCAAAGTGCAGAACAACCAAATGGCCGTAGTGGTCTCTCTTTGGAACAATGGTGAAATTCGCGGGTCCGTCAGTGTCTGACGCATGTTGTAGGTGTGAAGCTTGCGCCATCGTTCTTGACGCCTTCGGAGCTAATCCCCATCTTGGCTCCCAGCCATGACCCCGCGCCTTCTCCTCCCGCTCCTCTTTTCACTCTCCCTCTCCGCCCTCGCGGTGGATGACTACAAACTCGGACCTCTCTCCCAAGAGAAACCGGACGTGCCAAAAGGGAAGGTGATCCCGATGCCGGCGCATGCATCCAAGATCTACCCTGGCACCAGCCGTGACTGGTGGATCTACGTCCCCGCCCAATACAAACCTGATCAACCGGCGAACCTCATGGTGTTTCAGGACGGCCACGACTACGTCGGCCTGAAGGGCGCGTGGCGGGTGCCGGTGGTATTTGATAATCTGATCGCCAGCGGGGACATGCAGCCCACCATCGCCATCTTCATCAATCCCGGCCACAGCGGTGAAACGAAGCCGCCGAGCGCGTGGAAGAACAACAACCGGGGCAAGGAGTACAACACGCTGGGGGATGTGTATGCGCGCTTCCTGCTGGAAGAAATCATCCCGCAGGTGCAGAAGGATTACAAACTCACGGAGAATCCCGAAGGATGGGCCATCGCCGGAGCCAGCAGCGGGGCCATCTGCGCCTTCACGGTGGCGTGGGAGCGTCCGGACAAGTTTCGCAAGGTCTTCTCCACCATCGGCAGCTATGTCGATCTCGCGGGCGGGCATGTCTATCCTTCCATCATCCGCCTCACCGAGCGCAAACCGCTGCGCGTCTATCTGCAGGATGGCAGCAGCGATCTGGACAATCCCTATGGCAACTGGCCGCTGGCAAACCAGCAGATGGCCAAGGCGCTGGCCTATCAGCAGTACGATTACACCTTCACCTTTGGGGACGGCGCGCATAACAGCAAACACGGCGCGAGCATCTTCCCAGAGGCGATGAAATGGCTGTGGCGGAAGTGAAAATCATGGGTTAGCAGCCTGCTTGGACCGGGCAATCGGCCAAAAATGCGTGCCAAGGCCAATTTTCATTGTGAATAACTTGGTTTCCACCTTGACACATTCTCCAATCCTCTTACCATCGCGGCCCCTTCTTTCCCAGTCGGAAGATATTTCGTACACAGCACTAATGAAGACGTTTTCAGCAAAAGCCCAGGAGCAGAACCCCACATGGTGGGTCATCGACGCCAAGAACCAAATTCTTGGAGACGTCGCAGTTACCGCAGCCAACCTCCTGCGCGGTAAAAACAAGCCTATTTTCACCCCACACGTTGATACGGGTGATTTCGTGGTCGTCCTGAACGCCGCCGAAGTCCGCCTGACCGGCAAAAAGGAGATCCAAAAGATCTACACCTCGAAAGCTGGCTACGTCGGCAATCAGAAGATCGAAAACGTTGAGCGCGTCCGCGCCCGCCGTCCAGAGCTTCTCGTTGAGCGCGCTGTGAAGGGCATGGTCCCTCACAATCGTCTTGGCCGCGCTGTCATGGGCAAGCTGAAGATCTATGAGGGTGCCGCGCATCCGCATGAGGCGCAGAATCCAAAGCCTGTCGTCATCGCCTAATTTTTTCCCTGTTACCTATCGCATGAGCAAGCCTCTCAAAACCACCACCGGCCGCCGCAAGACCGCCATCGCCCGCGTCTTCATCACTGAAGGAGCCGGAAGCATCACCGTCAACGGACGTGACTTCGAAGAGTACTTCCCGACGGTCGCCCTGCAGAATCAGATTCTGTTCCCGCTGGCCCTCACGAACTCCCGCCAGACGTATGACTTCAAGGTGAACGCCAGCGGCGGTGGTTGCACCGGCCAGGTGGGTGCTGTTCGTCTCGGCATTGCCCGCGCTTTGATCGGCGTGAATCCTGAGCTTCGCGGCGTCCTCAAGCAGAACGGTCTGCTGACCCGTGACTCCCGCGCCAAGGAACGTAAGAAGCCAGGTCGCCCAGGCGCCCGCAAACGCTTCCAGTTCTCCAAGCGTTAATCGACTCTTTTTTTCAGCTCGATGTGTGCAAAACCCCGCCCTGTGCGGGGTTTTGTTTTTTCTGTCGCTGGCGGCGGGATTTCGCGCCAGAATCATCCTCCTTATGTCCTCAGGTCATCTTCTCGTTCTCGGCGCCAGCGTCATCTGGATCTTGTTCTGCATGCGCTTCTGGTATGCCATTGATCAGGAGCATACGTGGCAGCGGCGTTTCATCGCCATCGGTGCCGGCATCGGCGGCGGCCTGATCTACCTCATCGGCACGATGATGCTGCAGATGCTGAAAGAGCCGCCTCCGCCCGTGGTGGATGAGGAGACCGAGATCCGGGTCTCCGCAGGGAAGCCGGCGGAAAAGTCCAAGAAGTAGGACTGAAAGGGGGGGGGGCTGCGATGAGGCAGCAGCTTATGATGAGGTCTTCAGGGACACGCACAGCGCATCCCTACCATCCAGAGCAACGCGTGCCGCAGGGCTGGTAGGGAACCGCTGTGCGGGTCCGAAGTTTCGGGTCTGTGGCGTCGCTGGCGCTCAAAAAGGTGCGCCGTCCTTTGAATGTGGAAAGGCAGGAGCTGTGGGGGCGTTTGGTACGCTGGTTCGCAGCGTGTGATGAAATGCCAGGCCCGCGCCATCACTCCGCGTCGCCAAAGCCGGAGGTGACGAGTTCTTCGAGATCGGCCACGGCAGCCTCGGCGTCGTTGCCGTCGGCGATGATTTTGATCGTCTCGCCACGGCCTGCGGCCAGCATCATGAGTCCCATGATGCTTTTGCCGTTCACGGGCTCGTCGTCTTTTTCCACCCAGACGTCACACTGATACTTGCTGGCACGCTTGACGAACTGCGCCGCCGGGCGTGCGTGCATGCCCATTTTATTGCGGATCGTCAGTTCTTTTTGAATGCTCATGGTGGTGAGGGAAGGTGCTGCTGTTAACCTAATTGATCATCCGTCATCTTTTTCAACAACCTTTGGTCAAACTCTACGGCGCTGTTGTATCCAAAGGTGCGTAATTTAAAATTGATGGCGGCCAGTTCGATGAGTCCGGCCACGTCGCGGCCCGGCTCCACCGGCAGCGCCACACGGCCGATCTTGAGGCCCATGATCTCGCGGGTGTCGTTGTTCACCCCCACGCGCTCCAGGTCTTCGGTTTTGGCACCGCGCACGAGTTCCACGATCAAATCCAGCCGTTTGCTGAGGCGCACGGCGCTTACGCCAAAGAGCGCCGCCACATTGAGAATGCCCAGGCCGCGGATTTCGATCATCCCGCGGGTGATGTCCGGGGCGGAGCCGATGACCTCCCGGTCTTCGATCAGGCGCAGCCGCACGGCGTCATCCGCCACGAGGCTGGCGCCGCGCTGGAGCAGGCCGATGACGCTTTCGCTCTTGCCGCAGCCGCTGTCCCCCTGGATCAGCACGCCGAGGCCCTGCACGTCCACCAGGCAGCCATGCACCAGCAGGGTGGGGGCAAAGGCCCACTCCAGCTTGATGGTGGCCGCATTGAGGAACTTCATGGTCATCATGCTGGTCTGGAAGACCGAAATGCCCGCCTCATTGGCGATCTGGATCAGGTCATCGTCAATCCGGTGCCCGCGCGCGATGACGACGCAGGGGATGTCCCAGGAGCAGAGCTGGCTGAAGCGCGCCGCACGCAGCTTGGGGTCCAGGCCTTCGAGGAAGGAGCACTCCGAGTTCCCGATGACCTGCACGCGTTTGTAAGCGAAGTAGGTGAAGAAGCCGGACAGCGCCAGACCGGGGCGGTTCACCGAGGGCTCGCTGATTTTGCGCGTGTAGCCCGCATCGCTGCCGATCAGCTTGAGCTTGAGCGATTTTTCATTCAGGCTGAAAAACTCCCCCACCGTCACGGATGACGGGCGTTTGACTTTGGTTGGAGGAGGCATGACTTGACATTACGCGAAGCCCCTCAAACACAGCAACGAAAAAGCAACTCGCACTGGAAAACAGTCTCCAACCGTTTAAATCATCCGACCCTGACGCCGCAACCCGCGGCACTGGCTCTTTTACACCTCTCTCATGCCCCGCAAAAAGGAATCCGCTTTCGACTCCGTGGAGTCTGTCCTCGCAGACATTCGCGCTGGCCGTATGGTCATAGTCACCGATGACGAAGACCGTGAAAATGAGGGGGACTTGATCTGTGCCGCCGAAAAGATCACCGCTGACATGGTGAACTTCATGGTGCGGCAGGGCGGGGGCATGCTCTGCGTGCCGGTCTCCCTTGAAATCGCCGAGAAGCTGAACCTCCCCAGCATGGTGCCGGAGAACCGCGAAGCCTTCCGCACCGACTTTACCGTGACCGTGGATGCTGCCAAGGGCATCAGCACTGGCATCAGCGCGGCCGACCGCTGCCGCACCATCCGCCTGCTGGCGGATGCCAAAAGCAAGCCGGAGGATCTGGTGCAGCCCGGCCACATCAATCCACTGGTGGCCAAGCCGGGCGGCGTCCTGCGCCGCGCGGGGCATACCGAGGCCGCCGTGGATCTGGCCCGTCTGGCGGGTCTGCGTGAAGCCGGGGTGCTGATTGAGATCATGAACGCCGACGGCACCATGGCGCGTCTGCCGCACCTGAAGAAATTTGCCAAGAAGCACGCCCTCAAGATGTGCAGCATCGCCGACTTGATCGCGCACCGCCGCCTGAGCGAGAAGCTGGTGGAAAAGATCGAGGTCGTGGACATGCCCACCGACTTCGGAGTCTTCAAACTGCACCTCTACAAAAGCAGCCTGGATGGCGTCCACCACGTGGCTCTGGTCATGGGAGACGTCACACCTGATGAGCCCGTGCTCGTGCGCGTGCACAGCGAATGCCTCACCGGAGATGTGTTTTCCTCCCGCCGCTGCGACTGCGGCAGCCAGCTGCATGCCGCGATGAAGCAGATCGCCACTGCAGGGAAGGGGATCATCGTTTACATGCGCGGCCACGAAGGACGCGGCATCGGTCTGCACGGCAAGATCATGGCCTACAAGCTCCAGGAGCAGGGCTTTGACACCGTGGAGGCCAATCTGAAACTCGGCTTCCCCATGGACCTGCGCGACTACGGCATCGGTGCGCAGATCATCTCCGATCTGGGGGTGCGCAAACTTCTGCTCATGACCAACAACCCGCGCAAAGTCGTGGGCCTTGAAGGCCACAAGCTCGAAATCGTCGAACAAGTCCCCGTTAAATCCACGCCAAAACCCGAGAACGCCCGCTATCTCGAAACGAAGAAGAAGAAGATGGGCCACAAGCTTTAGTCACATGTCCAATTACGCCTCCAGCCGTCCACGCCCCACCCAGGATCCGATCAACATCGCGATCGTCGCCTCATTGTACAACAACCAGTTCGTCCAGGGCCTGCTCAATGCCGCCAAGGAAGAGATCGAAGTCATTGCTCCCAATGCTTCCATCGATGTCTATCGCGTGCCCGGCGCCTTTGAGATTCCCGTCTGCGTGGAGCACGTGCTGCGTGGCAGCGCACCGGATGCCGTCATCACCCTGGGAGTCATCATTCGTGGCTCCACGGAGCATGCCGATCTCGTCGGTGCTTCGGTGACCGATGCCCTGCAGCAGATGGCGGTGAGGCACTGCATCCCGGTCATTCATGAGGTGCTGCTCGTCAGCACGGAGGAGCAGGCGGAGGAACGCTGCCTGGGCGCCACCATCAATCGTGGCACAGAGGCCGCGCAGACTTGCGTCAAAATGATCAATCTGTTCGGCAAGATGAAGGCCAGCTTTGCCGGCGAACCCCTTGACCACGCCTAACATCATGGGAAGACGCCGCGAAGGCCGCGAGGCCGCCATTCAATTTCTCTTTGCCCGTGATCTCCAAGGAACGGAAAAGCCCGGGGAACCGGAAGACTTCTGGAGTCTTCATAGCGCGAGGGCTTCCACCCGTGCGTTTGCTGAAAACTTGATCAAGGGGGTCATCGGCCATCAGGAGCAGATCGATTCAGGGATCACCGGACTGCTGGAGAACTTCAGTTTCGAACGACTCGCCGCCGTGGACCGCAACGTGCTGCGCGTGGCCTCCTACGAGCTGCTCTACTGCCCGGAGGTGCCCACGCCTGTCATCTTGAACGAGGCCATCGACATCGCCAAGGCCCTCAGCGCCGGGGAGTCCGGCTCCTTCGTCAATGGAGTGCTCGACAAGCTGGCCAAATCCCTGCGCAAACCTGAGCCCAAAAAGGTGGAGCATCCCCTTGGCACCACCACCGACACCTCTGGCGCCTAGGCGGGCGCGGCTTCAAATCTTCAACACGAATGCGTCGTCATCATGGCGCATTCCATATTCGTCCTTCTGATTTCGTCCTTCTTTCGCCATGGCCGGTTTTTTCAAATCACTCATCCAGCGCTTCACCAAGCCCGACATTGACTGGGATGACCTGGAGGCCTCCCTCATCGGTGGAGATCTGGGCCCGCGTCTGGCGCTGCAGATCGTGGCAGACCTGAAATCCCGCCAGCGCACGCTGCACGGGGCGGACATCGTGCAGGTGGCGCGTGAGCATGTGCGCAAAATTTTGCCCGAGTCGGTGCCTGCGATCGAGCCGATCCCCGGCAAGCCCAAGGTCCTCCTCATTGTAGGAGTCAACGGCACCGGCAAGACCACGAGCACAGCCAAGCTGGCGCACCTTCTTCACAAGAGCGGGCACAAGGTGGTGCTGGCTGCCGCAGACACCTTCCGCGCCGCTGCTGTGGAGCAGCTCACGGTCTGGGCTGAGCGTTTGCAGATCCCTCTTGTCAAAGGGCCGCCGAATGGCGATCCGGCATCCGTCTGTTTTGAAGGCTACGAAAAGGCGCTCAAGACGGAGGCTGACTACCTCATCTGTGACACCGCCGGGCGGCTGCACACAAAGCACAACCTGATGGAGGAGCTGAAGAAGATTCACCGCATTCTCGGGCGCAAGGATGCCGAGTCTCCGCATGAAGTGCTGCTGGTCTGTGATGCGACCACCGGCTCCAATGCATTGCAGCAGGCGCGTGAGTTTAATAAGGTGATTCCTTTGACCGGTGTCATTGTCACCAAGCTGGATGGTAGCGGCAAAGGCGGTGTGCTTGTGGCGATTCAGCAGGAACTTGGCGTGCCCACCCGTTTCATCGGACTGGGGGAGCGCGTCGAAGATTTTCAGGCGTTTGATTCGAAGCGCTTCGTGGAAGAACTGCTCTGAGCAGAGTCGAGTGGACAAAAATGATACCTTTGGCCGATACTTTGGTATCTTTGTGGCTGAAGTTTATTTTCATCCCAAGAAATCTATTGTCGAATGGGTATGTCTTTCGCTAAGTAGCAGCGCCCACTTTTTAAATCACACCTTGGAGGAAAATCACCTGTGACGTTCAAATGCCCCTCATGCGACATGCAACTCAAAGCCGAGCCGGAAATGGCAGGCAAAATAGTCCGCTGTCCTGGCTGCAATACCAAGCTGAGCATTCCGGCCATGGCCCCTGCTTCGCTGCCAGCACCTTCGGGGCTGCCGGCTCCCAGCGGCGTATCCGCGCCTGAGCAAGCCTCAGCGCCTGCTGAAAACGACGCATTCGGAGCTGAATATGAGCATGGGGCCTCCGCCCCTGAGCAGCCGCCCGCCACCGGCACGCCGGAGCGTGGAGAGCGCGGCGGCTGGGAGGAAATCGATCCGACAAACCCCAATGGGTTTCTGAGCTTCGGCATCGGCTTCGTGCTGTTCCTC
The DNA here is from genome assembly GCF_057652315.1 of Prosthecobacter sp. Pr1. Lineage (NCBI taxonomy): Bacteria > Pseudomonadati > Verrucomicrobiota > Verrucomicrobiia > Verrucomicrobiales > Verrucomicrobiaceae > Prosthecobacter > Prosthecobacter sp. Pr1. The sequence continues at coordinate 67,852 of NZ_JBYFBS010000008.1, read as the reverse complement.
GCATGGGTGGGTATTCTGTTCCCGTTCAAGGCGCCGGACAGCGTCTCTCCGGCGACGTACACGACCATGCAGTTCATCGCGTCGCTGTTCTTCAAGCACATGCTGGTGAGCTTCATGAACACGCTGTTCTTCACGTGGGCCATGTCGATCTTGTATTTGAAAATGCAAAAGCTCAGCCATCAGCGCAAGGCGCTGCTGCTGGATGTGCTGCCCTGGGAGCTGGGTGCGGAAATCAACCGCGACAACGTGGGCCAGTTCATCGACCACGTTTACAAGCTGCCGCATCGCCTGCGTGACAGCATGATGGTCAACCGCATCCGCAAGGCCCTGGAGCTCTTTGAGGTGAAGCAAAATGTGGGGGATGTGACGAACATGCTCTCCAGCCAGTCTGACATCGACAGCATGCGCATTGGCGGCAGTTACTCGCTGCTGAAGGCATTCCTTTGGGCCATCCCGATTCTGGGGTTCATCGGCACCGTCATCGGTCTGTCACACGCCATCGGCGGCATGAACTTCGGCAACATGACCGATCTCAAGCAGGTGACCGCGACACTGGGCGCCGTGACCGGCGGTCTCGGCACCGCATTCGATGCCACGCTGCTCGGCCTCGTGCTGGCCATGACGCTGAACTTCCCGCTCAACGGCATGATGAAAGCGGAGGATGACTGCCTCAATGACATCGACGCCTTCTGCAATGAAGTGCTGCTGCCCCGCCTCAATGACGGCGGCAGCATTGCCGGTGGCGAGACGGCGGGGGTGATGGACACGCTGGTGAAAGCGGTGGCCAATGCGCAGAAGGATTTCCTCGTGGATCTCAACGCCCTCTCCAAGCAGATCAAGGAGCAGGCTGACAACCTCGACAAACGCGCCGCCGCGCATCAGCAGCGGGTGGACGCCGAGTTTGCCATGACGCTGAACCGCATGCGTGAAGACATGACCAATGCGGTGAAGGACAGCGTGAAGACCACCACGGACTACACGCGCGCTCTGGCCAGCGGCATCCAGTCTTTGAACACCCTGCTGTCCGAACTCGGCGGCAAGCAGATCATGATTCATCAGGTGAAGAAAAAGGGCTGGTTCAGCAGCAAATAGCCGCCTCAACCTCAGCTCATTCCTATAGAAAATCATGGCAAAGCGCCGACATGCCGCCAAAGACGAGATCCTGCTGGTCCCGTTTCTGGACATTCTGTGCTCGCTGATCGGGGTGCTGATCCTCATCATCGTGGTGCTCTGCGTATCGCAGACCCAGCAGACGGAAGGACGCACACCGGAGGACGTGCAGATGGCGCAGGACGCCAAGCGCTTGCGGCAGGAGATCGTGGAGCGCAAGGCGCAGGACGTCATTCTCAAGGAAAAGCTGGCATCCCTGGAAGCGCTGCAAAAGCAGATCGAAGAGAAGGAACAGCGCTTCATCAAGCTACGGAAGTTGATCAACACCTCCAAGGACCTCCAGGAGGAGAACCTCAAGATCAGCCAGAAGATGCAGAAGGAGCTGGATGATCTGATGCTCGAAATCGAGGGCATGAAGCAGCAGCAGGCGGAGAGCAAAAAGGAAATCGCCACCCTCATGGCCGAGCTCAAGAAGCGCGATGTGCCGCCGGACAAAAAGATCCCGCCGGTGATCGTGCAGCCTTCCGGCACCGGCATGCCGGCGGATACGAAAGTCTATTTCGTTGAGGCAGGCGGCGGAGCCTTGAAAATCCTCGGTGCCTGGGGTGAAGACTATCGCCTGAGCGCCACGGCCTCGGTGGTGGTCGCTGATGCCGCCTACAATCACTTCCTCACCGAACTCGCCAAGGATCCCAAGTCGCTGATCCTGTTCCTCATCCGTGACGATGGGCAGGGGGCCTTCAACAACGGTGCTGGCCGCGCGGAGAACGACTACAAAGTGCGTGTGGGCAAGCTGCCCATCCCTGGTCGCGGCGTGCTGGATCTTAATTTGTTTGCCAAATTTCGCGGCAAGATCCCGCCACCGCCCGCTGCGCCACCCACCACGCCAGCACCTCCTGCGCCCCCCGCCGGAACTCCTCCACCCAAGAAAGCTGCCTGACACGCCATGGCAAAACGCAAACCACATGAAGAGCAGGAGCTGCCGTTCGTCGCCTTGATGGACACGATGACGAACGTCGTCGGTGTGCTCATCATCGTGCTCGTCATGGTCGGCCTGAGCGTGGCCAGTGCGGTGAAAAAAGTGCTGTCCGATCTGCCGCCCGTCACCAAGGAGGAACTCCAGCAGATCCAGGAGCAGGTGAAGCAGCTGCCTGAAAAGATTGATCCGGTGAAAGTCGAGGAGCAGCAGAAGCAGGCGGAAGCCCAGCTCAAGCGCGCCATCGAGGATCTCAAGACCGTCGATACCGCCGACTTGCAGCAGAAGATGAAGTTCATGGATCTCGACGCTTTCCAGAAGCAGCTGGACCAGCGGAGAAAAGACCGTGAGGCAAGCAAGGTCGAGACCGATAAAATTCTGGCAGAAGTCGAGCGCCTCAAAGCGCTGCTGGACAAGACACCTGTCTACCAGCCGCCGCCGCCGACCTACGTGCGCCTGCCAAATCCTCGCGCCTATCCTGAGAAGCCTAATGAGACGCGCGTCCTCGTGGCCAAACAAGGCGTGCTGTTCTTCAACCAGACCAAGTTTTTGCAGCCAATCATCGAAGGCATGGACAAGGTGAAGTCACAGCTCGAATACCAGAAGGTGGAGTACGCCCCGTTTGCCAAGCTGCTCGAAGGCATTCTGGGATCACCTGCCAACGCGCAGAAAGCATGGCCAGACATCGCCGGCCTGGTGGACCGGGTGCAGTTGGAATATGTGGCCCTGGCGTACAAGGCGCTGGTGGCCGGCGGCATCTCGCCCACCAAGGCTTTGCTCAGTGACATCGCTGACATTGCCATTCCCACGCGTCAGACCATGGCGGTCGTGGCTGAAGCCATCGTCGCCGCTACCAAAGGGGACGTCACGGCCTGGGTTAAACTTGATCCCGCCCGTCCTCCTGCGCCGCCGGTGATCAAGGCCAGCGCCGCCGGTGGCAAAATCACCTTCTCCTGGGGGGCTGCCACCAAGGAAGTCAAAGCGATACCGAAGGATGTGCTCGGGTACTTCCACGATCTCGCCAAGATGCCAGGCATCGAAAACGTGAGCAAGGCTCGTACCATTTACGATGCCACGCGGATCCAGGCTCTGCTGCAACGCGCGGCCTCCAGCCCGCTGCTGGCAGGCTCTTACGGCTTCGAACCGAAAGTCCTGCCCACGCTGCCCTACGTGCAACTGGCCCTCACGCCCAAAGGCGGCGGCGGCGAGACCATTGAGGCCATGAAGCAGCCCAACTCCGGCTACATTCGCCTCATGCGCGACATCAAGGCGGATCCCAACGGCGTGGCCGTCTTCCAGGTCATGCCGGATGCCTTTGAAGCCTATCTGGAAGCACGAAAATTAGCCGATGAAGTGGGGGTGCCTGCAACGTGGGAATTCCTCGCCAAGCTCGACCTCGCGGTGAACATCTCTGGCTACGAAGTCCAGCGCCTGGCCCCCACACCGCCGCGTGCCGGTTCGGGGGCTCCTGGTGCTGTGACCATCGCTCCGCCGAAACGCTCGCTCGATTGAGGTTGGGTAGGCTTTTCGCCTATTGATTACCAGTTGTTTCTGAACAGCTCCTCATAATCCATCCACTTTATAAGGAGTTCATGGACAGCAGGTTTTCCAGTGCCACTGTCGCGCCTCATTTGCGCTCCGATGCTCTCTGCTTCTTCGCCCAGTCCTCTCCCGTTGTTCGACAAGGTTCGTAAATTTCGCGCTCTGGATGAAGTCCGCGCCGCAGGCATTTACCCTTACTTCCGGGAGATATCATCCGCCCAGGATACAGAGGTCATCATCAATGGTCAGCAGGTGCTCATGCTGGGCTCGAACAGCTACCTCGGCCTCACCAATGATCCGCGCATCAAGGAGTCCATCTGCCAGGCCGTGCAGAAATATGGCGCAGGCTGTGCAGGCTCGCGCTTTCTGAATGGCACGCTCGACATCCATGTGCAGCTGGAGGAAGAACTCGCTCAGCTCATGAAGAAGCCGGCCGTGCTGCTCTACAGCACCGGCTTTCAGGTCAATCTCGGCGTCATCAGCGCCATCGTGGGACGTGAGGACTGCATCCTGGCAGACCGTGCGAATCACGCCAGCCTCGGAGCGGGCTGCCAGATGGCCCCCGGGAAGACTTTTCTCTTTTCGCACAATGACATGACGTCACTGGCGCGCCGTCTGGCGCACCTCCCGCCAGAGTCACCCAAAATCATCGTGGTGGATGGTGTCTTCAGCATGGAGGGGGACATCATCAAGCTGCCCGAGCTGGTGGCGCTGGCCAGGCAGTACAACGCCGCCGTCATGGTGGACGACGCCCACAGCATCGGCGTGCTCGGTGAGCACGGCTCCGGCACCGCCTCGCATTTCGGTCTCGTGGATGACGTGCATCTCATCATGGGCACGTTCAGCAAATCGCTCGCCAGTCTCGGCGGCTTCATCGCCGGGGAAGCAGACACGATTGACTACCTCAAGCACCACTCCCGCCCGCTCGTTTTCAGCGCCAGCATGAGCCCCGCCAATGTGGCAGCCGCGCTCGCTGCGCTGCGCATCATGATCGCCGAACCCGAACGCATGGTGCAGCTCTGGGCCAACACGAATCGCATGAAGCAGGGGCTGCTCGCCCTCGGTTTCAAACTCGGTGCCACCGAGACGCCCATCCTCCCGGTCTATGTGAATGACACGCTGAAGACCTTCATCTTCTGCAAACGCCTGCAGGATGAAGGTGTCTTCGTCAATCCCGTGATCCCGCCGGGTGTTCCTCCCGGCGAAGAGCTCATCCGCGTCAGCCTCATGGCCACCCACACCTTCGCGCAGATCGACCGCGCTCTGGAGAAATTCGAGAAGATCGGCAAGGAACTCGGCATCATTTAAAGTCGCCCGGTTGCGCTGCAACCGGTCTAAATCCCCATCACCTTCCGGATGACCCAGTCCAGCAGGCGGTCTGGCACGATCCGCACCAGCAGCGAACCCACCACGGAATCCAGCCCGACGGGGTAGCGGGTGCGCGGTCGGCGGGATTCAAGCGCATGCGTCACCGCCTTGGCCACCCGCTCCGGCGGAATCGCCATGGAGGGGACTTTCTCCACCATCTTGCGCAGCGCGATGATGGGGGCTGAGTACAGCTTTTCGCACTCGGGAGGCATGCCCACGAAGAGCTGCTCCGCCGCCTCTCGCGATTTGCTCCAGATCGGCGTCTTGATCGCCCCAGGCTGAATCAGCGCGACCTCGATCCCCCATGGCCGCAGCTCGATGCGCAGCGAATCCGCGATGGCCTCCAGCGCATGCTTCGTCGCCCCATAGCCCGCCAGAAACGGCTCGCACATGAATCCCGAGTTGGAGCCCGTTAAAACGATGCGCCCCCGGCTCGCACGGATCAGCGGCATCACCGCCTGTGTCACCGCGATCAGGCCCAGCACGTTGACATCAAACTGCTTTTCAAAGGCCTCCATTGGCATGAATTCCAGCGGTCCCGCCAGCGCGATGCCGGCATTGTTCACCACGCCCTGCAGCCCCGCCGCACCGCACTGCGTGCTGAGGTCCTGCACCACGGTTTTGATTTGTTCGCGGTTGGTCACATCGAGGATGACCGGGATGATCTGCCCCTCGGCTCCCGCCAAAAGTGCCTCGCCATCGGCCACCTTGCGCACTCCGGCAAAGACCCGCCAGCCGCGTGCCGCCAGCATGCGTGTGCAGGCTGCACCGATGCCTGTGGAAGCTCCGGTGATGAGAACGTTGCGTGGCACGGCGGTGCTGATGGCGGGCATGAGGAAAGGAGTGAAAAAGGGGGGGCGGGAAGCGCCGTTTAGTGCGGTCGGGCAGGGCCGGAGGCCAAGGCCCGACGCTTGACCCATCTTGCCCAAAAAGCGAGTTCGGGCCGCTCTTTTCACCGCGCCTCCTTCTGGGGAATGCCCAGCGCCTCAACCCACCAGCGCTTAACGCAGAGCATGCAGGGCAGGGGGCCACTGCGCCCGGAGGGTGCCCTGACCCACGGCGGTGAGCATGACCTGCGCCACCGACTCCGGCCGCGACTCGCCTGCGGGCGGGTTCAGACCGAAGCGCCGCCAGCGCACATCGTCAGCCGGTAAAAGCTGACCCAGCTCTTCGATCAGGCTGCGCAGGCGCTGCCGCAGCCGCTTCAGCGCCGCGTTTTTCTTCTGCACGGCGGCTTCCAGGACGGACTTGTGGTGATCCACGGCCTCACGCACCCGCGAGAGGGATTCATGGGTGACCTCGCAGATCGCCGCCGTGGCCCGCATGTCCTGGCTTTCGTGCAGCGGATTCGCGGTGAAGTGGGCGGCCAGTTGCGCGAGCAGCGCCAGACGTTTGGCGAAGACCTCGGGCACCCTCGTGGACCGGTCAGGAAAGCCTGCCGCTTCCCACTGCTCATTGAAGCCATGGCCAAACAGGGCTGTCAGTCGGAGGCGGCAGTGGCTCAGGATTCGTTCGCTTTCCAGATCCCGCTCCCGCAGCTCCCGCCGGAGTGCACTGCGTTCAGTCTTCTGTTTGTCGACCTCGAAAAGGGAGGCATGGGCGTTGTCCAGCAACTGCTGGAGTAACGCTGCTGGCGTATGCTTGATCCCGATTTCGCCCTCAAGCTCCAAGCATCCCGGCACAACCTGCCCGCAGAGAACCATCAGCTCCGCATCATTCGTGGGGGTGGGGTTGGTAGCCATTGCAGGAAGCCTGAGGGTTTCTCCAAGTCGGTGCTTGCTGGGAGAGCCAATCGTGCGCTCACTCCCAGTTCTTTCTCGATGATCATTAAACGACAGTCGGCGACTGATCATTGATAAAAAAGCGACATCCCTAGGCTCTCTCAGGAAGTTCACAGCTTGGCTGATGTAAACTTATTGGTAGTCAGTGAATTATTGAGAAAGAGATACGGTTCAAGCGTTACGGTTTATCGGTTTCACTGCTCAGTAGTTACTCACCGATAATCGGTGAGCGATTTGTAATCGATTCGCATCTTCGATGCAAGACGACCGCAGGCGAAGAAATACTATCGGCTCATATTAAACGCTTCAATCGTTACAAAATTCCTTGGTCGCGATCAGATCGAAAGAGCCAGTTCGCCAAGGTGAAACGACCAGATCGTTAAGTTTGTGTCATGTGTTAACGATTTAACCGTAAACTGACTTGGCACATGGCTCACCCGTCATCACTTGCTTTTCGGCACCTGCAATTTCAAAGATGAAACAATGCGAACGTTACAAGCTGGGAGGCTGAATTGCCGAATCTACTTCTAGGACTCCTCTCTTTATCCTCGCGTATTTGTGATTCCGCCTCCGCTCCATTGCCTGCCGCCGGAATCCCGCTAATCATCGGCCATGCACTCACGCTCCGCCTTTTGCTTCGCGCTGTCCCTTCTGCTCCTTCTCCCGGCATGCAACATCCAGTATGGTCTGCCGACACGGGGTTACGGTTATCCGGCGGGTTTGTCGGTTTTGGCACCCCGGCTCGGCAATTCTGGCAATTACACGTACTACCCGCGTTACGAGGCCTACTACCATCACGACTCGAAGCAGTTCTATTACCCGAACGGCAAGAACTGGGATGTGAAGCCAACCGTGCTCAACAATTCCGCCCAGGAAATTCGTGCCACCCCCGGAGTGCCTTTTCATCTCGACGCTCATCCATCGAAATACCACGATCAGATCAAGCAGGCCTTTCCCATCGACTGGAGCTCCGGCCAAGGCCGCGCTGATGAACCCTACGAGTTTGGCCGCAGCGGCTGGGATCTGGACAACCGGTAGAGTGGGATCGGGTTTCGAGTTGAGCGCTTGACCCATCCTCCCCGCTGACCCACTCTCGCCCGCATCATGGATCGTCTCATCTGCCTGCTTGGCTTGGTCGTGTTTGTGGCGCTGGCCTGGGCGCTCTCGGAAAAACGTCGGCTGTTTCCATGGCGGGCGGTGCTGAGCGGACTGGCGCTGCAGATGGTCTTTGGCGTGCTCATCCTCCGCACTCAGCTGGGGCATGATTCGTTTGCTCTGCTCGACAAGATGTTCCGCCGCCTGCTGGGCTTTGCGAATGAAGGCGTGGGCCTCGTCTTTGGCCCGCTGGGTGGGGCGACCACGCTGCAGGCCGCGTTTGGTCCGGCGAACAGCTTCATCCTCGCCCTGACGATCACCGGCAGCATCATCCTCGTCTCCGCGCTCTCCTCCTTTCTGTATCATTACGGCGTGCTGCAGTGGGTCGTCAAAATGGCCGCCTGGGTCATGCGCCGCGTCATGCGCACCAGCGGCAGTGAAACCCTCGCCGCCGCCGCGAACATCTTCATGGGCCAGACGGAGGCCCCCCTCGTCATCAAGCCCTACCTCCCACGCATGACCCGCAGCGAGCTGCTCTGCCTCATGGTCGGCGGCATGGCGACCATCGCCGGCGGGGTGCTCGCGGCCTACGTGTCCTTTGGCATCTCCGCCGGGCATCTGCTCACCGCATCCGTGATGAGCGCCCCCGCCGCGCTGATGATGTCGAAAATCCTGATCCCCGAGACCGAGGAAAGCGAGACCGCCCACGGTGCCAGCAAAGTCATCGAACGCGAAACCGCCAACGGCATCGACGCGCTCTGCACGGGAGCCAGCGACGGCATGAAGCTGGCCATCAACGTCGTGGCCATGCTCATCGCCTTCGTCGCGGTGGTGGCGCTCTTTAATTACATGCTCTCGCTCGGCCTGCGCGCCTTCGGTCAAAATGTGCCGCAGCCCATGCAGCTCGCGCTCGGCTGGCTCAATGCCCCTTGCGCCTGGCTCATGGGCGTGCCGTGGGCCGAGTGCGGGCAGGTGGGGGCACTGCTGGGAGAGCGCGTGGTGTTGAATGAATTCTTCGCCTACCTGCACCTCAGTCAGCAGGGCGGCACCCTCTCGCCCCGCAGCGCGGAGATCGCCACCTACGCGCTCTGCGGCTTTGCCAATTTCGGCAGCATCGCCATTCAGATCGGCGGCATCGGCGCTCTGGTGCCCGAGCGCCGGGGAGAACTGGCGCAGCTCGGCGTCAAATCCATGCTCGGCGGCCTGCTCGCCTGCTATTGCACCGCTTGTGTCGCCGGATTGCTGCTTTAAAGAGTGAGCCTGCATGTCCGCAACCACCGGCCTCCATGTCTCCGACCTCCGCTTTGCCTACTCGGCCGAGGGCTTTCGTGTGCATGTGCCGCAGCTTGAGCTCGCCTCCGGCAAGGCCCTCGCACTGGCCGGGCCCAGCGGGGCAGGGAAGTCCACCCTTCTGCGCCTGCTCACCGGACTGCTGACTCCCACGGCGGGCAAGGTCAGCCTCGGCGCTGCACAGATGGAAACGATGACCCCCGAAGCACGCCGCGCCTTCCGCCTGCAGCACATCGGGCTTGTCTTCCAAGACTTCGCGCTGCTCGATTACCTCACCGTCACTGAGAACATCCTCCTGCCGCATCAGTTCCGTGGAACGGCAAATGCGGCGGTCCGCACGAAGATGCTCGATCTCACCCAGCGGCTGCACATTGACCGCTACTTGGACAAGCGCGTCTCGCAGCTCTCTCAGGGCGAGCGCCAGCGCGTCGCCGTGGCGCGTGCGCTCGTACACGAACCGCAGTTCGTCTTTGCCGATGAGCCCACCGCCTCACTCGATCCCGCACGTGGTCGCATCGTGGTGGACATGCTGCTCGAAGACACGCGCCGACGCGGCGCCTGTCTCGTGATGGTGACGCATGACCCCAATCTGCTACCGCTCTTTGATCAAACCGTGCGCATGGAGGACCTCGCCGCCGCATGAGGACCGCCTTCCATCTGGCCGCACGCTACGTACTGCGGCATCGCATCCAGAGCGCGCTGCTCGCCGGGGCACTCGGCCTCGTCTTTGCGCTGCCGCTTTGCCTGCGTGTGCTGATCGAACACGCCCAGCAGGAACTCCGCGCCCGCGCCGCCGCCACACCGCAGATCGTTGGCACACGTGGCAGCGCGCTCGATCTCATGATGACCGCGCTCTACTTCAAGCGCGAGAACCTCCTGCCACTGCCCTTTGGCATACTCGCTGAAATACGGCGCAATCCCACGGCCACCGCCATCCCGCTGCACGTCCGCTATCAGGCGCAGGGAGCCCCCATCGTCGGCACGGAGCTCGAATACTTCCCCTTTCGCGGCCTGCATCTCGCCGCAGGCAAACAGCTCAGCCGCCTGGGCGATTGCGTCGTCGGTGCCACCCTCGCCAAGCAGCGCGGATTGCAGCCCGGCGGCCACATTTTCTCCACACCCGAGCAGGCCTTCGACATGGCTGGCGTGTATCCCCTGAAGATGCGCGTCACCGGCATCCTCACCCCAAACGGCACGCCCGATGACGAGGCGCTCTTCGTCGATCTGAAAACCTGCTGGCTCATCGAGGGCCGCTCCCATGGCCATGACGACCTCAAGAAAGACGAATCCGTCGTGCTTACAAAAGAAGAGGGCAACATCGTCGGCAATGCCGCCGTGCGCATGTTCAACGAAGTCACCGACGCCAACATCGCCTCCTTCCATTTCCATGGCGATGTCTCCACCTATCCCATCAGCGCCGTGATACTGCTGCCGCAGGACGCCAAGGCCGAAGCCCTGCTCGCTGGGCACTACGCCCGCTCCAAGGAGCAGCAGCTCATTCGTCCGCGTGATGAAATGGAGGCGCTGCTCACCCAGCTCGTGCGCCTTGAAGGCTTCGCCGCCAGCGCCCTCCTCCTCACCGCCACCGCCGCGCTGCTCGTCACCGCGCTCGTCTTTGCGCTCTCCTTCCGCCTGCGCCAGCGCGAATTCGCCACCCTCGAAGACGTCGGTGTCTCCCGTGTCTCGCTCATCACCGTCAAAGTCCTCGAAGTCCTCATCATCGGCCTTGCCGCCGCCGTGATCGGTCTCCTTCTCCTCCAGTTCTCCTCCTTCGCCGCACCGCATCTGCTGAGGATGGTCTTGTAAGTGGACGTGGTGAATGGTTGGAGCTCAGGCATCTTGCCTGACGACGGACTGGGGCGTCCCGCCTAAGTTCTGAATCAAAGGCCGGAAGTCCCATGGTTGCACTCATCCGCCTTCCGTGAGAAAATTTCCCCATGCTTCTGGAGGAAATCAAAACACAGATCACCCAGCTCAATCCAGAGGAACTCAAAAAGTTTACGGACTGGTTCAACAGCTACATGTCCGACGAATGGGACCGCCAGATCGAACGCGACGTGGCTGCGGGAAAGTTTGACCAGATTTTTGCGGAGATGGATGCGAACATTGAAGCCGGACTGTGCAAGCCGCTTTGAGGAGCCTCTTGCTGGCTTCATTCTGAAGCTGACTTGAGCCAGCTGCCAGCAGATGTCCATGGACTGCCTCACAAGAAAAAGTCGGCAAACTTGGGGCGGTTCGGGTGGGTGAAAGCTATCGTGTGCTTGCCTACCAGACCGAATTGGGCTTGGTCACGGTCACTCACTCCGCGCACCCTTTTTACTTTCTTGTCCTTCGCAGCTCGCAGGGCGAAGAAGGACCACCAACCCCTTTTTACTCCGCAACTGTGTCCTACCCCATCGACGCCCTCATTTACGCCCTGGATGTCAATCCCGACATCAGCACCGAAGGGCGTGTGCTCTTCCTGCGTGCCCAGGCCCATCCCGCCTTGGAGCACTTCGAAGGCCGCCTCGTCTGCCAGCAGACCTGGAAGCCCAAGGCCAATCTCCTCCAGGCTGCCGGACACCGCGTGGAGCGCGAGGTCCACGGCCTCTTCGATCTTGTCCTCGTCCTCCCCGATCCGCAGCGCGATCTCATGGTGGCCGATCTCGCTCGTGCCCATGATCACCTCGCACCCGGTGGCGTCCTCATGGCCGCCGTGCACAACGACGCCGGCAGCAAACGCTGCGAGCAATACCTGCGCGAAGTCGCCGGGCAGATCGAATCCCTATCCAAGCACCACAGCCGCGCATTCTGGGCCACCAAGCAGGAAGGCAGGCCCTGGAAGGCCGACCTCCTCGAACGCTGGCGCCAAGGTGCCGCCATGCGCCGAATTCTCGACGGTCGCTTCTGGTCACGGCCCGGCCTCTTCAACTGGGACCGCATCGACGAAGGCTCCGCCCTCCTCGCCAAGCACCTGCCAGACACCATTGCAGGCAACGTCGCCGACTTCGGCTGCGGCTGGGGCTTCCTGAGCGATCACCTCCTGCGCAACTGCCACGACATCGACACCCTCGACATCTACGATGCCGACGGCGACTGCTTCGAATGCGCCCGCCGCAATCTAGGCCTCGTCCCCACCAAGGTCAAAGCCCACCCCCACTGGCAGGACATCACCACTGGTTTTGAGCGCACCAAGTTTGACACCGTCGTGATGAACCCCCCGTTTCACGAAGGCAAAGAGGCCGATCCCCTCATCGGCCTCAAGTTCATCGCCGCCGCCGCCCAGGCCCTGCGACCCGGTGGTCAGCTCTGGCTCGTCGCCAACCGCCAGCTTCCCTATGAAAACCTCCTGACCGAAGCCTTTTCGCAGATGGACAAGATCGTCGAGACCGGCGGTTTCAAGGTCCTGCACGCACAAAACCCCATCGTCCAGCCCACCTATGTGCGTCGCGGCAAGCGCCGCCGCTGAATCCGACACAAAGAATCTCACAAAGAATGCAAAACAGAGGAACAAAGCGTTTGCAAAACAAGGCACCGACTCGATAATCGCGGCCCACTTCGAAAGGAGAATGGGTAGGTACCCGAGCGGTCAAAGGGGGCAGACTGTAAATCTGCTGGCTTACGCCTACGCTGGTTCGAATCCAGCCCTGCCCACCACCTTCATTCTGAGTGAGTTAAAGACCAAAGCCCCGCCCCAAAGGCGGGGCTTCTTTTTTGGGCGTGCTCAAAATGTGCTCACTTTTTCAGACCGACCGCAATCATCTGTCCGCCTTTCTTTGAGAGATGTTACTTGGGTCAGGTTTGGCCCCTGCAATTCTTCCTCTTTTCACGCTATAAAAACTTGAGAGGTCGGGCTTTATCCCCGGCATTTTCATCACCCACCATGCCTCGGCGAACCCATTATTCGCCCTGCATCGACCGGGTCATCGTCTGCGCACTGTATCACGAAGGCCGGCGGCTACGCCGTCCCATGACAAGACTGGTCAACGATCTGCTCACCTCATCCCTGCAACACACGCAGGGGTGGAGCATCGCTGCCACGCAGATGAGCGTCCCGGCTCAGGGCCGCACTCAGGAGGCTGGCGCCATCCGCTAGCCGCACCACGCCGTCACAGCATCCCACTTCCTCCACCCGGTTCTCTCGTAAGAGTGGCCGGGTGTTTTGTTGTCGGGCCATGTGGCGGCTTCTTCACCCACCCAAGCACATCCACCCCACATCAGGAGACACACCACCATGGCCATCAAACTCAGCGCCAACTATAGCAAAAAACTCGGGCTGCCTCAGTACAGCAGCCATAGCTTCAGCGCCTCAGTTGAAGTCGAACTCAACGACATCACCCAGGTCGAGGCCGAAGTGCAGAAGCTTTACCAGCTCCTGCAGCAGTCTGTCGATCAGGAAATCCAGCACCCAGGCTTCGTCCCGGCGGCCAGCACGAACGGCAACAGTCGTGCCGAACAGCAGCAGAAAGGACGTGCCCAGCCGGTCAATGGCAGTGGTCGCCCGTCTGCGTCATCTAGCGCCGACCGCTGGAACTGCACCGATGGCCAGCGCGGGTTCATCCTGCGCATCGTCAACGAAAACGCCAGCATCACCAAACAGGTGGCCGAGGATCTGTCCCAGCAGCTCTTCGGAATCGGCGTCAAGCAGCTCAACAAGATGCAGGCCTCTCAATTGATCGAGGACCTGCTCGTCAAAGCCGGCAAACCCGCCCCACGCCAGACCCGCTGGCAGCAACAGCCCACCGCCCACGCCGCATGAATACGCCCGCTGCCTCATCTCCAGAGCGCAGCGAGCAGGACATCATCACAGCATTGCAGGCAACAGTGTCAGCTTCCCGGCTGTCGCTGTTCCTGCAATGCCGGTTGAAGTTCTACTTCCGCTACGTGCTCAAGCTCAAGAAACCCAAGACAGCCTCGCTCCATCTCGGCAATGCGGTTCACGCCGTGTTGAAGACCTGGAACAAAGCACGCTGGGTTCAGCAGCCGCTTTCGCTCAAGGTGGTCCATGAGACCTACCAGACAGCCTGGGATGATAAGACCGAAGGATCGGTGGCATGGGAACCCGGTGAAGAAGATGACGACAAAACCACCGGCTGGCGTCTGCTCGACACCTACCTGCGCGAAAGCCATCTTCCCGCTGAGGTCAAACCCGACGCCGTGGAAGTTCCGGTTGAAGCTGATCTGCAACAGCACGGGCTACCCCGTCTCATCGGCATACTCGATCTGGTGCAGCAACGCCAGATCATCGACTACAAGACCAGTGCCACCACCCCCAACGCGGACAAGGTCGCACACTCCACTGAGATCCAGACCAGCAGCTACGCCATCTTGTACCGTCACAACACCGGCTCGCAGGAAGCAGGCATGCAGCTGCATCACCTGGTCAAACTCAAAAACCCCAAGGTGGTCATCACCACACTGCCACCCATGAGCCCGCCGCAGCAGACGCGGCTCTTCCGCCAAATGGAAGCCTACCTCGAAGGCTTGCAGCGTCGTGACTTCATCCCTTCGCCTGGGATGCACTGCTCAAGCTGCGAGTACTACAACGAATGCCGCCGCTGGCATTAAACCCTGCTGCAGGTCGGCGCTCACCACGAGCGCTGGCCTGCGGCCCATCCCCACACCCACAATGAAACATCTCATTCTCATCGCCGGCCTGCTGATGCTGTTCACGCCGAACACGCATGCAGGCTGGTTCTTCGACGATCCGCCGCCAGATCTCGGACCCGAATACCGGGCCAAGATCATCAGGCTGGAAGATCGCATCTCGGAACAACACGCTTCCACTACTCGCTGGGAGATTGCCACCGGCACTCTCGCCGTGGGCTGCGTGCTGTTGTTTGTCATCGGAACCGCCCTCGGGGCCAAAACACGCCAACATTATGATGGAACAACCAGAATGGGACGAACAGTGCCCACCGCTACCCCGGCAGCTCCCAACGGTGCCCGCCACCACCTGGGCGAAGCAGGCCCGCCAGATCGTCATTCGACGCTGGCAGCCTGAACCGCTCAGCGAACCCGTCATTGACGATGCCCTGCCACATCTCAACGCCATTGAGCGCTCTGCTGAGGTGATCAGTTTCACCTGTCGTCGGTTTGAATACTGGCTCTCACCGCAGGGAACCCTGCGGGAGTGGCTCAAGTTCAACCTGCGGCTGGCCATAGGATTTGCGGTGCCAGCGTTGCTGGTAGCTCCGCTGATCACGCTGGCCTTGAATCAATTCAACCTGTGGATCGATGTCATCAGTAAGACGACCTCCAATGTTGTCCTGGTGCCGCTCTCGGTGTTGCTGGTTGTCGGACTCATTGCGGGATTGGTCTCCATCGGGAAATCGATCCTATCAATGCGCATACGTCATCAACAACGCCGGGATCCCTACAACTACTGACGCGCAGCACACGTCGCAACACCCCAACCCGAGAGCCGGATGATCGCAGGATCGTCCGGCTCTTTTCATTTCAAGAAAGAAACTCACCTCATGGAAAGCATCACTTTGTATTTTCGCGAAGGCCCCTCCGACAAAGTGTACCGAGCGAGCATCTCCCCCAAGGATGATGGCTACCACGTACACTTTGCCTATGGCCGTCGCGGTTCCACACTCAGTACCGGCAGCAAAACGCAGACGCCGGTCGAATATCCGATTGCCAAAGGCATCTACGACAAGCTCGTCCGAGAAAAGATGGCGAAGGGCTACACGCCCGGAGCCGACACTGCCACCGCCACGCCACCGGACTCTCCCAACAAACATACCGGCATCCAGTGCCAGCTCCTTAATCCCATCAACGAACAGCAGCTCGACCAGTTTCTGTTGAACCCCGACTATTGGATGCAGGAGAAGCTCGATGGCCGTCGGCTGCTCATCAAAAAGGACGGCGATCAGATCACTGGCATCAACCGCCTGGGTTTTCCCACCGCTGTTCCTGAAAGGATCGCACGCAACGCGGCCAAATACCCGCGCAACTTCGTACTCGATGGTGAAGCAGTTGGAGACACCTTCCATGCCTTCGACCTGCTCGCCATCGGCCCGGAGGACATGCGTCCACTGGCGTTCTCGGTGAGGTATTTGAGGATGCGTGACATGCTCAACGCCTTCGATCATCCCCATATCCGGGAGGTGCGGGTATTCTTCCCCGCTCAAACGGCGGGCTGGTTCCAGCAGTTTAAAAACGAGGGGAAGGAAGGCGTGGTGTTCAAACACAAGGACGCGCCGTACACTCCCAGCCGCCCGAACAGCGGCGGCAGCCAGCTCAAGTTCAAGTTCCATGAAACTGCCTCGTTCATCGTCACGAAGGTGAACGATAAGCGGAGCGTCTCATTGATCCTGTTCGAGGGCGACAAAGTGCGCCCCGCTGGCAACGTCACCATCCCACCCAACCACGAAGTTCCTGAACCGGGAACCGTGGTGGAGTGCCGCTACCTCTACGCATTCAAGGAATCCGGCAGCATCTACCAGCCGGTTTATCTTGGGGCGCGTCCTGACATTCGCGCCGCCGAATGCACCACGGTCCAGCTCAAATACAAAGCCGATGCGATGCAGGCTGCCGCCTAGCCAACTCTACCCACGCTCAAGCCCATGCGTCTTCACCAGCGCATGGGCTTGTTTGCGTACAACCCCCAAAGATCATTCCTCATGAAGAACATTATCCATTTTATCAGGCTGGCAGCCTGTTCGCTGCTCGTCCTCACAGGCACCGCCTGCCCGCACTCCTCTTCGCAACCTGCTATCAAGGAACTGCGGCAGGAATTCATCATCGTCGTTCCGCAAACCAACGTCCCGCCGGAGAAACCATTGCATCCCGGCGATCAACCTCAACCGCCACACCCATGAACCCCATCACACTTCCCATCGCGGAATTAAAACCCGCTCTGGCAGGACTCGGCAAATTGATCAATCCACGATCCACGCTGCCTGTGCTGCATCACGTCAAAGTCGAACGTACCGCCGACGGCTGGATTGCTCTTACAAGCACCTATCTCGACCGCTTCGTCACCCTGCGTCTCGAACAACCCGCCGAAGGCCCGCCTAATGCTGTGCTCATTCCGTATGACCAGCTCCTGCAGCTCTCCAAAAACTGCAGCAAAGACGAACGCCTTCTCATCGAAACCACCGACCAAGGAACCGTCATACGATTCGCTTTGGCCAACAACCTCGGCGCGTCCAAGGTCAAACCGTTCCCTGTGGATCAATTCCCCCAGGTGCCACGCATCAAGACCGACAGTGTTCCTCTGCCACCGACCGTCCGTGAGTCTCTTCATCAGGCTCTCGACTGCGCCAGCACTGATGAAACCCGCTACATCCTCAACGGAGCTTTCATTGATGCCAGCAATCCCAAGGCGTTCAATGTGGTAGGAACGGACGGCAAGCACCTCTACAGTGCGAATTCGTTCACCCTGCCAATCAAGCTCTCGGTCCTCATCCCCTCTCACAAATTCCTCGGCTGGAAGGAATTTAATCAGGATGGCGAATGGCAGATGAAAGCCGATAACGAACACATCCAGCTCTCCAGCCGTCGCTGGAGGTTCATCACCCGTCAGATTCAGGGTAAATATCCTGACTGGCGTGTGACGATACCAAATCCAGCCGACGACAAAACACACATTACCCTGGACCCATCAAAGCTGGAAACGCTCATCAAGCTGATCCAGCGCATTCCTTGCCACGATCCAGACCGATACCAAACCATCGGACTTGAATGGAGAGACGGTCAATTCCTGCTCCTTGGCAAGGACACCGACAACGAGTCTTGGCTGCGCATCCCAGTGCCCGACATCCAAGGCAGTGGCCCCGAGATGACCATCTTCCTCAGCCGGCGGTTTCTCATCAAAGCCTTTAGCTACGGGATGAACACCGTCAGCATGGTCGATTCGATGCACCCCCTGAGGTTTCACTCCAAAGGGAAGCAAATGATCGTCATGCCACTGCGCATTGATTCCGAAAAACAACCAGCCCCACAACAACAACAACAACCCACTCCGGTGAGCATGCCGTCATCCCGGCCTGTTTTGCCGCCTGCACGACCATCCAAGCCCATGATCACGAACCCCACCTCCGAAGGACCACCACCCGCATCCAACGAACCCAAAAACGCCGTGGAAGAAGCCATCGACATGACCTTGCTCATTCGAGACAAGCTCAACGAAGGCTTCAACCTGCTGCGCGATTTGTCCGTGAAGCTCAAAACCATCAATCGCGACCAGAAGGCCAGCAGCCGCGAGTTCAACTCCGTGCGCTCAACACTGCGCAGCCTGCAGGGCCTCAGGCTGTAAGTCAAACCACACACCCACATTCACCGGGGCCGGATGCGCATGTTGCGTGTCCGGCCCCTTTTCATTCCAGAAAGGAATACATCCCTATGATTGCCGATCTCGATCCCCAACCTCAGATCATCCAGCGCCGCAGCCCGAACCTCACTCTTCATTGCGGTGCCTCGCATGTCGAACTCGACGAAGTACACGCCGTTGCCACGCCGCGCCACACGCAGAGCTGGTGTCCTATCCCGCATGCGGAACTCATCAGCACTGTTCAGCGCACGCTGGCCGCCACCAACCTGCGCATAGGCACGCAGGCTCATTCGTTGTCCCACGAGGGCCAGCGCTACTTCGGCCTCATGGAAGTCCACGCCCAGAAATCCAGCGACGACTACTGCTGGGTGCTCGGGCTGCGTAATAGTCACGACAAATCGTTCCCCGCAGGCATCGTGGCTGGATCGTCTGTGTTCTGCTGCGACAACCTCGTGCGCCGTGAGGCGTGAATCATGAACGCAGGGAAAGCCCTGCCATTCTAGCTGAAAATGAATGACTCCAACAACCTAACCTTGGCCCGGCAACGGGATGAGACTTCGAAAGAAGCGGGGGACAATAGCATGGTTGTAAAGCCGCTGTGCGGAAATCTGGATATTCCCAAGAGTCAGCGGCAAGGAGAGGAACATATGGCGAAAGCTAAACTGCCTGAACCCCAGACCCATACCGGAGGATCGCACTCACTGCCCACACCAGATAAGGAGCAGCATCCCCATGACACTCGTTCTCCTAGGTTGGACGAGCCGCATCAGCCAGGGGACGGTGCCGGCAATAAGCCGGACAACGGTCGAACGGGGCGCCTACATGTTCACGATCATCATGATTCATGTACCACGGGATCGCCTACACAGGGGGCAACTCCTGCAAGGCGACGGAGTCTCCATAGTACCCAACGTGCCCGGTTAACGCCGGGTGCAGCCAGCCGCAATGCTGGTCGAAGCAAAGGCAGAACCGACGAGCAATCGGAGGGAAAAGCCCGCGCCCATCGGGGGAAGGGAGACAGTCAGAACAACCAAGAAGAACGTTTCAATGGAGGACAACCAATGTTGACCGATAAAACGATAAAACGACTTCAAGGACTATCTCAGTGCTCACGCAACGGGCACAAGGTGCAGAGAGTGTTTCAACTGATGACCAACTATCCCGATCTTTGGAACGAGGCGAGTTGCAAAATCAGCCGGAACAAAGGGGCCGCTACTCCCGGGGTCGATGGACAAATCCATGCCGACATCTGTGATAGAATGGACCTCATCCGTGAAACACTTCGCAAGGGTGAATACCGCCCGAAACCGACACGCCGGGTTTACATCCCCAAGAAAAGCGGAACACTCCGCCCACTTGGGATACCGACGGCTGCCGACAAGCTCGTTCAAGCCATGGCTGCACGCATTCTGGAGGAAATCTACGAGCCGGTCTTCTCAGACCACTCGCATGGCTTCCGCAAAGAACGTTCATGCCACACGGCCCTCGACGAGCTGAAACACAACTGGAAGGGCACGAAGTGGATCATCGAAGCGGACATCCGCGGATGCTTCGACAACATCAATCACGACGTGCTCATGGAACTGCTGGCCAACAAGATCGAAGACCGATGCTTTCTCAAGCTCATTCGCTCTTTCCTGCAGGCCGGATACCTCGAAGACTGGGTTTACAACCGTTCCTACAGCGGCACTCCGCAGGGAGGCACGGTGTCACCCATCCTCGCGAACATCTACCTGCATGAACTCGATGAGTGGCTCAATCAGAAAGCCCAGACCTTCAACAAAGGAACGACTCGCAAGTACCATCCGGAGTACAAGAAAATGTACAGCCGGTATCAACATGCGCTCTATCGCTCCCGCGACCTGAAGGCTGAGGGCCGACTCGACGAAGCTGAGAAGCTCGAACCTCTGATCCGGCAAACGAAGGTCGATTACCTCGGCTGCCCAACCACGCAGACCCATGATCCAAACTTCAGACGTATGCGCTTTGTGAGATATGCAGATGATTTTGTCATCAGCATCATCGGATCAAAAGCAGACGCCCAGCAAATCCTCGCTGACCTCAACGTGTTTATGACACAGAGGCTGAAGGTGGAACTTGCAGATGACAAGACAGGCATTGTTCACGCTGCCGAGGGAACGCGTTTCCTCGGTTACGACATCAAGATCGTCAGCAGTCCTCACCGGGTCCGCAGGACACGGGGTGGAACACGACGGTCCATGATGAGCGGAGTGGCGACGCTGGAATGGCCGATGGAACGTGCGCTCAAGTTCGCTTGGGAACGCGGCTACATCGACGATCTTCAGAATCGGAAGCCACAGAAGAGAGTGCCTCTGCTTCATCTGTCAGGGGAGGAGATCATCCGGCGCTACATCCAGGAACTGCGAGGCGTGAGCAACTACTACTCACGTGCAAAGAACTGGAGGCACGTCGGCAATCAACTCCATTGGTTGTGCAAAGACAGTCTGGTTAAAACCTTGGCGGCGAAGAATCGCGCCAAACGCACCGATACCTACACCCGCCTGAAAATGGGCAACTCCCTCGGAATCTCACGGGACGAAAAGGCCATTATGCTGCTTCCACCTGCCAAGTGGAAGCGCTACAAGGCTGATCATCCCGACTGGAAACCACAGGGCAGCATCCCCAGCTTTCAGCGCAAAGCCTGAGATGGCAATGTTCGATAGAGAGCCGAATGCGTCGAAAGGCGCACGTTCGGTTCGGAGGGGGGAGCAGCCAGGTCCTTCACAGGATCTGGCGCTCCTACCCTACGCCTTTTACGGAGAGGTCAAACTCGCTCGCAAGCACACGAGGTTCATCGTACGTGATCTGCCCGGCCTCGTGCAGAGCGCCGTGGGCAGACTGATGGAGCGCTGGCACCATCAGGACAGCCGCATCGCCAGCTACAAGCTCGCAGATCTCGATGACCGCACGGCACACGATCTCGTGGTTCGTGCACTTGATGTCGGTGTCTGCCCCAATCGTCAGATCCCGCTGGTGTTGCATGAATGGCGTCAGCCACGTCATGAGGCGTTCCAGCTACGGAACGTCTGGAGCCTCTTCAATGCGTTCACCGAAACACTGAAGGGCAATCTCACCGAACTCCCCCGTCGCACGGAAGCCCTCCATGGCCTTCTCGACAACCATGTCGGGTTATCGGCGTGATCTAGAAAGGCGAGAAGAGGTTCGGCGCAAGCCGGGCCTCTTTTTTTAGCTATTACTGATTCATCTTCAAAGTGATAGCGATGGTCTGCCTTGCTATTTCCAGCCGGAGATCCACTCTGCGCATTAACCTATTGAGCCTTGCGCAATTGACTGACAAGAAGAGCGTTCCTGGTGGAAGTGGACTCGGTGCCTGAATGCGGCAAACTTGCTGCGGGGCTCATTGCAGACGCTGCTGGCAGGCTTGAAGTGTGGCGGAGTGCTGGGTTTGCTTCCCAGCCTGGCTGCCAGAACCCAGGGGAGCACTCGCTAATGCTCGGCACCCCTGGGCTGTATGACGGAAGGCCGTTGGCCTTCAAGACAAGTGCGTCAGTCTATTGAGCAAGTCTCAATAATACGACCAGCAACCGAATCCGTAAAGTTATGACCAAGGCATCGACATCTCGCGGGGCATTGCGCACAACTTCGGCCTTGCAAAAGCACCCCCCCCTCAGGCCAGCGCTTTACAGATGGCCAATCTACGTCTACACTCAGAGGCGGTACGTGACGTTTATTGGCCTGTTCGAGATCTTGGAGGCTGTTATTAACTTTTGCCGAATAGAGAAGAGAGCATGAGGGGCGCGAAAGCGAGTCTGTGCATGCCTGTCAGGGTCGAAGCCAGAGGCTCTTAGTCCAGTGAGAGGCGTTTGAAGCGCGCCGCCCAGCCAAAACTGCGCTCCACAACCCAGCGCTTTGGCAGCAGCACAAAGCCCTTCTTGGCCTCCGAAAGCATGACCACCTCCAGTTTGATGCCGTGCAGTTGTGCCTGTCGTGCAGGCTCTTCCCCGATGTAACCATGATCCACATAGGCTAGTTGCACATTCTCCCCGGTGGCCTGTTGGATGTGCTCTGCAAGGTCGCCGACCTGCGCGCGCTCCTACTCGTCAGCCGCCGTCACCTTCACTGCCAGCAGCTGCCCGAGAGTATCAACCGCGATGTGCAACTTGCAGCCTTTGCGGCGCTTGTAGCCATCATAGCCGGCCCGGCCGCCGCTCTCTGGCGAGGTCTGAAGTGTGCGTCCGTCCATGATGGCCGCCGTGGGCTGGGCCTTGCGTCCCTTGGCCAGGCGGGAGAGTTCACGCAGATCATGGGCCATGGCTTTGAAGCAGCACGCCTTCATCGAGCGCTACGCCTGCTGATAAACGTTCTGCCAGGGCGGCAGGCATGGGGCATCATGCGCCACTGGCAGCCGCAACGCACGATGTAGCACAGCGCGTTGAAAAACTCCCGCAGTGGACATTCCCGCTGGGGAGCATCTTCCTTCATCAGCACAAGGTAGGGACGGCAAAAGCCCCATTCTGCATCGCTGACGTCACTCGTGTAGCCGGGTCTTGGCTTGTTGCTCTAAGGTTCCATCTCAAGCTTATTGCTTGGACCCCCACCGTTATAAAGCACTTTTTAAAGTTAATAACAGGATCTAGCGTCGGACCTAAGCTCTCTGCCACCCTCAAGTCAGCAGGCTTGGCATTCATTCGTGAAGTGGCTGAAGCCAATGTTGATATGCTGGCACTTCTCGTTGTTGGGTATGGACAGCAGCTTCGAGTCTGGCTTCGACTCTTGCAGGCATGCACTGGCTGGCCTTTGCCATTCTCAAGCTTTTCCCCAAAAATCTATAAATCGATTTAGGGTAACCCATTTGTCTGCATGTAGACGAGGAGAGTTCGGATACCTTAGACATCTGGTAAAAGATACTCAATTTTTTATGACTCAATTGTATTTTCAGCAAAGCACCGAAATCCCTTCTAGCAGTCCAGTTGGACAAAATATCGTTACCCCTGAAGTTTCGACTTTCGTAAAGGAATTCCAAAAAGTCAATGAGCCATCAATTAAGCTCCCTCAGAAAACCCGGCTTCCCGCTTGGAATACTGAGCGGACGGCGCAAAAAGAGATCATTGTCCCCTTTGACGAAAGCTCATTTTCCGGCCTGCTCGTGGATAACAAGACCTTTCAAGACGCTTATTCCGTTAGAACTCCTGCGCCGCATAGGGACAATCTCCGTCTTGACGCCGGACGCCCGATCGGCACTCTGGTGAATACTCCTGGATTCTATGACGATCTGATTGGTTTTATTAATGCTATTCTGTTATTTGTAGAGGTTATGCTGCCAGTTTTGACAGCCGCATTTCTACTGTATCACTTTCCAATTTCGAAATGGCTCGCTTGGAGTTTGATCTCCTTTTGGGGCATGATGCTGATAACGCTTAAGCTGTTTATAGTTAGACCGAAATCCTGCCGAGTCTTACTCTGGGGTGGTGCTTCGGCGGTGACTTTGCTTTGGCTGCTCGGGTCTCCTTAATAATCATCGGAGCCGCTTTCATTCCAACAACAAATCTCGTCCACGCGCTTGAACAAAGCTCAACTCATCGACGCCGTGCAGCAAATTCTTGGTGGCAACACCACTAAACGGGCCGCTTCCGACGCCCTCAACGCCGTGCTCAAGGCGATCGCAATAGGAGTGAAACATGGACCGGTTCAACTCATCGACTTTGGCAGCTTCAAGCCCGTTGAACGCAAGGCCCGCATGGGCAGAAATCCAAAATTACCCGAAGTATTGGTTGAAATCAAGGCTTCCAAAACCGTGCGTTTCTGCCCCTCCTCGGCTCTAAAAAGTTCGCTCTGATCCATTTAAGTTTTATTCGTTGAAACGACTCTTGGATTGATCTCGGCTGCAATGCAGAAGGCGCGCGGGTTTTCGGCTGCATCTATGACAAATGAGCGCTGGATGGCTGCATGGCTCCCAAGCCTTTCCGCGAGACCCTGCATGAGTGCCACATGCCTTTGCCCCCGCGTTCGGCGTTTTCGATTGATTGCGCCTTAAGGCATCAAGCACCATGTCCATTTTTGCTCTGGGTCTGCCTCCAGGCTTCAGAGTACCATTTGTTTGAGACGCTTTTTCAGCGGCTCCCAGCATGCAAAGCGTTGTGTTTTCATTGGCATTTCTTCTTGCCTCAATGTCCGCGATTTGCCAATCGACAGGTTTTCAAACACGGCCTACAAACCATGGCCATGTGATGACCCATGGTTATGTCGCTGTTCAGCTATCTGCGGAAGATAATTCTTTAAAATACTTAGATTACTTGGTCTGATTGATTTCTCGATAAAACTGAGTGAACTCGACTTCGCAGTTTACGGTTTTGTTGGAACCAACGGGATTGATCAAAAGATGAGTGACACCAATAAATAACTTCGCTTGTTGAATGTCTTCCAACCACTGGTAGAAGACCTTTTCCAAGGCTCCGGTGATCGTTATTTTCACTTTTGCACGGTTGAAGTATCCAAGATTTGCCTCCACAGGCAATCCATCGGGACCTATTTCTTTAGATTCTTCGATGAATTCTTTGCCGCCGATGCCGAGGCCTCGCTTTGCTGCCTGGGTTGAAATGACCCCGAGCAATTTTGATGAAGCTTCCTCATGGCTTGAAAATGCGGGGATGTGTTCCTCAATCCAGCTGTATTTTTCGGCCCATTCCGAACCCTTCGAGATGGAATGGTTCATATCCGCAATTCGATTGGCGAGAGATTCATTTTCTTCGCGGATGGCCATGTAATTGTTGTACGCATACTTAACACTGCCGCCTCCGACAAGAATGAGGAACGCAAAGGTGAAAACTGTCAGCAGAAACTTTTCACTCTTTTTCATTTATCCGGGATTCCTTTCAATTCGAACCTGAAGTTTTGGTCGCGCCTCGATTGCTGCAAAATGCGTGGACATTTTATTCACGAAAAGGAAGTGCTTTGGGGACGTCTTCCAGCGAAGGTGTGCCGAATTCTACCGTTTCCTCAAAGAGGGCTGAGCGCTCAGATTCTATGGCGTTAGGATTGTCTCCAGAATCATCATTTTTCATGATGTGCGGCTGAATAAATATGAGCAGTTCCTCACGCTTGCTTTCTGTAGTCGTGGTGCCGAACAAGTTTTTAATGATGGGTATGCGGCGCAGAAATATGCCACCTTTGCCTTCTTTGCTTGAACGCTCCGTAATGAGGCCGCCCAGGACGACGGTTGCGTCATTTTTAATGGACACTTCAGTCACCAACTGCTGCGTTCCAATGGTCGGAACAGTGTTGCCGGAGATGATCTGACTGCCAACAATATTGTCATTCACCTGGGCAATGCGCAAAGTGACCTCATCATCAGAGTTGATGAGAGGAATCACTTCCAGCTTTAGCAATACATCACGATAATCAACGCTGACACTGTTACTGACCAGGCCAGACTGAAATCCGCCGTTCGATAAAATCTGTGCAGGAACAGCAATCTTCTGGCCCGAAGAAATGACTGACTTGGATGCGGTCTTTGCATAGACGCTGGGGGTGGCCAGAATTTTGAAATCATTGTTACTGTCAATCACCTTGAGGTAACTGCTCAAGGTGCCGAGCTGTCCATATAGGTTAAGGCGATTCCAGGAAAAATTGACAGCATTTGAAGCAATCTGTCCCCCACTGCTGGAGAGCGAACCGCCCAAGTTGAGGTTGTCTGACGACGAAGTGGAACCATTTGTTTGTCGAATGCTGAAGTCATCCAGCAGTTTGAGAAAGTCGAAGCCATAGTTGTAATTTTTGCCGAGGCTCAGCTGTCCAATGATGGCTGAAATGTATATTTGCTGGGGGCGTACATCCAGTTCTTCAAGAAGCTGATCAATGCGTGAGACATGCTCAGGGGATCCTGAGACAACGAGGCTGTTGGACTGCGGATCGGAAATTAAAAGAGTTTTTCCCACGATCATCGATTCGGGCGCTGCTGCTTTTGCGGGCGAGTTGAGCAAGCTGCGGTTGGAATTGCTTCCATTGCTGTTTCCGTTTGAGCCTCCGAGATTGCTGCTTCCATCCTGGCTGTTGGAGCCTCCGGGTATTCCACCAAGATTATTGCCTGCCGAAGTGCCGGCTGACAGAGCGTCCGTGTCGCCAGGTTGCAGGCTTGCCTTTCTTCGGCCGCCACCAGTTGAAGCCGATCCGTTGCTGTTTTCGATGTCTGTATCTTTTGCAAGTGCATTGTATGCGACCGAAATAAAGTCCTCAACCTTGAGCCATTTCAGCCGCCGTTTTAAAAAGTTGGTCGTGTGATCCTGCTTATCAAGTTTCTCCACCAATCCTTTGATATAGGTGATGTCAACCGGGCGTCCTATGACTAGCAATTCATTCGTTCGTCTGTGGGGGAATACTTTGACTTTGCTGGTCCCCGGACTGGCTGCGGGCGCACCTTGGCCGTTATCCACGGGGTTGATGGTATCACCTTTAGTGGCAGTGCTGTTGGCCTGTGACGAGGTTGAGGACTTACCCCCTTTGTCCTCCTCCCCAAAAATTTCAGTGATGATTTCGGCGACAAGTTCAACGTCTGATCTTTCCAGCCTGATCATTTCGTTGGCAATGTTTGCTGATGGAACGTCGATTATCTGGGCTATTTCATAAATGGTGCGGATCGTGGCGCTATTCTCCGTGATGATGAGCGCTGTGTTGTTTGAAACCGCCGACATCGCCCCGTAGGGGTGCATTTTGATAACCTCTTGAAATGCTTTTGATGCATCATCTGCCGAAATATGCTGGAGCGGCAAAACATAGTGACAAATTTCTTCGTTTACGGGAAGGTCACTTAAAGTGTGATATACTCTCAAACCGTCTGCAGTTGGGCTTTTACCAGCACCGTTGTTGATCAATTTGGCTGTAGAAGCATCGACATGGATAAGGGCATATCCATTCAGCAGCAGTGTTGCCTCAATGAATGCGATGGCATCCCTTTTGGTGAGCGGTTCAGGAGAGATGATGCGCAACTGCTCTCCATTGAGCGACGAATCGAGTATCAGTTTCTTCCGCGTGAGACTCGTATAAAATGGGAGTATGGCTTGAATCGGGGCGCTTGGAAAATTGACCTTAACCATGGCGCTGTCGCTGATTTGGACGTCGTTGCTGATAGCAGCACCTGGCGATAATGGTTCAAGTTTTGATAAGCTCTCCTGTGATCGTCCAATATTCGCGGCTCCCATGAAGAGGATTGGCAAAAATGCGCGAATCTGGCATAGGCGCGTTAATCGAGCGCGGGTGAATGTTGTAACAATCATGAAAATACATAATCACAATAATAAAATTCTACGCTCATGCGCTAGAACAAGTGGAGTAACCCATTTTATTGATCTTCGGTTTAACAGTGATCCCTCTTTGAATGTGCCTGCTGCGGTGATTCCGAAATGAGTTGGCAATCAAAAAGAATGTCTGTTGGCCGCAAGATTTTCCCTTGGTAATGATTCAGCTCTTTGAGGGAAAGTAATGAGGGAACAGCAGACTGCTGCCACCCGGGCATCCCATCTGGATAATTTAAGGCACTTTTGCTTCGTGTCTTTTTGCCGAGCACGCCAAATCGAAAAAGGTGCACTTCACGTTGTTGTCTGACCACACGACGAATGGTTTCACCTTTTGATGGGCAGGTCACCTCCTGAGAGAGTGTAAAAGATGATGAAAAGGGCAGGGGAGGTGATCGTCAGTGCAGCAATATTGAAGGCCGGATGTGACATCGTGTTTTGAACAGGTCTGTGTGCTACACAACTGCTTGAAGATGATATGGAAAGAATGGAAGGTGTGAAAAAGATTAATAGTGCTTAATTAAAAGCTTTTGCCTATCAAATATCGACTTGGTTATCAGGTTGAATACCCAGGGTTAAATAAAAATAATAGGAAAAAGATGGGAAATACAACGGCTTTGCAGGATTGCTGAATTCTGCAAAGCCACTTTGACGAGGCTTAGCCTCATCAAGTTATTTTACTTCGATAAACACAGTGAGTGACACGATAAGTAGGACGTTGAGCATAGTCTGATCGCAGGTCAAAGAAGCGGGGGTGAGGTGGTAATTCTGAATTCGAAAGCGTCATTGAGTGCTCTCCGTGGGTTCCAGAAGGGTTACCACCATAGAAAGTGGAGTAACCCTATCCTTCATTTGTAAACAAACTGTTACGAATGCAAAATTCCATACTCAATAGAAAGCCGGAACTGAAAAAACATGGAAAAAATAGAGATCATCATTGGTCGGAGGAAAATCGGGAGCCGACCTTGTGTATTCTATGTGGGATGTAAATGCCATAATAAAAGCGGGTCTGCTTTGATTGCACTCATGGTGTTTTTCAGCCTTGGGCTACGTGCTCAGGCGCAGTTTACCCCGAAGGTTCAAGAGGCACCATTAACAGAGGCTCAAATCATTGCCGAAGGGGAGATGGCGACACTCTTGCGGAGTCTCAAGGGAGTTATGGTTCCCGGCCCGATGAACCTGGATGAGTTTGTCAGAGATCGGCAAGCAGCCATTGCTTTGGGAAAGGCATTCTTCTGGGATATGCAGGTCGGTAGTGATGGGGTGACTTCCTGTGCCACGTGCCACTTTCATGCCGGGGCGGACAGCCGCCACATCAACACGCTGGCTCCCGCGCTCCTTCAAAGAAATGGTCAGCGTCAGGCAAGTCCAGATACGCAGATCGGGTTGGGAGCTAATCGTGCGCTTAAAGTGGCTGACTTTCCTTTTCACAGACTCTCCAATGCTAATGATCGTCAGTCTCGTGTTGTTGCTGACAGCAATGACATCGTGGGCTCACAGGGGGTATTGAAGGAGCAGTTTGGTCAGGTGGTGCCACGCCGGGCCGAAGAGACGACGCGGACGCAGCCAGACAGTGCCTACCAGGTCAATGGTGTGAACACACGTCGTGTGGCTCCTCGTAACTCGCCTTCAGTCATCAACGCTGTGTTTTACCTGCGCAACTTTTGGGATGGACGTGCGCAGGATGTTTTCAATGGAGTTAACCCTTTCGGGGCGCGTGATCCGAACGCCTTTGTGCTGCAAGCTAAAACGCCGGCGCAAATGGAAGAGGTGCAAGTGAGCCTTCGCTACTCCAGCCTTGCCTCCCAAGCCGTCGGGCCGCCTCTCAATGATGTGGAAATGTCTGCCGCAGGCCGCTCATTTGCCGATCTTGGCAAAAAAGTTCTCAGCTTGCGGCCACTGGCCAGGCAGGTGGTGCATGCAGAGGACAGTGTGCTCGGAGTCATGGTGCATCCTTCGGGCAAAGGATTGGCAGTAGCCAATTACCAGCAAATGATCCAGAAGGCATTTCTGCCGATATGGTGGCAGGGCGTGAACTGGGTGGAAATGTCCGCCGGTGGCGCACCACTGCTGGTCAAGACACCGCAGAATCCAAGCGCCAGGCAGTTCAACCAGATGAACTGGAACTTTGCGCTCTTCTTTGGCCTGGCGATTCAAATGTATGAATCGACGCTCGTTTCGGATGACTCACCCTTTGACCGCTTTGCTGAAGGTTATGATTCAGCACTCACGGCGCAGCAGAAGCGCGGCCTAGAGGTCTTCAAAGACAAGGGCAAATGTGCATCCTGCCACAACGGGCCTGAGTTCTCCGCTGCGACTGTATCGAAGCTTGATAAAATCGACATTCCGCTGCCAGGGGATCCGGTGATCAAGATGCCCGGCACCATTGGAGCACGTCCAAGTATTCCAGACCGCATTGAGCGCATGGTCTTCTCTTCAGTGGCTCCCAAGGCGGACGCCTCTGGCATGGTCAACACTACGGGAAGGCATGTCGTGTACGACAATGGATTCTACAACATAGGAGTGCGCCCGAGTTTGGAGGACCTGGGAATCGGTGAGGATGATCCCTTTGGCAATCCGCTCTCCGAATCGCGCCTGTTTTATGCTGGCAAGCTGCAGGCACTGGGGCTTCCTCTTCCAGCTTTCGCGTTGGACAAACATTACGTGCCATCTGCCGATGGCTCCTTCAAAACTCCTTCGCTGCGCAATGTCGAACTTACAGCCCCTTACTTCCACAATGGCGGTCAGCTGACGCTGAAGCAGGTGGTGGATTTTTACAATCGAGGCGGAGACTTCAAAGATGAAAACATTGCTGATATTCCCACGGACATCACTGATCTCGGCCTGACACCCGCAGAGAAGGAGGCGCTCATCGCCTTCCTCATCAGCCTAACTGATCCGCGGGTGAAGTTTGAGCGTGCCCCCTTTGACCATCCGCAGCTTCTTGTGCCGAACGGGCACCCTGCAGCCGCAGGTAAGATCACTGCAGACGTGCAAGGGCGCGCCATCACCACTTTCCTGGAAATCCCCGCAGTCGGTCGCGCCGGTGGACCTGGAACCCCCAACTTTAACCCCCAATAACCCCATGAGAATTCCGCGGTCCATCTTTTCAGAGAAACGCAACTTCGGTGAGCACGACGCCGCCATCAAGGCACTCCGTCAGCGTGCTTTTGAGATCATGCAGAAAGTCGCCATGGCAAAAAAGAACGCCAGCCCAGCCACACAGGTGCGGCAGCTCGCCGAGGTCAAAGCACTCCAAGGCGCGGCCTCCTATCTCGCATCCCTCAAGTGTCCTTCCGTTCAACGCAAGCTTGAAGCCCGCAAAATGGTCCTGGCGGCCTGATCCCACTTTTCTAACCACCCACACCACCCACACCACCCACACCACCCAGCCACAGCGCCTTAAACGAAGCGTCAAAGCTCTCAAAAATAATACACCACGCACCTATGACGCAAGACGACAGACAAAGCTCCTCAACTCGACGAGATTTCATCAAGACGGGACTCGCCGCCGCAGCAGGCACTTCCGTGTTCAGCATCGGCAATTCCTCTCGTGCCGACGTGCCACTGCCCATTCCTTCGAGCACATTCAAGGGGGCGATCGAAAACACCGTGGTACCACGCTGGACGGATGAGCTTCCCCGCCACCAGTGGGTGCCGCCGCTCAGCACGGGCAGCGAGCCGACGAACTACAATGGCTTGGGCGTAGGCAAGGTCTTCCACGGTGTGGCCCCCGAGTGGGATCCCGCAGTGCGAGCCAAGGAGATCCCCCAGATCCCCGAGGCAGAGTGGAGCAAATATCCTGTGCAGTATTACGGCATGCATGCTGGCGCGGAAACCATGCAGGTGCTCCCCACGAAAATGGGTCTCAAGACGCCGCTCTGGCGCTGGTGTGGGCTGCCTCCAGGTGTAGGTGCTCCAGAGGTAACCTTGCCTGAGTTCCGCTTCCGCATTGGCCAGCCAGCCTTGGTTCGCATCAATAACAATCTGCCTGAAGAAACCGGCGTTCACATGCACGGTGGTCACTGGCCCAGTCACTCGGACGGCCACGCCTCCTTCTTCATTCTGCCGGGTGAGGCACGGGACTACTACTACCCGAATGTGCTGCCTCGCAAACCAGGCACCAGCATTGCCGATGTGTCGGAAAGTCCTTCCAGCATGTGGTTCCACGACCATGCGCAGGACATGACCGCCGTTCATGTGGCCCGCGGCATGGTGGGTGTG
Source organism: Prosthecobacter sp. Pr1 (assembly GCF_057652315.1). Lineage (NCBI taxonomy): Bacteria > Pseudomonadati > Verrucomicrobiota > Verrucomicrobiia > Verrucomicrobiales > Verrucomicrobiaceae > Prosthecobacter > Prosthecobacter sp. Pr1. Next base: position 35,935 of record NZ_JBYFBS010000008.1, on the reverse strand, counting down.
TGCAAAGGATTCGATGATCTCGAACTTGCCCTTATCACCCGCGGCGTGCTGCCAGGGATCATCGGCAGATCCAATGTGGGTCCCGAGTACTACAATCCCTACGATGAGTACCTCTCCTTCACCGACCGCGTCTTCACGCAAACCGGTGAGGCGTGGTATGACTCAAACAGTCACAACGGCTACATCGGAAACATCGAAACGGTCAATGGCCGTGCGTATCCGAAGATGACCGTGGAGGCACGCAAGTATCGCTTCCGTCTGCACGGCGCCTCCACCGCCCGCTGGCGCCGCATCCGTGTGGCAGATGCCGCCGGTGTCACCATCAGCTTCCTGCACATCGGCCATGATGCCTGGCTTTTCGACAGGGCTCAAACGAGCCAGAGTGTCTTGCTCTCCCCCGGCGCGCGCGCGGACATCATCATCGACTTCTCGAAGTTCAAGCCGGGCACGCAGATCTTCATCGAAAACATCCTTGAACAGGATGCCGGGGTGGGGCCACGCGGCACGCTGGAGTCAGAAAACGGCAACGTGGTGGTTGGCAAGCCGGCCTTCTCCCACCAACTCATTCGCTTTGACGTGGTTGCCAGAAACATCGCCTATCCCAGTGCGACGATCATCGCCAATACGGCGCTGCGTCCCAATGTGAAGATCCTCGATAAGGAAATTGCCGCCCGTCGCACCTTCCTGTTTGAGCGCAAGAACGGTGCCTGGGCCATGAATGGCGGCTTCTATGACAAGAATGTCGCCAATGCCTGTCCGACTCTGGGATCCGCCGAGGAGTGGACTCTCACGAATAGCTCCGGCGGTTGGTGGCACCCCATCCACATCCACCTGGAATCCCATCAGCAAGTGAGGGACCTCCGGAACAACAAGACCCCTCCTTACTGGGACACGCAGAAGCAGGACATCACGAAGCTCGGACCGAATTCGAGCATCACCATCCGCATGCGCTTCCGCACTTTCAAGGGGCCGTTCGTCTTCCACTGCCATAACAATGAGCACGAGGACTTCGAGATGATGAACCAGTTCGATCCGCGTGCCGTGGGCAGCCTCACGCCGCAGCCGCCACAGCAGTTCTTCCCGTAACCCGCCTGCTGTCTCCAACCCGCTCCGCAGGGAGAAAATTCTCCCTGCGGAGCCCCCCTCAATGACCGGTGCCACCGGGCATGCGCAGAGTCCTTGTCTTTTTTTCCAAGCTTAGATCCGCCTTTTTTCTCATGAACTCATTCCCCAACGAAGTTAGCCGCCGTTCTTTCATCAAGACCGCTTCCTCGGTCGCTGGAGCCAGTGTTTTCAACATTGGCAGTTCGTCACAGGCTAATGTTCCATTGCCGATTCCTGGAAGCAACTTCAAGGGGGCGATTGAGAACACCGCCGTTCCACGCTGGCAGGAAGAGTTGCCTTTTTATAACCAAATCACTCCGCTCAGCACGGGCAGCGATCCTGCCCAGTATGGTGGAGTCGGCGTTGGCAAAGTCTTCCACGGAGTCGCTCCCGAATACTTTGATCATCCGGCCGCTTGGGATCGGATGCCCACGCAGTTTTTCCACATGCGGGCCGCTGCTGCCTTCTCCGAAATGCTGCCAAAGTCGATGGGGCTGAAGACGCCGGTCTGGGCCTACGAGGGCGTGAATGCCGCCGGTGTCGGTATCCGCGCCCCGCAGTTCCGCTTCCGCATCGGCCAGCCAGCCTTGGTACGCTTTGAAAACACGCTGCCAGAGGAGCTTAGCGTTCACATGCATGGTGGGCACTGGCCCAGCCACTCGGACGGGCACGCTTCCTTCCTCACCCTCCCGGGGGAGAAGCGGGATTACTACTATCCTAATGTTCTCCCTTTGGTCCCTGGCACCAATGAGCCGGATGTTTCAGAAGCGCCGTCCACCTTGTGGTACCACGATCATGCGGCTGACATGACAGCGATCCATGTGAACCGTGGCCTGTCTTCCACCGCCAAATGCTTTGATGATCTGGAACTCGGTTTGATCCGTGAGGGCATTCTCCCCGGCATCCGCGGTGTGTCTGACACGGGCCCCGCCTACGACAATCCGTATGACGTGTATCTTGTCATAGGAGACAGAGTCTTCACCAAAGAAGGTGCCATCTGGTATGACTCCAACAACCACGATGGCTACATCGGCAATGTGGAATTGGTCAATGGCAAGGCTTACCCACGTTTCAAAGTGGAAGCCCGCAAGTACCGCTTCCGCTTGATGGGTGGCTCGAGTGCACGTCACCGGCGCTACCGCCTGAGCAACAACGCGAGCTTCCTGCGCCTCGGCAATGACTCGGTCATGTTCCCGCAGCCGCAGCGCACGCAGGCCGTCTTGGTGTCGCCCGGCAAACGTGCCGACATCATCATCGACTTCTCAAAGTACCGCCCGGGCACTAAAATCTACCTCGAGAACATCTTGGAACAAAAGGGTGGGCGCGGCCCCGAGGGCAAACTGGAAGATTCTGACGGCACCACCGTCTCCGGGACTCCTGCCTTCATCCACCAGTTGCTGCAGTTTGAGGTGGTGGCAGCCAATCCCGCGAACCCAGACGCTTCGATCACAGACACCACGGCTCTGCGTCCCCACCGCAAGATCCTGGAGAGCGAGGTCGCTGCACGCAGGTCGTTCCGCTTTGAGCGCAAGAACGGCCACTGGGCCATCAATGGTGCCTTCTATGAGAAGACCCTGGCCAATGCCTGCCCCACCCTCGGTTCGACGGAGGAGTGGACGCTGACCAACGGCTCAGGTGGCTGGTGGCACCCCATCCATATTCACCTGGAGAATCACCAGACGGTCAGAAACCTGAGAACTGGCAAGACGCCGCTGTATCACAACTCCTTCAACCAGGATGTACAAATGCTCGGGCCCAACGATTCCGTGGTGATCCGCATGCGCTTCCGCACTTTCAAGGGGCCCTTCGTCTTCCACTGCCACACCAACGAGCACGAAGACCTGGAGATGATGTTCCAGTTCGATCCACGCGCCGTCGGCAGCCTGACTCCGCAGCCAGTGCAGCAGTTTTTCCCGTAAATTTTCTCCCTCCAATCCATCCGGTCTCATGCCTTCCTATTCAAACTATGTGTTCAAGCGTTTCCAGGTTCTTCTGGGTCTCGCGGCATTGGCGGTAGCCATGCAGCGTCAGGCCAAGGCTGAGCCCAAGAACGATGGGGATGCAGAGCTTCAAAAAGAGTCGATGCGCCTCATGCGGCGCAGCTACGGTGACAAACTGCCGGACATTCCGGTGGTGGACCAGAACGGCAATCACTTCCGCCTGTTCTCAGACCTCATCAAAGACAAGGCTGTCATCCTCAGCTTTTTCTACACCGACTGCAAAGACGCCTGCCCGCTGACGAACAGCAAACTGACGCAGATGCGCAAGGTGCTGAAGAACAGCTTTGGTCGAAGCATTCAGATCCTCTCCATCTCCGTGGATGCCGACAGCGACACTCCGGAAAAGGTGGCGCGTTATGCACGCCTGCAGGCAATCGAATCGTCTGACCCAGACATGCCGGAATGGAAGTTTTTGACGGGGAATGCCGCAGAGATCCTTAAATTGCGCGAGACGATCGGCCTCATTTCCGACGACATCACGCGGTCTCTCGACATCAAGCCAGGCGCGCATGGCAATGTGCTGGTGGTGGGCAACCAGGCTACCGGGCGCTGGACGCTGCTCTCTGCCATCGGCCCCATGGAGCAAAACATGGAGCGCGTGAAGCGCATCGCCGGCTGGACGCAGGCGGTGCGTTATGAAGACCACCGCAAATCCGTGATGGATGCCAGAGCGGCAAGCTCGGGATCTGCCACGTTGCAGGTGCCAGTCTCTGCCGCGATGCCAACCTTGCAGAGCGTGATTCCTGTTCTCGGCAAGATCAACGGAGATCTCCAAGGAACCGAAAGGCTGGGGCGTGGCGTTCGACTCTCGGAGGTGAAAAGCAAAGTGACCGTGCTCAGTCATCTCTACACCGTGTGTCCGCATGGTTCCAAGGCTGTCATCGAGGCCATGCGCAGGCTGAATGAAGAATTTGGCACTCATCCAGATTTTCATCAGGTGTCCATGAGCGCGGGCACCGAGCGCGAGACGCCCGAATTCTTTCGAACTTATGCCGAGGTCATCGAGGTGGGGGCAAAAGAACCTTGGTGGTTTATGACGGTGGAGCGTCCGAAACTGAACGCCTTTACCACGCAGCAGCTGGGCCTGAAGCCGTCACAGCTCATTCCCGAGGAAGAGCGGCTGAATGCTTTTGATCTCTACGAGAACGACCTCCGTCTCGTGCTGCTCGACCGCCAGGGGCAGGTGAGGGGACGCTACCAGATCTTCCATCCCGACCCCGAAGTCGGCGGCAGTGCTGCTGAGGCGCTGCGGCGGGATGTCCGCCAGCTCTTGAACGAACCCGACGCCGTAACGCAGCCCCCCTGAAAACCGCCTCCATCCGCCCATGAAAACACATCTCCTTACCTTGACCGCCTTGCTGGGTCTTCTTCTCGGACAGTCGCATGCCGCAGATGCTTCCTACTGCTATCAGGGCGAAGTGTCAGGCGTCGTATGCAGCGCCTGCGCCAGCAACGTGAAGACCGCGCTCTTGAAGATCGAAGGCGTTCAGGAAGTGAAGATCACGCTCAACAAAGAAGGTGGCAACCCTCGGCTCACCATCCACTCCAAGTCGCCCGATCTCACGCGTGAAGCTGTCGTGAAGGCCCTCGGCAAAGCAGCCGATCATTACGACATACGCAGCCTGGAAAAGACCGCTTCACGCTGAGAATTCCCACTTATTCCGCCAATCAAAATGAAAGCATCTAAAGCATTAATTTTCACCACCATGTTTGCAGCTTGTCTGCTCATCGTGGCCACCAATTCCCGTGCGCAAACCAACCTCGGTTGGAATACGTTTGATTATGGTGTCAGCAGCACCCTGGGGCCGAAGGTCAGCCTCTTCGACGGCGAGCTGGACATCAGCAGTCGAGTCGGCATTTCCAGCACCTATGGCGGCCTCGGATCACCCTGGAATGGTGCGGCTGGAAACGTGGAATATCTGCATGATGACAACTGGCTCGTGGGCGGCATCGGCACTTCCACAAACGGCATCCGTGGTGATCTGGGAACTGCAAGCGAGCTGGTGTTCGAATTTCATGGCAGTGCACGTCTTGATAGTCTGGCTTTGACGATCAGCGCACTCAGCTTTGGTTCCTCCGCGTATGATCAAGGTTTCAATCTGATCGAAGATGATCCCATGCTGTGGTTCAACACCAGCAGCGGCATCTTCAACATCACCGAGCAGGAAATGGTGTCAGCCACCAGCTTCTTTTTGGACGGCACCACGGCAGGTGCTGAGAACGGCTACGTGGACTTCGCCTACTTCAGCTCCAAAATGGGCTTCGACACCACGGTCACCAGCTTTGGACTGCGGGAGACGAGTGGCAATGTCTGGGTCAAAGACATCTACGTCGGAGATTATACCTCCGCGCCAGTTCCTGAACCGGGTTCCGCCCTGCTGATCATCAGCGGTGCCCTGTTAATCCTGCGCCGTCGCCGGCCGCACACCTCTTCCTCAATTTCATCTCGACTGGCTGTTGGGTGAACAAGCGCGGCAGGGGCGGTGACCCTGTTCTGGCCTGCCTCTGCCGCTTGCTTACTTCTCTATTTATGAAACGAGTTCTTTTCCTGATCTTCAGCTCGCTGCTGCTCGTGCTTCATGCACAGGCCCAGTTTCACGTGCCTATCATCACTGCGGTGGAAGGTCCGGTCAAAGGCATCACCCGCAATGCCGATGGCACTCTGCTGCTCACAGTCATGGGGGTGCCGGTGATCCTGAATGCCAGCACTCGTATTCACAGCCCCTCGGCGTTTCTGACGTTCAATCAGTTGTTGAACAACACCAGACTGCCCGGGCGCACCCCACGCGGCTTCATGAATGGCACAGCGATCGCCACCGGAAGTCAGGATGCCAAAGGCGTCATGACCGCGGTTAATCTGTCCATCACGCCGGCAGAAAATGTCGTGGTGGGCATGATCACCAAGAATTCGGGTGGTTCGCTGGAGATGAATCAGATGCCCGTGAAGTTTTGCACTGATGCCCGCATTCCCGGACGCGGTGCCATGAACGCCTTCGCCATTCCGATTGATCTGCCCTCCGTGGTAGTAGGCACCACGGCCACACTCGAAGGCTATTACGACGACGCTTCCGCTTTCCAGTCGATCAATTGTTACATCGACACATTTGCTCCACCACTCAGCACGGCGCCCCAGGTGTCCTTCATGGTCCTGCGCGCCACCGAGCAAATCACCAAGGGGGATGATGTGGAGGCCTTGGGCGGTGTCACATTCTTCCATGCGGGAGGTGCAAACACTCAGACCATCAATCTCTACCGGGTGGATGGCAAAGCCGTCAGCCTGATCGGCAGCGGCATCGCCACACGTGACAACGCATTCACCAACTACGGCCTGTTCAAAATCAAAGTCACCACTCCGGTCTCGGCGGATCCTTTGCTGAGCAAGGCCCCATCCATTCTGCGCGCGGTGAACATCAGCCCAGGTGCTGGCATGGCCTCAACCGAAGACCTGGTGGACATCCGCTAATCATTCATTCGTGATGAACTCCTTTTACCGCTTCTCTTTTACCGCCCTGCTTCTTCTAACCAGCGCTGTATGCACCACTGTGCATGCTGGCCTGGGTAGCTTTGAAGCGGCGGATGGCTATCACATCAGTCTCAACGGGGGCGTGGCCTCCAGCCAGACATTGATTGATGCGGGCGAGTTCACGCAAAACGGCTACCTCCCCACTGCGGAGTATTACAATGTCTCTCTTGCCGCACTGGCGCCAGATTTCCGCTATGGACCTGATGTGAGCCGCTACAATGCTGGAGCTTATGCTGGCGGGCTCCCGCTCGACATCCAGGACAACAGTGGTCTTTGGTCATCCATCTACGGTGGTCGTCTGGTTGAAGATGACTTTGGTGGTCCATGGGATGGTTGGGGCTCCGACTACGCGGCTGCCAACTCAGTGAAAGCCCACAGTGGACTGCAGAGCTTGGCCCTGCGTTCCATGGATGATCGCATTGTTTATGGCTATGCGCTGGACGCGCAGGAGAGAGCTGCCTCGGCCGCCTCTTTCCAGCTCAGCTTCTGGCTTGATCCCTCCGCTGATGACAATGGCTATGACAGCAACGTCTTTGGTCTGGCTCTCAATGATGCCAGCGGTGCCGTGCTCATTGAACTGGGATACTCTGGCAGTGATTTCCTCCAGTATCGCACTCAAGGCCAAAGTTCATGGTACACGACCGACCTCCACCTTGGCAACAACGGCTGGTCGGAAATCTCCCTCCTCATCGATGCCGAGTCGGACACCTTTAGCCTGAGCAGCCAGGGCTTTGACGATTCTCAAGGCGCGCTGCTGGCTGGTCGCACCATCATCTCCGATGCCGCCTTGGGCATGCATTCCAGTTCGATCTCCACGGTGACTTGGAATCTCGAAGGCGGCTATCTCGATGCCAGCAGCACCGACTCGGCCCATTACTTCGACGACTTCACTTTCATGACGGTCTCGGTTCCTGAGCCGGGCTCCGCACTCCTCCTCGTCCTGCCCGGGCTTTGGCTCCTTCGCCGGCGTCGTTAGCCCTCCCTCCTCCACCCACTCCTTAGGGAGTCCACACCTCTCACCTTAAAATTTCCATCCCCAATAAACTCAATGAAAAATAAATCCTCTGCCATCCTCGCTGCCGCAGCTTTGCTCAGCAGCCAAACTTCAACACTCAGCGCCAAAGAAGCCGAAGTAGAAATTCGCCGCGCTCTTTCAGTCAAAGATATCCGCCAAGGGCAAGGCGCTGACGATGCGGTCACTGCCACACCCGACGTCCGCCAAGGACGCGGCGCTGACGATACCGTCACTGCCACGCCTGACGTTCGCCAAGGACAAGGCGCTGACGCTGCGCTTAATGCTGAAGGCACACCGCACATCCGCCAGTCACGCGGCGCTGACGACGCAACCCTTAACGCTGACGGCACAGCTCACATCCGCCAAGCACGCGGTGCTGATGACGCAGTCGTCAATGCTAACGGAACACCTCACATTCGTCAGTCACGCGGAGCGGACGATATCATCACCACTGCTTCCGGTGCTCTGGTGCCTACTGCAGCTGCTTTAACCGCACCTGCACAGACCGCACCTGCACAGACAGCCCTGAAGTCCAGTGGTCGGGAAGACAAGGTGACTTTCGGCGTGGCTCAGCAGGCAGCCCAGACGGTAGGCCTCACCCCCACGGCCGTGCATCGGAGCAAAGGCAAGCACCACATCCTGGATGTGGGCGTGACAGGTTTTGACAAGGTCCCTGACGCAGGCACGGCGGATCTCGAAAATGGCGAAATCATCGGCAATCTGCCGAACAAGCAGCGTCTGCGTTTCGCCCTCTATGCGAATGCCCAGCAGGCCCAGGCTGCCGCCGCTCTATGGGCTGCACCGGCTGCCCAGGACAAGCGCGAGGATCGTGCCGTAGCTGCTGCTGAGACAGGCATCATCGCCTGGGACGACAAATCCGGCGCAGATGATGACAAAGGCACCCATCAGGAAGGCAGCATCAACGGCCTCTTCCTCAGCAGCGACCGCATGCCTGAGATCAATGATGACTTCCTGCGTGGCAAGGTCATCCAGATCTACGGACCGCAGGTGAAGACCCTGGATAAATCAGGCAAGCCGCTTTCCAGCACCCGCCAGGTCTATTGGACCAGCTCACCCCTGCGCTGAGTTCCGCCACCCCGCATCCACATCCCCACCCTCTATTGTGATGAAACCATTCGTTTTGCTTCTGAGCCTTCTGGCGGTCTTGCTGACCTCCATGCCGGCACATGCCCAGGTGCAGCCGGCACCTGCGACGATCCCCGGTTACACTGAAGGCCCCATCTCCAGCATCATGCTGCAGCCAGATGGCAGTGTCATCATGACGGTCATTGGGGTGACGGTGAAGGTCCCGGTGGGCACCCCGGTGAGTTCTCCTTCCCGCAGCCTAACCCTGCGTCAGCTTGCCTTGCGCACCCGGCTGCCTGGGCGAACTGAGCCAGGGTTCATCGGCGCCACCGCCCTGATCGATGGTGTGGTGGATGTCGCCACAGGCAGCTTCACGGCCACCGACATGGTCGTGGAGCCGGCGGAGAATGTGCTCATCGGCGTCGTCACGCAGGCTTCGCCTTTGCGCATTCTGAACAGCGAGATCGCGCCTATCACCGACACCCGCATTCCCTTCAGCATGGTGAATCAGTTCGGCTTCGGCATCACGGCTCCGACGATTCCGGTGGGCACTCCGGCTGCGGCGGAGGGCTATTACGCAGGCGACAAGTTTCAAGCTTTCCTGCTGGAGCTCTCGGGGGATTTTCCTCTGACCAACCCAAAATCCCAGATCAACATCCTGCGTGCGCAAAGCCGGGAGCGAACGCCCAACGCTGCACGAGGAGACGAAGTGGAAATGCGCGGCTTCTACCATGCCCGGAACGGCGGTGTGCCGACCATCCAAATCTTCCGGGTGGATGGCGGTGTCGCCACGCTTCTTGGAAATGCAACCGCCACCCCGGATGCCGATAGCAATCTGCCCAATTTCGGAGGGTGGAGCTTCCGAATCGACACGCCTACCACAGCCGATCCTGTGCTCGGCACGCTCCCAGTCAGACTTCGTGCGGTGTTGGTCGCCCCCGATGGATCCCGCGCCGTCGCCAGCATCGATCCCGAACTGAGACTCTGACGCATGAGTCCTGACCCGCTGCACCTTTCTTCATCTCGTTCACTCATCCGAACTGGCCACGGCTGGCGTCAGTCGGGCAGGAGTCGTGGTCTCCAGCGATGCTTCCGCCGTCATGAAGGAAGGCAGCTCCGGCGGTAAAGGCAAAGGCCTTGGCGCCCCCTGATTAGAAAACGTCCCTCAGGGCTCGCGTGAGCCCTGGGTTACAAGCCCTCTACTCCCTCCCCCATTTTCCCCCTTTCCGAGTCCTGGCACTTCACTACGGGCGGCCAAGACCAAGAAAACCAAACCCAACGCAAACAAACATAGATATATGAAAACAAACATGCTCAAAATCGCTGCCCTCGCTATCGGCGCAGCCATCATCGGTGCCGCTCAGGACAGCCATGCCCAGATCAGCGCCTTCTTGACAGCCACCCCGAACGCCGTGTTCGGAACCTCCCGCGTTCCTGCAGACACGACGTTTACTCTCCCTGGCAACACCAATGCGACGACCCTCGTTCCTTCGGTGGGTTACAAGGTTGACAAGAAAGGCGTGTCCATGCTTCTAGATGTTGTAGGAATGGCTCAAAACCCAATCTACACCCCCATCGCTCTTGGTGACGGACACATCATCGGCGTGATGCCAACCGCTACTCTCCCAGCGGATGTCGCTCCCATCACTGTCGCCAATCGTCGCCCGACGACCACCAAAGGCGGCAGCTGGCGCTTTGCCATCTACACCAACGTGGCTCAGGCCAACGCCGCCATCACTGCTTGGGCAAACCTCGCCCGTGGTGCTGCTGTGCTGGTGCCGACCGCTGCTCAAGACAAGAAGCTACAGTTCGTAGACTCTCAAATCGTGGAGTGGATCGATCCAGCCTTTGACCCGCTGGCTCCAGCCGCCGGTTCCCTGGTTGGTTTCAACTTCAACACTGCTAAGAATCCGTTCTTCACCCCAGCCTACCTCACCGGCAAGGTCATCGTGATTTACGGCCCGGCCCGCATCAACACGGCTGCCAAGACCACAGCACCTACCCAGAACATCGGCTACCAAACCCGTGCCGCCTACTGGGTCACCCCAGCTCTGAAGTAATCGAGTCCAGCTGCCTTCATCCTGGGAGGCGTCGCGTTTGGCGCGCCTCCCAGTTTGATGGCGGACTCCCGCACCCCAAGACCGAACTCACCTCATGCATGCGTGGGGGCACACCCTGCCCCGTGCCTCCACGCTTGTCTGACACGTTCCCGTTTGCACTCAGCATGATCTCCCGATTTTCCATCCCCCTTCTGGCCGCTGCCACGGCCGGCTTATTGAATGCCCAAGAGCCGGATAAGCCTCAATTCGAGCCCCAGCCCCTGGCTGGCTACCAAGCCTTGTGGACGCGCTCTATGTTCACCACTCATGAGGTGAAATCTGAGGTGACGGCTGTTGAGAACGCCGACTGGGCTACCAATTTGCAGCTCTCAGGATGGTCCGAAGTGGACGGACGTCTTTCAGTGTACCTCTATCGCACCGATACGACACAGACCTTCATCTTGCAGCAAAACGAGCCGGCTGAGGCCGGAGTGATGCAACTCGTCGAAGTGGAAAATGCAGAAACCATCCTCGACGCCCGCGTGCGTGTTCATCTCAACGGGCAGGAGGCCTGGATCAGCCAAAAGAATGAATCTGAGGAGCCGCCAGCGGTGACTCCGGCCCAGCAACCAGCCCAGCTAGCCGCCGCAGGAGTGCAGGCACCTACCTCCGTGGATTCGCGTGCAGCCATGCTGCGGCCCGGCGTGGTCCTGAATGCGGGGGCCACTTTTGATAACAGCCTCGCCAAACCTGAGCAGTCTGCCTCTACTGCAGTATCTGCCAGCTCCAGTGAAGGGAGTCGATCCAACGCCGAAGTACTGTTGCGGCTGAGAGAACGTCATGAGCACCTCTACCGGATGTTTCCGAGACAAGGCGGACAGTGATTTGGGCTAACCCATTTGGCCGATAGCTTGAATCAATGATATGTTGTTTTTTATAGAAAATACAATGGATGACCAAGCCGATAGTGAATACACGCTTCATGACCTCGTAGCCCAAGGTGCATGTTACCCCCTGGCCATGATGGCCTGGCATCAGTTGATGCCCCGGCGACAGCCTCACACGAAATCAAAGCTCTCAAACACCATGATCCATTCGTCATACGTTTTTGAAGGCACTGAGTGTGAAGGTGATGTCGAAGAGTCCGCTTTGAATTAATGCAGGCAAATCAGAAATCATGTCAACTTTCCTCACCCCGCCTTCAAGGCAAGAAAATGTTGAGAGGCTGCAAACCTCTCGATGGAGTATTCAGCACCTCCTGCGCAAGAGCTGTGAAGTGACTCAGGCTCTTGGTGCTGTACTCATGACGCAAGTGGATGGATGCGAACCGCAGTACAGAAGCTGCCACCGGGTGGCCAAAGCACTGGCGGAGAATATCATTGATCAGTTTAAAAATGAACCCTTTTCACCAGGAAAGACAGCCTGCAGCCTCAAAATCATCGGCATGGGGACTGTTCTTTGCATGGCGGTCAGCACGTTGATCAATCAATCAGAGAAGGGAAGGTGGAACCAAGCTCGTCTTGTCGTCATTATTCCAACGGAGCGGCAGGTAGGCAATCATGCGGTGAGTCTGTTGGAAGACGTTCTCAACGACATCGGTCTGGCCTTGGACTTTTACCAACGTCATGCCGCCTATTTCACAAGGTTTGACGAGCAAGCGGGACTCAAGACTTGTTTGATTTGTGAAAATCTGCACTCTTCCACCGGTCAATGGCTGCGTTGGAATGAGTATTTGGTTCGCCACATTGGCGTGAGCCTCAGCCATACCGTATGCTGCAGATGTGCTTCTCTTCACTATCCCGAATGCTCGGGGGCAAAAAATGCGTCGCAGAACTTCCAACGGAGCAGCAACTCCATTTTTCGTTCGTTTCATCAGGGTGCCTGCATCGACGTTTGTGCTATTTGCGAAAATTTGAGTACCGAGACTGGGGAGTGGGTTCGCTGGGACGAATACTTCAGTCGCATGGCCGGTGTTAGTTTCACCCACACGCTATGCCCTGCATGCTCTGGTCATCAAAAAGGAGATTGTGTGATGATCAATGGCCGATGTGATCTAGTAGATCAGGTAGCCTAACCTGGCCAGGTTAAGGAATTAAAAGATGATTATCAAAGCGAAGATGCCCAAAGTCGTAAGGATCGGTTTGGTCGAAGATGACCGGATCACAAGAATGCTCCTCGTTGAGATGATCAGCCGACAGGCGGAACTGGAACTTGTTGGACATTGGGGGAGTGCGGAGGAATTTTGGCATGAAGGAAGAGAAATCCCGGCGGATGTCCTGCTTGTGGATCTTGACCTGCCCCAGGAGGACGGCGCATCGCTGATATGCCGAATCAAACAGGAGAGGCCTGATCTTTCCTGTGTTGTTCTTACAGCTTCATGTGACCCTCAGGATGTCTTCAAGTGTCTGCGCAAGGGTGCCTCAGGTTATCTGGTGAAAGACACGTCACCGGCTGAACTGCTGGATGGAATTCGTGCAGTCGCCAAAGACGGTGCCTCCCTCAGTCCACTGGTCGCACGCTTTTTGGTGGAGGAGTTTCGCAACGTCTCCGTCGTTGACGTGGAAAAGCCAGGTCTGAGGGTGTTGACCACACGGGAATTGGACATTCTTCGAAGGCTGGCGTCTGGCCAGACGCCCAAAGATGTCGCCAACGAACTCACGCTGAGCTACGAAACGGTGCGTGCTCATTTGAAGAAAATTTATCAGAAACTTCATGTTAAATCGCGTGAGGATGCGGTGGCGCGTTTCGTCACGGAGGGCGGCAAGGTTGGGAAGACCAGTCCTTCTCACTCAGAAGTCACTGTCTTGAGTCCGCTGGAGCGAGGCCGTTAGAAATTCCAGAGTCAGGCAGGGCAGATTTATCGCAGTGCCGAGAGATTAATGACTTAATGAGAGTTGAGTTAACCCAACTGAGGGGCTGTCCTCCTTTTGATGCTATTCTACTCTTGTAAAGTGCATGATAAACAATTCAGTCATAGATGATGTCTAGACCATCAGTTATTTTCAATTTTAACGAAAACGGAATTCTGGATTTTATTCATTATCGCTTGTCCAGTGCCGGATGGGTGATGGACGATTTGCCTTACCATGGATGGAAACTCTTGGTTATTGTAGGGGGGCGGTGTTCATTTCCGCACTCTTTCTGAGGCGTTTCATTTCAAGAAGAAGGACTGTGAAACGCCTTGCAACAGCAAACTTGATCAAATGCAATGTGACATCCTCACGGAAGAGGATCTTGGTGGCGATACACTATCAATACAATATTGGAGAAATTTGTTACAGGTCATTTGAGAAAATTATTCGATATCCGCAAGTCAATAACGAGGACTATCGAGCTATTTGCAGGTCGGTGATTGCAGGAATTACACGTGAACCATTGCTGGAGGTTTACGGCAGTTCAACCACGCGTCTCAAATCGCATTCTGTACAAGAAAGCATCAAGCGCAGAGTTCCTGAACTGGTAAACGCTCAATTTGGAGTTTAGGCATGCGCCTATTTTGGGCGTGGTGAGGTTTTGTTAAAAATCAAAATGCAATTACAAACAAGCATGCTGTTCATGCTATGAGCATGGTCTCCAGCTATCCTTCTGTTCTGATGAATTCTGCGCCGGGGGAGGGGCATTCATCTGGTGCAGGACTTGATGATGTTTGGTTCACAGGCGAACCTTCTGCCAAGGCGGCGGCGGCACTGGCCCGGGCCTGGAGAAAATTCTGGCAAGGTCAAGCCAGACACGCGCTGAAGGCTGCCTCCGAGGGGGTAAACCAAAAAGTTTGCCGATTGATGCTCTGCGTGGATACGCTGGATCTTAGCCGAAAACTGTCTCCCCGGATGATTGCGCGTCTAGCAGTGCTGATGGACGCCATGTCAAATGAGGATGGTTATGGCGTATTTGATACACTGCAGGCGTGGATAGGCGACAATCCCGAACAGTGGTACATTGATGAGTGTATTTTGGAGTCTGTGGCGGCGCAGGACTGGGAGGGGCCGTTGCTTCGAGAAATCAGGTCCACGCAAGTGGCAGGTGTCGCCGCCCTGGAGTTTTTTCCACTTCTTGAGGAGGACTTGAGCCCTTATAAGAATGCTTTGATGCAGGCGCTCGATCTTATTCAGCAGGTGGATCAAGACATGTATGGGGAAATACAAACGCATGTGGGGATGATCAAACTTTTTGACGGACATGGCATTGAAGGTCTCAGCACACCGAAAGCATTTGGTGCCATCTGGTTAAAAGCCCCTGGTCATGAAAATGCCGTGGCTTGGTTTCTTGAGCATCTGGTGCATGAATGCTCGCATTTGCATCTGAATTCCCTGATGGCTTTTGATCCCTTGTTGAGAAACCCCAATGAAATCAACCGATCGCCGATACGTCCGGATCCACGTCCGATGTTTCAGGTGCTTCATGCAACTTTCGTTTTATGCCGAAATGTGCGGGTTCATTCACGGCTGCATGCCAGGTTTCCAGAGCTAAACCTTGGGAACGCTTTGCAGGAGTTCAGCTCGCAGTTTGAATCTGGTGTCGCGGTGTTGGAACAGTTTATGAAGCCCACCCGGCTCGGGCAAAAGTTGCTTGATTCACTCCTGTCAATGGAGGTCTAGTTTGATGGCAGCGAAGGGGGGCGGCATTTGAGCGGCTGTTGTTTGGAGATTTCAATGAGCCGTTTTCCCGAAGTTGTCGGTGTAGTGGAATCGCTGCGTTTCAAGCTTGTTTGCAAGCAATGAGAGAGGGAGCGCTGAGGAGCATTTCCCTCTTCGAGCTGCATGTGGCGCGTGGGTGCCCGTGGCAGTTGAATCCGTGCGGATTGCGTCCCTGTAACGTGGTCTGCCAGCACGCTCGACTGGTGGTGTCGATCAAGCGGGCTCCAGAATCGCAGGCTCTTTTTTTGTTTCCATTGCCAGTGCGATGCCGTCCCAGAGCAAATTTCGAGACCGCAGGGCATCCACCGCTGCCTGAGTGGCCTCATCTTCACGGCGAGAATCTCCTTCGCAAAGCAGAGCCACCATTTGCCTGCCCATTTCTCCGTGCTCGTCGCCGTCCAGAGCGATATGCCTGTCTAGGTAATAGCGCAGGGTGTCCAGTCTGCCGGGAAATTGGTTCTCCAACCCATGCACCAGCTGGGTGAACATTTCAGGAATCAAATCCTCCCGTCCGTAAGTAAAGGCTGCGGCGATTTCATGAGGACGACCACGCTCAATCACCTCAAAAGTTTGCCGTGCGAATGCCGCCACAGCGGCCGGCACACCAGTCTGTTCCAGAGCCTCCACCACAGTCTTCCCTGATTCCAACTCATGGATGAAACGGTCCATTTGAACTGTTTCGGCTCCTGTCTCTTGCATGGCCTGCAAATATAGCTCGAAGTGACTGGCTGCCCCGCCAGCGGGCAGCGCATCGCTCTCTTCCCCGAGCACAATCTCATTGACCAGCCTCCGCACCTGGGCGTTCCCAACTGGTCGCCAGGGCACACTGGCGCACGTCAGGCGCACCTGCAGAGACTTCAGCAGTGACATGAAATCCCACACGGCAAACACATGGTGCTCCATGAACACTGCCAGATGCCTCAGCGTGCGCAACTGGCCATATAGCCGATGCTCCAGCAGTGACTGTCGCTCAGACTTGATAGCCTCGGCCAATCGCTCCTGAAAGGAGGTCGGTTTTGTGTTTTTCGGATTGTTCATTGATTGTTCTGACATTGCTGAAACCTACGTCTCAATGACAATTTGAGATGGCCAAGATTCGCCCTTCTTGTTTCTTCAGCGCTGCAGCTGCTCTGAGGGGAAAATTGTGCAACAGGGTGGCCGCTGTTTCCTGCCGTGCCGCTTTTCTTGCGACAGCCAAGATCCTTTATTATTTTGGAGGTGTCCTCGCGCACAAGGCCAAATGGGTTAACCCAAGATGCAGGTGTGATGTGAAGCGTACGGCAGTTAATTTGGGTTACCTCTTTCTTTCAACTCACCACATTTATCTGAATAATCATGTACGGAATGGTCAACAGTGCACTCATGGATCTTCTCGTGGCTAATCATGGGGAGGCGACCTGGCTGAAGGTGAAATCCAAAGCAGACGTGGAGGATGAGATGTTTATCTCGACGGAGTCCTATCCGGATGAAATGACTTACAGGCTGGTGGACGCCGCGTCGGAGGTGCTTGACCGGCCAGCGGGTGAGATTTTGATTCAATTCGGCCGCTGGTGGGTGCTGGAAACGGCACGCAACAACTATGGCCATCTGCTGAAATTCGGCGGGCGGAATCTGGGGGAGTTCCTGAGGAATTTGCCGAATTTTCATACGAGGGTCGTGATGATGTTTCCAGCGCTGCAGCCGCCGATACTTGAGTGCACCGATCTGGGGCCTGAGGAACTGCGGCTGCACTACCGCAGCCATCGACGCGGACTTTCGGCGCTTGTGATCGGGATGCTGGAAGGGCTTGGGGAGATGTTTGCGGTCGTGGTGACGATCACGCATGAGGAACGGTTGGACGAAGGGGCCGATCATGATGTATTCCACATCGCATGGAGCGAAGCCAAAACATGAATACAGTGGTTGAACTGCCACACCTGCCCTGGTTTCAGGTGGAGGAGGCTTTCCCGTTTCTTTTCGCCTGGAACAGTGAAATGCGTATCGTTCAAGTCGGCCCTTCACTGGCGCGCATCGCACGGAATGTGGCTGCTGGTGCGCAGCTTGACCAGCTGTTTAAACTGGAGCGGCCTCAGGGCGCAATGGATGCGGACTGGCTGTGCAGACACCGCGGTATCCTGCTGCTGCTGAAGCACCATGACACCGGGATGATGATGCGCGGGCAGGTGATGCATCTGGAGGAGATGAATCTGGATGTTTTTCTGGGCTCTCCATGGCTGGCCACACCGGATGAACTCGACCGTTTGGGGCTGGCTCTTGCGGATTTTGCCCCGCACGACTCGGCGCAGGATCTTCTCCAAGTGACGCAGGTGCACCGCATCGCAAACAAGGAACTTCGCATGCTCAATGAGCGTCTGAAGATAAGCCAGTCGAAGCTTATCGAAAAGGAAGCTGAGTCGCGCAAGCTGGCGATGGTGGCGGAACGCACGGACAATGCGGTGATCCTAGCCAACCAGGACGGCCTCATCGAGTGGGTCAATGAGGCGTTTGAACGTATGACGGGCTGGGCGCTCAATGAGGTGCGCGGAAGCAAGCCTGGCTCCTTCCTGCAAGGGCCGCTCACTGACCCGCAGGTGGCCAGTGAAATGGGACGCAAGGTCAGCGCCGGTGAGGGCTTTCACACAGAAATCGTGAACTACCACAAAAGTGGCACTCCCTACTGGGTGGACATCGAGGTGCAACCGATCAAGGATGCCCAAGGTAAGGTGACGCATTTCATGGCGATCGAGGCGGATGTATCAGGTGTGAAGCGCAATGAGATGCGTCGCCAGTTGGAGGCGGCGGCAGCCAAGGTCATTGCCAGCGGGGTTAAACTGGCCGGGCTGATCCCTATGATGCTTGCGGCTTTGGGGCGGCAGTTGCAGGCGACCGTGGGTGCGTGGTGGGTTCCGGGCAGCAGCGGGGAAGTACTGCAAATGGCCCACATGTGGCAGTCTGATGGTGCGCAAGTGGAGCCGTTCATGCAGGCTTCGCGAGAGCTCTCGTTCACCCCGGGGCGGGGGCTGCCTGGCAGAGTCTGGGAAGCACGCACGAGTCATTGGATCACCGATGTGCGCAAGGATGACAATTTTCCCCGATGCGATGCAGCCGCCGTGTGCGGCCTCACAGCCGCGGTGGCCTTTCCTGTGCATTTGGATGGCCAGGTGCGTGGCGTCCTGGAGTTTTTCAGCCCGCAGCTGGATGCTGCAGATCTGGATCTTCTGGGGGCTCTCAACCACATTGGCCGTCAGCTGGGCCTGCTGCTGAAGCGACTGGAGGCGGAAGAGGACCTGCGCAAAAGCGAACGTGCCATGAATGAAGGCCAGCGGCTGGCCCACCTGGGCACCTGGGCCTGGGATCTGCGCACGAACGTGCTCGAATGGTCGGATGAGAAATACCGTATCTACGGTTTTGAGCCCCGCAGTTTTGTGCCAACGCTGGACCATGTGCGCAGCTGTGTGCTGCCGGAGGATCTGCCGCGGTTTTTGGAGGTGCTGGAGGCCGTGGCACGCACGGGAGAGAGCCAGGAGGTCAGTTACCGCGTCACGAGGCCGAGCGGTGAGATCCGCCATGTGCACACGCTGGCGACGGCAGAGCTGGATGCCGAAAACTTGCCCTGCCGCCTGGTCGGCACGATGCAAGATGTGACGGAAAAGGTCCAGACTGAGGACGCATACAAGCAGGCCCAGCGTATTTCCCATCTGGGCAACTGGAATCTGGAGCTCGCGAGCGGCGCGGTGAGGTGGTCAGATGAGAAGTATCGCATCTACGGATACGAGCCCGGTACAGTGGAGGTGGACATGGACTTCTGCCGTCGCGCCATTCATCCCGACGATTTTGAAATGGTGATGCAGTTCATTGATTCCGTGGCGAAAACCGGAGAGCCGATGACGATCACCTACCGCATCACACGTCCGGACGGCGAGGTGCGCCACCTCCGCAGCAGTGCTGAGGTAAGCCATGACTCGAGTGGCAGAGCACGCGAGATTCTCGGCACTGTGCTGGACATCACTGAGCTGGTGGAGGCCCAGCGTACTTTGCAGCAAACCGAGGAGCGCTGGCACTTTGCCCTGCAAAACAACGGCCTGGGAGTGTGGGACTGGAACATCATCAGTGGCTATGTGCTTTACACCGACCGCGTGCAGCAAATGCTCGGCTATGAGGCGGGAGAGTGGCCGCAGCACGTGGACAGCTGGGCCTCACGCGTACATCCAGACGACCTCCCCTTGGTGATGGACACGATGAGCAAGTGTCTCAGCGGCGAGACCCCCGACTACATTTGCGAGCATCGTCTGCGCTGCAAAGACGGCTCGTGGAAATGGGTGCAGGATGTGGGCCGCATCGTCTCCTTCACAAAAGAAGGCAAGCCGCAGCGGATGATCGGCACGCAGATGAACATTCACATCCGCAAGGAGTCTGAGGAGGCGGCGAAGCGGCGTGCTGAACTGCTCAATGGCATTCGTGCGGCACAGGAGCACTTCATCGGCACCACGGATGTGGGGGCTGTGTTCACCGGGCTGCTGGATGTCGTCGTACAGCACACTCACAGCGGTTTTGGCTTCATTGCTGAAGTGTTGAAGGATGAGCAGAGCCAGCCCTATCTCCGCTCCTATGCGCTGACTGACATTTCATGGAATGACGAGATACGGCTGTACATGCAGTCGATGAGGCCGAAGGGACTTGAGTTCCGCAATTTGAAGTCGCTTTTCGGAGCGGCGCTGGTCACCAGGGATGTGGTGATCGCAAATGATGCAGCGAGCGATCCACGCCGTGGCGGGCTGCCACCTGGACATCCGCCTATTCACACTTTCCTGGGATTGCCGATATACAACGGGCTGGAGATGGTGGGGCTGATCGGCCTGGCCAACCGCCCGGATGGCTATGACAAGGACGGGTTAAGGGAACTGGATCCATTTCTCGCTGCCGTGAGCAGTATGATCGTGGCGCGGCGTGAGGGTGAGCGCCGCCGCCAGATCGAGGAGGAGCTGCGTGCCGCGCGTGACAAGGCGGAGGCAGCCAGCCGCGCGAAGAGCGAATTCCTGGCGATGATGAGCCATGAAATCCGCACACCCATGAACGGTGTCATCGGCATGACCGGACTGCTGAAGAAGAGCAAGCTTGATGCAAGACAGTCGGAGATGGTGGATGCTGTTCAGCATAGCGGCGGAGCGCTTATAAACATCATCGATGACATCCTCAACTTTGCGAAGATCGAGGCTGGCCAGATCGAACTGGTCGAACGTCCCGTGGTGCTGGACGAACTGGTCGAGGGCGTGGCGGATCTTTTGCACCATGAGGCCACTTCAAAAGGGCTGGAACTGACCACCATTCTTGCCCCCGAACTGCCGGAGGTGATTCGCGGAGATGCCGGACGCCTGCGACAGGTGCTGCTTAATCTAGCGGGCAATGCAGTCAAGTTCACTGAAAATGGTCATGTGACCATTCGAGTGTCAGGTTTGGGAGATCAGATTGAGTTTCGCGTGGAAGACTCAGGAATCGGACTGCCGAAGGCGGCGCACGAGCGTCTTTTCAAGCCATTCAGCCAGGTCGACAGCTCACAGTCACGCCGTTTTGGTGGCACGGGGCTCGGGCTGGCCATTTGCAAGAAGCTGGTGGACGCGATGAGCGGTGGCATCGGAGTGGAGAGCGAGGCAGGGGAGGGGGCGCAGTTCTGGTTCCGCGTGCCGCTGCATGCCGTGCCTGCTCGGCATGCCGCTCAGCAGGCCCAGCCGCAGCAGGTGTGGATCGCCCACGCATCACCACGTGTACGGGAGAGCATCCGCGCCGCGCTGGCAGCGCCGGGCGTGGATTTTCATGAATTAGAACGTGTGCAAATTCGCAGGCATCTGGCCTCGGGACGTGCAGCAGATGAGGTGCTGGTGATGGATGCCGCCTGGATGCCTGCGACGGTTGTAAAGAAGCGAACTGCGCAGCCAAATGGGGCAGGCTTGAATCGGTGGCAGGTGGTGCTTATCGGTTCGGGGATCTATGAAGCAGGCGCAGCACTTGCGGAGGTGCAGGCGGTCACTATGCCTTTGCGACGCCAGGCCCTGCGGCGGGCTGTCTGGCCCGTGGCTGCGCCATCTGCGGAAGGCAAAACCTCCTCGACGCACCGGCTGGCGCTGGGGCTTAACGTCTTGGTGGCAGAAGACAACCGCATCAATGCACGTCTGGCCTGTCTGCTGCTGGATGATCTCGGGTGCAAACCGGTGGTGGCCGTTAATGGCAAGGAAGCTGTGGCAGCATTTCAGAAAGAGTCTTTTGACGTCGTGCTCATGGATTGCCAGATGCCGATCATGGACGGCCATGCGGCCACGCAGAAAATCCGCCAGTGGGAAAGCCGGCGTGGCAAACAGCAAAAACGGGGTGGGTGCAAGATCATCGCGATGACAGCGAGCGCGCTGCCTGAAGAGCGTGAGCGCTGCTTTGCCTCAGGCATGAACGAGTATCTGTCCAAGCCCTTTAGTTCCGAATCGCTGGAGCGATTGCTGGTCGATATTTCGCGGCAGCCTGGTGCGGCGGAAGGCAGCGGTGGGAAAACGGTGCCTGCTGCCATGGATGATCCTCTTGCACCACTGACGGAACAGATTGGTGCGGTGGAGGCTCGCAAACTTGCGGACATATGGCTGGAAGAAGCACCTGGCCGCCATCAGCGACTCATGGCGGCTTTGAAGCGACGCCAGCCGGAAGTGGCGCGAAAAGAAGCCCACGCGCTGCGCGGAGCAAGTTCCATTTTTGGCATGCGCTCACTCATGGATGCTTGCACCTTTGTGGAGATAGCAATTCGCAATGACAAGCGTGTCGACGCAGGTTTGCTTGAAGAATTCAGTGATCATCTTCAACATTCTGCGGCAGTGCTTCAGCAGAGCATGGCAACAGGATGAATCATCGCTGGGTCTCCTGAGCCAGCACCGCCAGGGCTTCAGATTTTGATTTTACGTGAAGCTTCTGATAGATTTTTTTCATGTGTACGCGCACGGTCTCATGGCTGAGGCCCAGTGCTTCGCCCATGCCCTTCGCACTGCCAT
The DNA here is from genome assembly GCF_057652315.1 of Prosthecobacter sp. Pr1. Taxonomy (NCBI): domain Bacteria; kingdom Pseudomonadati; phylum Verrucomicrobiota; class Verrucomicrobiia; order Verrucomicrobiales; family Verrucomicrobiaceae; genus Prosthecobacter; species Prosthecobacter sp. Pr1. The sequence goes on along the minus strand of NZ_JBYFBS010000008.1, from coordinate 13,530 downwards.
GCTTGGCCATGCTGTCCAGCACCTGGCGCTCGCGGGAGGTGAGTGTTTTCAGAGCCAGATACCTGCCTCCAGGCTGGGGAGGCGCATGACGGAACTCATCAATCAGCATGCGCGCGATGAACGGGCTCAGGCTGACTCCGTCTTGGATCACCTGCCTCAGATTTTCTAAAAAAGCCTGAGTATCCAAAGTTTTGACTACATAGCCGGATGCCCCACCCCGTATGGCGGAAAAGACATGCTCCGGCTCAAGCGATGAGGTGAGCACCACGCACCGAGGGGGATTTTGGAGCTTGTTGAGTTGCGAGATTAATTCCAGACCACTGATGCCGGGAAGTTCCAGGTCAATGAACAGCAGTTCCACAAGCAGGAAACGAGTGTCCGCCAGCATGGCCTCAGCACTTTCCCAGGCATGCACCAGTTCGACTTCCGGTGTGTTCTTGAGCAGGCCGGAGAGATAGGCGCGATAAACGGGATCGTCTTCGACCAGGGCGGTTCGCTGGGGAGATGTCAGGGAATAATGAGGCACTGTGAATGGTATGGCGGAAGATTTTAGGCCTGATCTTGCAGCACAAAGCTGTAAAGCGCCAGCGCACACTTCTCGCAAACCGTGCGGAAGGTGCCCTGCACGTCCCTCAGATTACTTTGGTGATCCCAGTGCATCCAGCCATGTTCAAAGGAATGATAGCGGTGGCAGCAGGTGCAGGAAATGGTTTGTTTTCCCAATGCCTGAGCCAATTCCACGCTTTGCTTTGAAAGCTGCCAGCTGATTAGTGCCTGCATGCTGCACCTAAGGCCGTCCACGAATCCCGCCAGACGCGAAGTCAGTTCAAACTGACCTTCAAACAACATGCTGAGCGAGTAGGTGCAACCATCCGCCTCCGGCTGCGTTGAAAGTCTGGCGCACATGTGGGTTTTATCTTTCCAGCGCAACAACAGCACAGGTCTTTCGCGGGAGTTTTGTGCTGAATTCACGAGAAGGGCGTTCAACGAGGAATCGATCTCCATGGCGGAGCCTAAAAGATTGACGAGTTGGCAGTTGTTGCCCCTATGGCGCGTCACCCAGGCATGGGTGCCTCCCAGCAATTCGCAGGCATCTTCCAAACCAGGAATTTCCAGAGGAGATCGAGTATCCGATGTGCTCGTATGAATGGCATCCAACTGATGCGGATTCAGGAGTGGGGCAAAGGAGGGGGGCAAAATCATTCTCTCAAAGTAACCAAGAGAGTTTACCGCAGCGATTGCTCGATTGGGTTAACCCTTGATTGCCTCGGCGTGTTACCCCAATGCAATGTTTGCCACTCTGAGCATTTAACACGACAAATCATCTACTCCGCATGAGCAGGCGTTCGTGCTGGGGCTGTTGGGCTGGTGGCGGTTTGTGTGACCGCCGCCAGCTATTGGCCTGACTTCACGAAAAAACAATTCATCCGATGTGTTGCATCGGTTACCGGCGGGGCTTTGGGCAGCTATGTCAGGCCGCGCTGCTCAGGAGTCCGTGCTCGATGCAATAGTGAGCAATCTTCGCAGAAGACTTGATGCCGGTCTTTTTACTGATGTTGTGCTTGTGCACTCCAACGGTGCTGGAAGATAATTTCAGATTAGACGAGATGTTCTTGAGTGATAAACCTTTGGCAATCTGCACGAAAATTTGAAGCTCGCGCGGACTCAGAGCGTTGTGAGGGAAGCCGTTTTTTCCATTAGCTACGTGCTCTGACAGGCTTTGAATCGCATCAGGTGACAGGTGGCTTCGCCCCTGAATTAATGCATCTACGGCTTTCACGATCTCATCGCTGGGACATGCCTTGGTAAGGAACCCGCGGGCACCCGCACGCATTGCGCGATCTATCCATGAGGCATTGGCTTCGGCGCCCAGCAGAAGGCAGCGCGTCTTTGGAGATGTGAGTGATATGTCTTTTATTATCGAAAGAACAGAATGATCAAGCCCGAGAACGTCGGTCAAAACAATGTCGAACGAAACGCTGTGAAGAAGCTCGCGAGCTTCATTTATGGATGTGGCGTTGAAGATGGTGAAATCTTTAAACTGATCCTGCAGGAAAGCCGTCAGGAATTCGCCAACCATTATATGTTCAGCAATAATCAGCACGCTCTTCTTCATTTTTCTAAATTCTGAATGTGGATTGATAACATTCTTCTTTAGTTGCTGAGACCGTGGACTAAATAAAATGATGTTCTGGGTTACCGCATTTGACATTATGAGATGCAAAACGAACGGCGCTGCCTGGACGGCATGATGGGACGGAAAAGCCTGATTAATCTGCCTCCGCGCAGTTCTGCAGAAGCAAGTTGTGTTAACTTGATCAATGAGACCTTGTCATGCTGAACTGCCTCTCTGCGGCATAGGGCCGATCTTTTCCTATGCATCACATTCGAGAATGCCCCTGCTGGCCTCCTTGGCTGCATGAAGCTGGCCCTGCAGGTGGCGTTGATCAACGTTCATGACCGCGCTGCCGCCTGCTAAAATCAGCAGGCGCAGTCGAAAAGACTGCCATAGAGTCATGGGGGCGGGCAGAATGGGCACACCCATATTGCTGACAACACCGACGGCACGGTCATCCCATAAGGCAAGCATGCTGTGATCTTTACAATTCGTGATCTCAAGCTTGGGCAGCCCGTGACGGGAACACCATTGATGAATGTTGCTCTCTTCGTAGGGGTCGCCGGCACGAGCGGTGAAAATTTTGACGGTGCGCCCCGTTTTAAGCCAGAAGCGGACCCGTTTAAGCATCTGCGGCACCGGCGCGCCAATATGACGTGGACCCATGCTGGGCTCACATCTTGCCAGCGTGCCATCAAGGTCCACGCCGATCCAGCCCTTCTTTGAGTATTTAGGATGTTGGAGCAATTCTTGGTCGATACGTTGGCTTTCAAGCATTGCCTAAATGCTAAAACAGACTTCTGATGAAAGCGGAAATTAATCAGAGTAAAGTGTGGTAACCCGCTGTTAAGTGAATGGAGGTCCAATGATCTGCAGTTGAATATTTGATTGATCTGATTCTGGCCAATCAGGGGTAATCCATCGTGCTCTCAAGCGATAAGGACTTGGAACAGTTCTGCAAAATTTGAAGACGGCGTGGAGGGTTTGAGATAAAGACCTTCCCCCCATGCGCTTCCTTCTTTTCCTTTTGGCTTTCCAGAGCCTCTCCGCCGCTGATCTCGTCACGGAAGGCTGGCATCACCGGGTGTGGGCTGTCTATCCAGTGGAGAAGGTGAAGGCGGATGAGGAACTGCCCGTCACGCCCATCGCCCCAGCGGTGATGATGAGTGCGGCACGAGGAGAGCGGGAGCCGTTTGTGGCCGTGCTGCGACCCCAGGTGCCGCTGCGGGAGGTCAGTGTTGTTGCGGGTGCTTTGAAGCATGCCGATGGCAGCGTCATCCCGGCGGTAAACATCACGGCTCAGCGGCTGGGCTACGTCTTCATCGACGAGCCAAGTGGCACGCGGATCAAGCAGGCGATGCCTTATCCGGTTGGCGTGGGGCAGTTTCCTGATCCCTTGCTGGCGAATCGCGGTGAGGTGCGGCCAGGGCACAATCTTCAGTTTCTCATCACGGTGCAGGTGCCGAGGGATGCGCATCCGGGGCGCTACGAGGGCACGGTGAAGCTGGTCTTTCGCAAGGAGACGTGGATGAAGCCAGATCTCGCGCCGGAAGACACGATCCGTGTTGTTCTGAACGTGCGGCGCTTCGCTTTGCCGGAGCGTTCGCCACTGCTGAACACGAGTTATGCGAATCTACGCGAGCTTCCTGAAGCGCAACGCACGTCGGAGCGTCTAGCGGAGATGCAGCGCGGCTTCATCGAACATCGGCAGACGCCGGAGCCGCTGATGCCCTCACCCAAGCTGAAGATCGGCAAGAACGGCTTGCTCACGGTTGATAGCGCCGCGTGGGAGCAAGCGGTGGAGGCTGTGTTTCAAAACGGCGGCACGCATGTGTTTGTGCCTGTGTGGGGTTTTTATCCCGAACCGTCCATGGCGCAGGGGATGTACTTCCTGCATCACTTCCCGGCGGTGACCAATCAGAAGTGGCTGGGCGCGGTGATCTGTAAGCCGGACAAAACGCTGACGCCGGAGTTCACCACGCTGTTTGGCAGCTACCTGAAGCACATGCATGGCGTGTTGAAGCAGCGCGGGTGGCTGGACCGCGCGTTCATCGCCACGATGGACGAGCCTTACACCTACCACACTGGTGATCGCGCCCAGGATATCTCGGCCAACAACTACGAGGTGGTGCGCAACTACGTGCACTTTGTGCGGGAGGTCGCTCCAGGCCTGCGTACCTTCTGCACGGCTGATCCGGTGGAGGGACTCATCGGCCACATCGACCACTGGTGCCTGCGAAATCTCGATCACGCCGCAGCGGCCAAGGAACGTGCCGAGAAGCACGGCGAGATCGTCACTTTTTGCGACAACTACCGCAGCTTCATCGACTACCCGGCCATCAGTGCCCGCAGCTTCGGCTGGCTGGCCTGGCAGATCGGTGCCCGTGGATGGCTGACTTTTGAGACACTCGGCAGCTACCGCACCGCATGGGAGGCTCCGGTGCTGGTGTATGCGCAGTTCAATGGGGCGACGGTCTGGGGCATGGGCCAGATGTTTTACCCTGATCCACTCAGCGGTGCGCCACTGCCCAGCCTGCGCTGGGAACTCATGCGCGAAGGCTGCGACGACTACGAGTACCTGTGGCTGCTTCGGGAGGCCTTGAAGGCCCGGCCGAATGCTGAAGCCCAGCAAATTCTGGACTCCGCCGCCTCCCAAATCGTGCGCGGCGGGGGTGATGCGGAAACGATGGCTCAAACGCAGACCCAAAACGCGACGAGCAATTCTACTGCGCATGAAATGCGCGGGAAGATCGCGGATTGGATCGAAAAACTCACGCCGTGAGGTCGCTCTATGACCAATGGTAGGGATTAGCTTGCTGTTTAGAGTGAGTGAAGCATGCTGACCTTTCTTGATTCCACCGAAGTCGAATCTTTTGCCTCATTACCATGTTTTATCTCATCATCTTTCTGAAACTTACCGTGGCGCTTGGCATTCTCAATGTCTGGCTCCTGCGTTCCGGCAAAGCGACCGCGTACCGAGGCAAGGATGCGAAAACCCTGCGCGAGGAGTTCGCCGTCTATGGGCTGCCTTTCCCGATTTTCTGCCTCATTGGCGTTCTCAAAGTTGGCTTTGCACTGGCGCTCCTGGCCTCGTTTTGGATTCCCAGTTTGGCACAACCTGCGGCATTTGGCATGGGAGGTCTCATGCTGGGGGCCTTCTTCATGCACCTCAAAGTGAAAGATCCGATCAGCAAGGCGCTGCCCTCTCTCGCGGTACTGGCGATGTGCGCCGCCATTGCGCTGCTGTAGGTGGTGTGCCTTTCAGAATCCGGCAATGCAGAGATAGGTGTTGAGCGCCAGATAAAACACCGCCGGGATGGTTTGCAGCAGGGTGTCCTTGATCTGGATGCGGACGAAGACGGCAATCAACATCATCAGCGCCAGACCTCCTGCTGCCAGCTGGCCCATCCATGGCTGGCTCATTCCCGCCAGCAGGCCGATCCCCGCGAACCCCTGCAGTGTACCCACCATGATGCGATGCGCTGCGAGGTGGTAACGAAGAAACTCCTGCTTCAGGCGGCTCGATAAAAAACACGCCGATCCATAACCGAGGAAGGAAAGGGCGGAGAAGAGGATGAGGGCTGTTTTCAAGATGAAGACTCTGAATCAACTGGCATGAACGATACGTCGGTCATGAAGCGACGGGACGACTCGTTCTGCCAAAGGCAGTGAATCCGCCGCCCGGCTGAGTTGCTGTCAGCCTTTGAGCCTTAACTCAAGCCGTTTGCGGTGTTTGGTGACTCGACCGCTGACGCGCTTCCGCCAGCAGCGGAAGCTGGAGGGTTTGAGCTCACGACGCATGAGGTCGATGACCTGACTTTCTACAAAGCCGGTGCGCTCTCGGATCTCTTCAAAGCTCGTGCGGTCCTCCCAGGCGAGGCGGACGACGAAAGAGGCTTGTTCGCTGCTGAGGTTGGTCTTCATGGACGAGTGACGATGGTTTCGATCTGACATTTGAGGCGGGTGGCATCGTCGATGCCATCGACATACCTCTGAGGCATCTTTGAAACGCTCACAGCCCCGCCAATCAAAGCGCCGATCACGGCTCCACGATGGCAGTTGTCACCGCCGACATTCGCATTGGCGGTGACGCCGCTTTCAAAGTCATCGGCATATTTCCATGCCAGGTACAAGGATGCGGGGAAGGCTTCCGCAATGTAGCAGGCCGGGCTGACGCGCCTGCCGATCACGACCTCGTCGGGATCTTTGGACCATTCCAGGGCTTTGCGTTGAGAGAACCAATCGCTGCCATGGGCGAGTATGGCTTCACGCAGGGGCAAGCCCTTGAGCAGGTCACAAGCCATCCTCCCCAGGGCGTCTGCTGCTGCGAGCACCTCAGGAGAGCGATGTGTAAGGCTGACGTGCTCGCGCACGGCTTTCCGTGTGGCTTCGAGGTCGCCACGGAAATAGGCGCTTAAAACACCGGCATGGGCCAGGCCGCCAATGTGGATGTCTGTGCCTGCACATTTTCTCGGAGCGGTGCCACGCGCATAGGCGGTGAAGAACTTGCGATGACACTCCTCGACGTAGGTGTCCCGATGCTTCCCAGGCGTGAGCATGAAGTCGATGTAGCGCGTGAGATAGTCATCCGCATCGTAGTCGCCGCAGGTGATCAGGGAATCCATCAAGACCTTGGCGAGCTGGAGGTTCAGCGTGTTCTCACCGGCCCTCAGGAATTGGTGATAGTGGATTCCGCGCTGTCCCCAGTAGCGCGCCTGATCATGCAGAATGTTTCTGCGCTCGTTGATCGCGGTGTATTCAGAGCGCCAGAGAATGCTGCCGGGATGCGGAGATTTCGGGGCCTTGTAATCACGGATGGTACCGTAGTCATGGCGCAAAGCTGAGCGGTCGTAATACCAATGCACGGGCATGGCGAGGGCATCGCCAATGAAGCCGCCCATGGCGAGGCCTGTGAGTGAGTCCGCAGTCTTCTCCATGAAGATCAATGCGTGATAGCTGCGCTTGGATTGGCAGCCTTGCGGGTCCATTGGACGAGTTTTAAATCACGAGTGCTCAGGCCACGATTGCTCTCCAGGCCGCGAAGATTCCAATGATGGGCGTGGAGCTTGAATGGGCTGCGGATTCGCTCATCAAAGTCGGTAGGCCAAAGGACGCCGTCTATTTTCTTGAAATCACGGAGGGTTACATCCACCTCGGCTCCACGGGTGCTGTCCAGGCCGTTGAGTGTGAGGCGCACTCTGCGTAGAAGCTTGCTGCTGCGGTCGATGTGGAGGATGACGCGGTCCTCTTCTGCCATGCCCAAACCTGGGCGCAGGATGGCGAGCACCTCATCACACAGGGCCTGATCAACGAACGACTCGCCATTCATGGCGAAGACCGTGCCGCTTTGCTGGAAATAGAATGGGCCAAGCAGAAAGAGCGCGTAGGCATCAGCCACGAGCGCTGCGGCCTGCTCGGTCTCGTCGTCATCAGTGGCCGTGCCATTGTAGGCAATGGCGATTTTACCAGGCGAACGCAGCACTTTCTTCACGCCTCCCGGTCCGGTGTGGGATTGCGCGATGATTCTGGGTGAGAGGATAATCCTTTCCTCAGACGCCCCACGGAACTTTGAGTCCACCAGCACAGGCTGAAAGAGTGGCCCGATGGACGCCCACTTGCCTTCATAGCGCACGCTTAGATCCATGATTCGATCAAAGGCGAAGCTTCCATGAGCCTTCTGTGAGGCTGTGACAAGGGCCTGTGCTTTAGGTTCGGAGGAGGTGATGGATCTGGTGCAGATCTGCTTCGAAGCGCAGGAGCTGAGGAGGCCCATCAGAAAGATGAGCATCAGAGGTGTATGTTTCATGTGGCAGAGGGTGGCAGGCAGAAATCGCCATAGTCTTTACGGACGGCGTCAGTGGTGTGGACGAATTTCCGCGCAACTTATCAGAATAGCGGGTGGGTTGGGTGTGACTCCCTCCCAGCCACGATGGCTGATTCTAAAAGAGTGTGGCACACTGGCTTGCAGCTCCTCAATGAGGCAGATTGGCGAGCAGCGTCTCGGCTGCGGCCATTCCAGATAGCGCCGCACCTTCGACTCTCGGCCCTGCAAAGGCGTCTCCTGCCATCACGAGGGGCGGAGCTACCTGCAACAGGGCGCAGGGATGCGCATCAACTTGAATGGGCTTGCTGTAGCGCCAGCCGTGTGCCTGGTAGCTCAGCACTTCGGCACCCAGCCATGGTTGGGAGGCATCAAGGAGCAGCCGCCCGCTCTCCATGCGATCCTCATCCCAGTGCGCGAGACTGAATTCATGATTGGCATGAATCGTGACCGCAGGTTCCACGGAGATGCCTTTGAGCTGATTGTCGGCGATCCATGAAACCGGGCCGCTGGTCGGCACAAGTCCACCTGGAGGCGGAATTGAAGAAGGACCTTTCAGCACGGCCATGACGGCCAGGCAGCGTTCGTATTGAATGCCTTCAAGCCGTATCCGCATCGCAGGATCAAGTGCGATTTCACCCGCTGCCAGCAGCGCAAGAGATTGTGGCACCGGAGGTGTGAGCAGTACTGCCGCCGCTGAGTAAAGCTCTCCAGTGCTGGTCTCGACCGAGTAGCGATCACCGGCACGTCTGAGGGCCACGACCTGCTTTTCCATTCGTGTTTCCAGGCCCTGCGCCAGATACTTGGCGAAGGCCGTCATGGCTGGCTGGCCTCGCCAGCGCGTGTGCCCGTCAGACTCAGTGGAGAAGCCCTGGCACCATTCCGTCATCATGCCAGCCTCCGCGCCCTGTTTGAGGATCTCTTTAAAACGGGCATCCCGGGTGGTGATGAACTGCGCTCCATGATCAAAGGTGGCCGCACCGATACGACGACTGGCCAGCCTGCCGCCGAGACCGCGCCCTTTATCCAGCAAAAGCACGCTGCGACCAGCACTCTGTATCTTACGCGCCGCGATGAGACCTGAGACACCTGTGCCAATAATCAGCACATCAAAGCTAGGTTCATGAGTCGGCATGGAGCTTTTCAAAGAATGGAAGATGAGTTTGGCCCTCGGTTGTGGCATGTATTTGGCGGCTTACTTTTTCCCCGAAGGCGAAGAAGTTTGATCCTGAGAGAAATTTCCTGAGTGTCTGAACATCCTCGGAACTGTATGAGCTGAAGACTGAATTCAATACGCTAATTGGGGGGGGTTCGTTGTTACAACCCGCAGCTTACGCTTGAGGGTTGCAAACAGATTATGGTATAATCGCTTCATGTGCCGTGGATCGACTGATTACGCGGTCCTCGCGGAGCTTTCACGCAGACCCAGTGGCGGGGACATCCTGAAAATTTGCGTGAACGCGATTCATGCGGGGGCACCCGACCATTGGCCGAACTGTTGGACCGTGAACTTCGCCGGCGGCGTGAGAGGCGGCGAAGTTATCGGCAAGTCCGACGACATCAGCGGCTAGCCAGCCGAGCCCCGTCGTGCCGAAAGAGATCGTCGCCAAGTTCTCCCAAGCCATGGGCATCGACCTTGTGATCTAACTCCCCAATCCCAAGGCAGGCGATCAAGGAGCTGTTAGCGTGATAGCGGCGGGTGATCTGGTTCCAGTTGTTATCAGTTAATATGCCGTTGGGGTAACCCAAAAAGGCAATGGTGGGGCGAGACTGAAACAGGCTAGGTTAACCCGTTCATAGGCGTGGCATCGCAGCCCCTCCATCTTAGTCATCCAACCCTCACTGCTTTTGTCAGATGCTTGAATTCTTTTCGGCCAGTACTCGTATGGTGAATTCAAGGCATGCCATCCAGGAATGCCTTGAAGCCGCCCTCGGAGCCGACAAAAAATGCGACCTCGTCATGCTCCATGCCTCGATCGGGCATGATTACCTCGTCTTGGCCGATGAGGTGCGGCGGCAGATTCCAGGGGTGCGCGTCGTGGGGGCCTCCTGCTGCGGCATCGTGGGCTGCGAAGGCGTGAGCGAGTCGATGAAGGACGTGGCGCTGATGGCTGTCCGTGGACCGGAGCTGGCTGTCGCTCATCTGGACGGCATCTACGGCCATAATGCCTTCGAAAAGGCGGCGGAACTGGCCCGGCAGCTCAAGGCTCAGCAGCCCGGCATCACGATGATTCACTTCTTGGCCTCGGGAATCGATATCGCCAATGACAGGGCCATCGCCGGCATCGAATCGGTCTTTGGACCGGATGTGACGATCTTTGGCGCGACCTCCTCGGACAACATGCGCGGCGTGGTCAGCTACCAAATCGTCGATGACCAGGTTTTTGAGCATGGCGCATGGGCAGTGGGATTTGCCGATCCTTCTCTGGAGGTGGACACTCAGGCCACACATGGCTTTCTCGCCGTGGGCGAGCCGATGGTGGTCACACGTGCCGAGGGCACCCGCATCCTCGAATTGAACGGCCGCCCGGCCTGGCAGGAGTACACCAGCCGCCTGGGGCTCGATCCTGAAAAAGCCACCTGTGGCGACTCGATCCCCGTGGGAGCACTGGCCGAGGAGCTTCCAGCCAGGCTGGCGGTGGAATATGGCAACCCTCACATCTTGCGTGTGGTGACCAAACGGGATGCCGGCGGGGCCATGCACTACGCCACGACGATCCGCGAAGGAACACGGCTTTGGCTCACCGTCCGGGACGAGGAGCGCATTTTCGCTGACATGGGCCGGATGATGGCCGCGATGGTGGAACGGGGGGGCGGACGCAAGCCAGTGGCTGTTTTCCACGCGGACTGCCTCGCGCGAGGCCGCTACCTCTTAAATCGCGTGATGAAGGAAGAGCTTGTGGGCCGGATGCAGTTTCCGCTGAGCAGCGACGGTGTCGTGCCGCCCTGGCTGGGCATGTATGGCTTTGGCGAGTTCGCACGGCTGGGCGGCGTCAACACCTACCACAACTACACCACGGCCATCTATGCCATCTACCGCCGTTGAGAATGTCTCATCCAGATGATGACTGACAAAGAAGAAACGCCCGCCCTTGCGGTGCTGAAGCAAAGTTACGACGAGCTACAGCGCCGTGTGACGCGTTTCTCCGTGGTCGAGCAGGAGCTCATTGACATGCGGAACAGGCTCGACTGCGAACTCGGGCGTTTCGGCCGCATTCACGCCTTCAGCACACAGGCGCTTCACGCCGATTCTGACGAGGCCTTCGCCATCATGGTAGCTGACGCGCTCCTAGATGTGTTCGAGCTTGAAGTGGGCTTGTTCTGGCTCTTTGACGAGCAGGGTCGCCTGCTGTCGGAACCGGCCGCCTCATCGGGTTTTCGAGCTGGCCATGCATCCTTCGAGCGCATTCGTTCCTGGCTCGAATCGCGCATCACGGTCCAAGAGGACAAGGCTTGCTTTTTTGCCGCAGAGAGACCTGAACTCCAGCAGGCAGCCCTCGATTTCTCCCAGATGCTCGTCGGCTGTTACAGGCATCCCGGCGGGAAACCGCTCGGGCTGCTGATCACCGGCATCACGATGGCGGTCGCAGATTTTCACGATGCGCTGAGCGAGAATGAAGCGCAGTCATTCCGTGTCTTCACGGCGCAGGTAGCTGCCTTGTATGCAAACCGTGCCAGTGCCGCGATCATCCGGAGGCAGATGACCGACCTGCATGAGTCGGAGGAACGGCTTTCGCTGGCCGTCAAAGGCAGCGAGATCGGTTTCTGGGACTGGTGTTTGGACTCGGGCGCCATGGTGCTCTCACCTGAGTGGAAAGCGACGCTGGGCTATCATGATAATGAGATCGTGAGCAACCTGGATGCATGGCACTCCCGCGTCCATCCGGAGGATCTCGATCGCAGCCTGCAACTGGTGAGCGAGCACATGGCCGGCATGACGGAGATCTACGAAAATCTGCACCGCCTCCGTCACAAAGAAGGTCATTATGTGTGGGTCATGGCCCGTGGTCGTGCCCTACGGGACGAAAAGGGTCGTGCACGACGTTTTGTCGGCACGCATCTCGACATCTCACGGCAGAAGGCCCTCGAAGAACGTCTGCGTGAGGCGGAAGAGCTCCAGCGCCAGGCACGCCAGCAGGCCGAGTCTGCCAGCCAGGCCAAAAGCGTCTTCGTGGCCAGCATGAGCCACGAGATCCGCACGCCGATGAATGGTGTCATTGGCATGCTGCAGTTGCTGCAGGACACCTCGCTCACTCCGGTCCAGTCCTCCCTCGTCACGATCGCCGAGCAATCCGCCACGGCGCTCCTAGACATCATCGGGGACATTCTTGACATCTCCAAAGTCGAGGCCGGCAGGGTGGAGATCAAGCACGAGCCCTTTGACCTCCAGGCGCTCGTGAAAAACGTCATCCAGCTCATGCGCCATCGCGCCGAAGCCAAGGACATCCAGCTCGAATGCCACATGCCGAAGCAGCGAGAGTGCAGGGTCCTCGGCGATGAAGGTAGGCTCCGCCAGGTGCTGATCAACCTCATCGGCAATGCCATCAAGTTCACCGACCGTGGTAGTGTGCGCCTTGATGTCAAAACGGGCCGCGGCGCCATCAACAGGCATTCTTTCACCTTCTGCATCACGGACACGGGCGTCGGCATTTCGCCGCAGGCCTTGGAGCATTTGTTTGAACCGTTCAATCAAGGCGACTCGAATCTCAACGTTCGCAAGTACGCTGGTACCGGCCTCGGTCTGGCCATCTCGCAGGCACTTCTGCGGCTGATGGGCGGTGACATCACGGTGGCCAGTAAGAAAGGCACCGGTTCTGAATTCCGCTTCACCTTGTCGCTACCCCGTCCCAGCCCCAGCACATCCGTGCCTTTGTTGGAGAGCGACCTGCCTGCCGCCATTCCCGAACGGCTCACGGGACGAATTCTCGTCGTCGATGACAGCCAGACGAGCCGCATGGTGGCGAAGCTCATGATGGAGCCGACTGGATTGAAGGTGGATCTCGCCTTCGATGGCGAAGAGGCCGTCAGCAAGGTCAAAAAAGGCTGTTACGACGCCATCCTCATGGACTGCCAGATGCCTGGCATGGACGGCTACGAGGCCACACGGCATATTCGAAAGCTGCCGGGAAAGCGAGGTCGGCTTCCCGTCATTGCTCTCACCGCCAATGTCGAGACCGGGTTCATCGGCGAGTGCTATGCATCTGGCATGACCGATCACCTCTGCAAACCGGTCCAGAAGACATCGCTTCTTGCCAAGATCTCACATTACCTCGCCGAATCTTGATCGCCCATGGGGCGGGACAGGCTTAAAACACGGCGGCATCGTCCTTTTAGAAAACCGGACTTAGGGCGTAGGTTTTACAACTTCATGAAACGAGCCCTAGCTGCTTCTGTCTGTCTGTCTAATCTGTTAAGAAATTGCTTTCGGGTGCCGGATCGTGGTGGCCATGGGTGGGACGCGTAGGCGGGAAGTTGGGCGGGGTGGAAGGCGTGAACCAGCAAGATGCAAAAGCTCGTGAAGCACAGCGCTGCAAATAGGCTGAGCCAAGCTGAAAATTGTTCATTCGCTATTCTTCAACATCGCCACCAATTC